>JAFSUW010000013.1 GCA_017450465.1 Clostridia bacterium | reverse complement strand
CCATTTTGCATATAGTGTTGTTGCTGCTGTTATTGTTATTTCTTCACCATCTGCATATACTACTGGGCCTGTTGCTGTTTTTGCCCATCCTATAAATTCATTGTTTGCGAGTGCAAATGCATTTGGTGTTAAGTTTTGTGGCACACCAAATGTAAAGGTTTGATTACTCATCGTACCTGTCGCAGAACTATTGTTTTTATTAAATGTTACTGCCGCTGTATTTACTACAAATGTAGCAGTTATTGTCGTTGCATTATTTGGCATTGTAAATGTTGTTGATGCTGAAGTTGCACTACCAAATGTTCCACCTGCACTTGATGACCAAGCACTAAATGCATATCCTGAACTTGGTGTTGCTGTTATTGTTATTTGTTCGCCCGCTGCATAGTAATTATCTGTATGTGTTGGAGAAAGTGTTATTGTTCCTTTTCCACTTGGGGATGCCGCAGTTGATAATACAAACGATGATTGTACAAAGTTTGCTGTTACTGTTGTATTTGCATTTGGCATCGTTATATATGTTATTGCCGACTCAGGATCTGTTATTACTGCTCCTGTTGTCGAAGTTGTCCAGTTTACAAATGAATAATAATTTGCAGGGGTTGCTGTTATTGGAACTACCTCTCCTGGTGCATATGTTCCTCCACCTGTTACTGTTCCTTTTCCACTTGGTGATGCTGATACTGTAAGTGTTTTCTTTTGAACAAAGTTTGCTGTTATTGCTACATCCGAACTTGGCATTGTAAATGTTGTTGATGTATCTGTTGTACTTGCGAGTACAGCATTTGTTGTTGTCCAATTTCCAAATACATAACCAGTTGCTGGTGTTGCTTCTATACTTACTGTACTTCCTACTGGATAATACGTTGCAGCTGCTGGTATTACACTTCCTCCTGCACTTGGCGATTTACTTAATGTTACTGTATATTCATTTTGTTCCCATTTTGCATATAGGGTTGTTGCTGCTGATATTGTTATTTCTTCACCATCTGCATATACTACTGGGCCTGTTGATGTTTTTGCCCATCCTATAAATCTATTGTGTTCAAGTGCAAATGCATTTGCTGTTAAGTTTTGTGGCACGCCAAATGTAAAGGTTTGATTACTCATCGTACCTGTTGCTGAACTATTATTTTTATTAAATGTTACTGCTGCTGTGTTTACTACAAATGTTGCTGTTATTGTTGTAGCACCATTTGGCATTGTAAATGTTGTGGATGCTGAAGTTGCACTACCGAATGTTCCACCATTACTTGAACTCCAACTACTAAATGCATAACCATCTATTGGTGTTGCTGTTACTGTTACTTGCTCTCCTACTTCGTAGTAGTTTCCTGTATGCGTTGGAGAAACTGTTACTGTTCCTTTTGCTGATGGAGATACTGCTGTTGTTAATACAAATGATGATTGAACTACATGAGCTGTTGCTGTTACATTAGCTTTTGGCATTGTTATATATGTATTATTTGAATCAGGGTTTGTTATTACTCCTCCTGTTGTTGTCCAGTTTACAAATGAATAGTACGTATTTGGTGCTGCATTTATTGGCACTACTTCTCCTGATGCATAACTTCCTGCTCCTGTTAGTGTTGCTTTTCCACTTGGGTCTACTGCTAGTGTTAATGTATATGTTTTCCATACTGCATATAATGTTGTATTTGCACTTATTGTTATTTCTTGTTCATCTGTATATGTTGCTGTTGTTGCTGTGTTACTTGTGCTCCATCCTAAGAAGTCATAATGTGCTCTTGTAAATGTATTTGGTCTTAATTTTTGTGCTACCCCTGCTGTAAATGTTTGTGTTGCCATTGTTCCTGTTCCACTATTTGCATTATATGTTAATGTATATGTTGCTGTATAGTTTGCTTGTATTGTTACATTTTGTGCTGGCATTGTAAATGTTGTTGCCATATCTGTTGTACTTGCTAATGTTGCTGTTGTTGTGGTCCAATTACTAAATACATATCCACTATTTACGGTTGTACTTATTGGCACTGTGCTTCCAACTGCATAGTAAGTAGCAGACGCTGGTGTTACTGTTCCGCCTCCGCTTACATTTTTATTTATTGTTACTGTATATTCATTTTGCTCCCATACTGCATATAGGGTTGTATCTATGTTTATAGATATTACTTGTCCATCTGTATACACTACTGGACCTGTTGATGTAGTTGACCAACCTAAGAATCTATAATGTGTTCTTGTAAATGCATTTGGTGTTAATGCTTTTTCTACACCATAAGTAAAGGCTTCGTTTGCCATTGTTCCAGTTCCACCATTTGCATTAAATGTTACATTATATGAATTACTAAATGTTGCTGTTATTGTTGTGTTCGCAGTTACACTTGGGAATGTATATGTTGTTGCAACTGGTTGACTAGCTCCTCCTGCTGTTAAACTTATTACGCTATATCCTGTATCTGGGAGTATGTCAAATACACGTGAACCAGCATAATTTATTGTTCCGTGTGGAGTTTGTGTTATTGTTATTGTTTTTGTATTTGCATGTCTTGATATTGTTGCACCACTTTGTCTACTATCTATTACAAGTGGATTTAGTGTTGATTGAGTAGTAGTTGCACTTGTAAGTAATAAATTTTTACTTAAATCAAGCTCTGTTAATGAATTTCCACTACAAATTAAATTTGTTAAAGCAACATTTTTTGTTATATCCAAACTTGTTAAACTATTACTCTGGCATTGTAACTGTTCTAACGCTAAATTTTGGCTTACATCTAGATTTGTTATTGAATTGCTATAGCATGATAAGAATGTTAAATTCGAGCAATTACTTACATCTAAACTTGTTAAACTATTATTATAACAACGTAATTGTATTAAATCATCACAACTACTCGTATATGTTGATAATGTTAAAGTTGTTAACAAGTTATCCATACAAGATAAAGTTCTTAATTCTCTATTCTTACTTACATTTAAAGTTGTTAATTGATTACTAAAACAATGTAATTCTGTTAGTTTTGTATTTTTTGTTACATCTAAAGCTGTTATTTGGTTATAACTACAAGTTAAAGTTGTTAAATTTTTAAGATTATTAAGAGTTAATGTTGTTAAATTATTATGATCACAATCTAAACGTTGTAAATCACTAACACTTGAACCTAAATTTATTTCTGTTAATTGGTTGTAACTACAAACAAATTGTTGCAATTTTGTATTATGACTTATATCTATACTTGTTAATTGGTTATTATTAACATTTAATATTCTCAAATTTGTAGCATTTGTCAAATCTATACTTGTTAAATTAAGCGTTTCATGTAAGTACATTCGATCTAGTACATCATCTGCTATTGTTATTGTATATGTTCCAACAGATGCATAATTATGCTCAAGATTAATTCCTTCTGAAATTTGTGATGGTATATCTTCTACTGTGCCATCACCCCAATTTATTTTTGAACTTCCTGTAGTTCTGAGAGAAATTTTTTCAAGATACCCTGCTTCTGTTACATTCGCTACCATTGTTACTGCTGGATATTTCCACTTTGCATATAAAGCCATACTATTTGTTACTAGTATACTTTGACCATCTGTGTACTCTACATCACCTGTTGGTGTTAATGCCCAACCATCAAATACTTTTCCTGTTGGTGCTGTAAAAGCACATGCTGTTAATGCTTGTGATACACCTGGTTGAAAGATTTGACTTGCCATTGATCCAGTTCCGCCATTTGCATAGTAAGTTACAACATATCCTTGTGCATATGTTGCTGTAATGCTCGTATTTGCTGTTATACTAGGGAAGGTGTACGACGTTGTTGGTACTTGTGCTACTCCACCTACTGTAAGTGAAAGCACGCTATATCCTTCATCTGGAAGTATGTTAAATGCACGTGAACCCATATATTCTATAGTTCCATGTGGTGTTTGTGTTATTGTTACTGTCTTTGTATTTGCATGTTTACTTGGTGTTGCTGACATACGACTATCTACTACTAACGGATTCATTGTAGAATTTGAACATTGTAAATCTGTTAATAATAAATTTTTTGATACATCTAATTCTGTTAGTGAGTTATTGTAGCACCATAATTGTGTTAAGTCTGTATTATTTCTTACATCTAAACTTGTTAAACTATTACCATAGCAAGTTAAACTTCTTAATTCTGTATTCTTTGATACATCTAAACTTGTTAAACTATTACTATAACAATGCAAATTTCTTAATGCCGTATTCTTTGATACATCTAAACTTGTTAAATTATTACGTATACATTGCAAATCTGTTAATGCTGTATTTTTCGTTAAATTTATATTTGTTAAACTATTATCTGTAAATACTAATATTTGCAAATCTACATTCTTTGTTACATCTAAACTTGTTAACTGATTATTCCCACAATATATATGTGTTAACTTTGTATTATTTGTTAAATCCAAACTTGTTATCTGGTTATTGCCACAACCAAGTTTTAATAATTCTGTATTGTTTGTTAAGTCCAAACTTGTTAAGTTATTGTCAGCACCTGATAAATGTACCAATTGTGTATTATGTGTTACATCTAAGCTTGTTAAACTATTATTACTATAAGTTAATGATGTTAAGCATAACGCTCTAGTAACATCAATACTTGTAATTTGGTTGTTATTACAATATATAGAAGTTACTACATCATCGTGCATCCTTATTGTAAACGTACCTGATGAAGTATAGGTATGTGTTAATTCAATTTCAGCAGGGCTTAGAGGTATAGTTTCTACCGTTCCATCGCCCCAATCTATTTTTGTTGCAGCAGATGTTTTTACTTTTATTGTTTTAGCTAATTGTCCACTTGTACTTGTTACTATTGCTACTGCTGGATATTTCCACTTTGCATATAATGTTATATTTTCATATAATACTATTTCTGCACCATCAGCATATGCTATATCGCCAGCTGGTGTTAATGCCCAACCTTCAAATACTTTTCCAGTTGGTGCTGTAAATGTATTTATATTTAAGTTCGTTGGTGCTCCTGGTACAAAAGCTTGTTGTGCCATTGTTCCACTTCCACCATTTGCATTAAATGTTATTAAGTTTTGTATAAAGTTTGCAGTTATTGTTACTGTTCTTTCTGGCATTGTAAATGTTGTTGTTGCACTATTTTCATTTGCTAAAACTGCATCTGATGTTGTCCAATTTATAAATCTATATCCAGCCGATGGTGTTGCAACTATTTCTACTACTGTTCCTGCTAAGTATATTCCTGCTGTTGCTACTGTTCCACCGGCATTTATGTTCTTATTTAATACTAAGTCAAAACCAATGTTGCCTACTTCTACTATATGTACTATTCCGTTTCCATGGCTATCTTCTGCATATACTGTGTATGTTCCATTTGTTGATATAGCAAACTGCGCATGTGTACTATTTACTGAGGCAATATTTGTACCAAAGTTTTCGAAATAGTCTGGTGTTTTTTCTCCTGTTGCCCATCTTAATTTATTTAATGTTGAAAGTTCTGAACATTCAACATCTACTGTTACATTTCCACTTGTTAAATCTGGATCTGGTGTTTTTGTTATTATTAATGTTGGAACAACTGTATCTACTTCAAATGTTGTACTTGTAACAAGTGCTGCTGGGTTTCCTGCTGTATCACGCGCTATTACGTGTGTTGGGTTTTCGTTTGTGTTTGTTGCACCAAGTACTTTTATTGCAAGTGTACCTTCACCTGCTATATTAGTAAGTTTTACTTCTCTTTGATATGGTTCATATGTCATTAAAACTTCCGCTATTGCTGTTGCTGTACCAGTTGTTAATATTTCAATATCGTCTGGTACTAAATCTATTGTTGATACTTCTAAATATGGATCTGCGAAACTTACTGTGTAGATTATATCATCTCCACTGGTGAAATGAGAACTTGGCAAAGAGACACTTGTTGATACAAATGTCTTATCATATGTAATTGCTGATCCATCTGTTGTTTCGGTTACTGTTTCACCATCATTGCCAGAAAGGTCAGTATAATTTGACACACTAAAACCTACATTGCCATCGGCTTCACTTGCTGTTGGAACAAATGTTGCTGTGTAATGTATGTTATCGGTTG
The DNA here is from genome assembly GCA_017450465.1 of Clostridia bacterium. Taxonomy (GTDB): domain Bacteria; phylum Bacillota; class Clostridia; order TANB77; family RGIG9151; genus RGIG3495. Next base: position 25,631 of record JAFSUW010000013.1, on the reverse strand, counting down.
TGTTTATTCTATTTGAAGCAACTGTTCTTCCGAGTATTGTAACAGTTGGCTTTGTTACTTGTTCATTAAATTCTAATGTTAATGTAATTGTGTCGCCTTTTTTAGCAAAGTCACCATCATAAACGTTGTTTGATGATAAACTTGCTGATACTAATTCTGGTGCAGTTAAATCTACTGTATTTACTGTTATTACTTTTACATATTCATTTCCTGCTTGGTCTCTTAAGTAGATTGTATATTGTCCGTTTTCATCTACTACTATTGTTTCATCAAATGTGTTACCTTCGTTTTCGAAGTCTTCTGCTGTATGTACTCCTGATAACCATAATGATTCTACTATTGGGTTTGTAACTGATGGTGTTACAACTACTTGTCCACCTTCTCCTATAGTAATATCTTCATCAGAATCTGTCATTGGTTTGTAGAATATTACGTTTGAACTATCTGTTGTACTTGTTAGTGCTGGTTTTGATGAATCATTTACTGTATAACTTATGTTAAAGGTTACATTACCTGTTGTGTCTGAATCGGTTAATGTATAACTTGCTTCCCATACTCTACCTGCACCTGATACTGTTGCAGCATGTCCTTTTATTTGTACTCCTGTTACATTTATTACGTCTGTTGCTTCTATATTTATTACTACTGTATCTCCTGGTTTTGCTACTGTTATTATTGCATTATTTGAAGTAATTCTTACTAATGATATTGTTGCTTCTGCTACTGAATTGGTTCCTGTTATAAGGATTGTTGGTCTAAAACTAATGTTATCATCTGAATCATCACCATAGCATGCATCTACTGCAAATGCACCGGCTCCTGATCCTAAACCGTAGTTACCACCTCTTGCAAAGAATGGTAAATCCATAAATGGTAATATACCAGCATCACTATCTATCATAGTAGCACCGTTATCATCATCTACTCCTGAACTATATTCATATATTGCAAAACCATTATAGTTTGTTAATTTTGAATAAACTTCACTAAAGAAATCGTCTTGTGTTAAACCAGTTACTTTATCTACATCTTTTGCATTTGCTGATGCTGTTAATGTAGAACCATTTGAGTTTACACTTGAAAATCCATTGTTGATGTAAGCAGCCACCATTTCTGATGCACCACCACTTAGGTCGTATACACCATAAACGTTACCTGTTGTACTTGCTTTTACACCATTTGTTGTGTTCCAAGCAAATGTATATCTTCCTACATCACCTGCTGTTGTTACTTTGGTTCTATCTTGTGTTAAACCAGAGTAACCTGTTCTTGGTGCACCTATGTCATAGTTATTAACATAAGGAAGTGCACCTACTGCAGCATCTTCTGATTCTGAATATGCATTTGTAAGCATTGCTACAGCGCCCCACTCACTATTCTTAATTAAGTGGCTTTTTGTGTTTGATCCTTCTATTCCATAAAGACTTGTTGTTGCTATTGCTTTACTCTTGTTAAATGCTGTATCAATTGATACATTTGTCCAGCTGTTTTCATCTGCTACAACTGCTACGTTATCTCCGTTTCTTGATGCTTCAAATTTTGCTACCCAGAAACCTTTAAGTTGTGTTCCGCCTGATCCATAGCTTGTTCCGCCATTGTATGCTGCATAGTTAAATGCTGGATGTGCTTTATAACTGTTACTTGTATTATCTGTTGTTCCATTACTCCATCTTATTAATGTCTTTACTGTTCCGCTTACACCTGTTATTGATTTTGTTCCTGTTCTACCATTTTCTACTTTATATGTATATCTTGGTATCCATACAAACATACTACCTTCAGATACTACAATCTTTCCTGCCATCTGGCTTACTGTTGCATCACTTGCATCCGCAATACCTTTTACAGAAAGGTTATCTCTTAGCATTACGTTTGCCCATTTCTTTTCGTCTGTGCTGTAATCGTACCAGTTTTTATCGTCTTCTGTTGTAACCATCCATCCTTCGCCGTCTACCCATTTTACTGGTACCATGCCTGGATCTAATTCTGGTTTATTGGCTACACTTGATCCATATGAACTTGAATTTATTGTTACATAGAAGTATGTTGAACAATCTTCGTATGCTACGAATACTTTACATACTCCGTATTCGCTACTATCGAAGTTACTTATTGTTACACCTGGTGAGTCGATACTTAATAATTGACGACCACCTTCATATATTAATGATATTTCACCACCATATAGGTTAATATCTTCGTTTAATCCATATTCTGTTTGGAATGGAACTGTGTCCATTTCAATTCCAAGTAATTCTACATCTCCTAAGAATGCTTCTGATACTTTTGTTACTGTAGAACTATCTGAAGTTTTTGTTCCTCTTACATGTAAGTAAGTTTCTGGTCCTAAAACTGGAGTTGTAAGAAGGGCACCATTTGCAAAACCTTTCCATGTGTTCTTTCCTGTAAAGGTTAAGTTTTTGATGGCTGCCATGTTATCTCCACTTACTGCACTACCACCACTTACTTTATATTCAAATACTATATCTATTTTTCCACCACTCATTGTGTGGCTTGCTGTATAGTTTTGCCATCCTGTGTTACCACTTGCACCTTTTATTACTTTTACGCCATTTACCCATACGTCTAATGTATGGTATCTTTCTGTTGAACTTACATAATAATCAAAACTTACTACACCAGTTTCTCCTGGATAGTCTGTTGATTTTGTAATCGTTTCGCGTGAAATTTGGTCTTGTCCTACTACCTTTGAGTATGATGGACTTCTAAATATTTCACCTCTTATTACACCTGATGTTTTATCTTCATAGTACCATACTGATGATGTGTCTTGTGATATTTGTGCTCCTGTTGATGAGTTCTTTACTATCTTTTTACCACTAAATGCGAATGTTGAATTTCCTAAGTATGAAGCATCTGGTGTATATGTTTTTGTTCCTATTTCTGAATTACTATATGACCATAAGTACTCTGCACTACTTAAGCCCTCTAAGTATACTCTTGTTATTGCGTTTGATACGAGTTCGCTTGTTCCATTTGTTTCAATTGTTATGTAGTTTATTCCTTCATTTACTGTTACATCAAAACTTGCATTTTTACCACTATATGTTACTACTAATGTTTTTACACCTGATGTTGTTGAATCAAATCCATTTACAGTTACAGCGGCATTTGTCATGTCGTACTGTGTTCCTGTTGTAAATGTTGTACCATATTTTATCTTACCACCTGTTAAATCTAATGCTTCATCTACTTCATAGACTACCTTGGTTGGTAATGTTACTATACTTACTTTTGAGTCACTATCGTTTAATGTGATTGTTGATTCTGCTGATGTGTTTCCAGCACCATCTGTTAATCTTAATTTATATGTTCCTGTTTGTGTAAAGCTTACTGTTATATCTCTTTGTATTCCTATTTGTTCACTTACAAAATCTGTTACTGTTGCGTTTGCATACGCACCACTGTTTCTTGAAACCTCAATTAATTTTACGCCTGTTGTGCTATCATTTATATTTATCTTTACAGTAGCGAGGTTACTTCCAACTTCGCCATAAACTATGTCGCCTACTTGTGTGATTTCTGGAGCTGTCTTATCAAATATTACAGCACTATCATTACTTGTGCTTGTTACTGTATCTGCTGCGACACTACTACTGTTTACGGCATCTACTGTAAAGCCCAATGTTCCTTCGTTATTACTGTTTGTTAATGTATATGTTGCACGCCATGATGTACTTCCTGATACATTTGTTACAGATGCATTTTGTCCATCGATTGTTACTGTAGGTGTTGTTACTGCTTCACTTGTTGTGAATGTTAATGTAACTACGTTACCTACTTTTGCATAACTTGTGTTTGCATTGTTTGATGAAATGTTGGTTACTGTTATTTCTGGTTTTGTTGGGTCACCTGGTGATGTACCCATTAATTGCATTCCGCCTCTTAAACCTTTTGGCTGTATTGAACCAATGTTTATTGGTTCTTCATCACCTGTACCTTCTTCATCGCCGTTTGGTTCTTCGGTGTTGCCTTCGTCAGTATTTCCTTCTTCTTCACCATTTGGTTCTTCTGTATTACCTTCGTCAAGATTTCCTTCTTCTTCACCATTTGGTTCTTCGGTGTTGCTTTCTTCAGGATTTCCTTCTTCTTCACCGCTTGGTTCTTCGTTATTGCATTCATCAGGATTTCCTTCTTCTTCACCGTTTGGTTCTTCGTTGTTTCCTTCTTCGATGTTTTCGTTATCACCGTTTGGTTCTTCGTTGTTTCCTTCTTCGATGTTTTCGTTATCACCGTTTGGTTCTTCGTTATTTCCTTCTTCGATGTTTTCGTTATCACCGTTTGGTTCTTCGTTGTTTTCTTCTTCGATGTTTTCGTTACCACCGTTTGGTTCTTCGTTATTTTCTGGTTCAACAGGGAGTGTAGGGTCCTCCGTATCTGTTTCGCCATTTTCATCACCGAGTGTAGGGTCTTCGGTATTTGTTTCTTCTTCGTTATTTTCATCACCGAGTGTAGGGTCCTCAGTGTTCATTTCCTCTTCATTATTTGTTTCTGTTAAATCTTCGCTGTTCTCATTTTCACCCCCTTCTCCAGCAGTTTCGCCTTGCTCTTCTTGCTCTACCGGTTCTTCATCCTCTGGTTCTTCCACCGGCTCTTCATCTATGTTTTCTACAATTGAATCGTTATTTGTTTGAGAGGCCATATCATCGATTATTGTATCCAAAACTGAGCCATACGAAAAGAAGTTCATGTTTAACATACACATGGACATTGCGAATGAAATTATTCTTTTTTGAACTTCCTCCTTAAATAAGTTTTTAAACATTTTCCTTACCTCCCAATATACCTTCTCAATTGTCTTTTTCGTATGGGCTCTTTAGTTTTCTTAATTCTTCTTTGATATTACGCTAAAGTCGCTTTATTTAAGCATTTTTTAATGTTCAAACTATGAATATTATGTGAAACGATAAAAAATATTTTTTCCAATTTTTTTTATATTTTTGTGAAAAATTTTGTTTTTTGGCTAAAGATAGGGATTTTTTCAATTTTCGTTTAAAAACCAAAAAATCTCGATTATGACAATCGAGATTTTAAATGCACTGTATTTATGGGCAACTCGACTGGCATAATAACTTAAGTTATCTTAGCCTCTAAAGCTTTGCGTCCCAGATTTTCACCTGGTTTGCTATTTTCACATATTCATATATAATAATTATATCACTATTTTATGTAAAATGCAAATTTTTTTATATTTTTTTACTATTTTATTATTTGTCGCTTTTTGTCGACATTTGTCGATACATTTTTATACAATTTTGTATATTTTTGTGCTATTATATTTATACCACCTTTTTCCATTGTGGTAGAAAGGAGGTGAATTTATATGCGTAATGTATTCTTACGCATACTTTGTTTATCGATTATACTTTTTTTATTACTTACATCAAAATGCCGATAAGCAAAGCAAAAAGAGACTAGTAGCAGCTAGTCTCTTTTTTTATTATGCGATAACGACTCTTACGCATTAAGTGTTACCTATTTTTATTATACCACTTTTTTTACTTTTTGCAATATTTATATCTCTATTTCTACCTTGTGCTCCACTCCGTTTGTTATTAATCTTACTTTTATTACATCACCATTTTCTTTCCCATAAAGTATTTCTCGCATTTTGGCTAATGTGTTTATTTCTATGTCATCTATACTTAGTATTATACTTCCTTGTTCTATTTCTGCTTTCCATGCTAAACCGTTTTTTTCTACTTCATATACATATATTCCTTTATCTATTACTATTTTGGAGTCCATGTTTGCTGTCATTTCCCTATCTAAACCCTTTATTCCTAGACTTATTTCGCTAAAAGTCCCTGTTTCTTTTACCTTTTTTATTATTGGCTTTAATTGATTTATTGGTATGGCAAAGCCAATTCCTTCTGCTGACGCAACTTTTATCGTGTTTATTCCTATTACTCTACCTTCTTTATTTACAAGTGGTCCACCACTATTTCCTGGATTTATACTTGCATCTGTCTGGATTAAGTCTTCCATATAACTTCCTTCTATTTCCATACTTCTATTTAAGCCACTTATTATCCCAGATGTTACAGTTCTTTGGAATTCAAATCCAAGCGGATTTCCTATGGCCACTACCCTTTCACCTAATTTTAAGTTTTCTGAATCCCCTAGTTCAATTACTGGAAGCCCTGCTACATTGATTTTTATTATCGCCAAATCTAAGTCTTTGTTTGCCCATATTACCTCTGCATTTACTGTATCTCCTCCGTATAGTGTTACGTATACTGACGAGTATGCACTACCTATTACATGCTGATTTGTAATTATATATCCTGTTGAATCTACTATAAAGCCACTTCCTATACTATAGGTGTTACTTAATGTAAGTGTTAAACCATCTGTATATGCCTTTTCTACTGCTATTCCTACTACTGCCGATGTTTTTATTGTTATTTCATCGTCAGTATCTATTATTATATTTGGTGTTTTGGTTGTTTCTAAATCTATGTTCTGTGCTATTTTTTCTACTGTTTCTGGTTCTTTTGGCGTAACTAGTTTTGCAAAACCTACCATAAATATACCTATCATTATTATTGTAGTTAGCATTGATGTTAGTATGTTTTTCATTTTTCCTCCTAAATTCTTGTTTATTTTTTATTATTTAGTATGGCTTTTTTCTTAAATATAATGTATAATAATATAGTAATTATTTAGTTTTTTGGAGGTTTTTATGTTTAATTTAGATATTTTAAAGAAGATTTTATTGTTTTTTGCTTTTTTTGCTTTAATTTATATTGTTATTTGGAAGTGTATTATTTGTAATATCATAGCTTTGTTTACTTAAAAAAGATGGCTTAAAAGCCATCTTTTTTTATTCATACATTGCATATGGGCTTACTCTACAAGAACACCCATTATTATTTATTAATTGGTTTATCAATATACTATATAATATTGTATTTATTAAGTTTTTATTTCCACACATGTTAGAATAGCCAAAGTTCGCATTACATCCACATCTACAGCATCTATTTCTACACATTTTCTATCATTCCCTTCTATTATATATAGTATGTTGTTTTTTTATAGATGTTAAAAGGGCGGGTTATTAACCCGCCCCTACTGTTTATATACTGTTTTTCGGTTCTTTTACATTTAAATATTCTTTTAATGCTACCTGTAAAACTTTAGAGAAATTAACATTTGCTTCTTCTGCGAGTACGTTTAACCATTTTGGTATCGAAAGTGTTTTTTTCACATAACTATTATTAATCCTATCTCTTACTGGCGGCATAAAAACCTCAATCATTACTAAAACATCGTCTTTTCCTAATTTTATATTTCTTATATCTGATGGTTCTGGAATGATATCGTCATCCCTTTCCATTCCCCAAAGATGCAAACCCATTGCTTCTTTAGCATCACTAAATGCTTCCTCTGTTGTTTCAGAACAAGAAAAGCATCCTGGTAAATCTGGAAATTCTATTGATATTCCATCATCTGCATAATTAAAAATTGCAGGAAATATATATGTGTTTTTCATAATAATCCTCCTTAAAATATTTTACTCAAATTTTATTCCTGACTGCTTTGAAATATTATCTAATGTTTTGCGTGTATATCTTTTTGAGGAAATTTTATTGTTGTCTTTCCTATTTTTGTCGGATGCTTAAACTGTCGATGACTACCATCCACTTCATACCATCCATCTTCTAATAACTTCTGTAGTACTTCTCCTGATGAATAACTTTTCATTGGTATATCCTCCTTTAATTATACACGTAATTTATTACGTGTCAAGTGTTAAAAAAATATGGATGATTATCTTTTAATCACCCATATTTTTGTTATTTTTATTTTTTATTTTATCTTTCTGTATAGTGTGTATGGAATAGTTCGTGTGCCTTTCCTTTGTTTGGTTCTCCTAAAAATTCTTTATATACTTTTTGTACATAAGGATTTTTATGAGATTTTCTTAAAGGCAAACGTTTATCTTCACTATATAATGCACCTTTTCTAAGTCCTCTTACATCTATTCCTTTCCTTTCTTTTAATACTTTTCTTGGTTGGCCACCACCCATTATACATCCACCTGGACAAGCCATTACTTCGATAAATTGATAATCTACTTCTTTATTTCTTACTTTTTCCATTAAGTTTCTAGCATTTTTAAGTCCGCTTACTACTGCTATTTTTACGTTCTTTCCTGCAACAGTTAACTCTGCTTCTTTTACTCCATCTATTCCACGAACTTCTTCATATTCTACTTGCGGAATTTCTTTTCCTTCTAATACTTCTACTACTGTTCTTATAGCAGCTTCCATTACACCACCACTTGTACCAAATATTACACCAGCACCTGTTGCTTCTCCAGCAGGATCATCAAATTGCTCTTCTGGTAACATTTCGAAGTTTATTCCAGCTTCTTTTATCATTTTTGCAAGTTCTACAGTTGTAATTACTGCATCTACATCTCGGTAGCCCGATGCATCCATTTCTGGACGTTCACATTCAAATTTCTTTGCTGTACATGGCATTACTGCTACTGAGAATATTTTCGATGGATCTATTCCTTCTTTTTCAGCAAAATAGGTTTTGATTAATGCACCAAACATTGACATTGGTGATTTTGCTGTTGATAAGTTATCTAATAATTCAGGGAAGTTATGCTCTGCAAATTTTACCCATCCTGGGCTACATGATGTGATAAGTGGTAAATTTTTATTTTCTGTAAGACGTGTTATAAATTCTGTTCCTTCTTCCATTATTGTGAAGTCAGCACCTGTATCTGTATCAAATACTTTGTTAAAACCAAGACGTTTTAACGCAGCTGCCATCTTCCCTGTTACAGCTGTGCCTATTGGTAAGCCAAATTCTTCACCAAGTGCTGCTCTTACTGCTGGTGCTGTTTGCACTACTACATACTTATCATTATCTGCTAATGCTTCCCATATTCTATCGATATCATATTTTATTGTAAGTGCTCCTACTGGACATACTGCTACGCACTGTCCACAGTTTACACAGTTGCTATCTTTTAATGGTCTATCATATGCTGGAGCTACTTTTGACTTAAATCCCCTGTTTATTACTTCTATTGCTCCTACGCTTTGTACATTCTTACATACTGCTACGCATCTTCTACACAATATACATTTTGAATTATCTCTTACTATTGATGTTGATAGGTCATCTATCTTTTCATCTTCGTGTGTTCCTTCATAAATTACATCGCCTACATTCATTTTTTGTGCTAAGGCCTGTAATTCGCAATCTGTATTTCTTGAACAACTTAAACAGTTTTTCTTATGGTTTGATAAGATAAGTTCAAGTGTTGCCTTTCTTGCTTCACGAACGGTAGGAGTGTTTGTATGAACTACCATTCCTTCTGATACTGGATATGAGCATGATGCTTGAAGCCCTCTTGCTCCTTCTACTTCTACTAAACATATTCTACATGCACCTATTTGATTTATGTTTTTTAGGTAACATAGTGTTGGTATTTCGATTCCTGCTTGCTTTGCGGCTTCTAGGACTGTTAAGTTATCTTCTACTTCCATTTTACAACCATCGATGGTTATATTTACTTTTCCCATTTTTTTCATTCCTTTCATACGGGCGGGCCAGGAGACCCGCCCCTACATTTTTGGTTTTATTTTTTTACGGGCGATTAATAATCGCCCCTACATTATTTCTTTTCTATTGCTTTAAATGGACATTTACTCATACATAATCCACATTTTACACATTTGTCTGTATTTATCGTGTGTGGACTCTTAACTTCACCTGTTATTGCTCCTACTGGACAGTTTCTTGCACATAATCCACAACCCTTACATAAATCTGGGTTAATGTGATATTTTGTAAGTCCCTTACATGCACCTGCAGGACATCTCTTTTCTTTTATGTGTGCTTCATATTCATCCCTAAAGTACTTTAATGTGCTTAAAACTGGGTTTGGAGCAGTTTGTCCTAAACCACAAAGTGCTGATCTTTTTATATTTTGTGCTAACTTTTCTAGTTCTTCGATGTCGCCTTCTTTTCCTTTTCCTTCTGTTATTCTTTCAAGGATTTGATACATACGTTTTGTACCAATTCTACATGGTGGACATTTTCCGCATGATTCGTCTTGTGTAAATTCTAAGAAGAATTTTGCTATATCTACCATACAGTTATCTTCATCCATTACAATTAATCCACCTGAACCCATCATTGAACCGATGGCCATAAGTGAATCGTAATCAATTGGTGTATCTAAGTGTTCTTTTGGTATACATCCACCACTAGGTCCACCTGTTTGTGCTGCCTTAAATTCTTTTCCGTTTGGTATTCCTCCACCAATATCGTATATTATTTCACGAAGTGTCGTTCCCATTGGAACTTCAACTAAACCAGTGTTTTTAATCTTTCCACCTAATGCAAATACCTTGGTTCCACTACTCTTTTCTGTTCCTATATTCTTAAACCATTCTGCACCATTTATTATTATTTGTGGAACATTTGCTAATGTTTCTACGTTGTTTAATATTGTTGGCTTTCCGAATAAACCTTTTACTGCTGGGAATGGAGGCCTTGTTCTTGGCTCTCCTCTCTTACCTTCAATTGATGTCATAAGTGCTGTTTCTTCACCACATACGAATGCTCCTGCACCTAATCTTAAATCTATATCAAAATTAAAGTCTGTTCCAAATATATTATTACCCAAAATTCCATATTCTCTTGCTTGGTTTATTGCAATTTTTAATCTTTCTACTGCTATTGGGTATTCTGCTCTTACATATATATATCCTTGACTTGCTCCAATTGCGTAACCTGCAATTGCCATTGCTTCTAATACTGAATGTGGATCTCCTTCTAGAACACTTCTATCCATGAATGCTCCTGGGTCTCCTTCATCAGCATTACAACATACATATTTTTGATCTGCTGTTACTTTTCTTGCAAAGTCCCACTTTCTACCTGTTGGGAAACCTGCACCACCACGACCTCTTAAGCCAGAAGCTAACATTGTTTCTACAACTTGTTCTGGTGTCATTTCTAGTAATACTTTTTGAAGTGCTTCGTAACCATCAAATGCTAAATATTCATCAATGTTTTCAGGATTTATTCTTCCGCAGTTACGAAGTGCTAATCTCATTTGTTTCTTATAAAATCCAAGTTCATGTAATTTGTGTGCTATTTGGTCACTTGTTTCTCCTTCTTTTACAAGAAGTCTTTCTACAACATTTCCACCAATTATATCTTGTTCCATTATTTCTGTTACATCTTCTGGTTTTACATGTGTGTAGAATGTTTCTTCAGGATAAACTATTACAATTGGTCCTCTTGCGCATAAACCAAAGCATCCTGTTTTTGTTACTTCTACTTTATCTTCTAATTTCTTTTCTTTTATTTGTTTATTAAATTCTTCTATTATTTTTGGTGATTTGGATGATGTACACCCTGTACCACAACAAATTAATATATTTTTCTTTCCTATATCTACTTGTTTTCCCATTCTTATGCCCAATTTTTCAGCGGTCTTTGTTCTGATTTCGTTTAATTCTTCTAACGATTTCATTTCGTTTTTCCTCCATTTCAATTAAAATGACGTTTATCATTTTTGCTATGGCGAATACTGTTCGCCCATACATTATTCGTATTTACTTAATATATCTTTTACCATGTCTGGTGTTACTTTTCCATAAACTTCTTCATTTACTACCATTACTGGTGCAAGTCCGCAGGCACCTACGCATCTTGCTGATTCTATTGAAAACTTTCCGTCAGGTGTTGTTTCTCCTGTTTTTATGCCTAAAGTTTCTTCGATTTTTGCAAGTACTTTATCTGAACCCTTTACATAGCACGCTGTTCCTAAGCATACTTGAATGTTATATTTTCCTTTTGGATTTAATTTGAATCTTGAATAAAATGTTGCAACTCCATATACTTCTGCCAAACTAATATTTAAGCCCTTTGCTATCATTTTTTGCACTTCTTCTGGTAAATAACCTAACAAGTCTTGTGCCTCATGAAGTATAGGGATAAGTGCTCCTCCCTCATTCTTGTGCTTTTCAATTATCTTTTCTATTTCCTTTAATTTTGCCGCATCTATTGCGATGCCTGTACCTTTTTCCGACATTTTTTTAACCTCCGTTTCATATTTCTATATGAAATACCAAAGGATATTATATCAAACGTTTTCTCAATATTCAACAAGAATTTGTATTATATTTTAGTAAACTTTTCTTTTGTTTTGCATAGTATGTTTATATACAAAAAGGAGTGTTTTTTATGGACAATAATATTATGAAAAAGTTAAGCGAGATGCTTTCTAAAATGCCAAAAAAAGATTTAGAAGCAAAATTAAACCAAGCAAAAGATTTACTTAAAAATTCAAATAAAGAAGATTTACAAAAACTTATTAATTCTAAAGAAGTCATAAAAATACTTGGTAAAGATACAGATAAACTTAAGAATGCTATTGATAATGATGAAATTAAAGTGTCTGATGTGGATAGTTTGTTGAAAAATAATTAAGTTGTTTTTGGGGCCGATGATGGCATCGGCCCCTACATTTGATAGAGAATCTAGGAGGTGGATTTTGTGGAAAATGATTTTAATATTGATGATTTAATTAACAAACTTAATTCACCTGAAATGAGTGATACATTAAATTCTCTTCTTTCCTCTAATTCTGCTTCTCCTAAATTAGACCTTCTTGATGCACTTAAGCCGTATGTTAATGAAAGACGGCAAAAAAAGATTGATCAATGCGAAAAATTTGTGTCTATGATTAATGTTATAACGCTAATGAATAAGATAAATGGTGATGAAAATGGTTTATAGGTGTAGATACAAGAAAAATGACCTTTTTCCTTATAAAAATAAAAAGAAATTAAACAGTTGTACATATAAATCTAATACTTTTTTTGAAAAATTTTTCTCTCCTATCGAAAATATTGTTGGACGAAAAATTGATTTTGATGATATCATTTTAGTTTTTCTTATTTACTTGCTTTATACTGAAAAAGATAACGATAATACGACTTTAATTTTGTGTTTGTTGTTTATACTAATTGGATAAAATATTGTTTTGCTTCGCAAATTTGGTCGATGTAGGCATCGACCACTACACTAAATTAGCATTCTTTTATTTTTTTGTCGTTTTTTGTTGAATTTTATAATAAAATTATGTTAGAATTTTTTTGTTGAAACTAATGAGAAAGGAGGGAATAATATGGATTATTCTTATTATAGTGATTATGGAGAACTTTCTTCTGCTAGTACTGCTGCAGGTATTGCTGCTTTAGCTGGTGCAGGTATTTTTTTATTAATACTTTTAGCAGTTTGTATAGCAGTTTATGTTATTTGTTCTCTTGCTTTAATGAAAATTGCTAAAGCAAAAGGTATCGAAAACGCATGGCTTGCATGGATTCCTGTTGCAAACATGTATATTTTAGGAAAAGTTGTTGGTCCTTTCAACTTTATCGTTGATATAGCTCAACCAGAACTTGTTCTTCCTATCGTTACTTTACTTGGTTCGGTTCTTTCAAAAGTTCCTGTTGTTGGCCTTGTTTGTTCACTTGCTTCTCTTGTTCTAACTCTTGCTGCTTATTATTTCTTATATAAGCAATACAAACCTGAAAAAGCAACAACAATGCTTGTTTTAACAATCTTCTTCTCAATTATTTGCTTACCTTTATATTTATCACAGATTGCTAAAATGGCAACAGCTGGTCAAGGACAACCACAATATCAAGAACCACCTCAACCACAAAATTTTGATCAAAACAATCAATAATTTTAATTAAAAATTAAAAGAAAAGAGAATGTACAAAATACATTCTCTTTTTTTACCCTCTTCATCTACATAGTTGTGTTTACATATGGCACATTTTGCTGATTTCTTATAATTGGTTTATCTTTTATTGTAAACAAAAAGATTGATTGCATGAATGGTAATATTATTGATAAAACAATATACAATATTTTTTTATCACCTACTACATACTCGCTATATATTTGATATAAAGCTATTAACCTAAATATATAAACTACTCCTGCTGCTAATTCTACTAGTAGTTTCAAAACTTCCTTAAAAACTTGAGAAAGTGTAATCGTAATTTCTGCTAGATCCGACAAGTTTTCAGAAAAGATGTGTATATATGGTATTAACGCTACTACTATACCAATTCCTATAACAACTATTTGAGCTAAACTTAGTAATACTAGAAATACTCCCATGTTTTTTATTTTCCAGATTTTTTTTATTCTGTCTGACACGCTACCTAGCACATATAGATCACCAACAGGTAACCATGCAAGCCACGCTGCTTCTATTCCGTGATCCTTTCCTATTTTGTGTAGACCAATTGATTTGAAAATCCAAAAAATTGTCTTAAAAACAAAATAAATTAAAAACACAAGCGCTATAACACCAAAAAAGCCCAACATTATTCTACCTAAACCTTCAAAATCTCCCATTTTCATCACCTATATATTTATTTTTTGTACTTCTTCTATTATATCGTCAAAATCTGTGCAAGTTATAATAACCTGACACTCTTTTATCTTTTCTAATATATATTTTCTTCTAGTTTCGTCAAGCTCTGACATGACATCATCAAGTAGCAATACTGGCTTTTCAGATAAAATTTCTTCTATTAGATCTTTTTGTGCTAATTTTAACGACAAAACCGATGATTTTATTTGTCCTTGAGAACCAAATGTGTTTACATCTAATTCGTTTATTTTGAACTTATAATCATCTCTGTGTATACCAAAAGACGTGTTTCCACGCTCAAAATCTATGCTTCTTCTTTCTTTTAGCTTAATTAAAGGATCTTCATCTGTTAATTGTGTTTTATAACTTATTTGTGCCTTTTCTTTTTGTTCTGAAAATTCATCCATGTATACAGAAAAAATAGGATTTATCTTGCTAACTACTTCTTCCCTTTGTTTACTTATTTTTATATTAAGCTCCGCTAGTTTTTCGTCCCAAACATCTAGTTCCAAAGTATCATTCTTTCTTAGTTTTAAGAATGAATTCCTTTGCTCTATTATCTTATAATATTCTTGTAACAAATACATATAAGATGGCTTTATATTGCTTATTAGCATATCAAAATATTTTCTTCTTAAGGCCGGCTCGCCTTTTACTATGTCAATATCATCTGGAGAAAAGAAAACTATTAATATATTTCCAAACAAATCGCTTAATTTCTCTATTTTTACACCATTTATTTTGATTTGTTTTTTGTTTTTGTTTGATATTATAAAATTTATCTTTTTTTCTCTATCGTTTTTATTAAAATCGATGTCGATAATCGCATATTCATTATTAAATAGTATTAAATCAGTATCTTTATGCGTTCTAAATGATTTACCCATAGCACAAACATAGATTGATTCTAATATGTTAGTTTTTCCATGCGCGTTTTTGCCATATATTACATTGGTTTTTGGCGATAAATCGAGCGATAAATTTTTATGATTTCGATAGTTTTCTAGTGTTATTTTGTTTATTATCAAATTGTTACCTCCTATATAAAAACGGGCGAACAAAGTTCGCCCCTACAAAAAGTTCTTTATATTCTTACTGGTAATACCATGTATGTATATTCATTACCTTCTGTTGGCCTTATTACACATGGTGAAATTGAACTTCCGAAGTCTAAGTTTAATTTTTCGTCATTTGAAGCCCTTACTGCTTCTATTAAATATTTTGGATTAAAGCCAATTTCTAGGTTTTTCCCCATACTTTCAACAAGTAGCTCTTCTCTTACGTCTCCTGATTGTACTACGCAATTGATTACCATTGCTTTTCCATCTACTGTTATTTTTATTGGGAACTGTTTATCTTCTTTTGACATTACTGCCGCTCTTTCCAACGAATCTACAAAAAGATTTCTATCAACAGTAACTCTTAATTCTTTTTCTTTTGGTATTACATTTTTATAATCAAGAAATTCTCCTTCTAATACTCTTGTTACTGCTCTGCAGTTTTTCATTTCGAACATTCCTTGATTTTTTGCGACTCCTATTGTTATATCAGAATCATCATCTAAGATTATCTTTGATATTTCATTTAATGTACGTCCAGGAATTATCGCCTTAAATTCATTTGTGTTTCCTACAAATACTTTACTTTGCATAGCAAGACGAAAACCGTCTAGTGCAACCATATTTAGTGTTCCATCTTTTAATTCTATTAAACATCCAGTAAAAACAGGTCTATTTTCGTCTATTCCTACTGCAAAGATGGTTTTTCTTATCATTTCTTTTAACATACTTTGTTTCATTACTATTGATTGTTCTGCATTTATTTCTGGAAGTACAGGAAAATCGCCACTATCTATTGTTACTAATTTAAACAAAGAACCTTCGCACTCTATTATTAGTTGTTTTTGATCATTTAATGATATGTTTATCATGCTATCTGGGAGTTTTCTTATTATTTCTGAAAACATCTTTGCATCTACTGCTATTTCCCCTTCTTCTTCTATATTAGTATCTAAAAAATATTCTATTCCTATATCTAAATCTGTTGCTGTTAGTTTTAATTTACCATCCTTTGCATCAATTAAGAAACATTCTAGTATTGGTTTTGTTGTTTTTGCTGCTACAGCTTTACTTACAGCATTTATTGCTATTAGTAATGCATCTTTTTCTACTAAAAATTTCATAAAATCCATCCTCTCTTTTTTTATAAGATAAATATAAAAAAGAATTAATAGTATTAGTGGTGTGGAAAGTGTGAAAAAGTCAAAAATTTCCCTTAATTACTATACTATTCCATGTTAAAAAAATGTAAATAAGTTTTAGATAAAATTCACATTAAAAAATTTTTGTGTGAATTCTTATTTTATAAACAAGTTTTCAATATCTAATTAACAAATGTGTGTTGAAAACAAAATTTCAAATTATAATTGAATTTGAATATTGCATGAAACACAAAACCATAATGATTTTGCATTGTGGAAAATGTTGATAACTTTAATAAAGAATAAGTTTTTTGAGTTCTTCAATAGTTTTAGCAAGTTCAGGGCTTTTTTTCATATCGCTCTCTATCTTATTGCAACCATGTATTATTGTTGTATGATCTCTGTTTCCAAAGTCTGTCCCTATTTTTGGCAACGAAAAGTTTCCAACACTTCTACATAGATACATAGCAATTTGACGAGGATTTGATATAAAAGCGCTTCTTTTTGCTGATTTGAAGTCATCAACTGTTACATTATAGTATTTAGCAACAATATCTTGAATTAAGTTTATTGTTATATTTTTTGTTTTTACTTGTGCAATATCTTTTAATGCCTGTTCAGTTAATTCTAAAGAAATTGGCTGATTTGTTAGGTTTGATAGTGCTAAAACCTTATTTAATGCACCTTCTAGCTCACGAATGTTTGTATCTATACGTTCTGCGATATATGCATTTATTTCATCAGGAACTGTTATTCTATCTAGTTGAGCTTTTTTACGAAGAATAGCTATTCTTGTTTCATAATCTGGTGCTTGTATATCTGCAGTTAATCCCCATTCGAATCTAGAACGAAGTCTTTCTTCTAATGGCTCAATATCCTTTGGTGGTTTATCACTTGAGATTATTATTTGTTTATTTGCTTCATATAAAGCATTAAATGTGTGGAAAAATTCTTCTTGCGTACCTTCTTTGCCTGCGATGAACTGAATATCGTCGACAAGTAATACGTCTACGTTTCTATATCTATTACGGAATGCTTTATTTCCTTCAGTTCCCTGATTCTTTATTGCATTTATGAAGTCATTTGTGAATTTTTCTGATGTTATATATAAAACCTTTTGATTAGGGTTTTGTTTTAATATATAGTGACCTACTGCGTGCATTAAGTGAGTTTTACCTAATCCAACTCCACCGTATAAGAACAATGGGTTATATGCTTTTGCAGGTGCTTCTGCTACAGCAAGTGACGCTGCATGTGCAAATCTATTACTATTCCCTACCACAAAGTTTTCGAAAATATATCTAGGATTAAGTCCTGTAGGTGAACTATCTGAATTTATAACACCTAAGTTTTGAGTTTCCTTTTGTGCTTCTGTTTCTTCAGGTATTAAAAGTTCTAGTTCATATTCTGATTTTTCTGTTATATTTATAGCTGTTGACAACAATTTATTATATCTTGACATAATATTGTTTTTATGGAAAGTTGTAGGAACTTCTATATAAAATTTATTTTCCTTTATATATAAAGGTTTAATAGGTTCAAGCCAAGTCTGATAAGCAATTTCAGTAGTTTCTTCTTTTACCATGTTTAAGATTTTTGACCAGTCTTCTTTTAATATTTTTTGCATGTTTATCCCCTTCCATGTGTTTTAGGTTCTTTAGAGATTGCAAAATACACACAATGAATAAATTTTACAAAATTTGAAAAACTAAAAAGTTATCAACATAGTTATACACAACTGTGAATAAAGTGTAAAATTTACATTTGCAATTTTTATCTTAGGTAGAAAGCGACTTTCGAGGTTTGGTTCGGATTTTGATAAGTCTGCTCAAAAATAATTCAAATTCAATATATCAGAATGTTTCAAAGAATACAATATTTTTGTGGATAAAATTTATTAAAATTTTAAAATAAGTTAATAACTTGTGGATAATTATAATGTGTGAATAACATGTTTATAACATTTTTACAGCCAGAAAAACAAGAAATATCCATATTTCTGAGCTTTAATTTTGTTAAAAAGTTATCCACAAAGTATGTTGATAACTTGTGACATAAAATTCAAATAAAAAAATCCACAAAAAAATAACATATTATGCACAGAGTTTATCCACAAAAATGTTGATAAAAGCATAGAATTGTTATCTTTAGTATAATTTGCTATAAAAGAATAATTTCTTTTTTTATATTCTACAATATAAAAATGTTATAATCAACCTTTTTTTAAGGACACGTTTTTGTTGTTTTGGTATTGACATAAACAAGATTTTAATATATAATCTACAATATGTTATTATAGAGAAAGTAGGTGTAGCAATGAAAAGAACATATCAACCAAACAACAGACACATGAAAAAAGTTCATGGTTTTAGAGTTAGAATGGCAACAGCTGGTGGAAGAAAAGTTCTTCAAGCAAGAAGATTAAAAGGAAGAAAAGTTCTTTCTGTTTAATAATTAATGAAGAAAGAGAAGACGATGACAACTTTAAAAAAGAACTTTGAATTTAAGCGAATTATGAATAAGGGAAAATGTGTTAGTGGAAAATGGATAACAATATACGTTTTCCCCAATAAGCTTAAAAAATTAAGAGTAGGTTTTGCGGTAAGCAAAAAAGCTGGAAAAGCTCACGATAGGAATAGAATTAGAAGAATACTAAAAGAGGCCGTGAGGTTACAAGAGAGGGAATTTGATCATAATCTAGATATTATATTTTTGTGGAAAAATAAAATTTCTGCTGATGATACCGATTTTTATTTAGTTAAGGAAGAAATATTAAATTTATATAAAAGGTTTTTACAAAAAAATGATGAAAAAACTAGTGTTGAAAATGATTAGATTTTATCAAAAACAAATATCACCGATAAAAGGTTCTGCATGTTGTAAATACATTCCTTGTTGCTCAGAATACACAAGACAAGCTGTTATGAAGTATGGTGCTTTTCGAGGTTTGTTAAAGGGTGCTTGGCGTATACTTAGATGTAATCCTTTTAGTAAAGGTGGTTATGATCCTCTTAAATAAAAAAGGAGGGTAATTTTGTGGGAGCAATTATAAGATTTATTGCAACTTATATGGGTATGGCTCTTAGATTTTTTTATGATTTGACGTTAAATTATGGTGTTGCAATTATTTTGTTTACAATTTTTATAAAGTTGGTTTTGATACCGCTTACATACAAGCAACAAAAGTCATTAAAAGAATCTCAAGAATTGCAGCCAATACTTACTGAAATACAAAAGAAATATAAAGATGAACCAGAAAAACAACAACAAGAGCTTATGAAAGTATATCAGGAGCGTAAGATAAACCCTATGGGGGGCTGCTTGTTGATGCTTATACAGTTTCCAATTATAATTTCAATGTTTTATGCAGTAGCACAACCAATAACATATATGTTTCCTGAGGAGTTACAAAAAAGCGAAGTTACTAGCGCAATTGAAAAATATGTTGGAGATAACGGAAGACAAAATACATATAAAGAAGTTTTTTACATATCAAATGAGCGTGAAGATTTGTTAAATACTAAGTTTTTAGGTCTTGATTTAGCACAAGTACCTAATTCTGATAAAGGGAATATCATATTATGGATAATACCTATTTTATCAGCACTAACAACGTATTTAACTTCAAAAATAAGTATTAGTCAGACAAAACAAAATGCTGGTAAAAATGAAGAATCTTCTGAACAAGCTGTAAAAATGCAGAAAAATATGTCTTTCTTCTTACCACTTATGACAGGATATATTGCTTTTATAGTTCCACTTGGAATGGGTCTTTATTGGATGGTCAATAATGTTACAACATTATTAGTTCAAATTGGTATAATGAAGATTATGAATAAGCCAGTTGAAAAGGTTTAAGGGGGAAAAAATATGTCGAAGGTTATTGAGAAAACAGGTAAAACAGTTGATGAAGCAGTTGAAGCCGCTTTGTTAGAGCTTAACACTACAAAAGAAAATGTAAAGGTAGAGGTTGTTGAAGAGCCATCAAAAGGATTACTTGGAATAGGATCAAAACCAGCATTAGTTCGTGTTACACTTAATGATAATAGAAATGAAATTATTAATGAATTTTTAACAAAAATGGCAAGTTTAATGGATTTATCTATTACTAATAAAATAGAAGAAAAAGAAGATAAGATAGCTGTTAATATAGAAGGAAAAGATTTGGGGTTACTTATTGGTTATAGAGGCGAAACATTAGAAGCACTTCAAGTTATAACTAGTGTTATTGCAAATAAGAATAAAGATAATTTTGTAAGAATTGAATTGGATGCTGAAAACTATAGAGAAAAACGTAAAGAAACTTTAGAAAATCTTGCTAAAAAGAAAGCAAACGATGTTTTAAAATATAACAAAAACATCACATTAGAACCAATGACAGCTTATGAAAGACGTATTATTCATATGGCTTTACAAGATAATGAAAAAATTACAACATATAGCGTTGGTGAAGAGCCATATAGAAAGATTGTGATTAAAAAAGTTTAATGCATTTTTTAGGTTGTTTTAAGAATGTATAATGGAGTGATTTTTTTGGTTTTGCCCCGAAAAAATCACTTTTTTTTGGAGGGAGAAAGTTGTTAGATGATACTATTGCTGCTATTTCTACTGCACCTGGTGTTGGGGGAATAGGAATAATAAGAATAAGCGGAGAGAATGCTTTTAACATTGTTGATAAAATATTTGAAGTAAAGGATAAGGATTTTTGTGTAAAAAATCCTGTTTCTGGTACGATAAAATATGGACATATAAAAGAAAACGAAAAAGTTATTGATGAAGTTTTAGTTTCGTTTTTCGTGAAACCACATTCATATACGACTGAAGATGTTGCAGAAATCAATTGTCACGGAGGAGTAGTTGTAATTAGAAAAATTTTGAGTTTATTACTTGAAAATGGAGCTAGGCTTGCTGAGCCAGGTGAATTTACAAAAAGAGCATTTATAAATGGAAGAATTGATTTAACTGAGGCAGAAGCAGTAATTGATATTATTTCTTCAAAATCTGATAAAGCAAGAAGTATAGCAGTAACACAGTTAAATGGTGGATTATCTAATAAATTAAAGGAAATAAATAATGTTTTATACGATATTTTAATTAAGATAGAAGCGGGTATTGATTACCCTGAACACGAAATAGAAGAAGTTGCAAAGAGCGAAATAAAAGAGAAAATAAATGAAACACTTACCGGATTAGATAGGATATATAGTTCTTTTGATGAAGGTAAAGTGTTAAAAGATGGTGTTAAAACAGTTATTTTAGGAAAGCCAAACGTTGGTAAATCTTCTTTAATGAATGTTTTACTTAAAGAAAATAGGGCAATAGTTACGGATATTCCTGGAACTACAAGGGATCTAGTAACTGAAACTACCACGGTTCGTGGCATACCACTACTTGTTGTTGACACAGCAGGTATTCGTGAAACTGAAGATAAAATTGAAGAGATTGGTGTTCAAAAGGCGGTTAATGAAATCGATACTGCAGATATGATTATTGCTGTTTTTGATCTATCTAGAGCGCTTGATGATGAGGATAAAAATATATTAAAACTTATTGAAAATAAGAAATCTATCATAATTGTTAACAAAGATGATTTAGAAAGAAAATGGAATGCTGAAGAAGAATTAAAAGGAAAAAATGTTGTTTTTGTTTCATTGAAAAACATGACAGGAATAGAAGAAGTAGAAGATATGATAGAAAACATGTGGAAAACAAACGATTTATCCACAAGTGAAGATGTAATTTTAACGACGCTTCGCCACAAGAATTTGGTGTTTGATGCAATAAATGAACTAAAAGCAGGAATAGAGGCAATTGATACAGGTATGCCGCTTGATATGATTTCGATTAACGTAAAAGATGCATCATTAAAAATAGGTGAGATACTTGGTGTAAATGTTACTGAAGATGTTATAAAAGGTATTTTTGAGCGTTTTTGTTTGGGAAAGTAAAGGGGATAATGTATGGACTTTTTTATTGATGAATATGATGTTGCAGTTATTGGTGCAGGGCATGCTGGTTGTGAGGCAGCCCTTGCTTCAGCACGCCTTGGCTTAAAAACAATTATCTTTGGTATAAATCTTGATAGCATTGCAAATATGCCTTGTAATCCAAGCATTGGTGGAACATCTAAAGGGCATCTTGTTCGTGAGATTGATGCGTTAGGTGGCGAGATGGGTAAAAATATCGATAAAACTTTTATCCAATCTAAAATGTTAAATAAATCAAAAGGTCCTGCTGTTTATTCTCTTCGTGCACAAGCAGATAGACGTCGCTATCAAATGGAGATGAAAAATACGCTTGAAAATCAAGAAAATCTTGATATAAATCAAGCTGAAATAAGTGATATTGAAGTAAAAGAGGGTAAAGTTACAAGCATAAAAACTTCACGTGGTGGAGTTTATAATGTAAAGGCAGTTGTTTTGGCTACGGGTACATACTTAAAAGGAAGAATTATTTTGGGCGAAGTAGACTACGAAGGCGGCCCTGATGGTATGTTTCCTGCAAAATATTTATCTAAATCGTTACTAGATAATGGTGTTAAACTTATGCGTTTTAAAACAGGAACACCTGCTAGAATTAATGCTAATAGTATTGATTTTTCTAAAACTGAAGAGCAAAAAGGCGATGAAAAAATAGTTCCTTTTTCGTTTGAAAATGAGAATTTAACAAAAGATCAAAAGTCGTGCTGGCTTACTTATACAACGCCTAAGACACATGAAATTATAAGGAACAATATACATAAATCGCCTCTTTATTCGGGTACTATTACGGGTATTGGTCCTAGATATTGTCCTTCTATTGAAGATAAAATTATGCGTTTTGCAGATAAAGAGCGTCATCAGATTTTTATTGAGCCGATGGGGGAAAATACAAGTGAAATGTATGTTCAGGGTATGAGTTCAAGTCTTCCTGAAGAAGTGCAGTATGAAGTTTATCACAGTATTCCTGGTTTAGAAAACGCTGTTATCATGCGCCCTGCGTATGCTATTGAGTATGACTGCATTGATCCTACTGAGCTTAAACTTTCCCTAGAGCACAAAAATATTGAAGGTATGTTTTTTGCTGGTCAAATTAATGGTAGTTCGGGTTATGAAGAAGCGGCTGCACAGGGTATTATTGCTGGTATAAATGCTGCAAGAAAAATCTTGGGTAAAGAGCCAGTTATTATTGATAGATCCGAAGGATATATTGGTGTTTTAATTGATGATTTAGTTACAAAGGGTACAAATGAGCCATATCGTATGATGACTTCTCGCGCTGAATATCGACTTATTTTAAGGCAAGATAATGCGGACGCAAGACTTACACCAATTGGGCATGAGATTGGGCTTATTAGTGACGAAAGATATAATAAGTTTTTACAAAAACAAGAAAATGTAAAAAAGGAGATTGAAAGGGTAACTAATACTATTTTATCTCCAACGGATGAGTTAAATAATTTGTTAGTAAGTTTGGGTACTACTGAAGTTACGACGGGTGTTCTTATTTCTGATTTGATAAAAAGAACAGAAGTTAAGTATGATGATTTAGCTATTGTTGATAAGGATAGACCAAGTTTAACTGATGCAGAGCGTGAGCAAGTTGAAATTCAAATTAAATACGATGGATATATTAAACGTCAAATGCATCAGGTAGAACAGTTTAAGAAACTAGAGAAGAAGAAGATTCCAAGTAACATTAATTATGAAGAAATTAATGGTTTATCTCTTGAGGCAAGACAAAAGCTTACTAAACAAAAGCCAGAATCAGTTGGACAAGCGTCGCGTATTTCTGGTGTTTCACCTGCGGATATTTCGGTGCTACTTGTGGTGCTTGCGGGGAAGTAAAGATTAATATTAAATAAAAAATACAATATCTATTAAAACATTGAATTAACAAATAACGCTCACGGTCGCTACATTTTTTCATTTCTTACCAAAACAATTGGCGGTCGTTCGTATTCGGCGTCCTTGCCTCATACTTACTCAAAAAAGCATCCGACTTTTTTGACCACCAAAAACTGTTTTGGAGAAATGTAAAAAATTTCGCTAAATGTTCGCTTATATTTGTTAATTTAATGTTTAATGATATTTATTATAATGGAGGTTTTTATGATTAATAAAGAGTTTTTTTATGATAGTGCTAAAGAAATAGGCATAGAGTTAAATGATGAACAAATTGATAAGTTTGATGAATATAAATCTTTACTTCTTGAGTGGAACGAAAAGATTAATTTGACAGCGATTTTAACTGAAAATGATTTTATCATTAAACATTTTGTTGATTCTCTTACTTGCTTAAAGTATTTAAGTAATAAAAACACTTTGTTGGATATTGGTACAGGTGCAGGTTTTCCTGGTGTTCCGCTAAAAATTATGAGGGATGATATAAACGTTACTTTACTTGATTCACTTAATAAAAGAATTATTTATTTACAAGATGTTATAGATAAGTTAAAATTAAATAGGATAACCGCTATTCATGGTAGGGCTGAAGAGTTTGGCAAGAATAAAGATTATCGTGAAAAGTTTGATGTAGTTACAGCTCGTGCTGTTGCTAATATGCGTGTTTTAGCTGAATATTCATTACCTTTTGTTAAAGTCGGTGGTACTTTTATCGCGATGAAAGGAAGTAATGTTGATGAAGAACTTGAAGAAGCTCGTGAAATTATCAAAAAACTTGGAGCGGAAATTAATAGTATCGAAAAAGTTACTCTACATACGGACGAAGAAATTCTTCATCATGTTGTCGAAATAAAGAAGGTTAGAAATACGCCGATTGAGTTTCCTAGAAGGATAGTGAAATAAAATGTGGTTTATTTGAGAAAATTTTTATAGTACATTATTTGAAACTACAAAATATAAAAAATAACGCTCACAAGCGCTACGTTTTTTCATTTCTAGCCAAAACGATTGCCGGTCGTTCCGATGCGGCATCCATGCCTTAATCGTCACTCAAAAAAACATCCAGTTTTTTTGACCGGCAAAAACT
>JAFSUW010000012.1 GCA_017450465.1 Clostridia bacterium | reverse complement strand
TGTCCTTTGTGTGAATCGGCCACTACAGTAAAATAGTGTAAATCTACTATTTATGAGTATTTAACATACAAATTGTAGTGGCCGATGCCCACATCGGCCATAAAATAAAATCAAACGTTCTCCCCTACAAACAACAATTTTTTTGTATAAATTCCCTAAAATTGTTAATACTAAAATTATACTTAAATAAAGGAGAGATTTATATGTCAAATTTAAATCAACTAGAACTTCAAAATCTACGTCATTTAATTGGATCTCATGAAACAGCATACCAAAAACTTTCTACGTATGCTAGTCAAGCTGTAGACCCTCAAGTTAAGGATTTTTTTGAACGTTCTGCACAATCAGCAAAAAATACAAAACAAAAACTAATATCTTTTTTAGGTTAGGGGGATTTTTATGGATGAAAAAACGATGGTTAGCGATACTTTAAGCATGATAAACAGTAGTTTAGTAGGATATGCAAATGTTATTTCTCAAGCAGAAAATATTGAACTTCGACAAACCCTACAACAAATCAGAAATAACGATGAAACATCGCAATATGATTTATTCAAAATTGCAGAACAAAAAGGCTTTTATAAGCCAGCAGCACAGGCTCCAGAAGCTGATGTTGTAAATGTAAAAAATACATTTGTTATGTAAAAATAAAAAAGGTTATTTGATGATTTTATTAACATATATTTTTCATCAAGTAACTTTTTTTATCAAAAAAAACTAAATACTTATCTCATAAATGACGATAATTACTATGTCTTAAAACTTAATTTATTATTTATGGAGGTATACATATGAAAAAATTTCTAATACTTTTTTGCTTATTTTCTATTACACTTGCTAGTAGCTTATTAATTACAAATTACCTTGAAAAAGATACTTTCCTTTCAAATATCGCATACGCAACACCAGAAATGTATGGATATTCACTCCATAGACACGAATTTGAATATACAAAGTTAGATAATGCAAAACATATAAGGAAATGTAAATATTGTGATTTTCGCGATACTCCAAGTCATGCTTATCGAGAAGATGGTACATGTGTATGTGGTGCTACAAAAAATACAACTACAACAACCACTCCTTCGACCGGAGCCACTTCAAATTGCAATCATAAATATACATATACTCAAGTAAGCTCCATAAAGCACATTGGTGTATGCAAATTCTGTGGCAAAAAAACAGGACAAATTAATCATGAATTTGAATATGTACTATCCTCCTCTTCTAATAAAGAAGAAGATAAAAACAATAGACATATTGGTATTTGTAAATCATGTGGATACTCAACAGGCAACTTAGGTCATGAATATAATGAAGGACAAGCACAAGGTCCTTATAGATGCAAAGATTGTTCTTTACTATTAGTATGTAAAAATAAAAGCCATAGCTACAAATATACAGTAAATTCTAATGATAATAATACTCATATTGGAAAGTGTATTTATTGTAATACAAAAACAGATCCTATTAACCATCGATATAATCCAAATGGCACTCTTGCTTGTCCTGATTGTGGCCTAGAAATTAAATGCGTTAACCATAATATGAACTGGAAAAGAAATAAAAAACAGCATTCTGGAAAATGTTTAACTTGTAATCAAGAAATAAAGGGTCAACATGAATTTATATGGGATTGTCCTACAGGTAGCGATAAACATTACTATAAATGCAGTATTTGTGATTATTTTAGTGAATCAGGTAACCACAAATATAATAAAGATGGCAGTGGCACATGTAGCATATGTAAAGTACCACTTGTAACATGCTCAACTCATAAAGATAACAATAAAGATAATATCTGTGATATTTGTTATAAGAAAACTGCTTTTTTAAGTGGAGAATTATTGAATAATATCGGAACTTCAAATTATTCTGTTGCTGTTCCAATGGTTGATATTATAAATAATAAATCATATAATATGTCAAATTATGATCTATTAGGGTGGTATTATTTACTCGGAACTGAATTTGGAAATGCAAGTCCAGAAGAAATATTAAGAGGTCTAGAACTATATCTACAAAGACCTGGATTTACTGGCAATGTAGCATCGCTTATTGGTAATGGTATAACCTATAATCCATATAATTATCGAAAGAATATTAATTCGTATCCTAATGTTTGGAGAGCAATAGAAATGAAACTTAATCAAACAGAGGAAAGTCAGGAAATAGCCCAAGTTATGGCGAAAAAAACATCTTATGCAGGGTATTCAGATTTAATATTTGACAACGGATATGTAGAAGCACTCCTAAGCTATTATAATAAACCAGGATACGAAGACACAATATTCATATCAGATGAAAATATATACAACTATATAAATTACCAAACTGGATCCAATAATACTCCACCAGTTACAACTTGGATTTACTCCGATATTTATCCATATGAATGTCCTTATTGTGGTAAAACACCTGCACTTAATAAAAAAACTGGTGGATATTCATACAATAAAAACGGGAATTATATATACGTTCCTCACTTTATCGATTATTATGGTAGATGTACAAGATGTAATAGTTATTTTTCACAATACGATCGTAGCAAATAATTTACTCAATATATAAAAATATTCGTTATACAATATAAAAGCTAGTATATTAAAATACTAGCTTTTATATTGTTAATATTACTACATACATTTTGTATAATCACAATATTAAAATTGGCAAATTCAAAAATTATTCTATTATTTTTGTTGATTATGTAAACTGAATATGATATAATTATTACATAGACTATTTTCTCGCTGTAGAGCGACCGTGTTTTTATGTTTGGTTTTTAATATTAACTAAACATTATATCTTTCAATTACGGAGGTATAATTATGAAAAAATTTCTATTAATTTTTAGCTTCTTTGCACTTACTTTTATTAGTAGTGCTATTACAAATTTACTTGAAAATAATGCAACAGTGCTTTCTAATATTTCATTTGGCTATGAGTTACATGAACATAAATGGGTTTATACTCCATTAAATCAAAGTGAACATATTAAAACCTGTATCAATGGATGTAATTATAGAGAGACTTCTCTTCACGCTTATAAATTATCTGGTAAATGTGAGTGTGGTGCACCGAATCCAAAGATTATTGTACTTTCCCCTGAAACTGGCATAAATACTCCTACTACTACACATAAGCATAGATACACATATATACCAGATCCTACTAGCCCCGACTTCCACATTGGTAAATGTGAATGTGGCAAAATAACAGTTCAAATAAAACATGAATTAACATATACTGCATCTACAAACAAAAAAAATAATGACACACATATTGGCACTTGTAAAACATGTGGCTATAAAACAGCTATGTTAACTCATGAATATTATGAAGACCAATTAACTGGACCATTTAGATGTAAATTCTGTAGTATAAAATTGGTTTGTAAAGAGGGTCATCATGATTACAAATACGATATAGACCCTAATAATGCAAATAATCATATTGGTAGATGTTCTATATGTAATATTGAGACTAAACCCTCACCACATTTAGAACAAGATCGTATTTTTAATAGCACTACAAATCACTATGAATGTGATAAATGTGGTCAAACATTAAAATGTCCAAATAATCAACATCAATTTAATACAAATGGCATATGTCAAATTTGTAATGTTGCATGTAAACACAATTGGAGTAACTATGATAAATTCGATGAAACTATGCACTTTAGAACTTGTATCATATGTAATAAGACAGAATATGGTGTTCATTCTAACACTAATGCTACTAACATATGTGATATTTGTAACCAAGCTTTCACGCATCCAACTTCTGCTACAACAAATAATGAAGGAATATCAGGATATTCATCTGCTGAATTACAAAGAATTATAAATACTGTAGATGGCTGGATTCAAAATGGATATAAATTTGAATATGCATATCAAAATTCAAACTCAAACAGATATGAAACTGTATCATTTGATCTTTCTGGAAATGATATGAAAATATGGTTTAACGTTGATTATAACGAAATTGGAAGAGGCTCCACTGACTTAGAGCAATCAATGCTTCCTATTGTAGCTCACCTAAATCGTCCCGATTATTATAATAATTTAGGCAATTTAACATCAATCTATAAAGCTCTAACTTATTCTAATGATTGTTTAAACCCTAATAAAGCAGTAGATGCTTATGATCGAGAATCCACTGAAAAATTAATAATGACATATATTGCAATGTATAATGTTTTCACTAATACGTCAGAAGCTCAAATCCTTGAAGAAAAAATGGATGGACGTTTTCAATATGCAGGTACTTCAGACGGAAAAAACTCCCATTATCAGGCATTAGTAAAAAGTAAAAATGTTATGATAATTGGAAGAGATGATCCAATATTAGGTACAAACGATATGTGGTGGCATAACGTAATCGGATATGGCTATTAATTAATAAAAATAAATAAAAACCTCATCTACCTTTCACAGTGATGAGGTTTTTATTTATTTGCTTTTACTTTCAAATTTCATTCTCTGTTCTTTATTTAATATTCTCTTTCTAAGTCTTATATTTGTTGGTGTTACTTCTACAAGTTCATCATCAGCAATAAATTCAATTGCCTGCTCTAGGCTAAGCACTCTTGGTGGTGAAAGCCTTAAAGCTTCATCAGAACCTGATGCACGCATGTTTGTTACGTGTTTTTTCTTACATACGTTTACTGCCATATCTTCATTTTTAGCATTCATTCCAACTATCATGCCTTCATAAACTTGTGTACCAGGGCCAATAAAGAGTTCTCCTCTTTCTTCAGCATTATATAATCCATAAGTTGTAGCTTCACCTGTTTCAAATGCTACCAATACTCCACGAAGTCTTGAATGGATTTCACCCTTTGATGGTTGATACCCATCAAATAAATGGTTCATTATACCTGTTCCTTTAGTATCTGTCATAAATTCTGACCTATACCCTATTAAACCACGTGAAGGAATTTTAAACTCTAATCTTGTATAACCTTGTGTGCCTGGTGCCATATTTATCATTTCCGCTTTTCTATAGCCTAGTTTTTCCATAACAACACCAACATATTCTTCTGGAACATCTATAACTAAATGTTCAGTTGGTTCACACATTACACCATCTATTTCTTTGAAAATAACACTTGGACGTGATACTAAAAGTTCAAAACCTTGTCTACGCATATTTTCTATTAATACTGACAAATGAAGTTCTCCTCTACCTGATACCTTAAATGTATCTGCAGAATCTGTATCTTCAACACGCAAACTTAAATTTGTTTGTACTTCTTTATATAATCTATCGCGAATATGTCTTGATGTTACATATTCACCTTCTTTACCAGCAAATGGACCATTATTTACACTAAATGTCATAGATACTGTTGGTTCATCAATATTTACAAATGGAAGTGGCTCTTCGCATTCTGGGTCACATACTGTGTCACCTATATTTACATCTGTAATACCTGAAAAAGAAACAATATCACCTGCATAAGCCTCTTCTACTTCAAGTCTTTTTAAGCCTGTATAAGAAAATAGCTTAGCAATTTTTCCATTCTTACTTGCTTTTCCTTCTGCACACAATACTACATTTTGACCATTTTTTATTGTACCACGTTCAATTCTTCCAACTGCAATTCTTCCAATATAATCATCATAATCAATATTGGATACAAGAAGTTGAAGAGGTTTATCTTTATCTCCATGTGGAGCTGGAACTTTATCAACTATTATATCAAATAAAGGTCTTAAATCAGTAGCCTCATCTTCCATATTAAGTTTTGCAACACCAGCTTTTCCAGACACATATATTACAGGAAAATCTAGCTGTTCATCAGTTGCTTCAAGTTCAATAAATAAATCTATTACTTTATCTACCACTTCTAATGGACGTGCATTTGGCTTATCTATTTTATTTATTACAACTATTGGTTTTAAATTAAGTTGTAATGCCTTTCTTAATACAAACTTAGTTTGTGGCATAGGGCCTTCGAAAGCATCAACTAATAAAAGCACTCCATCTACCATTTTAAGTACACGTTCAACTTCTCCACCAAAATCAGCGTGACCTGGAGTATCTACTATATTGATTTTTGTGCCGTTATACACAACTGAAGTATTTTTAGAAAGAATTGTAATTCCACGTTCACGCTCTAAATCGCCTGAATCCATTACCCTTTCTGCTACTTGCTCATTATCTCTAAATATTCCACTTTGCCTTAACATTACATCAACCAATGTTGTTTTACCATGGTCAACGTGTGCAATTATTGCAATATTTCTTATATCCATTTGTTACACTCTTTTCTTTATAAAGTTAAACTCATAAAAAAGAGGGCTCACACCCTCTTTAATTAAGCTTCTATTGTTTGTTCTTCTAAAGCTTTTGTACTAAGCTCAATCTTTTTCTTCTCTGGATCAATCTCAAGTATTTTGGCATTTACATATTGCCCAACTTTTAATACTTCAGCAGGTGTTCCTATTCTTTTATTTGAAATGTTTGATATATGAATCAAGCCCTCAAGTCCTGGTTTTAACTCAGCAAATGCTCCAAATGGAACAAGTCTTTCAATTTTTACTTCTACAACATCATCTACTTTGTAGTTTTTCTCAATTTCAAACCAAGGATTGTCTTCAGCTTTCTTATATCCTAAAGAAATCTTTTTGTTTTCTTTATCAATAGATATTACATAAGTATCAACAACTTGTCCAACACTTAAAACATCGCTTGGTGACTTTATTCTTCCCCAAGAAAGTTCTGATATGTGAATAAGTCCATCAACACCACCAATATCTACGAAAGCACCGAATTTTTCAATCTTTCTTACTGTGCCTTTTAACTCTTGTCCTTCTTTAATTGTGTTCCAAATTTCTGCTTCACGAGCATCTCTTTCTTCTTTTATAATTGCTTTTTCAGAACCAATTACTTTTCTTTTTTCTTTATCAACTTCAAGAAGTCTTACAACTATGTTGTTACCAACATAATCACTTAAAACTGCATTCTTTTCAGCAATTTGTGATGCTGGTATAAATATCTTTATACCATTTTTGTTAGCAAGTAGGCCTGCTCCAACATCTTTTACTACTTTTGCTGTTACAGGTTTTTTCTCTTCGATCCACTTATCAATTTCGTCCCACATTTGCATGCCTTCAACTTTTCTTCTTGATAAAAGAACATTACCTTCTCCATCATTTACTCTTACAACATAAGCTTCAATTTCTTGTCCTACTTTTAATTCTTTTTCTGGGTCAGCACCTGGTTCGTCTGAATATTCTGAAAATGGCATGATGCCATCAGACTTAAAACCTAAATCTATAATAATATTCCCGTTTGAAATACCGGCAACTATACCTTTCATAATCTCTCCAGAATGGACTTCCTTCATAGACTCTTCAAAAGCCTTTGCGAAATCAATGTCATCCTCTTTTACTACTTTACTCACGTAAATCATCCCTTCGTAATTATTTATTAGCCACAAGCTTATCATACACTTCTGTGATTAATTCACTAGGTGTCGACGCACCGGCCGTAATTCCTATTTTACACGAACTGTCAGAAAAATTCAAGCATAATTCGTCAATATTTTCAATAAAATATGAATTATTGCAAATTGACTTAGATATTTCGTATAATCTATTAGAATTTGAACTTGTTTTATCACCAATAATAATCATACTATCGACAGTTTTTGCTAAACTTTTTAACTCGTTTTGCCTTTCTTCTGTAGCAAGGCAAACCGTATTAAAAACTACTAATTCTTTTATATTTTCTTTTAATTTACTTATAATTTCTTCATTTTTAGATTTATTCATTGTAGTTTGAGAAACTACACAATACTTTTTATTATTATCTAATGATGCAACATCAAAATTTTCATCTATAACTATAGTTTCGCTATTGCTCCAGCCCTTAAGACCAATTACTTCAGGATGTGCCGCCTCACCAATTATTAAAATGGCAT
The DNA here is from genome assembly GCA_017450465.1 of Clostridia bacterium. Lineage (GTDB taxonomy): Bacteria > Bacillota > Clostridia > TANB77 > RGIG9151 > RGIG3495. The sequence goes on along the minus strand of JAFSUW010000012.1, from coordinate 61,392 downwards.
AGCCATCATTAGAATATTTTTCAGCAATATCATGCACATGAGCCACTTTAGGGCAAGTTGTATCAACAATTTTTAGGTTCTTTTCTTTACAAAGCTCTATATCCTTTTTGGTTACTCCATGTGCCCTTATGATAACAACAGTACCATTTGGAATATCATTAATATTATCTACAACAGTTAAACCTTTTTTCTTTAATTTTTCAACTATATATTTATTATGCACTATATTTCCTATACTATATACATTACTTTCGGTTTCAAGTGTTTTTTCAGTCATATCTATCGCACGTTTTACACCAAAACAAAAACCCGCAGTTCTTGCAATTTCTATCTCCATAAAAAAACTCCTTTACTTTTTTACACTAGCAATTGTTTTATTAACTGCTGCTTTAAGTTTTTCTGCTGCCTGTTTCTTTTCTTCATGAGTCATTTTTTTATCATAATACTCATCAAAGTATATTGGCTCACCATAGACTAAATCTACTCTTGAACGAAATTTGAAATCAGAAACTATTCCAACAGGTATAACTGGCACTTTGGCTGTACATGCAATTACTATAACTCCAGATTTATAATCTAAATCTGCACCAGTTTTATTTCTTGTACCTTCTGGGAACATACAAATTGACTGACCCTTTTTTAGTAATTTAAGAGATGTTTTTATCGCAGCAACATCGGCCTTTTCACGTTTTACAGGAAAAACCTTTAAATGTGTAAATAACCATGTAGTAAAAAAATTGCTAAAAAGTTCTTCTTTAGCCATCATGTACATTACTCTTTTGGAAAAAGCAGGTATCAAAACAGTGTCCCAAGCAGATAAGTGATTTGGGGCAATTATGCAACCTGTTTTTAGTTTCTCAAAACGTTCAACATTTACAACGTTTAACTTAAAATATATACTTAAAAAAATCCGTATTACTATCGCACTTATAAATCTAAACATTAATTAGTTCTCCTCTTTGTTAATTAGCTTTATAGAGGCCTCTACTACTTCTTCTAAACTCATACCAGTTGTATCAAGTGTAATTGCATCATCAGCTGCTTTAAGCGGAGATGCTTCTCTTGTGCTATCTTGTGTATCACGTAAAATCAAATCATCATATACTTCTTTATATGTAACATTATTTCCCCTATTTATTAACTCTTTATATCTTCTGTTTGCTCTTTCTTCAGGTGTTGCAGTAAGATATATTTTTGTATCAGCATTTGGAAGAACCACTGTACCAATATCGCGTCCATCCATTATTACACTTTTTGATTTTGCAAGATTTCTTTGAATATCTACAAGTTTTGTTCTAACTTCAGGAATAGCTGAAACATTTGACGCAGCCATAGATATTTCAGGAGTTCTAATTAAAGATGAAACATTTTCGCCATTTAAGAAAATATTTTGAACTCCATCAATTATTTCTACATCTAAATTTATATCATCAAGTACTTCTTTTAATTTTTCACCATCTTTTGTACTAATTCCATGACGAACAGCATATAAGCCAACTGTTCTATACATAGCACCAGTATCTACATATATAATGCCGAGTTTTTTAGCAATCAACTTTGCAACTGTACTTTTACCTGCCCCAACAGGTCCATCTATTGCTACAGCTATTTGCTTTTCCATAAATATATCATTCCTTTCAGGGGTAAAGTTTAAATCCCTGCATTTAATTATATTAAATTCGCCTTATTTCGTCAAGTATAGTGACAAATTATTGTTTGTAAAGAAATTGTAAAGTCATTATTATTGTATATAACACAAATTTGTTATATAATGTAGCAGAAAAGGAGTTATTTATATGTTATGTTCAGATTGTAATAAAAATTTAGCGGTTATTTTTGTAACTAAAATTGAAAATGGTAAACAGTCTACAGAAGGGTTATGTATTGCCTGCGCTAAAAAGCGTGGCATCTCCCCTATTGATAATATGATATTGCCTAGTGGCATGTCTGAAGAAGAATTTGAATCTTTCTCTAACGAACTTGAGGATTTAATGCAGTCTTTAGGCGATGAAGATAGTTCATCAGATATCGCTGACGAAAAGTCTTTATTCAGTGCTTTTAATAAACTGTTTGGCATGGGTACAGCAGAAAATGGTGATTCACAAGATGGTGGCAAAGTAACTACCGTTAAAACTCAAGAAAAGAAAAATAAAAAGAAAAAAATGCTAGATACCTATGGCATTAACTTAACGGATATGGCAAGGAACAATAAACTAGATAAAATTGTTGGACGCGAAAAAGAAATTGAGCGTACTATACAAATTTTAAATCGTCGTACCAAAAATAATCCTGTTTTAATTGGTGAACCAGGCGTTGGTAAAACTGCTATTGCTGAAGGACTTGCTACTAAAATTGTCGAAAAGAAAGTTCCACCAAAACTATTTAACCATGAAGTTTACCAATTAGATATTACCGCAGTTGTTGCTGGCACTCAGTTTAGAGGTCAATTTGAATCTCGTATGCGTAGTATACTCGAAGAAGCCAAAACTGCAGGAAATATAATTTTGGTCATCGATGAGCTTCACATGATTACTGGTGCTGGAGATGCTGAAGGTGCTATGAATGCGGCAAATATACTAAAGCCAGCTCTATCTCGTGGTGAAATCCAAGTGATTGGTGCCGCAACACTTAAAGAATATAGAAAGCATATTGAAAAAGATTCCGCTCTGGAACGTAGATTCCAGCCTGTTATGGTTGAAGAACCAACTGAAGCAGAAACTCTTGAAATCTTAAAAGGTATAAAGGGCTACTATGAAACTTTCCATCAAGTAACTATCCCTGATGAAACTTTAGAAGCTACTATACGTCTTTCTAATAGATACATTTCAGATAGATTTTTACCAGATAAAGCTATAGATTTAATAGACGAAGCATCATCAAGGATTAATTTAGATAATAAAGCTTTAGTTAAACTTGAAATATTAAAAGCACAATTAAAATCTGTCCAAGAAGAAAAAGAATCTGCTGTTTCTGCTGATTCTATTGAAGATTATCAAAAAGCTGCAGACTTAAAAACAAAGGAATGTACGCTAATTTCTCAAATAAAGGAACTCGAAAATAAAATTGAAAAATCCATCGTTACAGTAGAAGATATTGCAAAAGTAATCGAACTTTGGACAAACATCCCTGCCACAAAAATTAAACAAACCGAGTCAGATAAACTTTTGCATCTTGAAGACGCACTTCATAAAAGAGTAATCGGTCAAGATAATGCAGTAACTACTCTTGCCTCTGCTATTCGTCGTAGTCGTGCAGGGCTTCGTAACAGAAAGCGTCCACCTTCATTTATTTTTGTTGGTCCTACTGGTGTTGGTAAAACAGAGCTTGTAAAAGCACTTGCTTGTGAATTATTCGATAACGAAGAATCTATAATTCGGTTAGATATGTCTGAATTCATGGAAAAGCATTCGGTATCTAAACTTATCGGTGCACCTCCAGGATACGTTGGCTATGATGAAGCAGGTCAACTTACTGAAAAAGTACGTCGACACCCTTATAGCATAATTTTGCTTGATGAAATTGAAAAAGCACATGGAGATGTTTTTAATCTTTTATTACAAATTCTAGACGAAGGACGTCTTACCGACTCTCAAGGCAAAACCGTAAACTTCGAAAATACTATTATAATTTTAACATCAAATGCCGGTACTGGTTCTATTCACACTCTGGGATTTAACCAAACAGTAACCGAAAACGATGAGCGTGTAAAAGATGCATTAAAAGAATATTTTAAGCCAGAATTCTTAAATCGACTCGACGAAATTTTAGTATTCCATGAGCTTACTGAAGATGAAATTCTTCAAATTGTTGATTTAATGATAAATGAAATAAATAAAGAACTTAAATTAAAAAATATTGAACTTAAGTTAACCGACAATGCTAAAAAACAAATTGCAAAACTCGGTTACCAACCAAAATTTGGTGCAAGACCTTTAAGACGTGCAATTCAAAAAAATATTGAAAATAAACTTGCAGAATTTATATTGAATAATCAAATATTAAATGATAAGATTATTAGTATAGATTACAAAAAAGACGAATTTACATTTAAGTATTAATATTTTACAAAGGAGAATAAAAGTGAATATTCCAAATATCTTAACAATTATTCGTTTAATGCTTATACCTGTTATGGCTGCATTCTTTATGACTAACCATATTTTACTTGCACTTATTACCTATGTAATTGCAAGTATTACAGATGTAATAGACGGTTTTATTGCAAGAAAATTTAATATGATAACGGATCTTGGTAAAATCTTAGACCCCGTTGCAGACAAATTACTTCAATATATAGCTCTACTTTGCTTATGCTATATAAAAGTAATTCCTGCATGGATTGTTATAGTATTCTTAGCAAAAGAATTTTTACTCGGTATTGGATGCATTAAACTTATTAAAAAAGACATCTATATATCTGCAAAATGGTTTGGGAAGCTATCTACTTGTATTTTCTTCTTAGCGATAATTGTAGCAACTCTAAGTAAACTTGTTGATAGTATTCCACCTAATTATCCACTAATACTAATGTGCTTTGCACTTATTATAGGTATGTTCTCATTAGTTATGTATATATTAAATTATTTAAAAGAAATAAAAAAACCGAACGAATAGTTCGGTTTTTTATTATTTTATCATTATAAATGCTACAAATCGTCCTTTATCTTTATCCCCTGCTCTATAGGAATAAAAATCATCGCTACTACATTTTGTACAAATACTACTTACCTCAATATTTTCTTCTTTTATTCCTGCATTTAATAATTGCTCTTTTACTGCCTTTTTTAAATCTACTTTTTCACTACTTTCTTCTACACTAGTCGGGAACTTATCTGCAAACTTTTGCCACACATCTTGCCCTACATCAAAACAACAGCCACCAATAGATGGTCCAATACATGCTATTATATTTTCTTTATTTGAGCCATACTTTTCACGCATTGTGAAAACCGCATTTTTACCTATTTCGGCTATTGTCCCCTTCCAACCAGAATGAACGGATGCCACTATATTTTTCTCGTAGTCATACAATATTATCGGAACGCAGTCTGCATAACACGTAAGTAGCATTTTATTTGAACAATTTGTGATTAAACCATCATAATCTTCTATTTTATTTGATGTATCTTCTTCAACTATTTTTAGCGTTTTTCCATGTACTTGGTTTAAGAAGTATAAACTACTATCTTCTATATTGAACTCGTCACAAATACTTTTTCGTGCGTCTATAAATGTTTCTGATGATGGGTTTACGTGTATAAAGTCTGTTTCACGCAAAGTTATACCTGCCACAATTTTTGCTTCATATTTTTTTAGCAAGTTAAATTTTATGTATTTTAAATTTTCACCGTATACTTCCATAATTCCTCCTAAATATGTAACAGGCGAACAAAGTTCGCCCCTACATTATTCATTATTCATTTGTTTTATTCTACTGTTACAGATTTTGCAAGGTTTCTTGGTTTATCTACATCGCAACCCTTTATTGTAGCGCAGTAATAAGCAAACATTTGAAGTGGTACTACTGTTAAAATAGATGCCAATTTATCCTCTATCTTTGGTATATAAAATACATGGTCAGCTATATCTTTTAACTGTTCATTGCCTTCTTGTGCTATTGCAATAATAGAAGCTCCTCTTGCCTTTACTTCTTTTATATTGCTAAGCATCTTTTCAAATAGTGCCTCTTGTGTTGCCAATGCAAATACCACTGTCCCCTGCTCTATTAGTGCTATCGTGCCATGTTTTAATTCACCTGCTGCATAGGCCTCTGAATGTATATATGATATTTCTTTTAACTTAAGAGAACCCTCCATCGCTACCATATAATCAAGCCCACGCCCCAAGAAGAATATATCGCGTTCTTTATAGTACTTTGAACCAAGTTCTTTTATTTCACTAGCTCTTGACATTACGCTTTTTAATTTTTCTGGAATGTCTAATAATTCATCAACTAATTTCTTTGCTTCATTAGTAGTTATTTTGCCTTTTAATTCTGCAAAATACGTTGATAGCAAATACATTATAGATAGCTGTGTTGTATATGCTTTTGTTGAAGCAACTGCAATTTCTGGCCCTGCCCAAGTATATATTACATCATCCGCTTCACGAGCAATTGAGCTTCCTACAACATTTACAATAGCAAGTATCTTTCCGTTTCTCTTCTTTGCTTCACGTAATGCTGCTAAAGTATCTGCAGTTTCACCCGACTGACTTATTATTATGATAAGCGTTTTTTCATCAACTATAGGGTTTCTATACCTAAATTCTGACGCTATATCCACTTCAACAGGTATTTCTGCTAGATGCTCTATTAAATACTTCCCAACCATTCCAGCATGATAAGCTGAACCACATGCCACAATAAAGATTTTATTAATATCCTTTATTGTATCACGGTTTACACTAAAGTTTTCAAAGTTTATCTTACCATTAATTATTCTTTGTGCAATTGTGTCATGAACAACTTTTGGTTGCTCATTCATTTCTTTCAACATAAAATGCTCGTATCCGCCTTTTTCTGCTGCTTCTACATCCCACTCTACATTAAAAATTTCTTTAGTAATTTTATTTTTATTTATGTCGCAAATGGTAACTCCACTTTTTGTTAAATGCACAATCTCGTTATCTTCTAGCAAATAAATTTTTCTAGTGTGCTCTAAAATTGCTGGAATATCCGACGCTATAAAGTTTTCACCCGTACCAAGTCCTACTATTAACGGACTATCTTTTCTTACTGCAACAAAATCTTCAGGATGCTCATTACTTATCATACCAATTGCATATGAACCTTTTAAGCGTGATATTACTTTAATCAATGTATCTATCAAATCGCCATTATAGTACATATCTGCAAGATGTGCTATTACTTCTGTATCTGTTTCAGAAGCAAATTTATAACCTTTATTTTGTAGCTCCTCTTTTAATTCTATGTAATTTTCAATTATGCCATTATGAACTACCGCTATTGTTTTACTCATGTTAGTATGTGGATGCGAATTTAAGTCTGATGGTGCACCATGTGTTGCCCATCTTGTATGTCCTATACCTATCGTGCTTTTCCCTAAATTCATACCATTTAATTTTTCTTCTAAATCACTTAATCTCCCTTTTGTTTTTACTATATTTAATTCGTTATTCATTATTGTTGCGATTCCTGCCGAATCATAACCACGATATTCTAATTTTCTTAAACCATTTATTAAAACTGGTAGTGCATCATTACTACCTATATATCCAACTATTCCGCACATTGTCTGCCCTCCTATATGTTTATTTTGTGTCCCCTTTTGTTTCTTTCGTTACCGAAAGGTTTTGTAGAAACACTTACGACTAAAACTTAGCCGAAGGGCCACCCGCCGATAATTTCGATAAGCCCTTACCTCGTCAACCGTAAACGGTTCTGGCGCTAGAAAGCATAGTAAATCATAGAACCACCCCCTTTACATTATATTAAAACGGGCGAACAAAGTTCGCCCCACATTTTATTTTCATAATTAACCTTCAATTACTTTAGCAATTTCAGTTGCCTTTTCTTCAATGAATTTTTGGTCTTTTCCTTCTATCATTACACGAATTAATGGCTCTGTACCAGAAGGTCTTATTAAAACTCTTCCCTGACCTTCAAATAGTTTTTCAGTTGCTTCAATAATTTCTTTAACTTTTGGGTCTTCCATATAATTTTGTTTACGCTTTGGTGTAACTTTAGCATTTACTGTTACTTGAGGATATGAAACCATAACCTTCGCAAGTGTAGATAAACTCTTTCCAGTTTCATTCATTACATTTAATACATTTATTGCTGTTAAAATTCCATCTCCTGTTGTATTATGTTCTAAGAATATTACGTGACCTGATTGTTCTCCACCAATCACATAACCACTCTTTAACATTTCTTCTAATACATATCTATCCCCAACTTTAGTTCTTATAATATCGATATTATTTTCTTTTCCTGCTATTTCGAAGCCCATATTACTCATTACTGTTCCAACTATAGCATTATTCTTCAACTTACCATTATCTTTCAAATGCTTACCACAAATAATGAGGACTTTATCGCCATCAACAAATTCGCCATTTTCGTCTACTGCAAGCATTCTGTCGGCATCACCATCAAAAGCAAAACCAACATCTGCTTTTTGTTCTTTTACAAATTTCTTTAAATTTTCAATATGTGTAGAACCACAATCTTTATTTATATTAATTCCGTCAGGAGTAGTTCCAATAGATAAAACTTCTGCTCCAAGACCTTTAAATACCATTTCTGCTATCTCATGTGATGCACCATTTGCACAGTCTATTGCTATTTTTCTGCCATTTTGTGGTGTTCCAATACTAATTAAATATTTAGCATAATCATTTAAACAGTTTTCTTTTTCAATGCAATGACCTATATTTTCAGGTGTTGCAGCTTTTGGTTCTTCTTTTTCACCAAAAATTATTGCTTCTATTTCGTTTTCAACTTCATCAGGTAATTTATAGCCATTATTATTAAAAAACTTAATTCCATTGAATTCAAATGAATTGTGTGAAGCAGATATTACAACACCTGCATCACAGTTATATAATCTTGTAAGATATGCTATACCTGGTGTTGGAATTACTCCAGCACGAATAGCATCAGCTCCAACTGAGCAAATACCAGATATTAAGCTTGCTTCTAACATATCTCCAGATATTCTTGTGTCTTTTCCGATGATTATTGTTGGTTTGTGTTTTAATTCTCCGGCTAAAACATATGCTCCTGCTCTACCTATTTTATATGCTAAATCTGTAGTTAATTCTTCGTTTGCTACTCCTCTTACTCCGTCTGTCCCAAATAATCTACCCATAATTACCTCCTAAAATGTTTTAGTATGAGCAAAATTTGCCCTACAGTTTTATATTTTATCACAAAACCAGTCTTTTGTAAAATTTACGAACTAAAACGTTCTGAGTTGCCACAGCAAAGGGCTGCAGCAAGCGCATCTGCAGCATCATCTGGTTTTGGAATTGAAGTTAAGTTAAGTAATATCTGAACCATTCTTTGCATTTGACCCTTATCTGCTCTACCATAGCCAGTTATTGCTTGTTTTATTTGAAGTGGTGTATATTCATATATCTTTTTATTTGCCTTTGTTGCACATAAAACTAAAGCCCCTCTTGCTTGTGCTACTGCTATTGCCGTTGTAATGTTCTTGTTGAAAAACAGCTCCTCTATTGCAATACAATCAGGGTTATATTGTTTTATTTTTGCATCTATTTCATCATACATCATATTAAGTCGTATACTTAAATCTGTTTTAGCAGGAGTTGTAACGACGCCATAATCTAATACATTATATTTATTACCTAGTTTTTCTATTACTCCATATCCTATTATTCCATAACCAGGATCAATGCCAAATATTATCATAAATGTTTCTCCTTTATATAGGGCGGGCGAGGACACCCGCCCCTACATTTGCTATCACTAATTTCCTAAAAAACAACCATTACAATATTGATCTTAAAACTTCTGCTACACTCCACGCTTGTGCAAAACAACCACGTGGATAAAAAGGTGCATCTCCATCAAATATTTCATTTATTTGTCCTAGTGTTTCTTCTTGTAATGTATATTTTAAGTTTTCAACTATATATTCTACTGTATATTTTGTGTCTTTTAATTTCCTACCTGCCGTTATAAAAGCGCCTAATGGCCATGTCCAAACTGTACCTTGGTGATAAGCAGTATCTCTATTCCAAATATCGCCTATATAAATTCCACGATATCGGTCGTCGTGTGGCGATAAACTTCTAAGCCCTACTGGTGTATATAGTTCACGTGCGACAGTATCGAATATGGATCTTGCCATATCGCCATCTATAACCGAAAAGTTAAGTGCTATTGCAAAAATTTGATTTGGCCTTAAACTTGCATCTTTACCATGTTCATTAACAACATCATATAGATAACCCATTTTGTCAAACCAAAACGTTTTTATAAAACTTTCTTTTATCTTCTTCGCTTTCGATGTATAAATATCACGTTTACCCATTTTCTTAGAAAGTTCTGCCATTATCATGTTTGCGTTATACCAAAGAGCATTTATTTCAACCGCCTTGCCAAACCTTGGAGTTACTACATAATCGCCAACCTTAGCATCCATCCAAGTAAGCTGTGTCTTTTCGGTACCAGCATAAATTAACTCATCTGTGTCTTTATATATTACTTCGCGACCATTTAATTCTTCTTTACTTATGCTAAACCTGTTATATACTTCAAGTAATTTTTCATATGCTTCATTCAAAAACTTTTCATCATTTGCTGCCTTTACATAGTTATACACTGCTTCAAAAAACCAAAGAGGTGCATCAACTGTGTTGTAGCCAGGGTCTTCAGAAAAGTCTGGAAACACATTTGGCAACATTCCATCTTTTATATATTTCATAAATGTTTTTAATATACTCTTTGCATCAGCATACCTTTTGGTAGCAATTGTAAGACCTGTAAGTGATATTAATGTATCACGTCCCCAATCTGTAAACCATGGGTAACCCGCAAGTATTGTTTTGCCATTAGTTGATTTACGCGATACAATAAAGGCATCCGCTGCCTTTACCAAAGCATTTACAAAAGAATCTTTGTATCCTGCCTTGTTTATCAACTCTGCATTTCGCGACACCGCCTTTAAGTATTCCTTTTCTAAATCTATTTCAATATCTTTTTCTGTTGTAAAAATTAAATTTATAACTTTTTCTTCTTTTGCCTTTAATTTCACAACAAAACTACCTGGCATATAATGGTTTTCAACCGAATTTAAGCCACGTTCAGACTCTTTTCTATAATACATATTATAGAAATTAGTTATTTCTTTGTTATATTTAAGCTCTTTACCATAAACTATTTTTAACGTTTCATCTATACTTTGGTCAAACTTTATTTCAACATTATCTTTACTCTCGCTTAAACTAAACGATGAAAAATCTAGACGTTCACCATGATAGTCTCTGTAATTTATTAGTGGTAAAAGGTTAAGTTCTGCCTTTTTATCACCATTTTTTATTATATATTTTGCAACCGTCGTATTTTTTCCATAAATCATAAAAATTTGCTTTGTTAAGTTTATGCCTTCTACTTTATAATGCCACGTTGGCAAAAAGTTATTTTGAAAGCCCTGTAAATATGTAAAACTATTTTCGCTATAACCATTATTACATTCAAAAGTTGCAAGTGAATAAATGTTATCATCTATTTTTATTTTTTCAAGAATTCCTGAAACAATCACATGCCTATCAACAGGTGGCCTATTTGATGAAACAAGTAACCCATGATAACGCCTTGTGTTACTCCCATTTAGTGAACCCGCAGCAAAACTGCCAATGCCATTGGTAAGTAACCACTCTTTTTTAGCTCCTCCATCAAAATTTGCAATTTCTTCTTTAGTAAAATACATATACATCACCTAGACGTATTTTATCATAATTAAAGAAAAAAATAAAGAAGTTACATATTTTATTAGTTTAGATATTGAAAGAAATGCATATTTATAATGCTTGTTCAATATTTTTATTGCAATAATTGGAAAAATGTGATATCATATAAGATGTTGTTACATTACATAAATTTTGTACATAATTAAACATTATATATAAATAAGGGGGAAAACTTATGAAAGCAAAAAAAGTCTTTTGTGTTTTAATGGCAATTATTTTTTGCATTACATTATTGCCAAACACAGTACTCGCAACCAGCGATAACGCACGTTATCTAATGGATGCTGAAACTTTGCCAGATGGCACTATTGCTGTTTTGTTCATCAAAGGTGGCACAGCAAGTTCTGGCACAATTAGCGGTGGTGCTTTATACTACGGTGTATATGATCCATCAAATGATGAATGGACTGAAGAACCAGTTGGCGAAACAGCTCCTACTGCTAAAGAAGCAGCACTTGCTCTTGATGGCAGTACTGCACATGTAGCGTATGTAAATTCAGATGATGAAATTGCATACACGTATCAAAGAAGATCTGGCTGGGCAGATGAAGAAATTATCGAATCAAACAACTGCAACGAAAAAGTAGGTGTGTTATCATCTGTAGATATTTGTGTTGATAATGAAGGAAATGCTTATATATCATACATTGACACTCAAGGTGCTGAAGACGATAGTTACAGAAAACCAGATGGCATGTATGCAACAAATGCATCTGGCAAATTTGTAAAAACAGTTATAGCAAATTGTACTGGTTACGGCGATAGTTGGGGCAGATGGTATGATGAAATGGTTGCTCCTATAAAAATTGCTGCTGGAGATGAAAAAGTTCAAGTTTCATTTGATATTCATACATATGACTGGACTAATGGTTCAGGTGCATGGAATGGCTACGCTTTTCACTTCACTGCCAATGGTACTTCTCTAGACACTAATAGTAGTGGTAGAGTTGTTGATGTATGTAGCGATGGTACAGATTTCTATACTTTATTAAGTCAAAGCGGAAAATATTTTGTTGTTAATGACAACGTAAAAATTGAAGAAACAGAATTAACTACAACAGTAACAGCCGCTGATATAACAATAGATGATTCAGAAATTTATTATGCTACAATTAGTGGTACTACATTAAACTTCTATCAAGATGGAACATTTGTAGAAGATGTAACCGCAGATACTGCTATTTTATCTGGTTACAATAGATTTACCACAGTAATTTGTGATGGCGAACAATATGTAATATATACTGGAAGCGATGAAGATAATTCGCTTGTCATTTCTAAACTAGATGGTGACGAGATGGTTGAATTTTTAGTTCCAAATCCACCATCAACATATAGTGTTACTATAACAATTGCAGATAATATGACTAAAACATCTGGAGAAGACGAACAAGATGTTATTGTTGAAGAAGACATGACAGATGTTGTATACGAAGCTAATGAAGGATACTGCTTCCCTGAAACATATGAAGTAGATGGAGAAAACGGTGTTACTGTTACAAGAAATTCTGCAACACAAATAACTGTTTCTGGTACTCCTACTGATGATGTTGAAATAGTTCTTATAGCACCATCAGCTCATACTGAAGCAGATCCTGTAACCGAAAACACTGTTGATGCAACTTGCACAGAAGACGGTTCTTATGACGAAGTTGTTTACTGTTCTAACTGTGGAGTTGAACTTAGTAGAACTCAAGAAATTATTCCTGCTTCACACACTGAAGCTGATCCTGTAGAAGAAAACACTATTGATCCAACTTGTACAGAAGCTGGTTCTTATGACGAAGTTATCTACTGTTCAGTTTGTGGCGAAGAACTTAGTAGGACACCAAATGAAATTCCTGCTACTGGTCACACTGATGCTGACCCTGTAGAAGAAAATACTGTAGATCCAACTTGTACAGAAGCTGGTTCTTATGATGAAGTTATCTACTGCTCTACCTGTAACGAAGAACTTAGTAGAACTCCAAATGTTATTCCTGCTACTGGTCACACTGATGCTGACCCTGTAGAAGAAAATACCGTAGATCCAACTTGTACAGAGGATGGTTCTTACGATGAAGTTATTTACTGCTCTACATGTGGTGAAGAACTTAGTAGAACTCATGAGGTTATTCCTGCTACTGGTCACACTGAAGCTGATCCCGTAGAAGAAAATACTATAGAGCCAACTTGTACTGAAGCTGGTTCTTATGATGAAGTTATCTACTGCTCTACCTGTAACGAAGAACTTAGTAGAACACCAAATGAAATTCCTGCTACTGGTCATACAGAAGCTGATGCTGTAACTGAAAATGAAGTTCCAGTTACTTGTGAAGAAGACGGTTCTTATGACGAAGTTATCTACTGCTCAGTTTGTGGCGAAGAAATTAGTAGAACACCAAATGAAATTCCTGCTACCGGTCATACTGAAGCAGATCCTGTAACTGAAAATGAAGTTCCAGTTACTTGTGAAGAAGACGGTTCTTATGACGAAGTTATCTACTGCTCTACATGTGGCGAAGAACTTAGCAGAACACCTCATGTAGTTCCTGCATTAACTCATGACTGGAGCGAACCTACATATGATTGGGCTGCAGATAATAGCAGTGTTACCGCAACTAGAGTTTGTGGAAATGATGAAACTCATATTCAAACTGAACAAGTAAATACAATTTCTGAAGTAACATTAGATCCTACAGTAGAAGCACCTGGTGAAACTACTTATACAGCAACATTTGAAGCAGAATATTTTGAAGAACAAACTTTAACCATTGCAAATATTCCTGCTCTAATACTAATCGAAGAAGTTGCATTTAATAATGTTACACTTCCAATTCATGGTGATGAATATTTTGAACCTGCGCTTGATGACGGTGAGCATTACACAGTAAGCTATGCATCATGGACTGATGAAAAATATGGAACACCAGATACATTTGAAGCTGATCATACATATTATCTTACTATCGGATTAGTACCAGAAAGCGGATATGTATTTGCAGATGAATTAAATGTTTATATAAATGATGATGAACCTGTATCAGTAAGAACTGAAGACGTTCTTGATGGAACAGAAATAAAAATTGCTATAGATGTACCAAATAACACTCATACAGTTACATTTGATGAAGGTGAAGAAGTTTTACAACCTTACTCTACATTAACTGGTGCAAATGGTAAATTAGATGAAATACCTAACCCAACAAAACAACGTTCTGGTTATAACTTCAAGGGATGGTATACTGAAGCAACTGATGGTACAAAAATCACAACTGACACAATATTTACTGAAGACACAACAGTATTTGCACAATGGACTAGAAAAACATCTAGTGGTGGCGGCGGTAGTAGTTCACCAACAACTTATAAAGTTACAGTAGCTACAATAGAAAATGGTAAAGTTACTTCAAGTGCTACTAGTGCTTCAAAAGGTACTACTATAACACTTACAGTAACTCCAAATGAAAATTATGAACTTGATAAAATTGAAGTAACTACTAAAAATGGTGAAAAGGTTACATTAGCTGGTGAAAATAATAAATATACTTTCTCTATGCCTAATAGTGATGTAACAGTTAATGCTACATTTGCTACTGAAGAATATATTATCATTGATGAAGATGGTGAAAACGAAGAAAACGAAGGAAACAAAGAAAATGAAACAACTTCAGGTTTACAATTTAGTGACGTACATGAAGAAGATTACTTCTTTGGTGCAGTAAATTGGGCAATAGACCACAACATTACAAGTGGCACATCAAAAACAACATTTAGCCCTGATAATTCTGCAACACGTGCTCAAACAGTTACATTTATTTGGAACGCTGCAGGAAAACCAACACCAACTACAACTAATAATCCATTTACTGATGTAAACGAAAACGACTATTATTATAAAGCAGTTCTTTGGGCTTACGAAAATGGTGTTACAGCTGGGACATCAGAAACAACATTTAGCCCAGATAATATAGTAACTCGTGCTCAAGCAGTTACATTCTTATATAACTTAAGCAATGCTAACAGCGAAGGCGAAAATCCATTTACTGATGTAACTGAAGAAGATTACTTCTTTAATTCTGTAATATGGGCATATACAAATAATATTACTCATGGCACAACAAAGACAACATTTAGTCCTAACAACGACTGCACACGTGCACAAATAGTAACATTCTTATATAATTACTACAGTAATCTTTAATAAGTAAAATAAAACATCTCTTAGGCCTAATGACTTAAGAGATGTTTTTTTAGATACAAAAAATAGCCCTGCAATTTGTTTATTGCAGGGCCTTAAGGTTTTAGTCTGATGTATGTAATACATAAATTACTTTTGGTCTATAAAGAGACTTATCTATTTTTGTTATAAAATTATCTTTAGTGTACTTCCTCTCTATCCTAAATTCTTCTATGTACGGTTCTTCACTTCGTGTGCCACTTTTTACTTTATTTAGCGGGATAACTTTAGTATTCATATTTTCGTCACGATAATATATTTTGTTATCTTTTACAGTATACTCTCCATAATTTGTAGCAACTATCTTTTCTGCGTTTACCAATACATATTCCTCTGTGTAAAATGATTTGCTTACCGAGTAGAATGCAAGACATGCAAGTATTAAAAACAGAATTCCGAAAAGAAATGACACCGAAAAAACATTGTCAACAGACATTTTTCCACTATACTTTGCTATCAAAAACATGAAAATGCCTGCTACCACGATCAAAAGACCTATAAAAATCATAAACACCTCCAAAAATTTGGCTGATTACTTCCTCCACAACGTGGATCTGCGTTCTTTTATTCTTTAAGAATTCTATCACCTATTTTTATTTATGTCAATCAAAATTCTAATGCTCTATTAATCCTCTTTCACGTTTACTACGTTCTTTCTTTTGTACCCTTTCTACTTCCGCACAAAACTCTTTATCTTCACTAAGTTCGGAACTTGCAAACAAAATTGCTCTTGGATAAGTTTTGGCAGCCTCTAATACAATTTCCCTATCACTCGCAAAATTTTCACTTTCACTAACACAAATAATTGCTCGTCCATCTGCTTTAACTGCTTTAAGCACAAATTCTCTATCCGCCTTTAATTCAGCACTTGCCCAACCAAGTGCAAGAGCATTTCTTTTTACTGCTTCTAACATTATTTTTTTATCACTTATTATTCTTTCACTTGCATATTTTAATATTCGTGCATCATTTTTTACTGCTCTTAAAATAATTTTTTCATCATCTTTTATAGTATCGCTAGCTTCTTTTATTAAACTAGGAACACTCTTTACTACCTCAAACATTATTTCTTTGTCATCAAAAAATTTCTTATCTGCAAATGTTACAGCCATACCATTAGACTTAACTGCCTCAAGTACAACTTCTCTATCACTCTTAAACTTTTCATTTACACCTTTTAACGATAAACCATTTTGTACTGCTAATAACACAAGTTCCCTATCATTCTTTAAATCCTCGCCTGCATATTCTAATGCTCTTCCATAGTTACTTATAGCTATTGTTACAATTTCTCTATCGTTCTTTAAATCCTCACTTGCATATTTAAGCTGTGCTCCACCATGCTTTACTGCCTCTAATACAACTTCTCTATCACTAGCAAATTCGGGCACTAATTCTAATATCATATTGCCTTGTTTTAATAAATGTAATACTTCATCTTTACCACTAAATGTATTATCTATTTCTGGTCTTCTTTTTGTCCTATTTAAAAAATGTAATTTATCGTTTTTACTATCAAATAATAAATTAGCAACATCCAAAACATATGATATATCTAATGTATCATTATAATTTTCTGGCAAATCTCGCCTTAACAACCTATCTACTATCATGTCTTTTTCAGGCGTCAAATTTCTTGCAAGTTCAATGATTTTTATAATAACATATAAATCATTTTGTATTTCTTCTGGGTTAAATGTTCCATTAGCCATCCTAAATTCTATTCTTTGCCCTTCTGTCGGAATATCTAACTTTTCAGGAGCAATCATATTGTCGTCATCCTCGTATAATGCTTTAAGCGAAATGGATTTATCTTTTCTTTGCTGAAAAGTACCATTAAACCCACAATTATTTAATAGCACATTAATATCATTTACATTATCACTTTTACTAAGTCCACGCATTATATTTTCCGCTACAGGCATCGCATATGACGACCTAAAGCCACCATTTATTGCACAACTTCTTATACTTTTTCCTCTTGCTAAATATCTATATATTTCTGGTTCTATTGCTGCAACAATCTTACAAAAATTATACCAATTTTTATAATTACTACCTAGTGCCTCAGCTCCTATATTTGTATGTATACTGCAATTTTCAGTACACTCTGCATTATCTTTTAAGTAATCACAAGCAGTTACAATGTCCTGCCACGTTGCTTCACTATCACTTAATATTGGTGTTATAATTTCTGCGCCAACACTCCAATCTAGTCCACCATATTCATTCTCTTCGAACAATATAGTAGTTTCATCTGCGGCAGAAAAATTTGGATTACAAAACCTATTTTCTTCATTGTACTGGTCTATAATCTTGTCTAATTTTTTATAATCAATTAATGCTTCTATTTCAAAGCCAAATTTAACGTAATCTGGTAAATTTAATTTATTTTTCAAAAATAATTTGTGTATTTTTATATCTTTTAATTTGTCTGCTGTTACTTTTTCTGCTACATCTTCTTGCTCCATTTTACTGCCTCCTGTCATAAATTGTATACAATTTATGACAACAATATATCACATACACAGATTATTGTCTACTAAATTACATAAAAATATATTTTTTTACTAATTATCATTAATACCGTGTTTGATTTTTCAATTTTCAAATGTTATAATTTTTTATAATAAAATATTGCTGGAAAGGTGATTAAAAATGATTTCTTTATGCTTATCTTTATTAATTTTACTAATTGGTTTTGCAATATACGGCAAACTAACCGAGCATATTTTTATGCCAGATAACAGAGAAACACCTGCTATTGCCGTTAATGATGGTGTAGACTGTGTACCTATGAAACCATGGAAAGCATTTTTGATACAATTATTAAACATCGCTGGAACAGGACCAATTTTTGGTGCAATTATGGGTGCATGTTTTGGGCCTATCGTATTTTTATGGATTGTTTTCGGTTCTATTTTAGGCGGTGCTGTTCACGACTATATGTCCGGCATGATATCTTGTAGACACGAAGGTGATTCTATAGCAGAATTATCTGGCATTTACCTTGGAAACAAAGTTAAATGGATTATGCGTATTTTTTCAATAGTACTACTGGTTCTTACTGGTACGGTATTTATAAACAGCCCTGCAGCTTTAATTGCTCAAATAACACCTAGTGCATTAAACGAAAATTTTTGGATTATAGTTATTATTGCATACTACATACTTGCAACACTTATGCCTATTGACAAGGTAATTGGAAAGTTATATCCATTATTCGGTATAATACTAATAGTAATGGCAGCTTGTGTGCTTGGTGGGACAATTTGGGGCGGATACACAATTCCAGAAATAACACTTAAGAATTTTCATCCTACAAATCTTCCTGTATGGCCATTTATGTTTGTAACTGTTGCCTGTGGTGCTATTTCCGGCTTCCATGCTACACAATCTCCTATGATTGCAAAATGCATAACAAGTGAAAAACAAGGAAGAAATATTTTCTATGGTGCCATGATAGCAGAATCAGTCATAGCACTTATCTGGGCTGCTGCAGGTGTTGCTTTTTATGGTACATCAGAAGTACTATATAATGCAATATCTACACTAGGTCAATCGGGTACTATTTATGAAATATCTAAAACAATGCTTGGTGTTGTTGGCGGAATACTCGCAATAGTTGGCGTAGTAATATGCCCTATTTCATCAGGCGATACTGCATTTCGTAGTGCAAGATTGATACTTGCCGAAATTACAAACTTAGACCAGAAGAAAATAAAAAATAGACTTTTTATTACTCTTCCACTTCTTACTGTTGGTGCTATTTTAACACAATTAGACTTCAATGTACTTTGGAGATATTTTTCTTGGAGTAACCAAACTCTTGCTATGATTTCACTTTGGGTTGCTACTGCTTATTTAATACGTGAAGGGAAATATAAATTGGGTTCACTACTAACTGCTATTCCAGCTAGTTTTATGTCGGCAGTAAGCTTAACATATATATTCATGGCAGACGAGGGCTTTGGACTTTCTATGAAAATTGCATATCCAACCGGATTTTTATTTGCTTTTGGATTGTTTATAGTTTATATAATAACATTAAAAAATAAAATTAAAGAATAAAAAAGTAGGTATTAAATACCTACTTTTTTATTCTTTTTCACATATCTTTTTGCAAAATCTGTCACTTCTTTTAAATCTTTTTCATTTGGTTTCCCTCTATGTAAAGGGCCAAACGAGCCCTTACAATAAAATTCTTCTTTTGCCATCGTAATACCCTTTTCATCTAACAATTTTTTTACTTGATTATAGGTTGATTTTACGATTGCTGCGGTACTAAAATTAACTACTTTACCAACCTTTACGTTTATATTTTTTATAAATTCTTTAACGTTGTCATCAACACCATATGCATAAACCGAGCTACCCAAAAATAAAACATCTACATCTTCTGTAAGTGGCTCACTAGTTGTTTTAGCTGGCACATCGATAGCTTTTGAAACCGCTTCAGCCAATTTTTTAGTATTACCACCTCTTGAATAATATCTAACTGCAGCTTTCATTTGGTTTAACCTCCCTCATTTTAAGTATTCTTTTAATTTTTTAATATTATTTATACAATCATTCTTACCCAAATCATATATATCTTGTAACTTTTGTGCATCTTTTTCTATTCGTTTAATGTGTAAATCTTTCGATGGTCTTAACACAAAAATCTCTTTTTTGTTTTCTAAATCAAAAATCTTTTCTAAAGTGTTATTATATTCTAAATATCTATTATTGATTGTATTTACTAAATTTGGATACTTTCTATACATTAAATTGCTAATAACATTATTCGATTTCTTCTTTTTGTAATCAGCAGGTCTTGTAAGAACAACTATTATTTTATCACATTTTAGTTTCTTACATTTATCTATTGGAATGCTATCCGAAATTCCACCATCTAAATACTTCTTTCCCTGCCACTCAACCATCTTTGAAACAATAGGCATTGCTGATGTTGCTCTTAATAGCTCCATTTCCTTAAAAACATTATTAACCTTAAAATATTCGGGTTTTCCTGTTTCAACATTTGTAACTGTAGCATAAAATTCACAATTAGATTTTTCAAATGTTTCCTCATCAAATATATCTAAATTAAATGGGACATCATAATACGCAAAATCTTTGTTTACTATATTTCCCGTTCGCAATAACGACCAAAAACCCATATACCTTTTATCTTTAATAAATCTTTTATTATAACGAATTGCTCTTCCTTTTTGATTAGACATATAATTTGCTCCAAATAATACTCCAGCAGACACTCCAACAATAACATCAACTTTTATATTATTTTCTAAAAACATATCTAATACCCCTGCAGTATAAAGACCTCTCATAGCTCCGCCCTCTAAAGCTAAACCAACTCTCATAATTAATTCCTCCAAAATAATCTTATCATATTGGTTTTTAGTTTGCAATTGCTACATTCACTCTTCACTACGGGTTCTGCGTCCCATCTCTTCGCACAAAAAAACAACCTGAGGGCTTCTTTGGTGCGAATGACGTTTCGATCCTCGCTTCGCTTGGATGTAACTTCGGTTTTCCAATCAGCCTTCGTTTCACTCGGCTTCTTGGAACCTCACTTTTTGCTCCCTACGGGCTCTACGTACCGTCTCTTCGCACAAAAAAAAAACAACCTTTCGGTTGTTTTTGGTGCGAATGACGGGACTTGAACCCGTACGTCAAGGACACACGCCCCTCAAACGTGCCTGTCTGCCAATTCCAGCACATTCGCATATATGGTAGCGCATAGGGGAGTCGAACCCCTGTCCCCACCGTGAGAGGGTGGTGTCCTAACCACTAGACAAATGCGCCATATGGCTGCAGAACTAGGATTCGAACCTAGACTAAATGAGTCAGAGTCATTTGTGCTACCATTACACAATTCTGCAATCGAATATTATAATAGCATATTAATGCTTATTTTTCAAGTATGAATATATTAAATTTAATAAATTAATATTCATAAGATAGAAATGTTGCTTCGCAATTTGGCCGATGTGGTCATCGGCCACTACAACTTTGAACATATTTAACTAAACAAAACGTTAAACAAAATATAAGCGAACTTTAACGTAGTTTTTTACATTTCTCCAAAACAGCTTATGGTGGTCAAAAAAGCCGGATGCTTTTTTGAGCGAGGATGCAACACGGATGTCGTCATGTGAGCGACCACCATTTGTTTTGGCAAGAAATGCAAAAAACGAAGTGTTTGTGAGCGTTATTTGTTTAATGTTTTGTTTAAGTTTTATGGAGCACAATGTGCAATGTGCTCCGCTACAAATTTGTAGCACCCACTAATAATCATATAGTCAAACATTAATTATCTAATAGTTCATCATAAATCTATATGCAATTTCATACATCTCTTCATTCGTAAGTGTATCATTGCGATATATAGGCCTTTTTATTGTACTAAAGTATCCTTTTTGCTGTGCTAAAGTAAAGCCATCTACTACTCCCATTTCTTCATCTTTTATTTCTAATAACATATATGCTACTACTTCTCCTGTTAATTTTTCAATGTCGTTATACTTCATTAATTTTTCTTTTATCTCAGCATATTTTTGGGTTTCTTTTCCGCTTCTTAATAATATTTCTGATACTATCCTTATAAATTTCGCTACTTGTGCTTCGCTCTTTTCTTCAAAGTCGTTTTTATAGCCACCACCTATTATTCCATAGTCTACCAAACTAGATATTGCTTCAAAATATTCCGAACTTGAAAACTTCTCTGGCATTTTATATGGTGGAATATATACACCTTTTTCTTTTGCAATTTTTTGTACTTCGTGTACTAAATTGAAATCTTTTGCAATCTGCCTTGGTGTCACATTATTGCTTATTGCATATACCGCTGCTATTCCTATTGATTCTCCTACACTCATTCCAACTGGAACTACTCTTAAACTTCCTGCTGCTACTGAACTATATGAAGCGGATTTACCAATAATATATAGATTTTCTACATTAAGTGGCACTGTTGCACGATATGGTACTGTGTAACAAGTTGGTACACCTATTACAAAGCCATTATCATTTACACTTATTGACTGTATATCTATAGGATATGAACCTGCTGCTATTGCATCTTCAAAATATGTACTGCTTAAAAGTTCACTAGCACTAACTACATATTCACCTTGTATATGACGTGTTTCTCTTATATATAATTCGTCTGCTGTTCCAGCAAGATAAGCATTAGAAAACGATGGTAAAATTGTACGCAAGTACTTTATTACGTTTTCTATTTCTTTTCTACTATAATTTTTAGCAGAATTTATACTATTCTTATCAAGTCCATTTATTCCAAGTGCTTGCAATGCATTTATTAATATGGTTCCATCTTCTTGCTTGCCTATATTTAACCCACGAAGTTTCATGTTGTTAAACACTGGCTTGTACTTATCATAGCACCACTTACCAAATGCCCAAGCAGAACTTTCATTTATACCACAGTTTATATCGCCTGTTTCATTCCTATAACGGTTAACATCTTTTGCAAGTTCGCTCCAATCAACACCAGATACACTAAACACTAGTGTTACAGCCATGTATGCATCTTTTATGTTCATGTCTTCTAATCCTGTATAATGTGGAACACCTGCTAGATAGCATATATCACCATCTGGAGTTGCATCAATTACTATTTTTGAATGATATTCGGTTTTTACATCATTCTCAGTTACTGTTACACCAACAATTTTGTTGCCCTCCAAAATTGGCTCTACATTATGCTGATTTGCCTTATATGTAATTGCTGGCTCGTTATTTATTAAATTTGTAAAAAATTTTTCCGCACGTTTTATATCAAATGATTCTGTTCTACCTATTTCGTTATAAAACTCTTCAAAAATACCTTGCGTAAGTAGATTACCATTTTTATCACGATTCATGTCTAAAGTATTTAGCATACCATGAACAAGTAATCCGCCCGGAGTTGATTCGTTGCCTAAAAGTAAGACCTTTGCGCCTTGCCTTGCTGCAGAAACTGCTGCTGCAATTCCTTCTGGCTCAGAACTTACAACAATTATATCGTATTCGTTTTCTTTATGAATTAAATTGTATACAAATTCTAATGGAATATATGTCTCGTTGTTTTCATTAAATGGTGCATTCTGAATACGCCCATTTCCTTTTATTTTGAACCCTTCTATATTCATAAAGAAAGGATTTAATTTCATATTACTTACTAAACGAGTATTGTCTATTTGCAAGTAATAGCATTCTGTACCATTTTTTACTTCGATAAGTCCAGAACGTTCCATCAAATTTGCATTTATTCCCCATAAATCTTTCATTTCAGGTATTGAAACATATTTCACATCGTCTTTTGTTATTATTGCACTTGAAAACGATATCATTAGTAGTATAGCACACATTAAACTTAGTATGATTTTTTTCATTAGCCTATTTCTCTCCCCAAAAATCTTTCTAATGTATTTACTGTAAGAACATATAACTGTCTTTTGTTCAACTTTTGATCTTTTCTTATTACTTCATACATATCGTCAAAACATTTATTTTCTATAATAAGTTGCCATGTCTCTTCATCAGATAAATTTGTGGTATCTATGTCAAATAATGACAAAATTATTTTACCTGCCACCATGCTTGTAAGGTCGTCTTCTTCTGAATAATATCTTTTTATTTTACTTATATTTGTATAATTATACTGTTCCTTTTCAGTTCGTTGTAAACCATTTATTAAAGCAACACAGAAAGTTGATACCTTTGGCACGTCTTCGAACCTAAAATCGTTATTGTATCCACCACTCATAAAACCTAAGTTTATTAATTTCTTAATCTTTTGAAGTCCTAAAACATTTGGTATATTACTCTTATATTCAAATTCAGGTAAATATACACCTTGGTTTCTTAAGATTGTTGTTAAACCATCCATATAAACTATATTTTTGCAAAGTTCTCTTGGAGTTAAGTTATATACTGCACAATAAACTGCAGCTGTACCTGCTGATTCACCTTCTACCATTCCTACAGGAACAACTCTCGCACTTCCTGCAGCTGAAGAAGTATACGATGCCGATTTACCAACAACAAATATATTATCTATTTTTAATGGTACTAAGCATCTGAGCGGTATACTATATACAGTAGGAGAACCAATTACATATCCTGTACTTGTTGCTGTATTAGTTTGAACATCTATTGGATATGATGCTAAAGCAATTTTATCATAGAAGTTTGTGTTATCCAAAATATCGGTAACACTTAAAACATATTCACCTTTTATATGACGTGTCTCTCTTATATAAAGTTCGTCAGCGATACCAACAAATTCTGCATTTTCAAAAGAAGGAAGTAACCCTTTTAAGTATTCTAATGCATTTTTTGCCTCAACTTCTCCTTCTTCTATTGCCTTTTTTACGCTCTCTTTATTTAAGCCATCTACATCTAATATTTGAAGAGCATTTACTAAAACTGTTCCATCATCTTGTAAACCTAAGTTTGGACCTCTTAACCTCATATTACTGTGTAATGGTTTATATTTATTATAGCACCATTTACCAAATCCCCATGCTGTGCTTCTATTTATTCCACAATTTGTATCATTTGTTTTAGCCTTATATGCAGAAACATCTTTAGCAAGCAAAGCCCAATCAACACCTTTTATTTTGAACACTAATGTTGCTGCCATATTTGCTTCTAAATTAACATCTTCCATGCCTACTGTATAATCTGCACCAGCGGCCGCTGCAACGTCACCGTCCTGAGTTGCGTCTATAATAATTGTACCCATAAAGTCAACTTTATCGCCCAACAAATTTTGCATAGTAACACCTTTTATTGTGTTTCCATCCATTATCGGTGCAACAAATGTATAACCAGGTCTATATGTTAATCTTGGTTCTGCCTCTATCATTTCCAAAAATACTGACTTTGCTCTTTCGACATCAAATGATTCTGTATTGCCTAGTTTTAAGTAAAATTCATTAAAAATGCCCCTTGTAACAACATCACCATTGCCATCTCTATTCATATCTATTGTGTTTAACATACCATAAGTAAATAAGCCACCAGGTGCATCTTGTTCACCAAGTAGTACAGTATTTGCTCCACTTCTTGCTGCTGATATTGCGGCCGTTATGCCTTCTGGGTCGCTTCCTACAACTACTACAGTAAACTTTTCTACTTTTTCTTTTTCTGCGTTTTCTTTATTTGCTGCTTCTGATGCAGCTAAAGTTGTTGCAGCCCATGCTTTATAATTATTTCTTGCAAGTGGTTTTGCAAAATAAAAAATCACTGATATTAATAATAACGAACCAAATATTATTATAAATCTTTTCATATGTTAACCCCCTAGAGTGGTAAAATTTAAAATCATACGGATTTATTATACAATAATATTTGGTTATTATCAATTAATATTTAATTATATCATCATATTTTTTATTCTTAATCCTTCTATTGTATTTAGCTCCTCTATAAGCTTTTCTATTTCTCCTTTTTCATCAGATAATTCAAGTATTATAAGTCCTTCGTTTGAACATGCATTTGGTACCTTTTCATGGTAACCTATGCGAAGATTTATTATACACCCATATTTACTTAATATTTCTTGAAATTCTGGTGCGCTATTTAACCTATTTCTCATTACAATAGCAATTATGTTATATTTCATAATAACTCCTTTTGTATGATGACGAACTCTAGTTCGCCGCTACTGTTATTATGCATCTATTGCTATTTTTTATACCTTTATTGTTAATTCTTGACCTACTTTTATATTAGAATTTTTCAAATTATTTAATTCTTTTATTTCAGCAATAACATCACGAATGTCTTCCCCATCTTTTACATAGTCGCTTGCTATTGTCCAAAGTGTATCGCCTTTTGATACTTTAATAGTTATGTAGTTTGGTACGCTTTCACCAAGAGATACATTTTGAAAACCAAATATACCAAATAGTATAAAGAACAATATTACTATACAAATTATTAACCTTTCTGGATTCTTCAAATATATTTTCTTTTTCATAATATCTCCTCCTCGAACGTTTGTTCTATAAATATAATACTCGAACATCCGTTCTTTGTCAATAGATATTTTAAGAAAATTTTAAAAAAACGGGCTAGTGTACTACTAGCCCTAAAAAATCATAGTGTGAGGATTTCACCTAAGTAAGATTCATACCCTCTATAACTCATTGCATAAACTCCATAATATTCTTCTAAATCTTTTGTATTATCATATTCTATCTTTGATATAATATCTTTCATTTCATCCTTATCACGTATTTCCCTTATTGACTCATGTTCTATAACATGGTTAGAGACTTGCGTTTCTTTAGAAAGTCTCAAATACTGTATATTATCTAGAGTAATTGGCTCTATAAAGTTTCTTATAGCATTCACAAGTTCTGTATCTTCTCGCTTTACATAGAATGTTACAGGGCAATAAGATTTAGTAGCCATTGTACTATCCATATATGTATATGGTTTAAGCGATTCATCTTTCTTAATGTCTATTTCAAACTCAAACTCTAATTCATACAAATATGGGCCTACTACATTCTCTTTTAATTCATAATCACTTTCTAACACTCTACTCTTAGCGAGTTTTAAAAATTCTTTTCCTTGATCATAAGTTAATTTTACGACATCCTCATTTTTGTTTCTTATTTGCACATTGCCAAGATCTGCTTCATCATATAAAAATAGTCCGCTTCTTTGTAACTTGTATTCCTTTGATTTATAAATATCCCTAAAATATTCTTCATATTTTTCTTCGCTAATTGGATAATCTCTTTCAATAATCTTTCCATTTTTAAGTTTATATGCTATAGAATAGTTCCAATATAATTCATCTTGTGGTCTATTTTTTATAAGATATTTATGAATATCTACTACAGATTTTATATTATCTTTGTCAGCCAAAACGGCTCCACCACTTTTGCTTTTTAATGTATCAAAATTTACATCTTTAATATTTGAATAATATCCAATAACAACTGCATCTACATCTTCTACATTTGGTACTCTTCTTTCAAAACCAGTTAAATCAAATTTCACTACAAGTGCTGCAACAAATAAAACTGCTAAGAATCCTAAAAATCCCTTATAATATTTTTGTATTTTAAGTGATTTTATAAGTAGCATCTGGGCTATTGCATAACCTAAAAGTGCAAACAATACATATATTAAAATATTTGGCAACCCATTAATTATATATTTAATATAAGTTACTCCAACAGCCATTACACATACTGTTACACCATATTTAAATATTGGGCGGAGTACCCCATTACTTATTACATCACCAGCACGTTCTAATTTTCTTGCCTTGTAAACAAAATATCCAATAACAATTGATAAAATTAACAAAACTATATTAATTATAATAATGCTCTTGTAATCTTTTAAATACCACAAACTTTCTTCTAAATTTTGTGTAATCGGCATTAGTTTAAGTAGACTAGTACCATACCAATCATTAATTTTTAACCCATACACAAGACCTTGTAATAACATAT
This sequence comes from Clostridia bacterium, assembly GCA_017450465.1. Taxonomy (GTDB): domain Bacteria; phylum Bacillota; class Clostridia; order TANB77; family RGIG9151; genus RGIG3495. Next base: position 33,222 of record JAFSUW010000012.1, on the reverse strand, counting down.
AAGCTAATGCATACAATCCTACTGGTAACACATTTAGTATATATGTAAAAACAATTTGAGCAATACTACTACCAGTAAACGTACCTACCATTACAGCAATAGAATATAGTGTGACGGAAATCATAGTACTTAATAAAAACCATTTCCATATACTACTTATAAGCAGTATCGAGTTAAATTTAGTAAATCCTTGTATCAAAAATAATATACTTAAATTTATTACTAAAGGAATCATAATTATTATAAATCCACTAATCCAGTGATTTATATATAAACCGAGTCGTGTAAAAGGCATACTATGCATAAGCGTTACCGCTTTAGAAGTTTGTAAATACCTAAAAATAAGTGCAGCAACAGCTACTGCGTATGCAAAGTATATTGCTACTGTTGCATAATAATCCGACATCATTGAATATGTTTTAGAATAATATCTTAAGTCAATATTTAAAATCCTAAATGGCACTATTAAAAATATTAACAAAGTACAAAGTGCACTACACCACCAAAATCCTGATAAATTATTTAATATAAGCGTTTTATTAAAGAATGATTTCTTTGATTTCATAGCCTTCACCTCCAAGTTCATATATAAATATTTCTTCAAGAGTAAGTGGTATCATATCCATAATAATTGGATTATATTTATTAAGTTCGCTTTCTATTTTATTTTTATCACCATTTAAGATTATTGAATATACCTGCCCTAACTGGCTTTTATGTAGTATCTTAAATTTATTTGCAAATTCCTCTGGGAACACTCCACCTTTAAATGCAATTTGTATTTTATGGGTTTCAGATTTCATATCATCTAACTTTCTTTGAAGCATTAATTTACCTTTATTCATAATTCCTACATGGTCACATATATCTTCAAGTTCACGTAGATTGTGTGAAGATATCATAACCGTAAGATTATTATCCGCAACATCTTGCATCATAAGATTTAATACTTTTCTTCTCATTACTGGATCAAGTCCATCGAGTGGTTCATCAAGTATAAGTAAATTTGGTCTTGCAGAAAGTGCAAGCCAAAAAGCGACTTGTTTTTTCATACCTTTAGATAATCTATCTACATTTCTTTTTATATCAATATCAAATACTTCTTTAAGTTTATTAAATCTTTCATCGCTCCAATTACTATACACACCTTTATAAAGTTCACTCATTTGCTTTATTGAAAAGTTATTGAAAAAATATAACTCATCAGAAATGTATATAGTATTATCTTTTAATGAAACATTTTCATATACATTTTCTCCATCTATTAAAATTTCTCCGGCATCTGCCTTATATATCCCCATGATAGTTTTCATAAGCGTTGTTTTACCCGCACCATTTGGGCCTACTAAACCATAAATCGAACCTTTTTCTACGCTTAAACTTAAGTCATCAAGTGCAGCATAAGAATCAAATTTTTTGGTCAAGTTTTTTACTTCTATCATTTATCTCTCCTCCTTATCACTGTACAATTCTTTTGCCATATTTATGAATTCCTCTAATGTAATATTTATATAATCTGCTTCTTTTACTAATTTACCAAGTTTTTCTTTGAAATCTTCTACACTTTTTTCTTTCAAACTATTATTATTGCCAGATACAAAATTTCCCTTCCCCTGAACTGAATAAATATACCCCTCTAGTTCAAGTTCTTTGTATGCTCGAAGGACTGTATTAACATTTATTGCAAGTGTAGATGCTAAACTTCTTACCGAAGGTATCATTTCATCAGGTTTTAATCCACCACTTAATATCAATTTTTTGATGTTCTCTTTTATTTGTATGTAAATAGATTCGCTGTTTGCGTAGTCGATTTGTATCACAATATCCCTCCTCTCATTAGTGTTATATCTGTACTATAACACTTGATATAGTTATTATATCGCGACTAAAAATTTTGTCAATAGTTTTTTACAAAATATTGTTTATGGTGGAGAAATAAAGTTAGAAACACCCGCAAGCTTGTAGTGGCGAACAATGTTCGCCACTCGCATTATCCGCCAAAGGCGGAAATGCGTTCAATGGGCCGGGGCTATTTTACCCTATTCGTGTCAAATACCCCCGTCCCTTCTTTCGCCGGAACAAAACGACAAACATTCAAATTATTAGTTTACATTTTAATTATTTCGTGATATAATAATGTTTATGTGTTTTTGCACATTTAGCTACACCGTAGCGGACGTATCCAAGAGTTATTTTTCACGGAGGTAACAATGAAAAAAAGTACTAAACGCAAGCTCATATGGTTTATAATCATAGTTGTGCTTTGCATCGTTTTTGCCCCTGTCGTTGAATCGATACTAGACTCCATCTTAAACTCGTTTCTGCCAGAACCTGAAATCCACATTTACACAATCGATGAGCATCCATTCGATTCAAAGGGCGAACTTAAAATTCACTACATTGATGTCGGTCAAGCAGATTCAATTCTTATTACATTAAACGATAACTCAATGCTAATTGATGCAGGTAACAATGGTGATGGCGATTTAGTAGTAGATTATTTATTAGATCAAGGAATAGAAAAATTAAACTATATTATTGGGACTCATCCCCATGAAGATCATGTTGGTGGGCTTGACGATGTTATTGATGCTTTTGACGCAGATATTATTATTTTGCCAAATGTGAAAACCACCACCAACACTTTTGAATCGGTGCTAGATTCTATCGACGCAAAGAACGAAAGAATAACGCAGGTAGAAGTTGGTGATACATTTACATTTGACGCTGCTAACTTCACTGTTCTTTCCGTTATGAACTCTCCCCCAGATGAATTAAACCTTTGCTCTGTCGTTATTCGCCTTGAATACGGCAACAATAGTTTCATGTTTACTGGAGACGCAGAAACTTATAACGAAAAAGCCATGCTGTCATCTGGTCTTACACTTGAATCCGACGTACTAAAAGTTGGACACCACGGCTCTGATTCTTCTTCATCCGCCGCCTTTATAAAAGCAGTGGCACCAAAGATTGGGATTATAAGCTGTGGCATAGACAACAAATATGGTCATCCGTGTCAGGTAACACTCGACACGCTTGATAAATATGGTGTATCTGTTTACAGAACGGATATGCTCGGCACAATCATCGTAACGTCAGATGGAAACACAATAAAAGTTACATGGGAGGGTAAATAACATGTACATCATCGACAGTTTCGACAAAGGGGTTGCTCGCTGTGAGGACTCGAAAACGCGGAAAATTTGCACTTTCTGCCGCGACATCTTCCCCGCAGATGCCAAAGAGGGTGATGCTTTCGACATCGAAGACGGTATCGCCACCAGAGTCAACATTCATGCAATCGAGGAACGCCTCGAAAAAAAGATGAGGCGTCTCTTCAAGAAGTAAGTTAAAAAATTAACGGTATGGATAACCTCCATACCGTATTTTTTTACTTACTTAATCCTTATTTCTAAGTTTCCATCAACATAATCAACAACTAGTGTTGTTCCTGGTGCAATATCTTCGCCTATTATTTTCTTTGCAATTTCTGTTTCAATAGTCTGCTGAATAAATCTTTTTAATGGTCTTGCACCATAAACCACATCGTATCCGCCTTCTATAACATAATTCTTTGCATTATCTGTAACTTCAAGCGAAATTTGTTTATCGCTAAGACGCTTTCTTAACCTATCTAATAACAAATCTACAATCTCTGAAATCTCAGATTTTGAAAGTGGTTTGTAGAACACTATTTCATCAAGACGATTTAAGAATTCTGGTCTAAAGTTTTGCTTCAATAATGCTTCTACATTTTTCTTTGTTTCATCAGTTATTTCACCATCTTCGCTTATATCTTCTAGTATATAATTTGAACCCAAGTTTGAAGTAAGAATTATAATAGTATTTTTAAAATCAACTGTTCTACCTTGCGAATCGGTTATTCTTCCATCATCTAATACTTGTAAAAGTATATTAAACACATCAGGATGTGCCTTCTCTACTTCATCAAATAATACAACTGCATATGGTTTACGTCTTACTGCCTCTGTTAGCTGACCACCCTCATCATATCCAACATATCCCGGAGGTGCTCCGATAAGTCTTGATACCGCATGCTTTTCCATATATTCAGTCATATCAATACGTATCATATTTTTCTCATCATCAAACAATGCTTCAGCAAGTGCCTTTGCAAGTTCGGTTTTACCAACACCTGTAGGGCCTAAAAACAAGAATGAACCTATAGGACGATTTGGGTCCTGGATTCCTGCTCTTGAACGAAGTATTGCTTCTGCCACTTTCTTTACTGCTTCATTTTGTCCTTTTACTCTTTGATGCAAAATATCATCTAAATGAAGAAGTTTACTTCTTTCGCTTTCCATTAGCTTATTTACTGGAATACCTGTCCAACGCGCTACAATTTTTGCAATCTCTTCTTCAGTTACTTTGTCACGTAAAAGCGAACTGGTTTTTTCAGCGGTTTCTGCCTTTTTTTCTTCTTCTTCAAGTTCTTTTTTTAGTTTTGGAAGTTTTCCATATTTAAGTTCAGCCGCTTTAGTTAAATCATAAGAGCGCTCTGCTTTTTCAATTTCTGCATTTACTTTTTCTAATTCTTCACGAATTTTTTGAACTTTTACAATTGCCTCTTTTTCGTTTTCCCACTTTGCTTTTAATGCATTAAAATTCTCTTTTAATTCGGTAAGTTCGTTTCTTACTTCTCCTAAATGTTCTTGAGAAATCTTATCCTCTTCTTTACTTAAGGCCTGTTCTTCAATCTCAAGTTGCATGATTCTTCTTCTAATATCATCAAGTTCTATTGGCATAGAATTCATTTCTGAGCAAATCATTGCACAAGCTTCATCTACTAAGTCAATTGCTTTATCTGGTAAAAATCTATCAGATATATATCTGTTTGAAAGTGTTGCCGCAGCAATTAATGCTTGGTCTTGAATTTTTACACCATGGAATACTTCATAACGTTCTTTTAATCCTCTTAAGATTGATATCGTATCTTCAACCGATGGCTCTGGCACCAAAACTGGTTGGAAACGGCGCTCTAATGCAGGGTCTTTTTCTATATACTGTCTATACTCATTTAAGGTTGTTGCACCTATACAGTGAAGTTCTCCTCTTGCAAGCATTGGTTTTAATAAGTTACCAGCATCCATTGCGCCATCTGTTTTACCAGCACCAACTATTGTGTGAAGTTCATCAATGAATAATAATATCTTGCCTTCACTTTTCTTTATTTCGTTTAAAACTGCTTTTAGTCTTTCTTCAAATTCCCCTCTATACTTGGCTCCAGCAATAAGTAAACCAATATCTAAAGAAAATACCTGTCTATTTTTTAGGTTTTCTGGCACATCTCCTTTAACTATACGGATTGCCAAGCCCTCTGCTATAGCTGTTTTACCAACACCAGGTTCACCAATTAAAACTGGGTTATTTTTAGTTTTTCTAGATAATATTCTAATTACATTTCTTATTTCTTCATCTCTACCAATTACAGGATCAAGTTTTTGTTTACGTGCAAGTTCTACTAAATCTGTACCATATTTTTTTAGCACATTATATGTTTCTTCTGGATTTTCATTAGTAACTCTCGTGTTACCACGAACCTGCATCAAAGCTTGTAAAAATGTATCTTTCGTTATACCAAACTCATTAAATAATTCTCTCATATTTTTATTTGGCTTATCTATTATTGCTAACATCAAATGTTCTACAGATACATATTCATCTTTCATTTTATCTGCTGTTTTTTCGGCCAAATTTAATACATCGTCTACATCTTTTGAAACATAAACTTTATCTGGTTCACGTCCAGGACCTGTAACACCTGGCATTTTTTCAATTGTTTCAAGTAATTTTTTATTAAAAGTATCGCTTACGCCTATTTTTTTGAATAATTCTCTTACCAAATCACTATTTTCATCTACTAAAACATATGCTAAATGTTCTTCTTCTATTTGCATATTGTTATGTTCTATTGCAAGACGCTGTGCATCACGAAGTGCTTCAAGTGTTTTTTGTGTAAATTTCTGTTCATTCATTTTTTTTACCTCCTAACTGCATATTATTTACAAAACATCGTAGTATATCGATGGGCGTGTTCTAGAATTTTTAACTGTACTAATATAAAGACGTTCTTTCGCCCTCGTTATACCTACATATAAAAGTCGTGCTCTTTCTCCTATCACCTCTAATTTTGCTTGTTTTTTATAATCTATTTTGTCATTTACTTTTAAAATCTTTGCCATATCTTCTTTTAACATACGGCTTGGATTACTGCATTCTGCCTTTAAGTACTCTACTTCGTCTTTAAATTTATCTGTTAAACTTGCTGGGAAATCCTCACTGCACAAGTCGCCTAAAAATACATTGTCCCATTCAAGACCTTTTGATTTATGATATGTAGCAACGGTAACCACTCCTGGCTTTGCTTCATATCCTTTTAACTCCCAAACTAAATTTGCAAAAAAGTTAAATGAATTTTTAGGGTTAAGCAGTTCTGCTGCTAAATCTATTACTTTATATCTTGGGTCTTCTTCAAGCATAAACCTTACTGTTGATGCAACTTTTTGTGCTATTGCCATGTTTTCCATCGAAAAATTTAATCGTTCGGCAATGTACAAAACTAGCTTTTCCATCAATGTAAAAGGGAAACCTAAAAACTCAAGTAATAAATCTCGAATCCTCAAAAACTCGTTCCATAAATCACTTTCTAATAGTTCCTCTGGCACTTTTGATAAATCTATGTTGCCGCTTATTGGATACATTATTTCTTCAACTTTTTCTTCCTGTAAATAATTAAACAAAGTTTCTTTTAATGGTTCTTCATCGGATATAAACATCTTTACTACTTCTACTAGCTTTTCATTTTTTTCTGGCTGACCTACAAAATCTAAAATCTTGCCTAAAGTTACTAAACATTCATTACGATCTCCAGCATAGTTATCTAAATATTCATATTTTATTTTTTTGCTATCAAAAACATTTAATAATTTTTCAATCTTAAACCTATTTGGTAATAATACCGCAGTTGTTTTATCTTTAAAATTCTCTAATAAATTTTCACATTCTTTTGCAATCGCTTCATACTCATCGTCCGCTTTTTTATACTCTGCCTTAAAAATAGCATTGCCATCTACTTTGGGGTTTGGAAAATCATCGTCCTCATCTACTGGTTCTATATACTGTGGAAGTAGCGACTCTTTACACTCTTCTACAGGATGATTTTCACGAACAAACCTCACAAAATTATTTGCCTCATTTATTATTTGTACAATATTTCTACTAGATTGTACGATGTTAAATACTTTTGTGTTAGGTGATTCACAAAACTCTTTGAATAATTTCATATCACTATTAGCAAAAGTAGTCATTATCGCTTGATTACTATCACCAACCCTTAAAAAATTACCATCTTCGCCGGCAATTAATTTTAATATATCCGTCTGTAGTTTATTAGAATCTTGCGCTTCATCTTCACAAATATATGTATATTTTTTCTTAAATTTTTCGAGTATTGATTTATTTTCAGTAAGTATCTGTTTTGCCTTACTTAACATATCTCCAAAATCAATTAAACCGCGTTTATTTAATTTATACTCATAATCTCTATATATTTCTGCGCTCACACGCAAAAACGATGTTATAGGCAATTTTGAAGTTAATTCGATGGCTTTTGTCGATGAGATTTCATTATTCTTAAATTCAGATATTGCATTACTTACTATATTTGCAAAATCTTTCTCCCATTTCTTTGCGATTTTATCATAACCTTCACTTGCAAGGATATTATCATCTAAATAATAATCATATAATCTTTTATTCTCTCCTCGCCTTTTCCAACCATTAATGGCGTCTTTTATCAAAGCCGTTTGCTCTGATTGATCAATTACATTAAACTCTTCGTTTAACAAAACTATATCAGGATTTTCTTTTATTATTTGCATACACAAACTATGTATAGTGCACACAAAATAATCCTTTGAGACTATACCAAGTTTCTCAAGTTCTGACGATATTCTTTGCTTAAAATTATTAACCGCCGAACTCATATATGTAACTATTAATATTTTACCTGGCTTATTTATTCCTTCCTTTATTGCTTCTACTACCCATTTAGTAAGTGCAAAAGTTTTTCCTCCACCAGGAATTGCAGGCACTCCACAATAACCATTTCTATATGTAGTTATTAGTTCTTTTTGTCCTTTTCTATACATTATAGACTTTCTCCTTAACCTTGTTAAATTTAATTTTCACGGGATAAATTAAGTTTGTTTAATATTTCTTCTTCTTTTTTTCTCATAACCATTTTTTCTTCATCAATCATATGATCATAACCCATTAAATGAAGCATACCATGAGTAAGTAGATATGCAAATTCGCGTTCAAAAGTATTGCCATATTCTTTTGCTTGTTCTATAACCTTTTCTTTGGATATTACAATATCACCCAATATTGCATATTCATCTGTCTTTTTTATTTCTTCCCACTCATCTTTTTCATATCCAGGAAAAGACAACACATCGGTTTCTCTATCTATATTTCTATGCTTATTATTCAAAATTTTTATTCTTGCATTATCTGTTACAACAATACTTACTTCAACATTACAATCTACACTTTCCTCTGCCAAAGCTTCGCCTACTACTTTATTAATTAGCTCCTCTATATTTTTTTCTTCTTCTACTTCCCATAATAAATCTATATCAAAACTCAATATAATTTCCCCCTTTTTGTATAGTCTATCACTTTTTTTTATGAAATACAAACAACAAGTTTCTACAAAACTCTTTATATTTTTCTTAATTTGTTGTATACTAATTACAGTTTAATTAAAGGAGTTGAATTTGATGGAAAAAATAACTGGAAATATGACAATTGGCGAAATTTTAGAAGTTCGTGAAGATGTTGCACCTATTCTTTTAAATATGGGCATGCACTGTCTTGGTTGCCCTTCAGCACAAATGGAAACTTTAGAAGAAGCATGTGCTGTTCATGGTGTTGATGTAAACGAAATTTTAAGTCAAATGAATAAGTAATTAACCTTAAGAAGATACCTACTAACCCGTAGGTATCTTTTTTTGTCTTAAATTATGTTGACTAAATCCCAATTTAATGATAAAATTTTAAGGTATTATGTATACAAAAAAGAAGCCACACAGGAATTCAGATTTCTCTTTGATTTTTTTCAGGAGGCAACTATGAAATCAATAAAAAAAATAGCTGGCCGTTGGTATGACGGACTTGTACTTTTAATACTTGGAGATACGACTTCGTACTTTACCTACATCACACTACTTCTTTGTGAGATTCATATACTATGCATTTACTTTGATGTTTCTATCAGTAAACTTTTGATTTTCATCACTTTATGCCACATTGTAAATTTGATTGTAGGAGCTATTTTGAAAAGCAAATCCACCACCGCAAGCGATGACATCATATGTTGTGCAGCAATTGGAGCTATGTTCTTTGTTTTAGCAATTTTAAGTATCGTTGCAGCAAAAAGTTCGATTTTGTTTATTACGATTCCACTTATCTACACCGCTATTACAAACATCGTTCGAAAACTTAACCTTAAGCTACTCGAAAACGAAGATGCCATATTTAGGTATTATTTTGTTACAATACTCGACAAAATAATCCGGCTAGCCATCCCTTTTGCACTATTTGTTTTTTTTACAGCCATGTGGGGATTACCAATCTGGTTTGACATTTCACTTACAATAATCTTTGTACTGATTATGCCCTTCACCGCTTTACTTGAAAACTTAATATCTAAGGATGACTTGTTCGAGCTTCCGTTTCACATCAACTACGATAATGAAGAATAAGGAGAAATTATGAGTAAATGGGCTTTTGGCATACTCCTCATCTTTTACTACAAGCTTCCCACATATTTCGTGTACTTCACTGTTGCACTCACTGAAATATGTCGCTTAGTAGCACTTGATACGCGGCTTGCGAAATTCTATGCTATCATATTCGGGGTCCAACTATTAAACATACTTGTCACTTCGGTCTTAAAAGCAAAGTACTATAAAGATAAGACAACAAGGTTTATGTGCACATTTTTCTATGTTGCCATCTTTTGCCTTACTTTCGGACTAAGCTTTTTAGATCCTTCGCATTCTAACATCGTGATAATGATTATTCCGTGGGCATACACTTTTGTTGCTTATGAAATGAGAAGAATCTACCTTCATAAAATTTGTAACGAAGTGTTAAGTGTATTTAAGCGTCTTACACTAAGCATAGCCGATAAAATTGTTTGCTTTTTTATTCCGGTAGCAATTTTATCCTACATGATTTACAAACTGCATGTACTGCCTACTTGGACTCTTATCATCATGATAATTCTCTTTGTTTTATCTATTCCTTATATTGCCTTTGTGGAAGATATGTCAGGCGAAGATATTCTTTCACTTGGTCAATATTATAAGGATGACGATGAAGATGACGATATTGATTTCGAAAATGACGACGATAACAAAAAAGACGAATAACACAAAAACGAGCGTTTTACACGCTCGTTTTTAATTTTTTCACTAGTTCGTCATTGTTTTTAGTAAGTACAAGTAAATTTATAACTTTTTCAGCAAAGTCTTGGTTTTGCTGATTACTCATCTGACGCCTTATATTAAGCACTGCTTCAAATTCATCTTGACTAAGTAATAAATCTTCACGTCTTGTGCCAGATTTCGCAATATCTACTGCTGGGAATATACGTTTTTCGGATAGTTTTCTATCTAAATGTAATTCCATATTACCGGTCCCCTTGAACTCTTCAAATATTACATCATCCATTCTGCTACCTGTTTCAATAAGTGCCGTTGCAAGTATAGTTAAACTACCACCATTTTCAATATTTCTTGCTGCACCAAAAAACTTCTTTGGCTTATGAAGTGCTCCAGGATCTAATCCACCAGATAGTGTTCTTCCTGTTGGAGGTATTGTTAAGTTATATGCACGTGCAAGACGTGTTATACTATCTAACAAAATTACTACATCTTTTTTATGCTCAACAAGTCGTTGTGCGCGTTCTAATACCATCTCTGCAACTTTTATATGATGTTCTGGAAGTTCATCAAATGTTGAATAAATGACTTCACCATTGATTGAACGCTGCATATCTGTTACTTCTTCAGGACGTTCATCTATAAGTAAAACAATAAGTTCAACATCTGGATAATTTAATGATATCGAATTTGCTATCTTCTTTAATAGCGTAGTTTTACCTGCTTTAGGTGGTGCAACAATCATACCACGTTGACCTTTTCCTATTGGCGCAATTAAATCTATTAGTCGCATTGCTGTTTCCTGTCTTGTAGTTTCAAGTTTTAATCTTTCATCAGGAAATACAGGAATTAATTGATCAAAAGATTTACGCTTAATAGCAACTTCTGGTTTATCTCCATTTACAGTATTTACATATATAAGAGCCCTAAATTTTTCGCCTTCTTTTGCATTTCTTACTTTGCAATTTAACTTATCACCAGTCTTTAAGTTGAACCTTCTAATTTGTACAGGTGACACATAAATATCTTGTGCCCCACTTAAGTAGTTTTCAGAGCGTAAAAAACCGAAGCCGTCAGCAAGTACTTCTAAAATACCTTCTGCGTCTTCGGGTTCTTCTTTAATTTGTTTTTCCTGCGTCTTAGTCGGTACTACTACTTCACTTAAACGTTCAATTTGCTCTATAAGTTCACTTTTCTTTAACTTGGTGAAATCAGAAATTTCTAAACTTTTAGCGATTTTCTTAAGCTCTACTACAGTTTTAGTTTCTAATTCTTCACGTTTCATAAATCACGTTCCTTTATAAAAATTACCTTCTATTTCCGCCACCACGTTTGTTTTCAAAACTTCTTTTTACATCGTTTTGTCTTTCTTCACTATCTTTTAAGAATTTGCTAAGTCTATCCTCAAAAGACATTTCCTGTTGTTTTGATTGCTGTGGCTTTGGTGGTTCTGCTTTCTTTATTGATAAAGTGATTTTTTTATTTTCTTCATCAATTGATAAGATTTTTACTTTTACTTTTTGCTTTTCTTCTAGATAATCTGATACTGATTTTACATAATCATCAGATATCTCAGAAATATGTACTAGACCTGTAACTCCATCTCCTAAATCGATAAATGCTCCAAAATTTGTAATAGTTTTTACAGTTCCTTCTACTATGGCTCCCGCCTCTAATGACATAAAAAATTACTCCTTTGCTTTTATTTTCATTTGTATATATTATATAGCAACTCGAATATTACGTCAACATTTAATTGTTAATTTCGATATATATTTTCTCTTCAGGTCGTACCATAGAAAGTTTTTCTCTTGCCACTTTTTCAATATATTTATCTGTCTTTACATACTCTGCATACTCTTTATATTCTTCTGTTTTTTGTTTTGCTAGTTCAATTTGCTCTAAATATGCTTGTTTCTCGTTTTTGTATTTCTTATACTCTATTTCTTGAATTGCAAACATATATGAAAAATATGATATTACAAATAGAACTAATAAAAATCTATGTATTTTGAGTTTTCGTTTCATGATTGGTCCTCCTAAAGAGTTTTAAAAAGTTTCTACCTATACTTTCAATATATCGGAAAAATAAACTAAAAACTTTATAGAAAATTTTACTGAAAATTAAAAAATATATAACTCCACCAAGTACCATGGAAAATAGCATATAAACTCTTATTTCGCCATCACTTACTATATAAGCAGTTACTAATGTGACTAATAAAAGTAAAAACCAAAAAATTAAATCTTCTATATACACCACTAAATCTATCGTATCAAAGTTTTTACGTAATGCACGAAAAAAATCAAAGCAAATTCCGCCTAACATTCCTGCAATAACAAATGATAAAAAAATAACCACCTGGTTTTCCACACTCATTTTCGCACCACCTACTTAAATATCTTGCTAAGCAAATTACTTCCCACGTTTACCGATTTATCTGAATACGCACAACTTTCTATCTCTCCCTCTATTATGAGTTCCGATGCTTCTAAATTTAATTTGTTTATATGTAAATCCGAACCTTTAACGGTAAGCATCCCCATCTCTGTCTGTGCTACTATCATATCTGGATTAAAAATATCTACGTCAATAACGCCAGATATACTCATCTTTTCGCGATTCTCAAGTAAAAAATTATGTCCGTTTTTAGAAATTTGTTTCTTTTCTTCTATTGGCATATTATCATCCCTTCCTTATTCTTTATATAAATATTCAAGGGCTCTTAATAATATGCAAAAAAATACGAGGATATTCCCCGTATTTAATGTGGCATCATGAAATATATTTGTTTAGTCATATAGAAAATATATATTGCTATCAATACAATACCGCCTGTCCATCTAACACTTCTATTTTTAACCATTGTAAAATACAAAAACATGTTTAAGACGAACATTATTCCAAGATCCGTTCCTAAAGAACTTAATATGCTTTCCGATTTGAAACTAATTGGAATCGGATGAATAAATGCCGCTGTTCCAAGTACTAATAATATGTTAAAAATGTTACTTCCAATAATATTACCTAAAATTATATCGTCCTCTTTACGCCTTGCAGCCGCAATAGTAGTAACAAGTTCAGGCATTGTCGTTCCAAGTGCTATTAGTGTTAAACCAATAGCAGAATTTGCTATACCAAGCGCTTCTGCAACAGCAGTACTAGACGTTACAATAAAATGTCCACCGAATACCAAGCCTAAAAGCGATACTATTACAGTAACAAACTGAAGTGGTAACTTTTTTGGCTCTATCTTTAAGTCTTCATCACTATATTCTTGTTCTGGATTTTGGCTTCCCCTTACAATATATGCAATAAACAAAATTCCAACCAAAATTAATATTCCGCCTTCATATCTAGATAAAGAACCATTTACTGAATATACTATTAACAATATTTCTATCAAGGTTAGCATAACCATTTCTTTTTTTAATATTTTCTCATCAACTATAACTGTTATCATAAAAGCAGCAATTGGAAGTATTAAACCAACATTATTTATACAGCTTCCGACAATGTTCCCAAATGATAAATCATTTGCCTTTTGAATTGATGATATTATTCCTACAACAAGTTCTGGAGCACTTGTCCCAAATGCGATAATTGAAACACCAATAATAAATACTGGTACTCCATAAAATCTTGCAATTTTTGACGATGAATCAATTAATTTATCAGAACTAAATATTATTACAACTAAAGATGCCGCAAGCAATAATAAATTGAAGATAAGCAATGACATATTTTGTCCTCCTTCATATGTAAATTTCTATTATATACTATCATATTTTTCACAAAATCGTAAAGAATATTTATAGATTTTAATAAGAAAGGATGAATTTTATGAACAATAAACAATTAGTTTCGCTATTCTTCGGTTTAGGTTTTCTAGTTTTAGTTGCTGGAATTTTCTCAACAGGTGGCATGACACTAAGGCAAGGTAATATGGGCGTAAGACCACAAAATGTAAGTGGAAGTCGTACAAATACGGCAGCGCCAAACGTGGTAAATGATACTACAAACAATATAAAGATAGATACAAATAACGCTAATGAAAAGATAAAAACTACACTAGATAAAGTAGATGGCGTAGATAATACCGATGTAGTAGTTGCAAATAAGTGTGCATTAATATCATGTAATGTTTCAAACACATTAAAAAATCAATCAAACTACAAAGATATTCTCACTAAAAAAGTAAAAGAAATAGACCCTACAATTACTATGGTCTATATAATGGAAAACGATAAAATGAATAACATGAATTTTGAAACAGTTTCAAAAGAATTTACATCTATGAATACGAATGATTTCAAAGCTTTCTGGGATAAAATGATGAATGGTATGAATAGCTAAAAAGGATACTTAAAGTATCCTTTTTTATACAAAAATCGAAAGTAATGCTCCAATATTTGACGCATCTTTTACAAAAACATGTTGAATCTTTTGTGATTTACTACCATAATGATCATCAATGTACTTTGTTATGCATTCCTTAAAATATTCATTTTTTTCATAAACAGAGCCATCAAAAATAATGGTATGGCTTGTCTTTAATTCACTATCTAACCCATTTAGTATAGCGACTATTTCTGCAACAACTAATTTTGCTGCACGCCTTAATAATATTTTAGCAATGTATTTAAGTGCTTCTTTAGTTTCTTTATTAAAACTACCATCTAATTCATCTATTAGTGCTAAAGTAAGAGTTCTACCATCTATTTCGTTTTCACATTTTAAGACACCTAGTTCATTAAAATCTTTTATGATATAGTCAGCAGTTTTTCCAATATACTTACCACCCGTAAGCAATTCCATAACATTATTTCGTATTTTCTTGTTCTCCTCAAAATGCATTAAATCATAAAAACTAAGAGGCAAATCTTTACTAAAAGCACCTGCTTCTACATTTATTAGTTCACCTTCACTATTTTCATAGCAAATATTATGCCCTGTACCAGTAATAACCGCTATATCCACATTCTTATAATAAAACTTACCTGTAAGAAGTGTTGCTACCGTATCATTTATTATATTTACCGGTGTTACTTTTAACTTTCTTTTCTTTAATGCTTCATAAAACGTTTTATTTACATCATTACCTATTGCTTCCCTTATATCAAAACCCTTCGAAAAATCTAAAAGTATTGCTTCATTTTTAGCTCGAAATTCTGTCGGGAACGAAAACGTGTGCCCCAATAAATATTCTTTATCTTTATCTATAATTTTCCCTATTTCTTTTGCAATTACATCAAAAACATCGGATAACGTATATTTATTTGATGTATAATCATGTTTTTCATCTTTTAATTTGAATGATGTATTTACTTTTACATTAATTTTATTTTTATCCGTCACTTCATAAAGAACAGCACGCACATTGGTTCCACCAAAATCTACTGCCAAATACTCTCCTGGTGTTACATCAAACTTTGGGAAAACATATGTGTGTAACATTTTTAGCATTTTTTTGTTTTCCATATCTGTTTCAAATGTTTTTACAATCTTCTGAAACTGATATTCTGTTATGTCTATTTCGTTTTCAATTCGTTCCAATTCTTTAGTAAGTAACACATTCATTTACATCACTTATCCTTTTATATAAAGCGTTGCTTTTTCATTTGCAATAATATGTGCAGTTCCACCTATACCAAATGTAAATATTGGTGTTGTGTGGCCAAAATCTGCACCTGCGATAACTGGTATGTTATCAAGTTCGTGTTTAGATTTAATTAACTTAGTCCACTTTTCTTTATCCATAGGACAATTTTTCTCTTCACGACCTATTACAATGCCTTTTACAGTATTAAAGTTTTTTAAGTGAATTACAGACTGTAAATTTCTATCAAATTCAACATAGAACATCTTATCTGCAAGGCCATCATCTTCTAAAAACAAAATTTTATTTGTTATATCCGGCATATATTCTGTACCTTGAAGCAAATTAAATGTACAAAGATTACCGCCAACAACTTCGCCACTTGCTTCACCTTTATTTATAACAAACATACCTTCATTTGGCACAAAAGTTCTATTTTCTTGATCCATAAACCAACTGTCATTACTCCACTCGGTTGAACTTACTACTTCTATTTCGTTATTCTCAAAAAACATTTTTTTGAAATATTCTAATGTATATTCGCATCCTTTTTTCATACCAAGACTTGAATAATGTGGACCATAATATGTGGTAAGACCAGTTTTAGCATGAATACTATTAAGAAGTGCTGTTATATCTGAAAAACCGCACAATATCTTTGGATTATTCTTTATTAAATCGTAATCTATATGCGATAATAACTGATTAGAATTAAATCCACCAATTACCGTTAAAATAGCTTTAACATTTTTATCACGAAAAGCATCATGCAAATCTTCAATTCTGCTTTCAATACTTGATGAAATAACATCATCTGCTTCCATTACATGCTTACCAAAAGTTACTTTTAAACCCATATCAGTAAGACGCTTAGTCGCAATCTCTTTACAATCTTCTCCAATAATAGCCATAGACCTTGATGGTGCTATAACTCTTACTTCATCACCAACATTTAATTTGTTTGGTATCATAAAATTACCCCCTATCTTACGAGTAATTATATCATAAAATTAGTGAATTACAAATTTATTGCATTCCTTCAACAACAAAAATATAATCGCCAATCATTTCTTCGTAAAAATATATGTTTGCTTTTGAATAATGATTTTTTTCAAACTCTGCAAAATCTCTAAATGACAATTCTATGTCTAAACCAATATCAAGGCATTGTAATACCATCTTAAAATCTGTAATCTCTCGCCCTTTTACTTCCATTGATTGAAGTGCACATCTTTTACTTTCAATACAAAGAAGTGGTGAATTAATTCCTTTTATATCCTTAATCTTATTTTTCTTTCTGCTATTTACTAACATAATTAATCCTATTGGTATTACTACGAACGCACTTATGGTTAAAAATAAAAACATTCTACCTCTTACATCAGTACAAAACACTGTATATAATGCAACAATAATTTCAAAAACAATCATTACAATTAAGCTTACCTTATTAACCTTTTTATAGTCAGCACTATATTTCTCTAATACTTTCTTTGCCATCTCCTCATTTTCTACTGGATGAGATAACCTAAGTGCATTACCCATAAAATAATTTCTATAGAAATTACTTTCTTCTATATCCCTCGCCATACCTGTAAGTTTAATAAAGTTTTCTAAATCTGACATATCAATTCTCCTTTAAAATTCTTTTTTAGAATAAATTTTATAAGATATTCTATATGAACACCAAAGTAAAATAATCGCTAGTAAAATTGCTGCTACTATCGATGTTTTAATGGTAACTCCCTTAAATAATTCAAGTAACTTCTTTATATCTATAAGCCATGTCAAATCAATATTTAACTTAGATAAAGGAAAATAAATAGCTCCTCCAAGTACTCCAGTAAGTATCATGACCATAATTCCCTTTTCAACGCCAAACTCTATAATAAGTGGTAATAAAAGTGTTATGAGAAGTGCTGAAACAAGCATTGTTAAACCAATAGTTATAAACCAAACTCGCATAGTTGCAAATGGTAAGCCCCTTACTAAACCAACAATTAAATTTGCTATAAATACTAATGCAGAACTGCTAAACATTAATATTAAAGCCCACAAATACTTACTTCTTACTATTTCTTTTCGTGTCACAGGAAGTGTCATTACATAGGCATCCCAATTTGTGAACATATCATAACTAAATGAAGTAATTGCAAATACTGTTGCTACTGTTATAAATGTTACCGATAAAATCGGCATGTAGTCACCTTGAAAAGAAAGAAACATAAATGCCATAAATAATCCAACAAATACTCGTTTATATGTAGCCATATTAAGTAGTTCTTTACAAATTAATCCCTTCAAGCGAAACACCCCTTTCATAAACTATCATTATATCTTCTAATGTTAATCTACTATTTCCGTTACCACCGTTTTTAAGTAAAACTTCAAAATTATCTTTATTTTCTTTTACCCTTAATATATCTTCTTTGTTAAATCTACCAAGTTCATCTTTACCGCATTTTACTATTTGATAATTATTTAATAAATTATCTTTATCATCAGAAATAATAATCTTTCCATCACTTATGAAAGTGATTTGGTCGGCAATTCTTTCAAGATCGCTTGTTATGTGCGTTGAAAAAATTATGCTTTTTTCTTCATCTACAAATTCTGAAAATATATCTAGCATCTCATTCCTCATAACAGGATCAAGGCCATTGGTACATTCATCAAGTACTAAAAGTTTTGGGTTATGTGAAAGAATAATCGCTATTTTTAGTTTCATTTTCATTCCTGTTGAAAGGTCTCTTATACGCTTTTTAGGGTTTAAGTTAAATCTCTTTAAGTAGTTAAAATAAAGGTCTGTATCCCAGTTTTTATAAGTGTTTTTCATAACAAATGGTATTTCGTTTAATCTTATTAAGAAGAAAAAGAAACAGCCATCAAGTATTACGCCTAAGTCCTGCTTTATATCCTTTTCTGACTCAAAACTGTCCATTCCAAATATTTTTATATCGCCACTGTCTTTATGTACTGAATTAAGCATAAGTTTTATAATAGTTGTCTTTCCAGCACCATTTGCACCAATTAACCCCATTATAGAACCTTTTTTTATATTTAAGTTAATATTATCTAGTGTAAAATCGTCGTATTTTTTTGTTAAACCATTTATTTCTACGATGTTTTCCAATATGTTTCATCCCCTTTTAAAATTTATTTTTCCACTTTTATTTTCGGCAAAATTTGATATAATTTTTATAGAAAATTTTATTAAGGAAGGATTTTTATTATGGATAAAAAAATATTAAAACTAAATCCCGCATTTAAGGACTATATTTGGGGTGGCACAAACTTAAAAACAAAATTTAATAAAAAAACCGATTTGCCTACTGTTGCTGAAAGTTGGGAACTTTCTTGCCATAGCAATGGTACTAATACCATCTACCCTACAGATGAATCATTAAACGAATACTTACAAAAAAATCCTCATTTACTTGGCACAAATGCAAAACATTTCGAAAACTTCCCTATACTTATTAAATTAATCGACGCAAAGGACAATTTATCTATACAAGTACATCCTTCAAATGAATATGCTATGAAACGCCACAATTCATATGGCAAGACTGAATTTTGGTATGTAGTAGACTGTGCGCCTGATTCATATTTATACTATGGATTTAAGGACAAAATTAGTAAAGATGAATTCGTTAAGAGAATTGAAAATAATACACTTACTGATGTTTTAAATAAAGTAAATATCAAAAAAGGTGATACATTCTTCATTAAAGCCGGTACAGTTCATGCTATTTGTAAAAACACTATGATTGCAGAAATACAACAAAATTCTGACATAACATACCGCATTTATGATTATAATAGGAAAGATAAAAACGGAAATACCCGTGAACTTCATATAGATAGTGCTATAGACGTTACATCGTTTGAAATGCCTAATAACCCAAAGCCAAAGGTTTTAATACATAATGACGACTATACGCTAACACACATAGCACGTTCTGAGTACTTCTATGTAAATAAATATGAATTAAAAAAAGCATGTGAAATATTTGTGGATAATTCTTCTTTCATGTCGTTCTTAGTATTAGATGGCGAAGGAAAAATTAATTACGAAAACGGGACTCTTGAATATAAAAAAGGTGATAGTTTATTTATACCAGCTGGTTTTGGAAGTATAAATATTACAGGTACTTCAGAATTTTTAACAACGCAAATACCTTAAAATATAAAAGGAGAAGAGATTTATGGGTCTTTTAATATGTATGTTATTCGCTATACCAATATTGCTAATGATACTACATTTTATGAAATATTATTCTTTTAACTTTTCTTTGCCTATTTATGATACAAATTTTGAAAATTTCTATTCTAGTATCATAGTGACTAATGAATATGAGGAATTAAAAAAACAAAGGAAAAATATGCACATTTTTGAAATAATAACTATATTGCTTATAATATTTGGACTTCCACTATCCTTAGCTACAAATAAAGAACACATTGATAGTCCACTTTTTACTTTATTAACAATAAGTATCCTCTTTGTTGCTATAACAATTTCCAAAGTACAGTTATATTTTTTAAGCTCAAATGATACTCCTAGAGAAAATTATCGCAAAATGGTAGCGAAAAAACTTGTCTCTTATCTAATAAATGATTCTAAATATATAGAAGAATTCAAACCAGAAAACGTAGTTTCTGATTTATATTTAAACTCACTTTTTCATGACTTGCAAAAAAAGATTGATTATTTTTCCGTTAATCATTATATTGAGTACAAAGGTAATAATAATTTAACTATAAAACTCGCTAATTTATCAATCAAAACTGCCCAAAAAACTTTTTATACTGACCCCAAATTTACTGGGTTTCCTGAGTTTAGTGTAAGAGAAACAACAAAGCCATATTTTAATGGTTTTATTGCTAAAATACCTAGTAGAAATTTCTATATCGAACCTGCACTCTTAAAAGCAAATAAAATAATAAGATTATTCGAGACATCAAAAGAAAATAGATTTTTACCAAATAATTTTGACACTGAATTATATAAAATATACGAGAAAAATTATTTACCATTTGAAATATCTATAAATAAAGATAATATATATATTAAATTCTTAATAGAAAACTTTAATTTAAATAAAAAACCTTCGCCAGACGAAAACTACCCTAACCTACTTATTAAATCTGTTATAGAACATGATTATATTACACTTAATAAAATTATAACAATTATAGATCAGATTAATTTACTATTTAATGAAAATGAATAGAAAACATTTGACATTTCCCTATACTATTGCTATAATAACTAAGTAACAGTTAGGGGTGTCGTTCAATGGTAGAATAGGAGTCTCCAAAACTTTTGATGGGAGTTCGATTCTCTCCACCCCTGCCAAGAAAATGCGGACCAAATGGTCCGTTTTTTGTTTTAAATAAACTTTTCGATAATTTTAACCGATAATATGTTCGAATAAGGAGGTTATTATGGAAATATATTTTTTAGCTGCTATTCTATTTATAATTATTTTTATTACAATAATTGTTTCAATAAAAATAATGGGTGATAACATTATTGCTACACAAAAAAACACAACCGAAGCTTACGATAGACGCCTTAGCGAACTAAATTTTCAGCTTACCGAAAGAAACAACACTCTTCAAAAAACCGTAAGTGATACTTTAGTTCAAATCGAGGCACGCCTTAAATTTATGCAAGATGATAACAATATAAAGCTTGAACAAATGCGTTCAACAGTAGACGATAAACTTCAAAAAACTTTAGATTCTCGTATCTCTGAATCTTTTAAGTTAGTTAGTGAACGTCTTGAGCAAGTATATAAAGGGCTTGGCGAAATGCAGAATTTAGCGACCGGTGTTGGCGACTTAAAAAAGGTTTTGTCAAATGTAAAAACTCGCGGTATTTTAGGAGAAATCCAACTTGGGGCAATTTTAGAGCAAATCCTTGCTCCTGAGCAATACGAAACAAATATTGCAACAAAGAAGAATTCTACTAATGTAGTCGAATTCGCTATAAAACTTCCAGGTCAAGGCAACGGCAATGTACTACTTCCAATAGATTCAAAATTCCCACTAGATGCTTATAATGCCCTTCTTACTGCTTATGACACGGCAGATCAGGAAAAAGTAAATGAGGCAGCAACTACTTTTGAAAAATCCATAAAATTGTTTGCCAAAGATATACATGATAAATATATTGCACCACCGGATACAACGGATTTCG
Organism: Clostridia bacterium; assembly: GCA_017450465.1. Classification (GTDB taxonomy): domain Bacteria; phylum Bacillota; class Clostridia; order TANB77; family RGIG9151; genus RGIG3495. Next base: position 10,942 of record JAFSUW010000012.1, on the reverse strand, counting down.
GTATTATGTTTTTACCTTTTGAAGGGCTTTATGCAGAAGTTGTAAAACGCGGATTAGTAGAGGAGCTTCAGGATAAATTTAAAATTGTAATTGCAGGGCCAACTACAATGGCTGCATTATTAAATAGCTTACAGATGGGATTTAAGACACTTGCAATTCAAAAACGTTCAAGTGAAGTTTGGCAAATTTTGAGTAGTGTGAAAACTGAATTCGATAAATTTGAAGAAACATTAAACGAAACGAAACATCGTCTTGAACAAGCAAACAGTGAATTAGACAAACTAGTAGGGGTTCGTACACGACAGATTCAGAAAAAACTTGATTCTGTAACAAGTTTAACCGAAGGTGAAGGATTTTTAATTTCAGATAATATTGAAGATTAATCTAGACAGTAATAGTCGTTGCCCCCAACACGACTATATTTACTAAAAAAAATACGGCATATGCCGTATTTTTTTATTCTCTCATTGCTTCTAATGCTTTTATTTTCGTTGCTCGTCTTGCTGGATAATAACCAGATACTATACCAACAAATACTGAAAATCCTAGTGAAAGTAACACAAGCCATAGAGGTATTACAGATATCTTACCGCTTCCGCCACCAATACCGCCTATTGCTTCTCCTATTCCACTTCCATATTTATTCAGTAGATACGATGCTAAATAACTTAACAAAATTCCAGCAACTCCACCAAAGAACCCTATCATTGCTGCTTCAAATAAGAATAGTTTTCGAATATCTGATATCAAACACCCAAGAACTTTCATAACACCTATTTCTTTGGTTCTTTCATAAATTGACATTATCATTGTATTTGCAATTCCAATTGCTGATACTAAAAGTGAAATAGCTCCAATACCACCTAAAATAAGTTGAAGTGTATTAGATGTTTCTTGCATTGGCTTTAAGGCATCTACTAAACTGCTTGCTCCATACTCCCAATCTTTTATTGTTTTTTGAACTTGTTCAACATTTTTTACATTATCTACACTAACTAAAATCGAACTGTATCCGGCATCATCATAGGTTTTAGTGCCTGAACGTTTTAAGTCTTTCTTCCACTTTTCTACTTGTTCAATATTTGCATAAATGTTCCAATCTTTTTCATTACCTGTGGCAACCATTTTGCCTATAATTTTGGCTTTCGAAAAAGTAGGAAGTCTATCTTCTTCATTGTATAAATCAAATGCAATTTCTATTTTATCATTCATTATATCAACTGGAGATTCATCGTTCCACCTTGTATAACCAGCATTTGGATTATAAAAATAACATGAATCTGCACCCACTAATAATTCAATAGTATCTTCTGGTGTAAGTAGTCTACCTTCTTCTGCCTCTGGGAAATTAAAATATTCTAATGTTGATGGGTCTATTCCTTGAATATCAATCCAAGACTCATATTTCCCAGATTTTAATTTCGCAGATATTCTATTAATTGGAGTAACAGCTTGAACATGAGGAAGCTTTTTTATCTTTGCTACTAACGAATCATCTAATTCTTTCTGCTTGGGTGGAGTGTAAGTTGAACTACTCATACTCATCATATTTTCATCGCCATAATAATACTTACTTACAGTTATGGTTGTTAAACTTCCCATCTGCATTATTTCTTCTTCAAAATTTTTACTCATAGCAATACCAAGCGAAACCATAACTATTATTGAAAACGCACCAATCATAACGCCCACCATAGTAAGTATGGTCCTTAGTTTTCTACGCCATAAGTTTTTTATTCCCATCTTTATAAAATCACTTTTACGCATAACGTTCTCCTATTATAGTTCCTCTTCCATTTTCTTTAATCGTATCTTCTTAACAATTATAATTGTAATAATTGCAACAACAAACGCTATACCAAGTACTATAAGTAGTATCTTCCACCAAGCAAGAGGTTCTTTTTCGTCACCCATTGAAAAATCATCTATTATTGGTTCGTCATTGTTAAATGAAGGGGTATCCTCTCCTCCATACACATACCCTGTAAAATCTTTTCTAACAGTATGCACTTCACCTCTTGAATCCTCATATGAAAGTACAAGTATTCCTGTGCATTCTCCACTTTCACCAGTACGTGGAACAACATCTAAATCGAAGTACCCACTCTTACCTGCTTCTAAATTACCTATATAATTAAAATCACTTTTTGGCTTAAATGCTCCTTCTACTGTTGCACTAACATTTGATACAACTGCTTTACCCATATTATAATACTCAAAAGAAATTGAACCATTAGCACCTTCATATATTTCATAAGGGCCACTTATATTATTTATTGTTAAATTAGAATATTCTACAACTTGAATATTTATTTTTTCTGTTGATGTATATGGATTTCCTTTGCCATCTTCATAGTCAAAGTTTATACTTACAGGATAAGCACGTGACAATGTATCTTGATTTGGCCTTAGTCCAATCATTCTTGTCATTTCTTGTTGTGGTAAAAGTTCAGCAACATAAAATGAGTTACTTCCTGCTTCTATATTAAATACACCATCATCTGAACTTACTACTATTTTCATGTTCTTTATTGTCTTTGTTGTACTCGTGTTGCGGAATGTAAATGAAAAATTAACTCTTTTTCCTGCAACAACTGCACTAGGATTTGCATTATATGAACTTATAATGATTTTTGGTGTACTTTTCTTCTCATCATCGTCATCATCATCGTCTTCTTTTTTATCTTCTTTTCCTTGAATACCACTTAAATAAATTGTTTTTTCATCTGTGTATTCTTTATTATCAGGGTCATAATATTCAAGTTTTGCAGTAAGAGCAGCGGTCCCCTTTTTTATATCTTCTGATACTAATAAATCATAGGTTATTGTTTGTTGACTCTTGCCGCTTAATTTATCTAAATATCTAGTATTAATTGAATCTGCTACCATAAAACCATCTTTATCAAGGCCCGACAAAGTAAGTTTTACACGTCTTGCATTTAAATCACCAACATTATGAATAACAAAATTAAGTGATACTCTTCCGCCAGCCACAATATTTTCAGGCAAAGTTCTTACACTTTCAATATTTATAAGTGGTTTTGATAATTCATTTTTTACCTTAAAATATACAGTTTGAGCACTTGTATACGGTGAACCAGACATGTTTGTATATTCTATCTTTAATGGTACTGAATATATGCCATTATCTGCTGTCTCTTTTACGGTAAATGCAAGTTCTATTTCTCTATTAAAACCAGGTGTTAATCTATTTACATTAAACGAACTAATAGCAGTTTCCCAACGAATTGGTGCTTCTGAATCTTCAGTTGTTATAGTAATATTTTTTGCTGTTTCATCACCTGTATTTTTTATTACAAATTTATACTTAAAACTATCACCAGCATCGACTTCTGGCACTTCGGATTTGTTTTCAAAAATAACTTTTGGGCCACCACGATCGTCGTCATCGGCGTGTACTACTGTAATAAAACTAAATAAACATACTACTAATAATAGACTTGCTAAAAACTTTTTCATTTTGCTCTACTCCTTTATGCTAATTGTGTACAAAAATATCACACATTAATTTTTCGTTGTTATTTCTGTAATCTTACCATCATGTATATGTACAACCTTATCTGCGAATTCTGCGATTCGAGTATCGTGAGTTACCATTACTATAGTTTGATTATACTCTTTTGCCATAGTTCGAATTAACTCCATAACTTCCATAGTTGTTTTTGAATCTAAATTACCTGTTGGCTCATCAGCAAATATAATCTCCGGCAGCGTTGCAAATGCTCTTGCAATACCAACTCTTTGCTGCTGACCACCGCTCATTTCGGATGGTTTATGTTTATACCTTTTTTCAAGACCAACTGCTTTTACTAGTTCTTTTACTCTTTTTATTCTTTCTTTTTTTGGTACTTCCTTAAAAATAAGTGGAAGTTCAATATTTTCAAAAGCAGTAAGCGATGGTACTAAATTATATGCTTGAAATATAAAGCCCAAATACTTTTGCCTAAAAATTGAAAGCTGCGTTTCCGTCATTTTATTTATGCATCTATTTCGAATAATAATTTCACCGCTCGTTAATTTTTCAATACCTGCCATAACGTTTAGTAGTGTTGATTTACCAGAACCAGATGTACCAAGTAAACAACAAAATTCACCTTTATTTATAGTTAAATCTACGCCATCTAACGCAAGTATTTTTTCATTACCAACTTTATATATTTTTCTTACATTTTCTATCTTAATAATTGGTTCCATATGTAATTCCTCTCAAAATGTGAACTTATTCATCACGGTTAGTATATCACAAATAGGGTAATTGTCAATGGAGGTTTTTGCTAGTTAGATAAATTGTTGAGCATTAAAAAAGGCCCCTTAATCCGGAGCCAAAATGTCTTAATTATTCTGAAAGTAAATCATATTCTGATAACCACAATGAAAAATAATTAAAAATTTTATTTTTTGTTAAATTAGTCATTTTACTTCCATCAGCATAAGATATACATTCTAAATTATCATCATCATTAAAAGAAATTCTACCATTTTCATCAATTTTATATTCAACCTTTACTAATTTATTTTTGTATAAAAGTCTAAAATCTTCAAGAGATTTTTCATTAGGGAATTCTATATAATAATTATTAAGATTTTGCAAAAATGGGCTTAATGAAATTAAATATATAAAAATTGCTATACCAACAAGTGAACCCAATGATAATACTGCATACCCTTCTTTTAAAATACCTATTAAAAAACATGCTATAAATATAATAATAAAAAGAGCAAAAAAAGAAATGCCACTAATCATACTTTTCTTATCATCTCGTAGTTTCATTTTCCCACTTAATGATTTAGTTGTCCCATAAGGTATCAAACAGTTTTCAAGCATAATTGTCCCTCCTTTAATACACTATAAACAAAAAATCCAATTATATTATCGACAATTTTCGTTAATTTATTAATAAATTCAATGTAGATTTTAATTAAAATACAGATTTATCAGCATTAAAAAAGGCCCCTTATACCTGGAGCCAAAATGTCTTAATTATTCTTTGGTTGAACAATTATTTTTACTGCTGTCTTTTCCTCACCATTAATTTGAATGTCTGTAAACGCTGGGATACAAATTAAGTCTACACCAGCTGGTGCTACAAATCCTCTTGCAATTGCAACTGCCTTTACGGCTTGATTTATCGCACCTGCACCTACTGCTTGAAGTTCTGCTGAACCTTTTTCTCTAACAACTCCTGCGAGTGCTCCTGCAATTGAATTAGGACTAGACTTCGATGATACTTTTAAAATATCCATGTTATTACCTCCTTATTTTTTTCATTTGTGCTACACTAATATTTTACAATAAATCAATTTCACTTTCAAGTATTTTAAACTTATTTAAATAAGAAATTATCGACATTTTTCTACATGCTAAAACGCTCTATTGATACTGTTTTGCAGGTTTCGTCATCAACCTCTAAAATTATTCCATTTATGCTTGCTTCTCCTCCAGCACATGGCATATGATCTGGTATTTCTGTAGTGAAAATATTCATAACAACAAATTTATCTGCACCAATTACAGAATCTGTTGGGCCTGTCATACCAATGTCTGTGATATATGCTGTACCCTTAGGAAGTATCTTTTCATCTGCTGTTTGCACATGTGTATGAGTTCCATAAACTAAATTTACTCTACCATCTAAAAAATGTCCCATTGCAATTTTTTCTGATGTTGCCTCAGCATGAAAATCTACAATTATTATATCCACTTCATCATGAATTTCATCAATTTTATTTTTGAGTGCAACATATGGATTAGAAACAGGGTCCATAAAAATTCTTCCAACAGCATTTAACACTGCAATACGTTTACCCAACACATTAAAAATTCTACAACCTGTACCTAAGGTTCCATCTAAATAATTTATTGGTCTTACAACTCTATTATCATCTAAAATTTTTACTACATTTTTTTTGCGCCATGTATGATTTCCAAGTGTAATTACATTTGCTCCCGCATCAAAAATTTCAGTTGCACATCGTGGATCAATTCCTACACCACCCGATGCATTTTCACCATTTACGATAGTAAAATCAATTTTATATTTTTCTTGTATAGATTTTAAGTTTTCTTTTAATACTGTTCTACCAGGATTTCCTACTACATCACCTACTGCAAAAATTCTCATATTATACCTCCATTAATTTGATAAAAATTTGATTCGATACATCGATGCCTTTTACTGTTAATTTAATTTTATTCTCTTCTTTAGAAATTAATCCTAAATCCATTAAATAATTTACATTAGTTAAAAAATTTTCTTGTTCATCTTTATTTAATTTTACTAATATTTCGTTTAAGTTTAGCCCTTCATTTAACCGTAAATTAAGCATTATCTTTTCTTTAAGTATTTCTTTTTCATCTAATTCTTCATTAAAAATAACAACATTTTCATTGTTATTTATTTTATCTATATATTTATTTATATCTACCTCATTTGAAAATCGTGTGTTTTCTATACATGAAGCAGCATTTAGTCCTAGCCCCAAATAATCTTTTCGTTTCCAATAAACTAAGTTATGCTTTGATTCAAAACCCGGTAACGAAAAATTAGAAATCTCATATTGATTATACCCATTATCTCGTAATTTATTTATACATAAGTGATACATTTCACGTTCAACTTCTTCAGAAGGAAGTATTAACTTCCCTTCTTTTTGAAGCTTAAAAAATGGTGTATTTTCCTCAACTTTAAGCGAATAACAAGATATATGATTTGGCTTTAATTTTAATATTTCATCTAATGTTTTTTCCCACATAGATATAGTTTGATTTGGCAAACCAAAAATTAAATCAACACTTATGTTATTAAAACCTTTTTCTCGTGCTAATTTATAGTTATTTAAGAATTCATTATATGTGTGTATACGACCAATGCTTTTTAGCATATCATCAAAAGATGACTGTACTCCAAAACTAATACGATTTATTCCAATTTTTTTATAAATATCAAATTTATTTTCATTCACAGTGCCTGGATTAACTTCTATAGTAAACTCTATATCATCATCTACCAAAAAATTTTCTCTTACACACTTTATTATTTCTTCAATATTTTTTGGTTCAATATACGATGGTGTCCCACCACCAATATATATTGTTTCCGCTATATGGTCCTTAACTTTTTCTTTATAAGATTTTATTTCAAGACAAAGACATTTAATATACGTATCAATTAAATCATCTTTATTTTGAAACGAACAAAAATCACAATATAAACACTTTTGTTTGCAAAATGGAATATGTATATATAGTGCTAAATCTTTCATACTACGACTCCTACATTTTTATAATTCTATCTTCCACTTGTCATTAACTTTAACAAAATTTATTACCATATTGGTACCCATTTCATTGAATTGATGATACCTAGTAAAATCAAAATTTTCTAATTTACTTTTTAATTTTTGTGTTGTTAATTCTTGATATCTTAAATTAAAATCTCTTTCTAAAGCATTAGTATCAATCTTATTTGCTTTTATTTTTAAGTACGCATGATTGTAACTATAAAAGCCATGTTCAACAACACTAAAAGAAAATGTTTTGCACCACTTATTTATAATATTCGTTAAATTTTTATCAGAAACCTCATTAAAATCTATTGCATTTAATACACCATTTGTATCATATATGTATGTCTTTGCTTCATTCAAGTTATTGTTTTTTAATGCTTTAACATAATCGTTTAGTACTTTTTCAAATATATCATAACCCTCAAGATTTTTTATTTTAGTATTAAAGCCAAGTAAATTATTAAAAATAGCGGAAATTTCGGCACGCGTAATATACCTAGTAGGCCTTATATAAATATCGCCTTCTACATTTTCACCGCTTATTACACCTTTTTTATACGCAATGCAAATCTCCTTTGGGTACATCATATCTTGATAATCAGCAAACATAAATTTTTCATCATCTTTATTATATAATCTTTCTTCATACCCAAAAATAGTATAAAAAGCATGTATAACTATTTCTCTTGTTACAGGCATATCTGCAACTATACCATCTTCTGTAGTATAACCTGTATAACCTAGATATTCTGCAATTGAATCATAGTTTGGGTCTATATACTTTAAGGCAGCTTCAACACTACCTTTGCCCCAATGCTCACTTGATACACCACTAAATCTATTTGACGAATTATCTTTTGGTATATCAAAAAAATTATCAAAAATCGACGTAAATTCTGCAAACGTTATATAATTATTTGGCCTAAAAGTACCATCTGGATATCCACTAAGTATTTGTAAATTTTCCATTTTATTAACAGCGCTATATGACCAATGATCATAAGGCACATCTGAAAAAGCCGCATAACTCACATTAAACAAAAGTACTACGAAAAGTATTAAAATCTTTTTCAAAATCTCAGCTCCTTAAACGTGTAAAAAGTATTACTCTACACCATTTTTTACTAACAAAATCTTTTCTTTGTATGTATTTAATCTTTTTGTATAATACTCTTTTTCTTGTTGCAGTGCCAAAATTTGTTCTTTATACAAATTAATTAATGCATCCTTTTGAAGTTTTGTCATTTTTTCTTCTAAGATTCTACCACTTTCATACTCTTTTTGTAAAGTAAGAACCAATTGTTTCTTTTCAAAAGTATTGTCAAATTCATTTTTAGTATCCTTTGCATAAGAAATTTCAACAACAGGAACTACTACTTTTTTCTTTGAAAATTTAGTTTTTAAAAAGTCGCTTATCTTTTCAAAGAAACTCTTTTTTTCGTATTTAATTAAACTTGTTTCTGCCACTAAATTCACTCTCCTATTCCTTCTGTATCAGCTTCCTTAGCAAGATCTATACCACTAACTTGCTCATATAATTTCTTTGCTTCTTGCACCTTTTCCTTAAGCTCACTAACTTGTGTATCTAGCATTTCCTTCGACGCCTTTAGGGCATCTAAACCAATTTCTACATGTCCGAAATTATCGGTAGCTTTTTCTTGTGCATCTCGCTTAAATGCTAAATCATATGGTTCAAAAATGTTATATTCAATATCATCTATGAGTTTATCTACTTTTTTCGATTTAGATAAAATACCACGTATCTCTTCTTCTGTTTTAGCACACAAGTCTTTTACGTAATCTATGTGATACTGATTAAGTCTTACAACTGTTTCATTATAAAGACCCGGAATATCGCAAAGTGCTACATCCATTATATTACTTGCATCTATTGATTTAGCCGTTCTATGTTTTTTAGCTGCTACAGGTATATAAATAGGTTTATTAACATCACGGGGCATTTTCATTCTTGCCGTACTTAAAGTTTTCTTTATATCGACCAACACATCATTTCTACTTCTATCCGACATGTCGCCTAAAGCATCCATTATTTGTTGTGGTGTCCAACCTGCTAAATCTCCAAGTACTTTTATACCCAAAGAATCAAGTGCATCACTAGTTTTTATTGATACATCTAAGTTTTCTATTTTAGTAGTTGAAGTTATAGCCATGCTCTTTATCATATCTGCTTTATATCTTTCCCTAAAATACTTTAATGTACTTATAAAACTTTTATCACCTACTAATTCTGACTTCGTATCAGCATATTCAGTGGAAGGATAATACGAGCCACTCGCACCATAAATAATATCTAACAATTCATCTGCTTTTGCTTCTTCAATAGGAGTAAAAGCAGGTTTTTTCGGAAGCGAATAAACTATTATATCGTTCTTATTATGCTTATGTAAAAGAGTTGATGCTTTATATACCAACTGTTCTACACGCGTTCTACTGATATTAGGGAATTTTTTAGCAACTTCCGTCATAGTTTCTGGCTCGCACCCAATACCATAAAAACTTTTATACGCCTCTTTCATACGTGCATCGGGTAGTTCTTCAACTGCTCTATAAAGTGCCTCTTTATCATAAAAACAAAATCTTAAATCACGAAAATCCTTTTTACCAAAAATACTTTCAACAACTTCATCTAGATTTTCTTCTGCAGTTCCATCAATATTAAAGCACTTTATTTCTTTTATATTTAATCTATCTAATTCTTCTTTAGGAATCTTACCACCACGTAATTTTTCCATAAAATCATCCATAGAGCCAAACTCAGCAAGTATCAAATTTATTGTATTTACGCTTAATCTATACTTTTCAGATAATGCAATAATTTCATCTGAAGCGCCAAAAACTCCGCCTATTCTATTATCCCTACAATAATCAATCTTTTCTTTTGATAACGCACCTCTTGCTCTAAGATTGGTTAAATATCTATAATTATTTACTACGTGTTCATGCATTTTCTTTAATTCTTCAAAGTCTTCATCATATCTTTTCGCATATTCTTCAATAAGTACATCAACACTTTTGCCATTTCCAAGAGTATTAGGATATCTTTTTATCCAACTGCTTACTGTATCTACAATATCATAAAAATTCGATTTTTGACTTTTCCTATCTCTATTTATAATACCTAATGCTATTAATCTATCTTCTAAACCTTTTTGCTCATCAGTAAATACTAATAAACCGCGAATATATCTACTACTAATAGCATTTTTCCATTGACCTATTGGATAACTTTCACCATTTAATTCATACACAGTTTTAATAGTTATCTTCTCGCCAATTTCGGTTATATATTTTTCGAAAATTTTTATTTTCTCTTCAAGACTAAGACCATTAGTTATCTTTAGTTCTCTCATTTATATTACCTCCGAATAAAACTTACCATTTTTGTTATCGGATTTTTTTATCATTTTATTTATAATTTTGAATAAATTATTGAGTTAATTTAGAAAGCCAATGCAAATTAAATAAAATGCCTTAAATCATGACCACCCGTAAAACGGGTGGTTTGTACTGCGGCTATAAGCCTTATTACTAGCCAGCGTCTCAAGGCGCTGGCTTTCACTTTGTTCCAGCCACTTTTGCTCTTATTACCTTGCTTGACCCTTAAAAGGGTCTT
>JAFSUW010000011.1 GCA_017450465.1 Clostridia bacterium | reverse complement strand
AAACTCTTTCTAATTCTGCTTGTTGTTTTTCTGTTCCCATTTCTAATCTTAATGGTGAATCACTTAAATACTTCCTATTCATTAAACAATGTGCTAATGCCTCTCTGTATTCTGTATCTAAATCACATAAACTATTTTCAATATCAGAAATAGTTATTTTATTTTTCATATATACCTACCTTTCTTATAATCCCATCATTTCTCTTACAACACGATCGGACATTTTTATCGTTCCTACCAGAACTAACATATTAAATATTAATTCGCCTATATATTTCCATACTTGGGTAACTGCTGCTGCACTCGTATCTACAACAGGTGGCGATGAGGCAAATACTGAAAATATAATACAAGCCAGAACTATTATTGCTCCCTCTAAACAAACTGCCGTAAAAGATTTAAGAAAACTTTTACCAACATTTTGTGTTGGCTCGCCTGCAAATGTTGATAGTGGTACAGGTGCTATTGCAGTATATAAATACAATTTAAAAAATCTACCATATACTGTTAATATCATTATGAATGATAATACAGTAACGAATAATCCACCTATTAAGGTAACTGCCCATAATGGTATAGACTCAAAGAAACCACATTTATCTATTGCAGTTATTATTTCTTTTGGTAAAACTGTTTTCGTAACTGTACCTATTCCTGCTGTTTTCATAATCGTTGACATCAAACCTTGTACTATTTTAAATATAGATAGCATCAGTTCTAATCCATAGGTAACAACACCTTTTGCTATTGCAAATCTAACAAACAATTTTAAAGCGTGTTCAGGTTTCTTTACTTCTGTAAATGAGCCACAGGTTTTAATTATTCCTACTACAAAAAACAAAACTAATAGTGCTAGTCCTATTGCTTGAACTGCACCATTTATTTTTAAAATAACTTGCCATATTGCTCCACCTTTAAATGCCTCTGGCGATTGTGTAATAAGTGTCCATATTTCGCCTAACTTACTATTCCAAGTATCTAATGCATTTTCAAGATTTTGAGTAACCCAATTTCCACTAGCTAAAATATACATTTATTTCCACCTCCTCGTGTAAAAGTACCAAAGGATAGGTATTTGCCTATCCTTATACTTTTTCGTTCTATTTTAACCTGCAATTAGTTTTAAAATGGTCTTTGCACACATGATAATTACACCACCTGCAAAAAATAAAAAGCCATTTGCTCTTTGTGAAGCATCGTGGCTTGTAAATGATAATCCAATTTGAACTATTGCATACCCTACAATAATTCCACCAATTACCTTTGTTAATTGAAATATAAAGTCTGATAAGTTATTTACTACACTTATTGGATCATCTCCTGCTGCAAATACATTTGGAGTTAGAATTGATAATACACCAATTCCCACTAATGCAAGTGAATAAAACTTAAAACCTTTCTTTAAAACTCTTTCAATTTTTTGCTTTTTACTTTCTTTTTTCATTTTTACCATTCCTTTCTTCTAAATATTTGTCCATATCTTCACTAGATATGATTTCATAGTTATCTTCTATATCTTTGATAGAATCAAACTTATAGTTATTAACATTGTAATCAATTACCACAGTTGCAATAGCATTATTTGTTTTGCCATGTAGATAAGGTTTTGCTTTGCCATCAGTTGTGAGTGCTACATTAGGGTGCTTTAAAATATCATATTTTAAATCTTTAATTGGTCTTTCGCCTCTAACAAATAAAATTGCATATTTATTATCTAGCATTCTAACTTCATCTGGTGTAAGCAAATCTCTACCTGTTTGTTGATAATTTGTTGAATAACTACCATTTCTGCCATGACTTTTTCCATAGGTATTCAAATCTAAATTTTCTTTGCCCATGAGTTCACTTACATACTTATGGGTGGATTGTTCGTTTCCACCTAAATATAAAAATTCATCGCAGTTTCCAACTATTGACTCCCATTGTTTTTCAAAAAGTGCTTTTAATTGTGCTAAATTTTGTAAAATAATTGATACTGATACTTCCCTAGACCTCATAACAGATAAAATCTTATCAAAGTCATCTGGTAAACTAACATTAGCAAACTCGTCCATTATAAAATGAACATGAACAGGTAATCTTCCACCATGTTTATGGTCTGCTGAATAAAATAGTTGTTGAAATAATTGGGTATATAGAATACTTACTATAAAATTAAAAGAAGTATCATTATCTGGTATTAAAGCAAATAATGCTACTTTTTGTTCCCCAAGTTTTTCAAGTTCTAATTCATCAGTCATTGTGAGTTTTGATAAACTTTCAAGATTAAACTTTTCTAGTCTTGATGCTAATGTTATTTGAATAGATTTTAATGTTTTAGCAGAGCCACTATGATAATCACGATAATACTTTAATGCAATATGCTCTGGATTTGATGCTTCTAGTTTTTCAAATAGGACATCAAGAGGACTTAAATACATATCATCATCCTCTTTGACATCCCCTGCTCTCAACATTTCCATAACCATAGTAAAGTTTTGTTCTTCTTCTGGTGCTTCATACCATAAATAAAAGATAAGTGCTAACAATAACATACTTGCAGCAGTATCCCAAAATGGATCATTGCTTTGACTACCTTTT
>JAFSUW010000010.1 GCA_017450465.1 Clostridia bacterium | reverse complement strand
TTCTTTGGCTCTTCTTTCTTTGGTTCTTCCTTCTTTGGCTCTTCTACCTTTGGTTCTTCCTGAGTTATTTGAGGATCAGATGGAGCACTCTGTGCTCCGCTACTATTTTGCTGTTCACCGTTTGGCTCTTCTACTGTCTCAGATATTGCATCAACGGCTGTTTCAAGTTTATTTTCTTCGTCAATCATCGCTAAAATTTTTGGTGCATCTATTGATATTTTATTTTCTTTTTTGAGTGCTGCCCCTAAATCTTTTGAAACTACTAAATCTTCGGATATTATTATATTCTTTTCCTTAAATGCTTCGGAAACAGTTCTTGCCATTGTTTTAAAAGTAATTATATCGCCTAAGTAATCTACGCTTACTTGTTTTAATAACGATGTATAAACAGCTACAGCAACAAATATCATAATACTTGAGAGTAGCATTGCTCTTCTTGTTCGCTTTATTCGATTTCTTTTTGCTCTTTTCATAGTAACCTCCCTGCGAATTTATACAAAAATTTTATAACTTTTTATCTCACATGTCAAATTTACCTTCTACTTGAAAAAAAATCTTTTAATAGCTTCTCGCTCTCTTTTATCGGCATTTCTTCTATCTCAACATTATGGTTAAACAAGCCCTTTTCAAATAATTTTACTTTTGATGTAACACATCCACCTTTTAAATCATATGCGCCAAAAATCAATTTATGAATTCTTGAATTAATTATTGCGCCACTGCACATTGGGCATGGTTCAAGTGTCACATAAATATCGCAATCATTTAAGCGCCATGTGCCAAGTTTTTTGGCTGCTTTTCTTATTGCAACTATTTCAGCATGTTCTGTTGCATCCTGCTTCTTTTCTTTTTTATTATACCCTCGCGCTATTATTTTGCCATCATGCACAATTACTGCACCTACCGGCACTTCATCATTTTCATATGCTTTTTGGGCTTCTTTTATTGCTTCTTTCATATAATCCATAGTTTTCTCCTTATTTCGGTCGGGGATGGAACCCCGCCCCTACAATTAAAAAGGCGATTTTTAATCGCCTTTTTTTATCAATGAACTTACTATTAATAATATACAGCCAACAACTACAAATATATCTGCTACATTAAATACTGGCCAAACATGAAAATCTATAAAATCTACTACATAACCTCTAAATAATCTATCTATATAATTTCCTAAAGCACCACCAATTATCATATACCACGATATCTTTTCTAATCTATTATTAGATTTCATTGCAGCCATAAATATCGCTATTACAACTATTGGTACCAATATTAAAAATAACACTGGAGTAGTACCTAAAAGTCCCCATGCCCCACCTGTATTTTCTACATAAGTAAATGAAAATATATTTTTTAATATGTCGATTTGACTTTTATAAATATTCTTTTCTACTAATACTTTAGATAATTGATCTATTAGTAAAACTACTGGTATAGCAATTATCTCTTTATCCAAATTTATTTTTTTCATTATACATCAAGATTCCTTACTTTATTAGCGTTCTCTTGTATAAACTCACGTCTTGGCTCTACATTGTCACCCATTAAAACTGTAAATATCTTATCTGCCTCTATAGCGTCTTCTATTGATACTCGAAGCATTGTTCTAGTTTCAGGGTTCATTGTTGTTTCCCAAAGTTGCTCTGGATTCATTTCTCCTAAACCTTTATATCTTTGCATTGCTTCAACATCTCCGCCAAGCTCCTCTATCGCCTTTTCTAAATCAGCATCTGTATGACAATATATATTTTTCTTGCCTTTTGTTACTCTATAAAGCGGTGGTTGAGCTATATAAACATGTCCTTCTTCAATTAAAGGTCTCATAAATCTAAAGAAGAATGTTAACATTAGAGTTCTTATGTGTGCACCATCGACATCGGCATCGGCCATCAATATTACTTTGTCATAACGAAGTTTAGTTAAATCAAATTCAGAACCAATTCCTGCACCAAGTGCTGTTATTACCGGATGCATTTTTTCGTTGTTATAAACTTTGTCTATTCTTGTTTTTTCAACGTTAATCATTTTTCCCCAAAGTGGAAGGATTGCTTGAAACTTTCTATCTCTTCCTTGCTTTGCTGAACCGCCTGCCGAATCACCCTCGACTATATATATCTCTGTTCTACCAGAGTTTTTCTCTGAACAGTCAGCAAGCTTTCCTGGAAGCGACATACCTTCTAATGCACTTTTTCTCTTTACAAGTTCTCTAGCTTTTCTTGCTGCTTCTCTTGCTCTTGCTGATGTTAAACATTCATTTAATATTGCTTTAGCATGTACAGGATTTTCTTCAAGATAAGCTTCTAACTTATCGTTCATTGTGGTTTCTACCAAACCTCTTATATCACTGTTGCCTAACTTTGTCTTTGTTTGTCCTTCAAATTCTGGCTCTGTAAGTTTAACACTTATTACTGCGCTTAAGCCCTCACGAACATCATCACCAGATAAGTTTTTGTCCGCTTCTTTTAATAGATTATACTTTCTTGCATAATCATTTAATACTTTTGTTAAAGCAGATTTAAAACCTATTACATGTGTTCCGCCTTCAATTGTGTTTATGTTGTTTGCAAAACTATATATGTTTTCACTATAGCCATCTGTATATTGCATTGCAATTTCAACATTGGCACCTTCTTTTTCACCATATAAATAGATAGGTGTTGGATGAAGAATTTGCTTGTTTTTGTTAATATACTCTACAAATGAAACTATACCGCCTTCATAATGTAAAACTTTTTCTTGTGGCTCTTTTCCATCTTCAGTTTCTTCTCTTTCATCTTTTACAATTATTTTAATTCCACGATTTAAGAAAGCAAGTTCACGGAGTCTTTGAATTAATGTTTCTAAAGAGAATTCTGTGCTTTCAAAAATTTCACTATCTGGCATAAATATTACTCTAGTACCAGTTTTGTCTGTAGTTCCAATTTCTTCTACAGGTGAATCAACTATACCTCTTTTATATGATTGTCTATGAATTTTGCCATCACGATATACTTCAACAGTTAGCCATTCGGATAAAGCATTTACGACAGATGCACCAACACCGTGAAGTCCGCCAGATACTTTGTATCCGCCACCGCCAAATTTACCACCAGCGTGTAACACTGTAAATACTACTTCAAGTGTTGGCTTGCCAACCTTCTCATGTATACCTGTTGGAATTCCACGACCATTATCTAAAACTTCTACTGAATTATCTTTATGAATGGTTACATTTATTGTATCACAAAAACCTGCTAATGCTTCATCTATACTATTGTCTACAATTTCATATACTAAGTGGTGTAATCCACGAAGCGATGTAGAACCTATATACATACCTGGTCTTTTTCTTACTGCTTCTAGACCTTCCAATACTTGAATTTGCGATTCATCATATTTAGCTCCATTTTTTACTTCTTCACTCATTTTATTTCCTCACTTTCAAAATTATTACCCATACGTTTTAATAATGTTACAGAAGATATATTGGTTAAATATACTTTGTCTTTATCGTTACGTCTAGTTATTATAAATGTTTTTGGTATGTCATCACAAATTGTTTCTACTATACCTTGTTCTTCACATTTTTTTAAATATATTTGTGTATTTTTTGAAACTGATGCTGTATCTAAATTACATATCAAAATTATATCTTTGAGTGGTAAATAAACATCGTTCCCAACATGCAAAAACATAGCTATCCTCCTTTTATACTAACACATAATAACATTTATTTTTTTGCAAGTCAAATAAATTTATTATTTACAAATAAGAAAAAACAAATCGCTTCATTCTAAAACTTCGTTTGTTGCATTTTTAACCAAAACAAATGGTGGTCGCTCCTATTCGGCATCCATGCCTCATTCTCGCTCAAAAAAGCATCCGGCTTTTTTGACCACCATAAGACGTTTTGGACAAATGCTAACAAACTACGTAATGAATTCGCTTTATTTGTTTTTTCTTATTAAACTGTAAATAACCATGGCGTACTAAAGGAAGAGGTTGATTATGCTTCGCCTAATCAATCTCTCCAATAAACAACAATTTATCTGTTAGTTTTAATTTGACAAATTGTACCAAAAAATGATAAAATATATAAAATTTTTTAAGAAAGGAATGATGTAAATGGCATTTTATTTTGAAAAACCGTCAAGAACTTTTAATGAGTATTTATTAGTTCCAAATTTAACTACAAAAGATTGTACACCAGACAAAATTTCGTTACAAACACCTTTAGTTAAGTATAAAATTGGCGAAACTCCAGAACTTATGGCTAATATCCCTTTTACTTCTGCAATTATGCAATCAGTTTCTGGTGAACAAATGGGCATTGCACTTGCACGTGAAGGTGGAGTTGCATTTATATTTGTTTCTCAGCCAATTGAATCACAGGCACAGATGATAAGAAACGTAAAAAGTTTTAAATCTGGCTTTGTAAAAAGTAACTGGAACTTAAAACCAGATAATACTTTGGCGGATATATTAAAAATAAAAGAAGAAACTGACCATTCTACCATTCCAATTACTGACACAGGTTTATACAACGGAAAACTACTTGGTTTAATCACAAGCAAAGACTACCGTGTATCACGTCATTCACTTGATACAAAAGTATCAGAATTAATGACACCAGTTGAAAAACTTATCTTTGGTAAAGAAGGTATCTCGTTAACTGAAGCAAACGATATGATTTGGGATAACAAAATAAATTGTTTACCTATCGTAGATGCTAAAGGTAATCTTTCATCATTGGTATTTAGGAAAGACTATGAAAACCATAAAGACAATCCAAACTCTTTATATGACAGCGAAAAAAGATATATTGTAGGTGCCGGTGTTAACACACGTGATTATGAAGAACGTATCCCAGCACTTGTTGAAGCTGGTGCAGATATCCTTTGTCTTGACTCTTCTGACGGATATTCAGAATGGCAAAGTGACGTTATAAAATTTGTTCGTGACCATTACGGCAATAAAGTAAAAATTGGTGCAGGTAATGTTGTAGATAAAGATGCTTTCTACTATCTTGCAGATGCTGGCGCCGATTTTGTTAAAATTGGTATTGGTGGCGGTTCAATATGTATCACTCGTGAGCAAAAAGGTATCGGACGTGGACAAGCAAGTGCAGTTATTGATGTTGTAGAGGCACGTAACGAATATGCAAAACGCACTGGCTACTACATTCCACTTTGTTCTGATGGAGGTATAGTTCACGATTATCACATAACTCTTGCTCTTGCTATGGGCTGTGACTTTGTAATGATGGGTAGATATTTTGCAAGATTTGATGAAAGCCCTACAAGAAAACTTAAGATAAACAATAACTTTGTTAAAGAATATTGGGGCGAAGGTTCAGAACGTGCAAGAAACTGGCAACGCTATGACCTTGGTGGAAATAAAAACAAAATGTCATTTGTTGAAGGTGTTGACTCATACGTACCTTATGCAGGTACACTTAAAGAAAACGTTAACATCACAACAAGTAAAATAAAATCAACAATGTCAAACTGTGGTTCAAAAAATCTTACCGAATTCCACGAAAAAGCAAAACTTACTCTTGTTTCTGGAACAAGTATAATTGAAGGCGGAGCACACGACGTTACATTAAAAGAATAAATAGAGAAGGCCGACTAAGTCGGTCTTTTTTTATTTGACATTACTAATATAAACCGCTATAATTTTATTGCTAATGAAAGGAATGATTGAATTTATGAACAAAAATTACGATGTTGCTATTATTGGTAGTGGTATCGCTGGTATTATGGCAGGATACGAACTCATTCACAAAAGGCCAGAACTTAAAATTGCAATAATTGAACAAGGAACTTCGCTTGATAAACGTGTTTGCCCTATTATTGCTGGTAAATCAACTAAATGTGTTAATTGTACTTCTTGTGCTACTATGAATGGTTTTGGTGGTGCTGGAGCGTTTTCAGATGGTAAATATAATCTTACTACTGCTTTTGGTGGCTGGCTTACTGAGTACATATCTGATGAAGAAACTTTAGAACTTATTAAGTATGTTGACGAAATCAATATTGAAAATGGTGCTACTACAGAATACTTTACAACACGTTCACCACAAGGTTTAGCACTTGAAAAAGCTGCTCTACCTTATGATTTACACCTAGCACATGCTAATTGTAAACATCTTGGCACCGAAAACAACTTAAAAATTCTTGCAAACATTTATGACAGAATCAAAGATAAAATTGATGTAGTTTTTAATACCAAAGTTACTACAATTCTCCCTATTGATACTAATTTCAAACTTACTACACAAAACGGAGATATAATCGATACTAAATATTTAGTCGTAGCACCTGGACGTGCTGGTGCTGAATGGTTTTCGGACCAATTAAAAGAACTTGATGTTCCTATGACAAATAACCAAGTAGATATTGGTGTTAGAGTTGAACTTCCTTACCTTACATTTAAGGATGTTACAGATGCTGTTTATGAAGCAAAGTTCATATATAGGACAGAATGCCACGGTGACCGTGTTAGAACATTCTGTATGAACCCAAAAGGTCATGTTGTTTCTGAAAATGTTGATGGTTTAATCACTGTTAATGGTCACTCATATGCAGATCCAAAACTACAAAGTGAAAACACAAACTTCTCACTTTTGGTTAGTTCACGTTTTACAGAACCATTTAAGGACCCTTATGCATATGGTAAGCGTATTGCTTCTTTAAGTAACTTACTTGGTGAAGGAGTTATCGTTCAAAGATACGGGGACTTAAAAAGAGGACGTAGAACCGATGCACATCGACTTGCACAAAGTTTTGTTCGCCCTACTCTTAAAGCTGCAGTTCCTGGTGACCTTGCACTCGTTATTCCAAAAAGACAATTAGATGATATCATAGAAATGATTGAACGCCTTGATAAAATATGCCCAGGTACAGCAAACTACGATACACTTCTATATGGTGTTGAAGTTAAATTCTACTCGGCAAAACCAGAACTTACAAGCGAACTTGAAACAATTATTCCAAATATGTTTGCGATTGGCGATGGTGCAGGCGTAACTCGTGGTCTTGCACAAGCTGCTGCCAGTGGAATACATGTTGCACGTGCAATAATGAAAAGAATATAAATTAAAAGGTGGTAGAATTTCTACCACCTTTTTATGCATCTTTTACCCAATCAGATAATTTTGAGTTTTGTGGACACCTTTCCCACTTTTCCATATCCATTGTGCCACAATATCTACAAGACCTAAGTGGTGTAAGCATTATTTTCCCAACTTTTTCTTTTGTAAGGCTTTCATCATATAAATCAAAAATTTCATCTTCTGTTTCAAAATACTTTTTGCCAAAATACTCATTAAATCTATGTGATAAAAGCGGAAAATAACATGGTGAAAATTTACCATTTATTACTGTTGTACAAAACTTTTCAAAACACTCATCATATCTTTCGTCTATATCATTATTCCCGGATAGTTCATAACGCCTTCCAAATTCGGTTACGACGTTTGTACGAGATAATCTATACCTTATTCCTTCTTTTTGCAAGAGGCCAATTATTTCTTCTATTTTGTCTTCCATAGGTGGATAAATTGTTAAATTTAATTTAAAATTATCCCTTTTCATGTAATCTAATAACTTACGTGATGCATTTTTTAGTATCAAGCAGTTGGTTCCAACCGATATTGTACTGTATGGAAACGCTTTATATGACTCTTCTATATAGTCTTCAAGATTTGGGCAAAGTAGTGCTTCGCCACCCCATAAACCTATAGCACTCGTGTTTGGAAGTAACTCACTACATCTATATAAATCTTTTTTGAATTGTTTAAAATCATATACAGCAGGTTCTTTTACGAGTGGTGCAAAATGACTACACAACTTACATTTTAAGTTACAATTTTCTGTTACCAAAAATTGAAGCGTATTTATTTCAGCACCTGTAAAATTAGAAAAAATACTTCTTATTAACTCCTCCGTTTTTGGCTCAGTTGGCAACACATTAAGTGGACAAGCATAAAATCTAGGATGATGCCAAATTTCTTTTTCTATGTATTTTCTTATTATTATATAATTACTACGATTTGCCACTGTAACCAAACCATCTATCTCGCCTTGTTTTAGCATCCTCTGGGCAGTGCCTAGCGAAATAGTATCTACTTCCTCACCATCTCTATCTATTTTTATTCCATAATATGAATCACACGTAAAAGCGATAACCTCTACATCTTCACAATATTCATCAATAACATTTTTTAATTCTTTACAATCAAGTGGAACACCATATAACACAATTTTATTCATTTTGCCGTTACCAAATACGTTTATTTTCAATGTTTTCACCTCGAAAAAATTATAGTATTTTGTAATTTAGATGTCAAACTAATCACTAAACATTAAATTAAATTTAACCGATAATAATAATGAGATTCTACAAAGGAGGAAATTCTTTATGAAGAAAAATTTTATAAAGGGCTTCATTGTTGGTGCCATGCTTTTTGGAAGTGGAGTTTTAGCTGGTACAACTCTTGATGCAATACAAGTAAGTTTTCCTATTTTGGTTAATGGAGAAGCAAAAACTTTTGATAAACCTGTCGTAGTTATTGAAGGCAGTACATATTTGCCACTTCGCGCTATGGGTAATGTTTTAGGAGTTAACGTTAGTTGGAACGAAGAAAAAAGACAAGTTGAAATTAGTAGAGATGATTTAGCACCTGCTATTCCTCTTATTGAAGCTGAAGCAAAAGATACTATACGTAACTACATAAATATTAGAAACGCTTCTCCTTCTATTTTTGAAATTGCTCAAAATGTTGGTTTAATTGATAAAAAAGACAGCATTTCAAATTATCCTTCGCAAACAATTAATGATACAGAATATCACGTATCACTCTTAACACACGACTCTATTTTTAATAAACTTTGTGAGACTATGAGTAGAGATTTAGCAATAAGTTTTGTTGGTGATGGTACAAAATTTGATCCAGCAAAATATATACCTGATACTCAGGGTTACTTACAATTACCAAATATAGAACGTGATCCACACTTACCATATGCACTAGATTTTGGCAGTCTTAAACTAATTGAAGAAAATGATACAGAACAAAAATGGAAAGTGGTAACTACCTTTACAGAATATAACGATGAAATCGAAACAAATGTTATTACTCAAATAGATGAGTATTTCACATTCGAACTTGCTACTGAAGGTGACCACTATATAGTAACTGATGTATCAACTGAACTTGAATAAATCATGACCACCCGTAAAACGGGTGGTTTGTACTGCGGCTATAAGCCTTATTACTAGCCAGCGTCTCAAGGCGCTGGCTTTCACTTTGTTCCAGCCACTTTTGCTCTTATTACCTTGCTTGACCCTTAAAAGGGTCTT
>JAFSUW010000003.1 GCA_017450465.1 Clostridia bacterium | reverse complement strand
TGTGTGGACATATCTTTAGTAATAGCACAGCAACAAATCAAATCACAGCAGAAGATACAGTAATACCAAAACATGCACACAATTTAACAAAGACAAATGCAGTATCAGCAACATGTACAGCGACAGGAAATATAGATTACTGGACATGTAGTGAGTGTCATAACTACTTTAGTGATGAAAATGGCAATACACAAATAACAGCAGAGCAAAGAATAACACCAATGGTAGCTCATACATTAGATAAAACAGATGCAGTGGCAGAAACATGTATGGCACCAGGTAACATAGATTATTGGACATGTAGTGTGTGTGGACACATCTTTAGTAATAGTACAGCAACAAACCAAATCACAGCAGAACAAACAGTAGTGCCAAAACATGCGCATAATTTAACAAAAACGGATGCAGTAGCAGAAACATGTACTGCAAATGGTAATATAAATTATTGGACATGTAGTGAGTGTCATAATTACTTTAGTAATGCAGAAGGGACAACGCAAATAACAGCAGATGATACAGTAATACCAAAACACGCACATAATTTAACAAAAACAAATGCAGTAGCAGAGACGTGTACTGCAAATGGTAATATAGATTACTGGACATGTAGTGAGTGTCATAATTACTTTAGTAATGCAGAAGGAACAACACAGATAACAGCAGAAGCTACAGTAGTACCAAAGCATGCACACAATTTATCAAAGACAAATGCGGTAGCTGCAACATGTACAGCGACAGGAAATATAGATTACTGGACATGTAGTGAATGCCATAACTATTTTAGTGATGCAAATGGCAATACACAAATAACAGCAGAACAATGAATAACACCAATGATAGCTCATACATTAGATAAAACAGATGCAGTGGCAGAAACATGTATGGCACCAGGTAACATAGATTATTGGACATGTAGTGTGTGTGGACACATCTTTAGTAATAGTACGGCAACAAATCAGATAACAGCAGATGAAACAGTAATACCAAAGCATGCACATAATTTAAGTAAATCGGATGCAGTAGCAGAGACATGTACTGCAAATGGTAATATAGATTACTGGACATGTAGTGAGTGTCATAATTACTTTAGTAATGCAGAAGGGACAACACAGATAACAGCAGATGATACAGTAGTGTCAAAACATGCACATACATTAAGTAAAACGAATGCAGTATCAGCAACATGTACAGCGACAGGAAATATAGACTACTGGACATGTAGTGAGTGTCATAACTACTTTAGTGATGAAAATGGCAATACACAAATAACAGCAGAGCAAAGAATAATACCAATGGTAGCTCATACATTAGATAAGACAGACGCAGTAGCTGAAACATGTATGGCACCAGGTAACATAGATTATTGGACATGTAGTGTGTGTGGACACATCTTTAGTAATAGTACGGCAACAAACCAAATAACAGCAGATGATACAGTAGTGCCAAAACATGCACATAATTTAAGTAAAACAGATGCAGTATCAGCAACATGTACAGCAACAGGAAATATAGATTATTGGACATGTAGTGAGTGCCATAATTACTTTAGTGATGCAAACGGCAATACACAAATAACAGCCGAACAGAGAATAACACCAATAGTAGCACATACATTAAGTAAGACAGATGAAGTAGCAGAAACATGTACAGCAAATGGAAATATAGATTACTGGACATGTAGTGTATGTCATAAATTCTTCAGCGACGAAGGTATAACTCAAATAGATGAAGAAGAAACAGTAATACCAAAACATGCACATACATTAAGTAAAACAGATGCAGTAGAATCAACATGTACAGCGACAGGAAATATAGATTACTGGACATGTAGTGAATGCCATAACTATTTTAGTGATGCAAATGGCAATACACAAATAACAGCCGAACAAAGAATAACGGCAATGAAGGCGCATACATTAGTTAAGACGAATGCAGTATCAGCAACATGTACAGAGCAGGGAAACATAGATTACTGGACATGTAGTGTATGTACTCATATCTTTAGTGATGAAGGTGGCAATACACAGATAACAGCAGAACAAACAGTAACTGCAATGATAGCCCATACATTAGTAAAGACAAATGCAAATGCTGCAACATGTACAGCGACAGGAAACATAGATTACTGGACATGTAGTGTATGTAGCCATATCTTTAGTGATGCAAATGGCAATACACAAATCACAGCAGAGCAAACAGTAACTGCAATGGTAGCACATACATTAAATAAAACGAATGCTGTTGCAGAAACGTGTACAGCAAATGGTAACATAGATTATTGGACATGTAGTATATGTGGACACATCTTTAGTGATAGTACAGCAGAAACGCAGATAACAGCAGATGATACAGTAATACCAAAACATGCACATACATTAAGTAAAACAGATGCAGTAGCTGCAACATGTACAGCAACGGGTAATATAGACTACTGGACATGTAGTGAGTGCCACAACTACTTTAGTGACGCAAATGGCAATATACAAATAACACCAGAGCAAAGAATAACACCTATGATAGCCCATACATTAAATAAGACAGATGCTGTAGCAGAAACATGTACTGCATACGGTAATATAAATTATTGGACATGTAGTGTATGTGGTCACATCTTTAGTGATGCAAATGGCAATACACAGATAACATCAGAAGAAACGGTAGTGCCAAAACATGCACACAATTTAACAAAAACAAATGCTGTAGCCGAAACATGTACAGCAAATGGTAATATAAATTACTGGACATGTAGTGAATGCGGAAACTACTTTAGTGACGCAAATGGCAATACACAAATAACAGCAGAAGAAACAGTAGTACCAAAACATGCACATACATTAAATAAAACAAATGCGGTAGCCGAAACATGTACTGCAAATGGTAACATAGATTACTGGACATGTAGTGAATGCGGAAATTACTTTAGCAATGCAGAAGGAACTACACAAATAACAGAGGAACAGACAGTAGTAGCAAAACATGCACATACATTAGCCAAAACAAATGCGGTAGCCGCAACATGTACAGCTGAAGGAAATATAGACTACTGGACATGTAGTGAATGTGAAAACTACTTTAGCGATGCAAATGGTAATACACAGATAACGGCAGAACAGAGAATAACTGCAATGATAGCACATACATTGGTAAAGACAAATGCGGTAGCAGCAACATGTACGGCTGAAGGAAATACAGATTATTGGACATGTAGCGTATGTGGTCATATCTTTAGTGATAGTACAGGCGAAACACAAATAACAGCAGAACAAACAGTAACAGCAATGATAGCACATACGATAATACCAGTAGAGGCAGCCGAATCAACATGCACAGAACAAGGACATATAGCACATTATAAATGTACAGCATGTAACAAAGTATTTACTGATGAACAAGGCGAAAATGAAACAACAGTAGATGCTGTTACACTAGACTTAGTACCTCATACAATAGTATATGTAGAAGCAGTTCCTGCAACTACAACGGCTACAGGAAACAAAGAACATTATAAATGTACAGTATGTGGTAAGCTATTTAGCGATGAAGAAGGTACAAACGAGGTAACACTTGCTTCTGTAACCATTAAGAAGAAGACTTCTGGTGGCGGTGGTGGAGGTTCAAGTACGCCAACGACATATAGAATATCTACAAAGGTAATAAATGAGGGTGGTAGCATATCTCCTGAAAATCCAAAAGCAGAAAAAGGTGATACGATTAAATTCACTATTACTGTAAATGATGGTTATGAAATTATGGATGTCCTTGTAGATGATGTGAGTGTTGGATCAGTTGAAACTTATACACTAAGTAATATAAAGGATGCTCATTCAATTAATGTTAAGTTTGCAAAAATTCCTGAAGAAGTAGATAATCCTGATGAAGGAAATAATAATTCTGAAGGCGAAAATAACCAAGAAGGAAACAATCAAGAAGGCGAAAACAATTCTGAGGGTGAAAACAATCAGGAAGAAAATAATCAAGAGGGAAGTAACCAAGAAGAGAATAACCAAGAAGAAGGCAATAATACAGGAAATGGTTCTGGCTCAAGTAAACCTACAGTAACTGATTTTGTAGATTTATCAGAAGATGCTTGGTATTATAAGCCAATAAAACATGTGGTAGAAAAAGGATTATTTAGTGGAGTTACGAAGACAGAATTTGCACCAAAGCAAAACTTAACTCGTGCAATGCTTGTTACAGTATTATATAAGTATGATGAAGCAAAAGATACTAATCTTGCAGATTTCCTTGATGTATCAAAAACAGCATATTTCTCAGCACCAATTGCTTGGGCAAATAAGAATGGTATTGTATCAGGTATTGGTAGTAACATGTTTGCACCAAAAACAGATATAACAAGACAAGATTTAGTTACAATTCTATATAAATATGCTAGATTTAAGGATAAAAATGTTGAAATTTCTGAAGATGAAGTTGATTTATCAAATTATGAAGATGCAGAAACGATTGCCGAATATGCAAAACCAGCGGTAAGATGGGCAGTAAAGAATGGCATTTTAAGTGGAAGAACTCCAACAACTATAGTACCAAAAGGAACTGCAACAAGAGCAGAGGCAGCAGCATTAATGCAAAGAATTGATAAAATATTTAAATAAAGGCGACTTAAAGTCGTCTTTATTTTTATGTTTATTAAAGATAAAGTTAGAATAATTTGCAAACTTGTAGCGGAGCACATTGTGCTCCATAAAAACTAAACAAAATGTTAAACAAATAATGCTCACAAACGCTACGTTTTTTCATTTCTAACCAAAACGATTGCCGGTCGTTCCGATGCGGCATCCATGCCTTAATCGTCACTTAAAAAAACATCCGGTTTTTTTGACCGTAAAAAACTGTTTTGGAGAAATGATAAAAACTTCGCTAAAAGTTCGCTTATATTTTGTTTATCATTTTGTTTAGTTTATGTAATGAAAGACAAATTAAACCATCAAGATTATGCAATAGTTAATTAATTTAATAATTTGTAATAAAGGTTGCTATTCTATTTTTTTTTATATATAATTTATTTGGTATATTATAAGAAAAGGGGTCTTTTATATGAATTTTGCACTTATTTTTGCTGGTGGAACTGGTCAAAGGATGAGTTCTCGTGCTAAACCAAAACAATTTTTGGAACTTCATGGAAAACCAATTATCATTTATACTCTAGAACATTTTGAATTCCATGAGGCAATTGATGGTATTGTCATCGTTTGTATTGAAAGCTGGATTGAGGAACTCCAAGGGTTACTTAAACGCTACGATATAACAAAAGTAGTGAAAATAGTACCTGGTGGTCCTACAGGACATGATTCAATATATAATGGTCTAGAAGCCATGAAAACAATGGCCAAAGATGATGATATTGTACTTATCCATGATGGAGTTCGTCCTCTAATTAATGAAGATTTGATAACTCGTAATATAGATGTAGTAAAAGAATTTGGTAATGCTATTACTGTAGAACCAGCAAAAGAAAGTGTTGTACGATGCGATGAAAATGGTAATATCGTTGAAGTACCACTTCGTGCAAATATGTATACAGCAAAGGCACCTCAATCTTTTAAGTTTAATGATATCCTTAAGATTTATGAACAAGCACACGAAAAAGGTATACGTTCTATTGACTCTGCTCATTTATGTAGTACATATAGAGTACCAATGCATACAGTTTTAAGTACGAGAAATAACTTAAAAATTACTGAACCAGCAGATTACTATGTGTATAGAGCTTTATATGAAGCAATAGAAAATCAACAAATATTTGGCTTATAATCAGGAAGGAAAAGCATATGAGAGAAGCACAAAAGCAAAATATAATGGAAATACTAAATACAGTAGAAGAAGCGAATAATATAGTAGAAACTTATGTGAATAATGGACAAATAGCAAGTGCTAAATCGATACTTCCAGAATGCCAAAATGCTACAGTCTCTATTATAAATACTTTGCAGTCATTTGAAGGAAATGATTGCAATATTATACAGTATTTTAAAGATTACTGTAATGAGGCATATAAAGTCTATAATGAAATAGGCGAAACTGAAGAAGATTTAATAAAAGATCTAAAAGCAAAATTTATAGTTGCCAAAGAACATTTTGTAAATGATATAAAGGTACGTAAAGAAGTTGTATTTATGCCTTATGAAGCATCTATGTGGGATTCTTTGGAAAGTATATGGAAAGCAGCGGTTACTGACGACACTTGTGATGTTTTTGTTGTGCCAATTCCTTATTATGATAAAAATAAAGATGGAACTTTAGGCAAAATGCATTATGATGGTAAAGCATTTCCAAGTTATGTGCCTATTACACATTATAACAATTACTCACTAGAGCAAAGGACACCAGATGTTATATATATACATAACCCATATGATGACATAAACTATGTAACAACTGTTGCACCGAAATATTATTCAACTGAGTTAAAAAAATATACTAATATGTTAGTTTATGTACCATATTTTATTTCTGAAGAGATAGATTATAATAATGCCCAAATGGTAGCAAACAAAAAGACATTTGTTTTAACTCCAGGTGTGGTAAATTCTGATAGAGTTATATTGCAATCCGAAGAAATGAAAGCATTTTATACTAAAATTTTGCTTGAATATTTTGGGGATACTGAAGAAAATAGAAAGATAATTGATAATAAACTTCTAGGCCTTGGTTCGCCTAAAATAGATAAGGTGTTTGAAATAAAAAAAGAAGACTATGAAATATCTGATGAATGGAAAAAGATAATAAAAAAAGCTGATGGAACAGACAAAAAAGTAGTTTTCTTTAATACTACTATAAGTATGTTCTTAAACTTTAATGAAGTGAAAATAGAAAAGTTAAAAGACACGCTAAAGTATTTTAAGAGCATAAAAGACGATATAGCATTACTTTGGCGACCTCATCCGCTAATTGAGTCAACACTCGCGTCAATGCGCCCTAATCTTTTAGAAGAGTATAAGAACATAGTAAAAGAGTATAAAGAAGAAAATTGGGGCATTTTTGACGATTCTAGTGATATGTATAGAGCAATATCAATAAGCGATGCCTATTATGGAGATAATAGCTCTGTTGCAGTACTTTACTTAAAAATAGGAAAGCCACTATTAATAGCAAACATGGAGATTAGAAATGGATAATGTATTAGAAAAATTTAGTGATAATTTTATAAAACTTAATACGCCTCTTGTTATATATGGACTTAGCGAGATGACTAAAAAAATAATAGAAGAGTATCCAGACAAGATTGTTGGGCTCTTAGATGGTTATAAATCGTCCGGAGAAATTTATGGTAAACCGATTTTATCATTAGATAGTCTAAAAGGCCAAAATATAGCAATATTAATAGTCGCAAGGTGTGCTTCCGAAAAAATTATATATAGGAATATCGCCAAGTTTTGTAGAGAAAACAAGATAGATATATATAGTTTAAGTGGTAAAGTAAATGATGAAATTATAAAAAGTGATTTTGATATAGAATATGATAAAAATAACATTGTAAAAAGAGAAGTAGAGGAATGTATATTAAAAAATAAGTTTTTTGATTTTGGATATAAAAACTTAGCTCCTCTACTTACAGGTTTTACAATGTGGTTTATAGATAAAGTGAAAAACGCAGATAAAGTTTTATTTATATCGCGTGACGGCTTTTTGATGAAAAAAATATATGACGAAATTGCAAAAAAAATAAATTTACCAAAGTCAGAATATGTATACACATCTAGAAATTTTGCGTTAATGTGTAGTATTGAAAACGAAAAAGACATTGAGTATGTAAAAAGTTTTCCTTTTCACGGCAAAGAAAGTGAGATGCTAGAAAAAAGGTTTTACTTAAAAGGGGCAGATTGCACAAATGAATTAGTTTTAGCAAAAGCAAGAGCATTAAGAGAAAACTATAAAAAGTATTTGAGCAAGTTTAATATAACAAATAACACATGTATATTTGATTTTGTTTCTACAGGTACAGTTCAGATGTGTTTAGAAAAAATATTGGGTGTTACATTAAAAGGTATCTATTTTCAAAAGATAGATACATATGATAAAAGAAAAGAAAATCTTGTTATCAATGGCTTTGTGAATGAAAATTTGCCTGATTATGAATGTGATAATTATTTTCTACTTGAGCCACTAATCAAAGAACCAAAGCCATCGCTTAAGTTTATAGATTCAAACGAAAATATTGTTTTTGATGATACAAATACGATTAATAATGATATATGTGAAATTCAAAATGGTGTAGAAGAATTTATAAAAAGGTTAGTAGGCAAAGATGATTTTTATATAGATAAAAAAGCAATAAATTATGCACTACATAAGCTTGTTACGATAGATACCAAAATTGATTTTCCTATAACAAATTTTGATGTTTTTACTAATAGGGAAATAATAATAAAGGGAGATAATTAAATGATACTTGATGAAATAGATAATGGAAACTATTTTTTACATCCGGAAGCAGTGGCAGTTGTAGATGAAAATACAGCGTACTTTGCAGCAGCAGACTTTAATGGACTCTTCAAATTAGACTTAACAACCGGAAACTCAAGATATATAGGTCTTTTTCCACAAGAAGACATATTAAAAAACAGATTATATTTTTCGGCAGTTTCTTGTGGTAACAAGGTTATATTTGCACCAAATACCGCAAATAATATTGCTGTGTTTGATGTAGAAACTAAAAAAATAGATGTCATACCTTTTGATAAAATTTCTTTAACTAAAGCGTCAATGGAGTATAAATTTGGAGATGTCGTAGCATATAAGAATTATGTATTTTTTATTGGCGCGTTAGTGCCATACGTGTTAAAGTTAGATATAAAAACATATAAGTTAGATTATTACCCAATAAAAAGTAATGAAAGATTAATGTTTAGAAAGCAAGTGGCAGTTGATGGCAATACTTTTTATGCGTCATCAGTATGCTCTGGTAATATATTAGAGTTTAATATGGATACTTGTAAAATGGTTATTCATAAATTACCGCTAGAAGAGTTTTGTGGTTCTTGGGGAATATGCATGGATGAAAAGAAATATATCTGGCTATTTCCTTCACACAAAGATTATCCAATAGTTAGATGGGATAAAAATAAAAACCAAGTGTTTACAATAAAATCTTTCCCGCCAGAACTAAAAGTGACAGATGCATTACTTTTTCACTATGAATTTTATCGTGATGGTTACGTTTATGCGATGCCGTCTTTTACAAACATGGTGTTAAAGGTAAATACAGATACATTAAAACTAGAAACAGAAGAGGGCTTTTTATTAAACTTTGATGATAGAATAGGTTATTACTTTAATTCAGATAAAGATATTTATTTAATAAGAAAAACTGCTAGCGAAAACGATTATTCACAAAATGAAAACAATTATTTTAAGTACAATAAGGATACTCATAAAACTGAAAAATTGGAAATAAAGTTTAATGAAAATATAGGGGGCTTTAAGAGGGACTATTTATTTAATAGGGCACCAACTTTAATGGCTTCAAACGAGTTATATAATTTTAATTTGAAAGATTTTTGTAAGTATATACCGAAGTATGATGAAACAGATAATGAAAAATATACTAATTTACATACTGAAACGGTAGGCAAAAAGATATATGATATGACGGCAAAATAGTTATTGGGGGTAACTTTTATGGTAAAAGATATAATAGATAAAATAAAAGAAAATGGGCAAATTAAAGTAGTAAGTTTTGATATTTTTGACACATTATTATTTAGGACAGTTACTATACCACCATATGTGTTTGTTAGGATGTATGAAAAAAGACCAGATTTATTCCCAGAGTACACCAATAAAGATGACTGGAAAAATGCCAGAATGATGGCCGAAAGAATAGCAAGGCAAAATAAAAAATTCTATGTAAAAGCAGATTTTATAGAGATTAGCTTAAAAGAAATTTATGAGACGCTTCCAACTGCATACGCTAAAAACGCTGACGAATTAATGAAACTTGAAATCGAATGTGAAAAAGAAACATGTTTTGTAAATGATGAAATGTATGAGACAATAAAATACATTAAAAACGTGCTAAACTTAAAAGTAATACTTACATCAGATATGTACCTTGGCGGCAAAATAATTGGAGAAATACTAGAATATAACGGCGTAGATTTAAGTTTATTTGAACAAATATTTATTTCTGTAGATTATGATACTTCAAAAAGAGATGGCGCTTTATATGATTTAGTAGCTAAAACTATGGGAATAAAAAATGAAGAAATGTTTCATGTTGGTGATAACATCTATAGTGACATAGGAATTGCGAACAAGCATAATATTCCGAATTTTTACTATAACTTTATAAGTGAGGGAAATGCTAGATTTCCATTCTTTACGATGGAAGAAATGGCATATGATTTAATAGCACAGCCCATATGCCCAATAAGGTTACTTGGTGCTAGTAAAAACCCTTACACGGATAAAAGAGATAAAGAATTTTTTGATATAGGTGCTATGATAGTAGGACCATTCTTTACTATGTTTTCAGAATGGGTAATAGATAATGCGATAAAAAATAATATCTCTGTAATAAGACCTTTAATGCGCGAAGGAATGTTTTTAACCAAAATGATTAGGAATGCAGCTGAGGCAAGAGGGCTTAATTATTCGGTAGAACCATTATATATTTCAAGATATGCAATGCAAACTTCGGCTTTAGAGTATATAGAGCCACCGACAATAAAAAACATGTTAATTACTACCGGTTTAACAATTAAATCAATTTTAAAAACATTAAACATTGAAGAAGAGGTTGGAGATAAACTTAAAGACATTATTTCATATAAAGTAGAGGAAATTAGGACATTAAACATAAACGGTAAAAAAGTTTTTGATGAAGTTGAAGAATTTCTTACAAGTAAAGAAATTATAGACCTTATTAGAACAAAAAATAAAGGGGATTCTAAGATAATTAAAGATTATTTTAAAGATGCTGGAATAACATCAAAAGCCATATTAGTAGATATTGGTTGGAAAGCTACTATCCCAACGTCACTTGCAAAGATGTTTAAGGACCTTGATTTAATAACTTTAATGTGTTTTGCGCACCCAGATGTTGCTATAAACACAATAGGTGGCGGCGATGTAAGAGGGTTTATTGGCAATTATGGCGCAGATAAAAAGCTTATCGGAGACGTGTATGTATATTTAATGGAAATGTTTTTACTTGCCGAAGAAGGTACAACTGTAGGATATAAGTATGAAGATGGTAAGGTAGTACCAAAAACATTAAAAATTGAATATCCACAGTGGCAAATCGACGGCATAAAGAAACTTCAAGAAGGTATACTTTCATTCCAAAATGAATTCTTAAAACTTGCAAATAAAAAACCACATTTGCGTAATTGGAAGAACAATAACATTGAAGTATGTAATATATTAAATCGTCTTTTCTGTTTCCCTGAACTTAATGAAGTAAAGAGATTAAAAGATGTACAGTTTGATCAAAACTATGGTTCAAATATGCTTATGCCACTTATAAGTGATGAAGCGATAGATAAAGTAAAAGATGTTGATATAAATGAGTTTTATTCAAGAGCAAGGACAACAAGGCCAGAGTGGTATTCTGGACTAAATGTATTAAAAAATCCAACATTCTACTATGAAATAAAGGCACAAAATATACATAGATATGCGTATTATTCAGTGGTAATGTTAGTAAAACGTATGCTACGCGAAGTAGGAGATAATAAGTTTATATTAGTAACTGCTGGTGCTAATACCAAAATGGTGCTTAGCTTATTAAAATCTATGGAAAAATTAGACATGGTTTATGGTATTGTAGATAATGATGAAAATCTTCACGGTGTTCGTATGTATGGAATAGAAGTAAACGCAGTTGAACATGATTATGAATTAAATACATATTTTTGCCCAATAAGCAGTAGGACCGCAAGTGATAGTTTATATAAACAAATTGTTGAGGCAAAAGGTTCTAATATCAAATATATCAGTTTTTTTAATAAGTAATTTTTGTATTCACGGAGGATTTTTATGTTAAGCGATTTAATAGAGAAAATACAAAATAATAAAGAAATAAAAGTGGTAAGTTTCGAACTCATAAATACATTAATATTAAGAGCGGCAGCAAATCCGTCTTTTGTGTTTTTAAAAATGTATGATATGAATCCGGAATTATTTCCTAAGTATACAAATAAGTACGATTGGAAAAATTCTAGAATAATTGCTGAAAAAGTCGCTAGAGTAAATAAAAAAAATGTAGATGTTGAGGCAGTAGAAATAACTTTGCCAGAGATTTATAAAATGCTTCCTAGCGCTTACAAAAAGAATGCTGATAAATTAATGAATTTAGAAGTTGAATGCGAAAAAGAAGTATGCTTTTTGAATGATGATATTTACGAAACGATAAAATATATAAAAGAAAAATTAAAACTTAAAGTAATACTTATTGCAGATATATATTTAAGCAAAAGTCAAATTGAAACGATACTAAAAGCTAATAACATAGACATTAATCTTTTTACTGATATATTTATTTCATGTGAGTATAATGCATTAAAAAGAAATGGTGGGCTTTTTAAGATTGTTTTTGATAAACTAAATATAAAAAGTAATGAATTATTCCATGTTGGTTCAGATATATATGGTGATATAGGGGCCGCAAATGCATTAAATATCGATAGTTTTTATTATACGCTAATTACTGAATCTAGTTTTAAGTATCCATATCTTAGAATGGAAGAAATGGCATACAGTTTTCAAGGTCAGCAGCTATTTCCATTAAGACTTCTTGCAACTAGCCATAATCCATACGAAGATGAAAAAGATAGAGAATATTTTGATATGGGCGCAATGGTTATAGGTCCATTTTTCACCTTGTTTTCAGAATGGGTGCTTGATATTGCACAAGAAAATAACATTAGTGTTATAAGGCCTATTATGCGTGAGGGGATGTTCTTAACTAAGCTCCTCAAAAATGTTCAAAGTGCGCGTGGCTTAAATTATTCGATAGAACCACTTTATTTGTCGAGGTTATCACTACAAACCTCTACGCTTGAGTATATAACACGTGACGACATAAAAAATATGTTAATAACACCAAATTTAACCTTAAGAAAAATAGCTGAGATTTTAGATCTCGAAGAAGAAGTTAAAGAAAAATATCCAGAAATTTTAGACTATACTTCAGAACAAATAATTAATTCAGGTTACCTTTATGAATTGTACAATTATTTTATAAGCGCAGATGTTATAAAATCAATAAAAAATAAAAGTGCTGGACATTCAAAAAATATAATAGATTATTTTGAACAGATGGGGCTTAATCAAAAATCCATAACTGTAGATATTGGCTGGCGCGGAAGTGTTCCAAGCACAATGCATAAGATTTTTAAAGTGGCAAAAAAAGAAGGAAATGTTATTAATCTTTTTGCCTTTTCAGACCCGTACGTTGCAAATAATACAATAAGTGGCTGTGATATAAGAGGGTTTATAGGTAACTATGGTTCGTTTTCAAGGGAAGTAAGTGAAGTATATATAAATTTAATAGAAATGTTTTTATTTTCACTTGATGGAACTACAGTACGGTATGAGCGAAAAAAAGATAAGGTTGTACCAATTACATTAGATATAAAATATCCAAAATGGCAAATCGATGTTATGAATAAAATTCAAGAAGGTATACTTGAATTTCAAAAAGTGTATTTGGCGTATAAAAAGAAGAAACCTATGCTAAGTAATTGGGATAATTCAAATATTGATGTATGTAGAATTATGAATAGAATGTTTTGTTATCCAGAACTTAGTGAAGTAAATTTATTAAAAGATGTAGTATTTGATCAAAATTTTGGTGCAAATGTTTTTGTGCCGATATTAAACCCTATGCTTATAGGTGAAGGCACAGATATGCTTGAATTAAAGCATAAATTTAATCCAGATATTAATGAGTGGTATGCAGCATTAGATGTACTTAAAAATCCTACTGTTCATTATGAAAATGTATCAAATATATTTCATAATCATTATTTCTATTCGGTTGTTATTTTGACAAAACGCATACTTGAAAAGATTAATGATAACAAATTTGTTCTTATTGGAGCGGGAAGTAATACTAAAACTTTAATTTGTATTTTGAAATCTTTAGGGAAACTAGATTTAGTAGAAGGTATTATAGATAATAATGCTTTTAAGCATGGTTTATCTATTTATGGTAAGAAGATATATGGGATGGGACATAAATTTGATAGTAACATATATTTTTGTACTATAGCTAGAAAAGATTTAAGAGATAGCATATATAATCAAATGTGTGATATAAAAAAAGATTTTAAGTTTATAACTTTCTTTGACGAATAACAGGGGGCAAGTTATGAAGATATTAATGATTTCAGAAAAGGATGCAGCTAATATATCTTTATCTAAAATGGCTGATGCGTATATAAGAAACGGGCATACAGTCAAATTGTTTGCTGTCTTTTTTGATAAAAGTGTACTGCGCTTTTTCGATGAGAAAATAGATATGAAACCACTAAGTATGCTGACACAAAAAGACATAGATGAAGTAGATGTAATAGTAACATCAACTGTTGCAGCATATTATTTAATTGATACTATTGTAATGACGGCACATAAGCCAATTTTTACACAGTCATATTTAATAGATAAAACGATACAATGGCGTGGAGATTTTTGTTTTGCTCCGTCACTGCCAACTTTGGTGTCAGATTTTGATGAATATTTTACAAATCACAAAATAGGCATCGGCGAGCCAAAGTACGATAATATAAAGAAAGATGCAAAAGAATTAAAAAGATTTTTATTTATAGATAGTGGACATCGCCCATTTGGCCCTGAAGGTAAAAGGGAACTTGCAAGAACATTATTAAATATTTGCGAAAAATTTCCTGATTATGAACTTGTTATAAAGCCAAGATTTTTACCAACAGATAAAATATTTACACATAAAAATGGATTACATTTATTTGATGTATTAAAAAATGAAACTAATAATAACTTGCCTAAAAATTTAACGATGCTTACGGAACATAAAGATTTACAAGAACTTATTGAATCATCGCATACAGTAATATGCATGTACACAACAGCATTTGTTGGCGCATATGCAAGTGACAAAGGACTTGTTATATTAGAGGGCATTAAAGAT
Source organism: Clostridia bacterium (assembly GCA_017450465.1). Lineage (GTDB taxonomy): Bacteria > Bacillota > Clostridia > TANB77 > RGIG9151 > RGIG3495. The sequence goes on along the minus strand of JAFSUW010000003.1, from coordinate 63,349 downwards.
GAGGACAATTATGATTTAAGACTAAACAAAACATATAAACTCCGTACGCATATGGAGGGCTCTGGTGCACTAATAAATTATAAAGATGTAGCAAAAATATTGCCAGACGGAGTAAAGTGTAGTGATGAATATTTTCATTATTTACTAGCTGAAAAAGAAAATGTTGCAGATAAGATAACTGAAGTTACAGAGTACTTAGTCGAAAACTTTTATAAAAAAGGTTTATTTCCAAAGTATGTTGACTGTTTATACAAAGATTATAAAGAAAAGATAAAAGTAGATAATGAAGCTACTTGGGATGAAGTAATAAGGCAAAGATTTATAAATCAGTTTGTTTATAATGTATTTATACTTATTGATTATAATATAGAGGCAAAACTAAATGTAGATAAAATTGTTGCCAAAATTAAATATATGCAAGAAAACAAAGAAATATCTGATGAAAAAATGAAAGAATATATACGAGATATAAGAGTATATAGGGATGAGTGTATTGCGGAAAATAAAGATGCATTAATGGCAAATGATGTTGACGCAGGTATCTACTTAAATGCGTTATATGCTTTAAGACGTTTTGATGATATACGAAATTTTGAAAAGAAAGATATAGGTGCATATCATTTATTTAGGGGATTTGTAGCATATGATACTTTTGAGGATAAAAATATATTGGTGGAGGAGCTAAAAAAATATCTTGAAATAACACTTAGCAGGGACTATGTAAAAGAAGTTTCTGATATGTCTAATAATAAAACTCGTGCCTTTTATATGATTATTACATACTTATACAAAATGGGACGTATTGATGAAGCAAAAGAGTATTATGATAAAATGGAAAAATACTATTGTTGGTTATATAATACGACTATAAATGATAAAGTAACGGACAAGCTTCAAGGGCAGCATTATAGTTTGGTAAAATGGCTTTGTGGGAAGGTAAATGATTTACCAATATTAGAAAATGAAGATAAGGTTTTTATTTACGGAGTAGGTACAGTTTCAAAAATAATTTTCTTTGATGATAGCTTCATTGAAAGAGTAGGAGCATTTATTGATTTGCATTCTACAATGCCAAAGTTAAAGAATGTAGACGTTATTAATCCCGAAGACATATTAAAATATCCAAGAATAAAAACTGTGGTAGTCACAATAATTGATGAATTTGATGATATAAAAGAAAACTTGCTAAAAATAAGAAATGACTTAAATATAATACCAATAACCAAGATTTATGATGTGTAAAGGAGGCCTATTATGGAGATAACTGCAGTTATACCGGTTCGTGCCGGTAGCACTAGAGTAAAAAATAAAAATATAAAACCATTTGCGGGGAGCAGTTTATTAGAAATAAAAATAAATCAATTAAAAAGAGTAGAAGGAATAAGCAAAATTATAGTATCATCAGATAGTGATGAAATGCTTGAGATTGCCAAAAGGAACGGTGTTATTCCTAAAAAAAGACCAGATGAGTACTGTGATGAAAAATCTAAAACATTTAATGAAGTAGTGCGTTTCGTCGCCGAAAATGAAGTAGATACAGACACTATGATGTGGGCACCATGTGTTTGTCCTTTAGTTAAAGAAGACAAGTTTAATGAAGGTATTAATTTATATAAAAAAACATTAACAGGGGAACTTGATGCTGATTCAATTGTGACGGCAATGCTCACAAAAGAATATTTGTTCGATGAAAAAGGGCCAGTAAATTTTTCAATCGAACATCATGTTCCAAGTCAGAAACTTCCTAATTGGCATACGATAACCAATGGCTTTTTCATTGCCAAAACGGCTGATATGGCACGTTGGGGATTTGTTTATGGACCAAAGCCATATTTATGCGAAATAAATAAGTTTGAAGCACTAGATATTGATGATGAGTATGATTTTTTAATGGCAGAGTTTATGTATAAGTTGATGGAAAAGTAAACAAAGTTTTGAAAGGAGCACAATATGAAGAAGATTAATCTACTTGATTGTACTTTGCGTGATGGTGCATATATAGTAAATGGAGAATTTGGTACTACAACTATTGGAGGTGTTATTCAAAAGCTCCAAAATGCGAATGTAGATATAATTGAATGCGGTTGGTTAAAAGACCCTGAACATAAAGTAGGTACAACTTATTATCATGTGCCTAGTGATTTAGAACAATATAAATTAGTGCCAAAACGTAAATTTACGACGTATGTAGCGATGATTGATTATAATCGATATGACGTGAATAATTTACCAATGTGTGATACGAGTGTTATAGATGCAATTCGTATTGTGTTTCCATGTGATAAAGTAGATGAGGGTTTAAGTTTAGTTACTCCTATTAGAGAAAAAGGGTATAAAGTTTATTTACAGGCAGCAAACACACTTGGATATTCGGATACTGATTTAATTGAACTTGCTCTTAAAGTGAACAAATTAAAGCCAGAAGGACTTTCAATTGTAGATACTTTTGGCGCTATGTATAAAAAAGATTTATTTAGGATACTTGAAGTATTAAATAATTATCTTGATAAAGATATAAAACTTGGTTTTCATTCGCATAATAATCAGCAGTTGTCTTATGCGCTTTCTATGGAGTTTGTAGATTTCTTATATGAAACGGATAGAGAAATTATAGTGGATGGAAGTTTAACTGGAATGGGACGTGGCGCAGGAAATACACCACTTGAACTTATTGCAAATTACTTAAATAAGGCATACTCGACTGATTATGATATGAACATGATAATGGATGCAATAGATATGTATATAACTCCATTTATGGATAATTTTAAGTGGGGTTATCAGATACCATATTTAATTTCAGGTATTTACGAATGCCATGTAAATAATGTGGCATATTTAACTAAAACTCATAGAACAGCAAGTAAAGATATAAAAATAATATTTGATGCGCTAGATAAGGAAACTAGAAGACACTATGATTATGATAATCTAGAAAATGTTTATGCTGAGTATCAAAATAAAGTAGTAGATGATTTACCTAGTAAGGAAATACTAAAAAATGCTCTTTCAAATAAAACTATATTGGCAGTGCTCCCTGGTAGTTCAGCAAAAGAAAAACTCATTGAAACTCAAAAAATAATAGATACCGAAAAGCCGGTAGTAGTTGGTATAAATTCAATTATTCCTGATTACAATTATGATTATTTATTCTTCACGAATGAAGTAAAATACGAGTATGCAAAGGAAACGTATAAAGAAAAATTTGAAAATTCGAAAAAAATAATCACGTCAAATATTAAAACTTTAGGGGATAATGACGAAATAATAATTAACTACAATGATATTTTAAAACGTGGTTGGAAGTATTACGATAATTCTATGATAATGTTTTTACGACTTATGCGTGATATACTTCCTGAAAAGATAGACATTGTAGGGTTTGATGGATATAGAAGCGATAAAAATTATTCAGAAGGTACATTAAAGGCATCGTTAGATGTAGGAGAAATGAATATACTGCATAACGAAATTATAGATATGCTTAAAGATTATAAAAAGACTATAAATGATAAGATTAAGTTTTATAGTATTTCAGATTCTGATTTCACAAGAATATTAAATAATTAAACAAAAGAGAAAGGAAGAGTAATATGGATAAAAATTCAAATGTCTTAATTACCGGTGGAACTGGTTTTATAGGTAGTCTACTTGTAAATAGTTTTTTGAAAAAAGATGTTTGTAAAAAAATCATACTTCCAGTTAGAAATTTAACTAAAGCGAAAAAGATGTACAATGATAAGAAAATTGTTTTTGTAAAGACAAATTTGGAGGAGCTATGTAACATTTCTTACAAAATAGACTATATAATTCATTGTGCTGCTATTACTAGATCAAATGAAATGATTGAAAAACCGGTAGAAGTAGCAGATGGAATAGTAATCGGCACTAAAAATATTTTAGAACTTGCAAAGAAAAAGAAGATAAAATCTATGGTATATGTTTCTTCATGGGAAGTATATGGAGATAAAAAAAGTGAAGATTTACTTACCGAAAATGAATTAGGCAATATAAGTTTAACATCAATAAGGAGCTGCTATCCATTATCTAAACGTATTGCAGAACATTATTGTCATTTATATTGGCAAGAATACGAGGTGCCTGTAAAAATAGCACGTCTTGCACAAGTTTTTGGTACAGGTGTACGAAAAGATGATACTCGTATCTTCATGCAAATTGCTAAATCTGTTGTAGATAAAAAAGATATAGTTTTACATACATCAGGCATGTCAATGGGCAATTACTGCGCATCTGAGGATATGGTAAGTGCAGTTTTCACTATACTTACTAAAGGAGAGAGTAACGAAACTTATAATGTAGTAAACGAAGAAAATACAATGCGTGTAAAAGAGATGGCAAACCTTGTAGCTAAGAAAGTTGCTGAGGGTAATATAAAAGTGATTTGTGAAAATAAAGTGGCAGATAAGTTTGGATATGCTCCAGAAAAACAAGCAAGGATGTCTGCTGAAAAATTAAGAGGACTTGGTTGGATGCCTAGTAAGAATTTGGAGCAGATGTATAGGGATATTATTGCAGAAATAAAGTAAATTTATTTTTATAGGGGAAAAAAATAAAATTAGAAAAATCCGCAAACTTGTAGCGGAGCACGCTGTGCTCCACGCTAAACATAAATTTAATAAGGAGAATTCATGAAAAAAATAATTTGTTTATTTATATTTACCATATTCATATTTCAAAATTCATTTGCACTTATTGCAGATACGCATACAGATTTTTATAAATACTATAAAGGTAAAACTATTTGCATAAATGCAGGGCATCAAAAGAAGGGTAATCTTGAGCTTGAAGATTCTTCGCCAGTGATAAATAAGAAAAAAGCAAAGGTAACATATGGTGCTAATGGCGAATCAAAGATTAATTTAACTGTTTCAAAGATTTTAAAAGAAGAATTTGAAGCACTAGGTGCAAAGGTTATAATGATTCGTGAGACAGAAGATGTAAACATAAGTAATAAAGAAAGAGCATTAATGGGTAATAAGGCAGATTTGGTGCTTAACATACATTGTAATGCAGCCGATAACCAAAAAGCAGCAGGAATATGGTTACTTATACCTTCAGAAAAAAATGTTGGCGAAAAAAGTATTTGTGAGCCAAGTAAAAAACTTGCTAGTTTAATTGAAAAACAAATGAGTAAAAAGCATACAGTAAAAACATTCGAAAGAGATGATTTAACAGGGCTTAATTGGTCTACCGTCCCAAGTATATTTATCGAATGCGGTTTTTTAACAAACAAAGATGATAAAAAATTTTTAGAAAATATGGATTCATATCTTACAAGTGATATGCGATATGATTTTATAGATAGTATAATGATTGGAGTTACTGACTTTTTAAAAGAAGATTATGTCGAAGAAGAAATAGTAGAAGAGGATAATAAATTACTTGATGATAACTTTATAATTTCACTCATCTTTTCGTTATTCGGGTTAAGGAGGTAAAACATGCCAAAAGTAAATATACTAGGTTCGTGTATATCACGTCTTTCTATGTTAGACGGAGATAAAGCAGGGCATAATATTGCGGATAAAGATATTTCTATGGATTATTTTTTAGATAAGCAAAATATCGTTTGTGCAATGACCTCGGCACCTTTTTCTCGTGAAGAAGTAGAAACAATAAAAGAAGAGGAACTTTGGGATAAAACAAGATTAAAGTCATTAAAACAATGTTTAACGAAAGATACAGTAAAGATGCTACTTGAATCTGATGCTGAGTACTTAGTTATGGATTTATTTGACATGCAAAATGATTTCGCAATATATGGTAAAACAATGTTCTCTACATGTGCACATGAGTTTTTTAATACGGCTTTGTGTAAGAAATATGCAAACGGAATTGAGTTAGCGAATTTTATGGGACTACCAAAATGGGCATGGTATGGATATGTAGATTTGTTTTTTGAAAAGATTATGCAAAAATATGATAGTAATCATATTATCTTAAATAGATTTCGCTCTAGTACTTATTATTTAACAAAAAATGGCGATATAGCTCTAATACCTAACGACTATAAAAAGCCATTTCATTCAAACGATAAATATAACAAAACTTTGACGGAACTTGAGCAGCATATTATAGACAAATATAATCCATATGTAGTCGATTTATCTAAATATTTTATGGTAGATGAAAATTTTTGGGATAATTTTAATGGGGCACATTTTGAGAAAGCTTTCTATGAAGAAACATTTAATCAAGTAAAGAGAATTATAAAAGGTGAAACCAAAGAAAAATATTTTAGTAATCCAGATTTCTTTAATGAGGAGCATACTAAAAAAGAATTAGAAAAGCCACGTGGATTTAATGTTGACGGTGCAATAAAGCTATTTGAAGAATTGGTAGAAAAACAGGACTTATTATGGATAAATATACTTGATAAACTAAATATATATGCACCTGATAATGAAAAAGTAAAACAGTATATGGAGTTTTTAGGAAATACAATGTAAAAGGCACTCCCTTTTGATAGGAAGTGCCTTTTTATTAGTTGTCAAGTGTTAAATTTAAATTTCCTTTGCTTAATACCCCCTGGATGTTGAGTTTCTCATATTCGCGTGCTTCGATTGCTTCATAGGTGTGACCGGCCGGAGGGGTTACGACATTTACGAAATAACCCTGGTTCTGATACCGCTTGATGGTTTCGGCATAAAAATCGTATCGAGCAATCGTGATTGTCATGTTGTTGTTGTATCCACGATTGTTGCCGATTTTGATCCATCGAAGACGGAAGACCGCGAAATCCTCGATGATGTCGGTAGTCCCCAGGGCAGGAAACTGCTTTGCGTAATTTTTCAGTTGGTTTATGCAGTATCGGCCCAAAGAAGGATCAACTTCGAGTAGCCCGGTCAAAAATAACGCGACAATATCAGAGTGATACTTGTTGCCGAGCAGGATTTTTTCTCCTGTTGGGAGAATCCATCCGGTTTCAACTTTTAATACAACTGGCATAATAAATACCTCCTATTTATGCCTTACGTCCTGAATAATTTTTAACTCATTCATACTTGCTACGTTACGTCTACCAAATTAATTTTAACAGAATATGGTGAAAAATGCAACTTAAAAAACAAAAACGGTGTTTTCTGTCAATAGGGACGGGGGCAAATGACCACATTTATGTAAAGCAAAGTGGTCAGTTGCCCCCGTCCCTTCTGACAAGCTGTCCCCGCTGACAACTAAAATTTTTTTATTTTTTGTGTGGCAAATTTTATTTTAAAAAGGTATTATTAATGTATAAAGAAAAGGGGGATACTAATGCGATATTTTAAGATTCTTTTATTTGTATGTTGTATGATGCTTATGTGTGGTTGTGCAGCAAATAATGAAAGCAAAGCAGCAATTAAGCTTGCAAGCAATATTACTGAGAAAGAAGTATTTGACAAAATTTGTGATGTAAAAATCGTATCAAGTGATGAGGTAGATAGTAAAATACCTATTAAAACTACTTTTGACTTAAAGTTTGATAAGGATGTTACTGATGAATATGTATATAACACATTTTCATTAAAACCTCGTACTGAAATTGAAATAACTAAAGTAGATAGTAAAAACTACAAAATTACTCCAGTAACTGATTTAGAAGAAGATCAAGTTTATAATGTTATTGAAAAAACGACTGATGGAACTAAAAGATGGGCTTTCCAAACTGAGAGAATCTTTGAGGTAGATTATACATATCCAGATAATAATCAGGTGTTAGGTGAAAAAGGAGTACCAGAAATCAGTTTTAATGGAGAAGTAAATGTAGAAGATTTATCTAAATATGTAGAAATAGAGCCAAAAGTAAATGGTAAATGGGTAAAAAGTTATACTTATAATTATCGTTTTGAACATAATACTAATTTTACTATGGGAAAAACTTATACAGTTACTGTAAAAAAAGGCCTAAAAGATGTAGATGGCAATGAATTAAGAGAAGATTATAAATATAGCTTTTTAGTAGCAAACGAAAAATCAGAAGATGTTTATGGCACTTTATTACTATTAAATCGTTATACTCCAACTTCTAAAATAGATTTATCACTTAATTTATATATAGACATGGATAAAGAACTTTCCTTAAAGAAAGCAGAAGTAAAAATATTTAACGTAAAAACTAAAGAAAATTTCTTAAAACTTATGAAAGAAATAGATCTAGGCGAAAATTTGACAAATACATATGATACAAAATCGTATAATGAAGTTTATAAAAAAGATATCAAGTCTGAAATAATGAATAGGTATGCTGAGGCCAAAAAAACGAAAAGGTACTATTATTCAGATGAAATTTCTGTTGAATCTAATTTAACCTTAAAAGAAGAAGGTTACTATTTAGCAGTACTTACATTAAATGATGATACTGAGGTAGCTTTGTTCCAAATAAATAACACAGTAGCCACTGTTTCAACACTTGCAGATGATAATTTCATGATCCTTTACAAAGGTAAAGATGGAAACAATAATAGTGTTGATGTGTACTTAAATAATCAAAAATTAGGTACAACATCTAACGATGGTATGCTTTATCTTGAAGAGTTTAGGAAGATAGTAAATTTAGAAGACGAATTTAATTATATAGAATTTGATGGTGGTAACAAGCATTATATAGTAGACATTTCATATCAAGTGTATAGTAAATTTAATGGTGAAAATTCATTAACTTCACTTAGTAGATTTAACAATGGTTACCTATATGTAGATAGAAATACATATAAAGTAGGTGAAACGGCTCATTTTTGGGGTTATGCAAGAAATCGTAAAGTAAAAGTAGATAATGCAACATTAAAAATAATTTCAAATTACGATGATGTTTTGCAAGAAATACCGCTTACACTAACTGATGTTGGTACATTTGAGACAGATTTTGAAATTACTGATGTGAATGATGAGGGAAGTTTACAGGCAAGACTTTATATTGGTGATAAGCAAATTTATTCAAGATATATAAGCATACGAAATTATGAATTAAAGCAGTATCAAATAGAAATAAAACCAGAAAAGACAAGCTATTTAACAGGTGAAGAAGGTGTTATAAACATTACTGCTGCAACTTATGATGGAACACCACTTACTGACCTAGATTTTGAATATGAAATCAATAATAAGTATTACTATAATGATTCTATGAAGCCACAAAAAGGAACTGTAAAAACAGATGCTTCAGGTAACGCAGTTGTGAAAGTACCTCTTGTAATTGCTAAAGAAAAGACAAATTTACGTCCCGAGACTGCAAGAGTTACAATACTTAATTCGTACATAGATGGCGAGCAAGAAACATTTACGTTTACGGTGTACCCATATAAACATTCAGCAGATGGTGGTGCTAGGTTTATAGTTGATGAAAATAAATATCACTTCGAATTCAACGAATATTTATCCTTAGACCGTACAAAACCTGCAAACGATAAAATTAAAGTAGTAGCGAGTGCATATAAGACTGTAAGAACCGTTACAGGTCAAAGATATAATAAATATACAAAAGAAATGGAAGACGTCGTAAGATATGACCAAGTTGCTGAACCTAGTTACAATAAAACATTTATTGTTGATATGAAAAATGGTAAAGGCACATACAAACTTGAAAATTATAAGAAGGATAAAAATTGTTATTATACTTTTAAGGCATATTTAATTACAGACACAGGAAAAGAACTTGCACTTGGATATGATGGTGGTATTTATTCATACTCATATAAAACAGTTAATTCTACAACACAATATGAGGAAATAGAGTATGTAGCACCAATTATAAATGATGAATTAAGTTATGCAATTGCTTATGAAAGAAATGACAAATTAAAAGTTGGTGACGAAGTTAAATTTTACTTAAAAGATGACCATGGTAGACGTATTAATGACTATTCAAAATTTGATTTCTATACACTAGTTGTATCTGCCGATGGAAATAAAATATACCACAACAAAGGTGAAGCTCCTCATTTTACATTTACTAAGGAAATGGGAGCAAACGCTAGCACATATACATTATTATATGACTCGAGAAAAACATATTCGCCAACTTCAAATGTAGGCATTTACTATTCAATGTTTGCTTTTGATGATTATATGTGGTATCCTTATTCGCCAACTATATCACTTTGCGAAGAAGCATTAACACTCGATTTAAGCGTTACTCTAGATAAAGAAGTTTATGAGCCAAAGGATGAAATGATTGTAAAGATAAAAGCAACATCTGATGGCAAGGGAGTTAAAACAGGTATTAATTTATCGGCACTTGATACAGCATATATTGATGCTAATGGTTCAGTATACACAGATATGATTAGTACACTTCAAAATGCATATAGAATAAATTCAAGTAGCAATAGTATGCGTGTGATGACAAAAGAAATGGGAATTATGAATTTGACAGATTCGGTTAATTTTGCTGCTGGAGCTGTAATGGAAGAAGCTGCATTGGATATGGCTGAAAGTAGTAGTGAAGGTAGTACAGTAAGAGATGATTTACGAGTTACTGCGTTCTTTGAAAATGTTGTGACAGATGAAAATGGCGAAGCAACCATAAAGATTAAACTTCCAGACAACATTACAGAATGGACAATTACTGTACAAGCAATATCCGATGACTATAAAGTAAAAGAAGACGAAAAGAAGATTAAAGTAAGTAAAGATTTCTTCGTAAATGTAAATCATAAAGATAGATATTTAGTTGGAGAGAACTTTGGATTTAACATTAAGAGTTTTTCAAAACTTTATAGTGGTAAAGATGTAAAATTTGATATAGAAATATTAAACGAAAACAATGAAACTCTTGAAAAAGACACTGTAAATGCAAAAGTAGCACAAGTTTTATCATATAAGATAAAGAAGCCAATAAAAGAAAAGGGAACTTATAAGATAAAAATAACAGGCACGTGTAATGGCTTAAAAGATACTTTGATTGATGAGATAGAAGTAACAGAAAGTTTACTTGATGCTACAATGCGTAAAGACATCATTTTGCATTCAGGTGATAAAATTACTATAGTTTCACCAAAAGGATATTTATATTTAGTAAATACTGACTTAAAAGAAGTTTTACCAACTATATTTGAATTATCATATTTATTTAATGCTGAAAGAAATGACACATCTCTTATTTCAAAAGAAGCATCAAGAATACTAGGTAACTTATATAACGGCACCGAGTTTGATTATAGTAAATCATATATGTATGATGCAAATACACGCCTGTTTAAAGTACTAAAAAATAGTTCTGATGATGCACGTCTTGCTCTTCGTATGTTAGGAACAAAATCAGTGCGTATATCCGATTATGAAAAAGAAAAAGTGCTAGAAAAGATAGAAGTTCGCCTTGGAGATGAAGCAGTACTTTGGGCAAAAGTAAACTTAGATGATGTTTCACTTAAAGAACTTCGTGAAGCAAAAGAAGAAATGCTTAAGAATAAAGGTGCATTCACTAAAGAAAGAGTATTATATTTAGCACTTGCTTTTGCAGATTTGGGTTCATATGATGATGCAAAAGAAATTTATGATATTGTAAGTAACACTATAACTGAAAAAGAAGAAATAGAGTTTGAACTTAAAACAATACTTGCAATTAAGTTAAACTTAAATGAAAGAAACGATTTATATAGAACATTTATGGCAAAGGAAAGTTTACCTGAACATAGTGATTTTATTAAGTTATATTACGTTCAAAATGCAGTTTCTAAGAATTACAAAAAGGGTGTACTAAAATTAAACGTAAATGGTAATATAGAAGAAGTAGAAGTAAAAGGTATTGGATTTAAGCGTGTTTTACTTGCTCGTAAGAATGATATTGCTGTAGATAGCATAACCAATAACTTAAGTGTGATGCTAGAAGAATATAAACCAGTAGACTTTACAACTGTTCCAAAGAACAAATATATTATTTCAAAAACTTATAGTAATACAAATGCTAAAGAAGGAGATATTGTAGAAGTATCAATTACGATAGATAATAAGAAATTATACGATGATGGTAATAAATATAGTGCAATAATTGAAGATGCTATTCCGAATAATATGACATTTGTAGAGTATTTATATGGAACTGGTTTCTGTGGATACTTAAGAAGTCAGAATGGTCAAAAACTTACAATTAGTTATTGGAATCCATATGATCCAAAATGGAGTCCAAATGAAACAAAAACTGTTTTAACATATAGAGCAAGAGTTACAAATAATGGTGAACAATTTGAACCAGGAACAATTTTGTTAAAGACAAATAATCAAGTAATAGATGGATTAAAGAAGTAAAATTAAGCCAAGCCGAAAGGTTTGGCTTTTTTATAAAAAAAGTTATTAATCTTGAAATAAAGAAATCAAAAATATATAATATTTTTGGTTTAATAAAAATACATAAGAAAAGGGAGAGATTATTTATGAAAATGAGAAAGTTACTTGTTCTCTTTATTGTTGCAGTTTTTTGTGTTCTACCTTTTACAGCTTTTGCTGAAGAGGAATATCAAGAAATTGCAGGACCACAATCACTTACAAAATATTTAAGTATGGATGGAGATGTTACAATTAAAGTTGTATCAGATATCATCTATACAACAACTACGATGAAAACTGGTCCATATTGGATAACACTTGGCAAAGGTCGTAAAACTCTTGATTTAAATGGGCATTCAGTTGAATTAAATGCTGAAACTGGATTTGAAACTACAATGATTAAAATTGAAGAAGGTTCTGAACTTATTGTTAACGATTCTAGCGGTAATAATTCAGGTAAACTATTCTGCTATGGTAGAATTGATCATCCAGGTAGATATGGTCTTGATTATTCAAATAAAGATGTAAAATACAGAAATGTTATTCATGTTGATGGCGGAAAATTAACTGTAAATGGTGGTACATTAGAAGCAGGACGCTCTAAAGAAATTTGGATAACAGGTGGAATGGATATTGAAAACTATGATCATCAATTAGATTATGCCCTTCAATTTGGTGTTTTAGGTTGGGCTATTGGAGCACGTTTTGATGGATATGCTTGGCAACAAGTAAATGGTGATTGTATTACATTAGATGGCGGTGAAGTAACTATTAACGATGGTATTTTTCTAGGTAGAGGTTTTAGTGATTTGAACCCTTACGAAGAAGATATGGATGTTAGATTAGATTATTCAAGAGCCGCAGTAATAAGAGCAACAGAGGGAGTATTAAACATAAATAATGGTGAATTTTTAGCAAAAGGTAATGCAGATCTTTTTGCTTTATCAAAAAATGCATATAATGGCGGTTCAGTAACTGGTAAAATAAAATCTGGTGTATTTTCAACTAATCATTTAAGAGTATTAAATATACCAACGATTAATGTTAGATATTCACGATTAAACGGTTGGGTAGTTGGAACAGAGAAAAAATATGAAGGTTATTATAATCCAGCTTCTGATCCAGGAAGTATACATTTCCCTTACGAAGCATTAAGCCCTGACACTCATGTGGTTACAAAAGATGGTGAAGAACTCCCAAGTAATGAATGGGATGCAAAGCATTTATATAATACAAAGGATGTAGCTACAATAGTTGTAAACTATAAAAACAATTCAAATTGGTTAAGAACAAAACGTAATGCTAATAATCCAAAAGAAATATCATCTGCTAAAATATTAGGCACTATGGCAAATGGTATGGTTCTTGATGCAAATGCCTTAAAATGTTCTGATACAGGCATTAAAAATATAAAAACAACTTGGTATCATAATGGTGTAGCACTTACTGAAGAACAGGAAGCATTAGCAGGAAAATATTCAGCAATGGCAACTTTAACTGCCGGTAATGGATATAGTTTTACTAACAATACAAAATTCGTTATTATGGGTAAAACACCTGAAAAAATTACTGTTTCTGATGATGGTAAATACGCATATATTTATTCAAAAGAGTACGAATTTGAATGTGACCATAGTTATAATCAAGATAGTGAAATACACTTTGAGGGAACTATTCACTATCAACAATGTTCAGTTTGTGGAGAGAAAATAATTGAAGAACGTCATATATTTGACGGAGGAGATAATTTTGGAAATATTACTACATATACATGTAGAACATGCGGATATTCATATGATGAAGAAAATGACAGAATCGCATTAAATGGTTTAGTTATAAATGTGCCAGTAGCTAAAGGTGGCGAAAAACTTCCTATACCGGAAGTTACAGATGAATATAAAGATTATGCTAAAATAATGAGCTATGAATGGCATAAGGATGAAATAGATGGCGAAAAGATAGATGCATTAGAAAAATACGAAGATAACGAAGTGTATTATTTAATAGCAAGAGCTAGAGCAAACGATGGATATTATTTTAAAGACAATGCAGTTATGGCATGTGCTGCAGTTGCTAAAGGAACAAGCTCTGCAGATGATAACGTATTAATAGGCACATTCAGAATAGTAGCACATGAAAGTGCAAATGCAGATGTATATATGCCTGCACTAGCACCTGGAATGACAATGGAAGACTTCATTAAAGGAATTGAATCTAATGTCGCAGGTAAGGCAACAAGCAATATGCAAATTAAAGTTCAAAAGTATGGTGAAGATGACTATTATTTTGTAAAACGTAATCCAAAGGGAGAATGGTCATTATATAACGATAATGGAACATTAGATGATTTCTTTAGTATGTCAGTAGAGCCAGAAGAAAGATATGATTTAGAACTTGGTTTCTCGTCAGGCAAATACTATGTAGCAGATGATGCAATTACTTTTGTAAGCGATGCTGCATATGACGGTTATAAAACTGAAGGTGGAGAAACATGGTATACGGTATATGTACTTGCACAAGCAGCAAGCAACTTAATTTCTGATGTTTCTATAGTTGATGTTTCGATGCCTGAAATAGGTGGAACACCAGATGTAACATTTAGCGTTTCAAATACAAAGGCATTAACACCAGCACTAGGTGAATGGGATACAGATAGCCGTTTTGAAGAAGGTGTTGGCTATGTATTTACTGCTAAAGTAGAATTAGCAGATGGATATAAATTCTCTAAAAAGGTAACTGCTACAGTAAATCATGAACCAGCAGAAATAACACTTGGTGGAAATACTGCAACAATTTCATATACTTTCCCAGTACTTGAAAAAGAAATGGAAATTATAAAAGATGTAGAAGTTAACGAAGAAGAGGAAGCGAAAGATAATGGCAATGCAACTTGGAGTAATGCATCAGATTGGGCAGTAGAGTTTTTGAAAAATGCAAATAATCAAGGAATAATGCCAAAATTGTTTGACGGAGAAGACATGACCAAAAATATAACAAGAAAAGAATTTGCACATGTAGCAGTAAAACTATATGAAAAATTAACTGGTCAAAAAGCTATACCAGTTGCAAAGAACCCATTTACAGATACAGATGATATCGAAGTATTAAAAGCATTTAACTTAAGTATTACAAGTGGAACAAGCACCACAACATTTACACCAGATGCTGAAATAACTCGTGAGCAAATGGCAAGAATGATAGAAAACGCATTAACAAAAGCTGGAATTGATACATCTGTAGATTTCGATAGTGTAGAAAAATTTGCAGATGATGATTTAATGCAAAGTTGGTCAAGAGGAGCAATATACTTTATGTCAGGTAAAGACATAATAAAAGGTATGGGAAATAATTTGTTTGGAGTACTTGGAACAGCAACAAGAGAACAAGCAATGATAATTTCTTCAAAATGTGTAGATACGTTTGGTAATTAAAATTAAAAGAGACCTAATTAGGTCTCTTTTTTATGAGTAAATTTCTTAAAAAACTTGTAACAATCACTATTTTTATGATAAAATATCTTGAGAATATTTTTGAAATGAGGAGTTTTTATGAAAAGAGTTTTAACAGGTTTACAACCTACTGGCGTAATAACACTTGGAAATTATATAGGAGCAATCAGGCAGATGAAGGTTTATCAAAATGAATATGACTCATTTTTGTTTGTAGCAGACCTTCATTCTATTACAATTCCGCAGGAGCCGGATGAGCTTCGCGAGAATATAAAGAGCTTGATTGCTATATACATTGCGTGTGGTATTGATCCAGATAAAAATACGATATACATTCAGTCGGAAAATCCATATATTCCAGCAGTTTCATGGTTACTTGAATGTAATACATATTATGGTGAACTAAGTCGTATGACGCAATTTAAGGATAAGAGCTTAAAGCACACTAATTTTACATCTGGGCTACTTACTTATCCTGTACTTATGGCTGCAGATATCATAGGAGTAGATACAGATTATGTGCCTGTTGGTATTGACCAAAAGCAACATGTTGAGCTTGCACGTGATATAGCAGAACGTTTCAATAAAAAGTATGGTGATACTTTTGTAATGCCAGAGCCACTTATTGCTAAAGAAGGTACTAAAATAATGGATTTACAAAATCCTACTGTAAAGATGAGTAAATCTGCAGAGAATAAAAAAGGCGTTATTTGTGTGTTAGAAGATTTAAATCTTGTTCGTAAAAAAATAATGTCTGCAACAACTGATAGTGACATGTTAATTAAATTTGACCCAGAAAATAAGCCAGGGATATCAAATTTGATAAATATTTATATAAGTTTAACTGGCGAAACTGTTGAAGAGGTTGAAAAGAAATTTGATGGAGCAAATTATGGAACATTCAAAAAAGAAGTAGCAGATGTAGTTGTTAATGAACTTTCAGGTATTCAAGAAAGATATAAAACAATTGTAGGTAGTGACTATATAGAAGACATTCTTAATAAAGGACGCGATAGAACTACTGAATTATTTAAGCAAAAATATGAAGTAATGAAACAAAAAATTGGTTTAGGAAGATAATGTAGCAAAAGAAAGGGAGTTTACTATGGCAGAGTTTACACCGATGATGAAACAATACTTAAAAATAAAATCTGAAAATAAAGACTCAATCCTTATGTTTCGTTTAGGTGATTTTTACGAAATGTTTTTTGATGATGCAATTACTGTATCAAGAGAATTAGAACTTACATTAACAGGTAAAGATTGTGGGCAAGAAGAACGTGCACCTATGTGCGGTATTCCTTATCATGCAATTGAAAATTATCTTGTTCGTCTTATAAAAAAAGGTTATAAAGTAGCTATTTGTGAGCAAATGGAAGACCCAAAACTAGCCAAAGGTTTAGTAAAAAGAGAAATTACAAGAATAGTAACTCCTGGTACTGTAACAGAGTCTGCTATGCTTGATGAAAGAAAAAATAACTATATTGTTTCAATATATAAAATAGCAAATTATATTGGATTTGCTTTTGCAGATGTTACAACAGGTGAACTTATGTGTACAGAGCTAAGTGGTGTTAATGCAATATCTACAATGCTTGATGAACTAGCAAGACTTAGTCCATCTGAAATTGTTGTAAATGAGGCATTTTTTGATTCTGCTGAAATAAGTGCAGTTAAAAAACGTTTTAATAGTTATATTTCAAAATTTAATGAAGAAGAATATAACAGAGATATTTGTCTTTCAAAAATAAAACAACATATCGATAATTTTATCGAACAAGAAAAAATGTCTAGCGGATATATTGCAACAGGAATTTTACTTAAATATTTAGAAGAAATTCAAAAATCTAATCTTGAGCATATTAATAAATTGCAAGTTTATAGTACAGATAGATACATGACACTTGATATATCTACAAGAAGAAATCTTGAAATTACTGAAACAATGCGTGATAAAAGTAAAAAAGGAACACTTCTTTGGGTTTTAGACAATACAAATACAGCAATGGGTGCAAGAATGCTTCGTTCATGGGTTGATATGCCACTTATTGATGTAAATAAAATAAATGAGCGATTAAACTGTATTGAAACACTAAAAAAAGACCCTATACTTAGGGCGGATATTATTGAAAAATTGAATAAAATATATGATATAGAACGACTTACAGGTAAAGTTGTGTATGGCAGTTCAAATGCTAGAGATTTAATTGCATTAAAGCTTTCGCTCAATCAATTACCCGGCCTTTTAGAACTATTAAAAACGATAGACGATGCATTCATAAATAAATTGCTTGATAATTTTGACTTACTTACGGATGTTCGTGATTTAATTGAAAAGGCAATAGAAGAAGAACCACCTATTTCAGTAAAAGAAGGCGGAATTATTAAAAAGGGCTATAATGCTGAAATAGATAAACTTAAAAATGCAGGTAACAATGGTAAAACGTGGCTTGCTGAATTAGAGGCAAGAGAACGTGAAAATACAGGAATAAAGAACTTAAAAATCAGTTTTAACAAAGTGTTTGGCTACTATATAGAAGTAACTAAATCAAACCTAAGTCAAGTACCTGCAAATTATATTAGAAAACAAACCTTAACCACAGGTGAAAGATATATTATTCCAGAACTAAAAGAGATGGAAGAAACAATCCTTGGTGCTGAAGAGAAAGTAATATTACTTGAGTACGAGGAATTTACAAAAATTCGTGAATATATAGCAAAGCAGGTTGAACGTTTACAAAGAACAGCAGCATCGGTTGCAAATTTAGATGCGATTATATCGCTTACAGAAACGGCTGAAAAAAATAATTATGCAAAACCAGTTGTTGATGATAGTAATGTGATAGAAATAACTGATGGAAGACATCCAGTAGTAGAAAAAATGTTAGCTGAAGGCGAATTTATACCAAATGATACGGTACTTGATTTAGAAGATAATACAATAAATATTATTACTGGACCAAATATGGCTGGTAAATCTACGTATATGCGACAGGTTGCACTTATTACACTTATGTCTCAAATAGGAAGTTTCGTCCCTGCCACAGCAGCACATATAGGAATCACAGATAGAATTTTTACAAGGGTTGGAGCATCAGACGATCTTGCTATGGGTCAATCTACTTTTATGGTTGAGATGACTGAAGTAGCAAATATATTAAATAATGCAACTAAAAAAAGTTTGGTTATACTTGATGAAATTGGTCGTGGGACAAGTACTTTTGATGGTTTAAGTATCGCATGGTCAGTTATTGAATATATGAGTGAAACTATTGGTGCAAGAACACTTTTTGCGACTCATTATCACGAAATTACTGAGCTTGAGAATAAAATAAGTAATGTAAAAAATTATTGTATTTCAGTTAAAGAAAAGGGAGATGACGTAATTTTCCTTAGAAAGATAATTCGTGGCGGTGCAGATGGTAGTTATGGTATCCATGTAGCAAAGTTAGCTGGTGTACCATATGCTGTTGTAAATAGAGCAAAAGAAGTATTAAAACAACTTGAAGATTCAGACATTAATAAGAAAAATACCAAAGAAATTAATAAGAAGACAAATACATTTGTTTCTGGTCAAGTTGATTTATTTAATTATAAAGGTGCAGCAATAGCAACAGAATTAGAAAAACTTGACTTAAATGGAGTTACACCAATTGATTCGTTAAATATTTTGTATAGGTTAAAAGAAAAATTATAATTTAACAAAATTTATTAAAAGGGTGATAATTATGTTTGAAAACAAAAAGATTTTTATTCTTGGTATGGCAAAGAGCGGTTATGCAGCAGCAAAGTTACTTCATAACTACAATAATGAAATCTTAATTACAGATTTTAAGGAACAAGATGAAGATCATGTAAAAGAACTCGAAAGTTTAGGAATTAAATTTGTATTAACAGACAAACCAGAAGATTTACTAGATGATTCATTTGATTATGTAATTAAAAATCCTGGTGTTCATCCAAATCACATTGTTTGTATTAAAGCAAATAAGCTAAATATACCAGTTACAAACGAAGTAGAAGTGGCATATAGCTTACTTCCTAATAACGTAAAAATAGTCGGCATAACAGGTTCTAATGGTAAAACAACTACTACAACTATTACTTATGAAATAATGAAAAGAGCAGGTCTTCCTGTTGTTTTAGGCGGTAATATTGGTTATCCAGTATCATCATTAATTGGTAATGTAAAAGAAGGAGATACACTGGTATTAGAAATATCTTCGCACCAATTAAATGATATTATTAATTTCAAAACAGATATAAGTGTACTTACAAATTTAAGTGAAGTACATCTTGATCATTTCGGTACTTACGAAAATTATAAAAATCAAAAAGTTAAGATTTTTAATAGACATACTAAAAATGACATCGGTATATTAAATTTTGATGATAAAGATTCTATGGAATATGATAACAAAATTCCTTCTACTAAAGAATATTTTTCAATATCAAGTAAAAAGGATGCATATATAGAAGACGGTTATATATGTTATAAAGGCGAAAAAGTAATTGCATTAAAAGATATCTTATTAAAAGGCAATCACAACTATGAAAATATAATGTGTGCAATAATGGTAGTAAAGCAGTTTAACGTTTCAAATGATGTAATAAACGAAGTTTTAAAAGAGTTTAAGGGTGTAGAGCATAGACTTGAATATGTAACAACTAAAAATGGCATCGCATTTTACAATGACTCTAAGGCAACCAATATAAAATCTACACAAATCGCGCTTAGTTCGTTTAACACACCTACAATTTTATTACTTGGTGGACTTGACCGCGGTCATTCATTTGAAGGGCTTGTAAGTTACTTAAAAAATACTAAATTAATAGTTTGCTATGGCCAGACTAAAGAAAGAATTAAAGAATTTGCAGATAATATAAAAATGGATTGTATAGTAGTAGAGACACTAGAAGAAGCAACTACTGCTGCATATAATCATGCGTCAAGTGGGGACACAATTTTACTTAGCCCTGCATGTGCTTCATGGGACCAATACAAGAAGTTTGAAGACCGTGGAGAAGATTTTAAAAGAGTAATTAATAATCTATAATTTTTTCCGATATAAATCTTGAAGGGGAGGATAAAAAATGGATCTTAAGAAAAAAGTTTTGATTGGTGCAGGAGTAGTTGTGCTAATAGTCATGATTGCAGTATCAACAATACTATTCAAAAACGTAAACAATGTTATAGAAGTAGCAAAAAATTATAAATTTACAGTCGTAGCAGAAAACGATACAAATGCTGGTATTGATGTAGGTACGGGGTTTTACATTAGTTCTAATGAAGATTATCCAGTAGACGAACTAGAAAAAGTAATAAAAATTTCACCTACTGTAGATTTTGATATCACTAAAAAAGGTAGTGGAAATTATTACTTAAAGCCAAAGGTAGCACTTGCAGATAACACAGTTTATAATATATATACTGAGTCCGAAGAAGAACCAGGTCTTTCTTGGGCATTCCAAACAAAAGCAGATTTCAAAGTAACATCAACTTTGCCTGCAGATGAACGTACTGGTGTGCCAATAAATACAGGAATTGAGATGTATTTTTCAAAAGTTCCTACAGATATGTCAGGATTCTTTACAATTTCACCAAAAGTAAATGGTAAATTTGAAATAATAGGTAAGAAGGTTTGCTTTATACCTTCTGAATCATTAACGTATTCTACAAAGTATGAAATAACAATTTCGCCAAACTATAAGGCAATAGATGGCACTGAACTTGGAAAAGATTATATATATTCATTTACAACTTCGAAAGAATATACGGGTAATAGTGGAACGCAGTTATATTTATTAAATGAAGACAACATTTCTTATTCAACAAAAGAAACTCCTATTATAGATATAGGTGGTACAAGCTATACTGATTGGAGAAACGAAACATTTTTTGTTGATGTATATAATGTGGGTATGCCAGAACAATACATCGAACAAGTATCGGATAAAATATCAATTGAAGGTTTGAAATCAGCACTTCATTTCGAAACTAAACTTATTGATGAGAATGAAAGTGATTATGATTATTCAAGAATGATTGTATTCCCAGAGCCACTACCTGCAGGTTATTATGTGGTAGATATAAAAACTGGCGAAGGCGTTGGTAAGTTAAAAAATCAACATATGCAATTATGTTTACAAATCACAGATATTGTAACTTATGTTCAAAGTGGTTCAGGTAGTACGGTAATATGGTGTAATGATAGTGTAACAGGAGCACCTGTTGCAAATGCTACAGTTAAGCTTGATACTATGAGTGCTAAAACTAATGAAAATGGTGTTGCAATTTTTTATTACACACCTGGGAAATGTGTACCATTATATGTAACATCTACTGATGGTAAGCGTTTTGCAGAATATATTTATTTAGAAGATAAAGAAGAAGAAACCTTAAATGACTTATACTATACTTATTTTTATACTGATAGAGAAGTATATTTACCAACCGATAAGATAAATTTTTGGGGAGTAATTTTGCCAAAGAAGAGTAGTGCTGTTGCTCCAAAAACAGTAGATATTGCCTTTAGTGATATCGCTACACAAAAAGTAAATATAAACTCTGATGGAACATTTGTTGGTAATTTTGAATTTTCAAAAATAGTTTCTAACTATTATGATATAGATATGAAGATAAATGATAAAGAGATTTTTATGAAATCTATTGAAATAACAGAATATACTAAACCAACATATATTTTAAGTGCTTCATTTGATAAAAAATATTATAAAGAAGGAGAAACAGCTAAAACAACTATAACAGGCACTTTTTATGATGGAACTCCAGCAGATGGTTTAGAAGTGAGTGTATATTCTAATGGAGAAAGTAAAGATGTTACACTCGATAAATTTGGAACAAAAGAAGTAACAAGAGTTTTACAAAATAGTGCATTTAGATATCCGGCTACTTCTTGGCATCCAACTACTATATGGCAAGAGATTAGTACCACTGGAGATGACGAGAATAATGCATGGACTGAGTGCTATGCAACATTTTTCCCTTCAAACTATATGTTTGAAGCAGATTGGGTAAATAATGAAATTACATTATCAACTAATAGTATCAATTTTGGAAAATGGGATGAATATACTTATGGCAATTACGATAAGTTAAAAGGTGCAGGATCAACTGCAACAGGTACTATAAAAGTAATAAAACATGAGTCAATTAGAGAAGAAGCAGGAGAATACTATGACTATATTAATAGAGTAAATCGTAAAAAATATAATTATAGAACTGAAACAACTACCATTGATACAATTCCGTTTACTGTAAATGGTGAAACTAAAATTACTACTACATATCCTGATGAAAAGAATGTATGGTATACTGCAGAATTAGAATATACCTTAAAAGATGGATTTAAAGGTAAGACAACTCTTTATAATTGGTTTAAATATGATTCAGCGTACTATGATGATGATGATTACTATTATGGAGATTATTATTCATTAAGTACTGAAAATGATGAATGGACATATTCTGTAAAAGATGAAGTAAAATTATTCCTTAATAAAAAAGGTAATCGTATTACTAATGATGGCAAAATATTGTACACATTATATAATGATACTTTGCTAGAAAGTGCAGTTACAAATAAAGATGAAATTTCATTTACCTTTAAGGAAGAATATGTTCCAGATATTGGAGTAGCAGGAGCATACTTTGATGGTAAAAATGTTTATGCATTAAGTGATAGACATGTATATTTTGAATATAATGATAGAAGTTTAGATATTACAATTTCAACTGATAAAGAAGCATATAATCCTGGAGATACAGTAAATATGACAGTAGAAGCAAAAGATAAAAGCGGGAAATATGCTAAAACAAAACTTATAATGAGTGTTGTAGATGAAGCAGCATTTGCCATAAGAAATCAAGAAGTATATGTTTTATCTAGATTATATTCATACGATTATCATAGTGTTACTCAATATGTTTCAAATGTAATAAGAAGAAATTACACTACTGCAGAAGCAGGTGGTGAAGGTGGCGATGAAGGTTATAGAAGTGATTTTGCAGATACTGCAGCCTTTATCAACATAACTACTGGTAGTAACGGAAAGACAACTGCATCATTTAAATTACCAGACAATTTAACTTCTTGGAGAATAACTGCTGTTGGTATTACAGACAACATTCGTGCAGGTTCTGCTACTAAAAATATAACTTGCGGGTTGCCATTCTTTGTTAACCAAGTAATAAATACAAAATATGCAAAAGATGATGATGTTGTATTTACTGCAAGAATAGCTGGTAGTGACAAGAAAAATGTACCTGATGATGTAAAATATGTTGCAAAAATCAGTGGTAATGGTAAAGATCAAGAAATTGAATTAACAAAAAATAAAAATGATATAGCAGTATTTAATTTTGGGAAATTACCTGAAGGTACTTACGATGTAAGTGTTAAAGTGGCTGCTGGAAATTATACAGATGGTATAAAGAAACCTATTACAGTACTTTCGTCATTACATGAAATACCTATAGTAAGTGATGTAAATTTATCTAAAGCATTAGATATAGAAGCGGCACGTTTCCCTGTAACTTTAACATTCTATAATGAAGAAAACGGTTTATATTACGATAACATAAGCAAAATACTTGCAACAAGTTGGGGCAGAACCAATGACCAAAAAATAGCAAGAAATCTTGTTTATGAAAGATTTAATACATTTGCAGGTGAAGATATTTACGAAATAGAAGAATTTAATGATATACAATCTTATACTGGTGGTGCACAAATACTTTCATATGCAGATGCAGATGTATTATTTACAGCAAAATTATGTGCTATTGCGCCTGAGTATTTAGATGCAAAAGAAGCTAAATATTATTTCAATAACATATTAGCTAAGAAAGATGCAACAAGTGAAGAAGTAAGCGCAGCGTACTTTGGACTTGCTGCCTTAAAAGAACCAGTATTAAATGATATAAATTATTTATTAACTAACAATAGTGGATTTACAATGAGAGATAATATAAACTTAATATCTGGTCTTGCATACATTGGAGATATTAATGGAGCAACGCAGTGGTATGTAAAATTATTAAGTGGTAGTGTTAAAGGAAACAGTGGTTCACGTTATATCCAAATTGGTAATAACGATGAAAACTATGAAGCAACTTCAAGTTTACTAATTGCATTAATTAAATGTAATAATACCGATATGAAAGATTTCTTAAGGTATGTTATAGATAATAAATCAGATAAGTATACTCCAGCTCTTGACCTTGCTTCTTACTTAAAGGTATTTAACCCTAAGACAGACCATAAAGGTACATTAGAATATAAACTAAACGGCGAAAAAGAAAACGTAGATTTTTCAGGCAAAAGATTTTATAGATTAGTATTAAATGAAAATGACTTAAATAGCTTCAAAGTAACGGCTCATAGTGGTGTTAAATGTAAAGCATTCTACTTTGGAAACTTAACTGACGTTGTAGACGAAAACAAGATAAGCATTAAAAAGAGTATTTCAGGTGGAAGAAATGTTGGGGACGAAGTAACAGTAACAATTAACGTTAAATTCCCAGCAAATTCTGAAAATGCAAGATATTTGATATCTGATGTCGTACCAACAGGTATGAGATTTACACATACTAATGGTTCAAGTTATTCATCAAATAATTGGTATTTGTTAAATAAGGAAGGGCAGAAGTTATACTTTGAAGTATATAAGAACAACTATAAGAATAGTAACGAAGCAACTATTACATATACGGTAAGAAACTTATTACCAGGTAGTTATTATGTAGATAGTGCAGTAGCAGAAAATTATGAAGATAATTCGCATGGTTATTCAACAGCAGGTAGTTACGAAATTTATGAACGATAGAAATTAAATCTTTCACAACTAATGTAGGGGCGGGTCGGTCGTAAACGACGAAACTTCGACCAGCCAAATGTAGGGGCGGGTCTCCTGGCCCGCCCACATTTGGGGTCTCACATTTCCTGGCCCGCCCTTGTTTTATAGGAGAATTTATGAAAAAAATTATATATATTTTTATCATTTTATTGATATTTACTAGTTGTGCTTCCGAAAGTGTAAAAGATAACCATAATAATATTATGTTATCTTGTAACTATTATAATGAAAAACTATTTTTAACTAACTTATCAAAAGCAAGTAAATATGATGTGCCAGGAAAAGTAATTGCAATAACAGTTCCTCATAACGAGTGTATAATGGATATGACAGCATCTGCACTTGAAACTGCAAAAGAATATGATTATGACTCTATAGTTTTACTTAGCATAAATCATAAAGCAAAAGTAGGAAAAATGCTACTTGCTAGTGCAGACTTTAATACAACGCTTGGTGTAGTTCGTGGTGACGTTGAAACAAAGGAATATATCAAGAATAGCTTAATTGAAAATGTAATTGAAGAGTATGAGATAGTAGAAGAAGACCATTCAGCATCGGTTTTAATGCCGTATATAAAAAAATATTTCCCTGATACACCTGTAACAACTATGTTATTTACGAAAAGAATGACTACAAATGATATAGCAAAAGTATCAGAAGTATTATATAATTTGTCTCAAGAGAAGAACATATTAATACTTGGTTCTATGGATTTTTCACATTATCAAAATTACCAAGATACTGCTATGTATGATGAAGAAACATTAAAATTAGTAAATAATTTTGATACAATAGAATTAAGGCAAAAAGATTCTAAAAACTTAGATGCTAGGGAAGCACTTTCAATAATACTCGAATATGCCAAACTAAGAGGTTTTAATAAGGTAAGTACATTAGAACATCGAATAGTAAGTAATGCACCATCTAGTGACGATTATGGAAGTTACATGGTGCTATCTATAAATGAGGAGGAGTAAAAATGGCAGAAGCAATACGTGATTTAATACTTGATAACATTGGAATGGTAATATTATATTTATTCGTAATAAATTTGGTGGGCTTTTTAAGTATGGGAATAGATAAAACAAAAGCACAACATGGTATGTGGCGTACAAAGGAAAAAACTCTATTTACAATTGCTTTAATAGGCGGTAGCATTGGTTCAATATGGGGAATGTATTTTTTTAGACATAAAACACAGCACAATACCTTCGTGTATGGTATGCCAATGATTTTAATTGCTCAAATTGCAACTATTATATATTTGTGGTTTATGTGATTTATATGTTTTTTCCTAAAACTACTTGACTATTTCCTTATAAATGGTTATACTATTAAGGTACTTGATTACGGCGGCATAGCTCAGTTGGCTAGAGCATTCGGTTCATACCCGAAGTGTCGTTGGTTCGACTCCGACTGCCGCTACCAGAGAATGCACGCAAAACTTGCGTGTATTTTTTTGTTTTGTGAGGTGAATTATGTACATAAAACCATTGAAAATAGGTAATGTTGAAACTAAAAATAATATATTTCTAGCACCAATGGCAGGTGTTACCGATTTAGCATATCGAAAAATTTGTAAAGATTTTGGCGCTGGTATGATGTATACCGAAATGGTTAGTTCTAAAGCAATTTCATACGGTAGTAAGAAAACAATGACTTTGTGTGAAATAGATGAAGCAGAACATCCTATTGGTGTACAAATTTTTGGTTCAGATCCACTTACTATGGCTAAAACTGCTGAACAATTAAGCGAAACTGCAGATATAATAGATATAAATATGGGTTGCCCTGCAAATAAAATTATTAAAAATGGCGAGGGCTCAGCCTTAATGAAAGACTTAACACTTGCTGAAAAAATTATTAAAGAAGTAGTAAAGGCGTCAAAAGTACCTGTTACAGTAAAGATGAGAAAAGGATATGACGAAAATAATATAAACGCTGTAGAACTTGCAAAAATTGCAGAACAATGCGGTTTGCCGCAAATAACAATTCATGGCAGAACAAGAGAACAAGGTTACACGGGTAAGTGTGACTTAAATATTATAAAAAAAGTAAAAGAAGCGGTAAACATTATTGTTATTGGAAATGGTGATATAACAACTCCGGAAGAAGCAAAAAATATGTTTGATTATACCGGTGTAGATGGTATAATGATTGCAAGAGGTAGTATGGGTAATCCTTGGATTTTCAAAAATATACTCACATACTTAACTGATGGTACTTACACTGGACCTAATTTTGACGAGAAAATAGACTTAGCAATTTACCACTTAAAACTTTTAATTGAGAATAAAGGCGAATATACTGCGGTTCGTGAAATAAGGAAAAATCTTTTCGCATATATAAAAAATATGCCAGGTGCTGCAGAAATGCGAAATAAAATATCAACAATTACAGATAGTAGCGAACTTATTAAAATTTTAAATACAATGAAAGGATGTTAAAAATGATAGAACGTTTTTTCCCAGACATGTATGTTAAGAAAGTAGAAGATATAAATTTTGACAACTTAAAAAACAAAGGCATAAAAGGAATGATACTAGACATAGATAATACACTAATTGACTATTATAAAAACATTCGTGAATCTACTATAGAATGGATAGATACTGCAAAGAAGAATGATATAAAAGTATATCTAGTATCTAATAATTCGAAAGAACGAGTAAATGAAATAGCAAATAAATTATCGTTAAAATATGTTTTTCATGCTGCAAAGCCATTAAAAAAAGGATTAGTGCAAGCAATGAATGAAATGGATATAAATAATACTGAAGTAGCAGTAGTAGGGGATCAGATTTTTACAGATGTATATGGTGGTAATCGCTTAAATATGCTAACAATTCTGGTCGAACAAATTTCAATAAAAGATATTTTTGTAACAAAATTAAAAAGACCTCTTGAAAAATACGTTTTGAATAGATATAATGAAAGAAGCACAGAGCAGGACACTAAAAAAGCGAGTTGGAAGCAAAAAAGTGCGAATGCTAAAGGTGTTTGTAAAAAATAACTAAACTTCCTGAATATTTTCCAAATTTATGGCAACAATATTTTACGAGAAAAATTTATTTTTTTAGTAAAATACTATAAAGTTTTCCATGGATTGCCGATAAATACAATGGAAGTTAGAAATTAACAAAATTTTAAGGGAGGTAATTTTAAGATGAACAAAGCCGAATTAATCGCAAGTATTGCAGAAAAAACAAATTTAACAAAGAAGGATTCAGAATGTGCATTAAATGCATTCGTTGCAACAGTTACAGAGAGATTAAAGAAAGGTGATAAAGTAGGTCTTGTTGGTTTCGGTACTTTTGAAGTAAGAACAAGAAAAGCAAGAGAAGGAATCAACCCACAAACAAAGAAAACAATCAAGATTCCTGCAAAGAATGCTCCTGTATTCAAAGCTGGTAAAGCATTAAAAGCAAGCGTTAATAAGTAATTAACTTAAAATATACCTCTTCGGAGGTATATTTTTTTATCCAAAACTACTTTAATATTCCTATTCAATATGTTAAAATGTGTACGAGGTGAATGACGTGGAAAACAAATTAAAGTTGTCGTATAAAAAAATATTGATGATGCTTTTATATTTAGTATTATTCGTTGTAGGAGTATATTTAGCATTTAAACTTGCCATATTCTATATGCCATTTTTAATTGCTTACATAATTTATAAATTAATAAAGAGACCTAGTGAATTTTTGGTAAAGAAATTTAAGCTTCCTAAAGCAATTTCAGTTATACTTTGTATAATTTTATTTATTACAATAATTGGTGGTATCGGATATTTATTCTTCTCATCACTAATACGAGAAATTGTTTCGTTATCACAATCATCATCGCATTTAGTACCAAAAGCATATAACACAATTATGGACTTAATTAGCAGATTTACGTTTTTCTATAAAGGTCTTGATTTATCGCAAGATGTAATAGATACTATAGAAAATTCGTTTTCAAGTGCAATCAGCACAATTTTAACTGCGTTTTCTAATTTCTTAAATATACTTGTTACGGGAATATATAACTTTGTTGTTTCATTACCACAAGTACTTGTTTATATAATTATTACATTTTTAGCAACATTCTTTATAAGTTCAGATAATAAATATATTAGAGAATCACTTGAAAATCATGTGCCTAAGAAATGGTTAGACAAATTATCAAGTGTTATAAATGATTTATTTGCAGCACTTGGCGGATATGTAAAAGCAGAACTTATAATGATGTCTATCACGTGTTTTGAATTATTCATATTCTTTACATTATATAAAATTGAATATGCATTAATTTTAGCAATAGTTATTGCAATCATTGATGCATTGCCAATACTAGGAACAGGAACGGTTTTAATACCATGGGCTTTGGTATGTTTAATAACAGGTAATTATCAAATGGCATTTTATTTAATCATCATGTACTTGTTTGTAACAGTTATGCGTCAGTTATTAGAACCAAAGATAGTAGGAAGTCAGATTGGAATTTATCCATTACTTACATTAATTGCGATGTATACTGGTGTACAATTAATTGGCGTATTTGGTCTTATCGTTGGACCAATTGTGCTTATTATATTAAAGAGTATTCTAAGCGGTATTTATACGAGAGGTATGATTAAAGATATATTTGAAGTAGAAGAGGTAAAAGAAGCAGAAGAAGTAGAAGAGTAGTACAGGGGCGAGTAATAATCGCCCTTTTTCTTTAGTTGACATAAATATATTTTGGTGATATAATTCATTCTGTTCATTTTGATGAACATATTGGCAAACTTAAAACCCAAGGTCGTATAAAACACCTATGTACAAAAAAGGAGACATTATGTTCAGAAAACTATCAAAGCTAAGGCCAGTAAAATGGCTTTGTCCTTTTTGCAACGAATGGCATGAGTGGACAGGAGAACGACTTTCAGCGGTAAACAATTTAGTATGCCCGCGTAATAAAGAAATAAGTGTACGAGTAAATATTGCTAAGGATACCAGAAAAAATCAGCTGTACTTAAGCTACATTGCGGGTAAGAAAGATGTTGTTTGTAACTATTCTGGTGCAATATTTAACAGAGTAATTGACCCTCACGATTTTAAGTTCGTAAACCAAGACGACGATTCGGTAAACATGTATTTCAAGGCGCTGGTTTCGATGAAGGAACTTCCAAAAGGCGTGTGTGATAAATGCAGTAGACATTGCAACATAATATTCAACGACTTCATCGGGTCACACACAAACGTACGCTGCGGGATCCAGTTTAATAGACGAGATTTTTCATGAATCTTTTGCCGAGTGGATAGAATTTGCATTCTATCCGCTTTTTTTCTTTTAAATCATGTTTTATATGGCACAAATTCAAAATTTTTAAACTGTATAATAGGGTAATCAATACCGTTAAAGTTTCCTTTAACTATTTTTCCTTTAATTCTTATGGTATCGTTAGAGTAGAAGGAGTAGTCAGTCAAATTTTCACATAAAAAACCTACAACATATGGTTCACCTCCAGGCATTACAACTAAATTTTTGGCAATAACAAAATGATTAAAACTAAAATTGTCTTGCAAGTAGACATAACCTGAAACAACAATTTTTTTGCCAACAAAATCATCGATGTTATCGTGACAATTACGCAAAATTTCTATATAATTATCCTTAGTTATAATTATAGTATTTGCAAGTTCAATATAATAAAAAACTATACAAAAGCCGATAATTATAAGTAAGGAAAATATAAAAATTATTTTAAAATTTATTTTTTGCATAATTACCGATCCTTTCTAAAATATATTTTTTCATTGATAGCAGTAGTGGTAGTAGTAAATTTATCCTTGTTTTTGTATATTCCTAATTGCGCAAAATAAAAATTTTGCGAAAAACGATAGAAGGAGGCGCAAAATGACCGATTATACAGACGTTCCAGCATTCGTACAAGATTTCTTAAGTTATATGAGTACTATTAAAGGCAAATCATCTAATACTATTCGTGAATATCATTATGACCTCAGGAATTTTTTAAGGTTTTTGAAACTTCATTTTCGACTCGTTCCTGTTTCCTCAAATTTCGAGTCTATTGAAGTTTATGACATAGATATCGAATTTATGAAAAAAATCGATTTAAGCGACCTTTATGCGTACATGAATTATTTAGAGTTAGATAGATCCAACAAAGTTGTTTCAAGGGCTCGTAAAGTTGCATCTATACGTTCACTGTTTAATTATCTTACTGTTAAAGCCAAAATACTCGATCAAAACCCTGCTAAAGAGCTTGAATCGCCGAAACTTGGCAAACGTATACCTAAATACTTAAACGTTGATGAGAGTAAACAGCTACTTAATGCCATTGATGGCGATAATAAGGAACGTGACTATGCTATTATTACCCTATTCTTAAACTGCGGATTGCGGCTTAGTGAGCTAATTTCAATAAATATTAACCAAATCAAGGACGACAAATTGACCGTTATAGGCAAGGGCAATAAAGAGAGGACCGTTTACCTTAACCATGCCTCAAAAACCGCCCTAAACGAATATATGCGCGTCCGTCCACGCGAAGGTGTTAAAGATAGAAATGCATTATTCTTAAGTGAACGAAAAAAGCGTATCAGTCCTCGTGCCGTTCAATATATAGTCAAAAAATACCTTGCTGAGGCCGGTCTTGATACTGACAAAATAACTCCCCATAAACTTCGTCATACCGCTGCCACTTTGATGTATCAGTATGGTAATGTTGATATAAGGTCTTTGCAGGAAATTCTTGGTCATGAAAGCGTCGCAACTACAGAAATTTATACGCATACTAATAAAGAACAATTAAAAGATGCAGTAAATAAAAATCCTCTTGCTGATTTTGAACAAGAAGAAAAAGATGATTAAAAAGGAGAGAACTTCTGTTCTCCCCTTTTCATTTTGCGCAATTTGGATTTTTATCCTTTATATTTATTTAATTCAATGAAGAATGTTGTACCTTCTCCTTCTTTTGTTTCGTAACGCATATCACCATTAAATTTGCCTTTAATAGTTGAATATGACATATATAATCCAAGACCAGTACCATTTTTACCTTTTGACGTTACCATCTCTTTAAACAAACGTTCTTGAACGTGTTTTGGAATTCCTCCAGCATAGTCTTTAACGTCGATATATATCTTCTTGGCATCTTCATGGACTAATATATCAATTGTACCAGGTTCGCCTTTATAAGCGTCCATAGCGTTAATTATTAAGTTATCAATGACTTGAACTATAGCACTTATTTCTCCAGCTATATTACTGTTTTCATCGACTTCAAACTTCAAGTTTAATGTACAATGTCTACGTTTTAATTCATCACGAAGTAAAATCTGCGTTCTAGACATAAGTTCTTTTGCACTAAAGCTTGTCATAGTTGTTGCATTCATTGAAACGGCCTGACCTTTAACTGTATCAATAACTTCAGTCATATAACTTAAGTATGGTCTTATTTTATCAACCCACTCTTGCATGTCGTGCGCAATTTCATGATGATCTTGTGGTGTTACTGATTTATCTTCAACTGATTCATCATACTCTTTAATTAAATCTGTAAGCCCTTCTACTGCTCCTGCTATCGACATGATAGGAGTTTTTAGGTTGTGCGCAATACCACCAATTAATTGACCAAGTGACGACAAACGTTCTTGTTCGACCATTATTTCTTGGTTACGCGATATAGTCGCTATGTTGTGTTTTTCAAGGTCGAGTATTTTATTGAATGAGACTATCAGGTCTCCTATTTCATCGTTTGATGTAACTGGTATCTTTTTATCATAATCAATTTCGGCTTGTGTAGATAATAGTGCCAACATTTCTGACACATTAGAAATATCTGTTGCAATATCTTTTGAAAAATATAGTAAAAACAAAATACAACCAGTTAAAATTGCTATTACACTAACAAGTAAGAATTTTAAGCCAGAATATGAATATGCTGGATAAATAACACCCGCATAATATTCCATTCCATCTATAAATATCTTCTTTATAACAATACCTTCGGTGTCTGATCCCCAATAGTCATAGACGTGACCATCTAATTTGTCTGATACTTGGAATACATAGTTAATAAAGAATTCACTTAATTCTTCATCAGCAGGATAATGAACTTTTCTATTTATATCTACAATGAAGATACTATCTTGCTCATTTCTCATTGGAATTTCTTTTAATTCTAACATCAACTCACTAAGTGATTTATATTCGTTTTGTAATTTATCATTTAACAAATATTGATATTCTTCGAAAATAAGTTCACCACGTTCACGGTTTAGTGAAGAATAACCAGCAACTGATGGGAATAATATTGCTACGACTATAAGTGGTAAAAATTGTAATAAAATTCTTGCTCTAAAATTAAAGTGTAATTTATTTTTGAATGCCTCTGAATTATTTAACGAGAACAATAAATGTTTCAATACTTTTTTTGAATACAAATAAGATATTACTGATACTAAAGTCGAGAATGTGAATATTAATGCAACTGTTTTAAGTATTAAAATTGGCTTTGTTTCAGTTAAGTAAAGTAATATAGTTACTATAATAAATGGTAACAATGTTTGAATAACATATAATCTATAAGGAATTGTAAAACATTTTCTTTTTATTTTTTCTAATTCTTCAGGATTTGCTTGTGCATATTTACCAATACCACGCAAACTAAAGTAAACAAATAAGTCACCAATAAACATTAGGGCAAGCATTCCTATAAGATACTGTTGGTAAAAATTAAGACCAGAATCCATAGAACGTTCAAATTCGTTATTTATTGAATATGGTGGGAAGTTTAATATTTCTGGTGATACAAAGTAGAATACTACACCAAGAACAATAAATATAATGTTATACACCATAATTATTTTAGCTAAATAATTGTGTTTTTTCATATGTATTTACGCATCCTTTCAATATAATTTATTCAAAGAAATGTCTATCTTGTAAGTGTTTAATTACTTTTTCTACGTATGTGTAGTCAATATCAGGCCATTCAAATCCTAAAAGTTTTAAGAAGCTTTCAGTTATTTCACAATGCACTTTTACAGGGACATCATAAGTCAAATCTTTTGAGTTACTCATGTCTGGAATTATACCTACTAAGTATTTATTCTTGTCGTTATTTTCAGAAACTTTTGTAACAAAATTCTTAAATTCATCATTTGAAAGAACTGTTAAATTTAGTGACATCTTTTTTAGCATTTCCATTACAACATTAAACTTAATTTCTTTGAAGTTTGTTATATGGAATATTCTATTAGTAGATTCTTTAGTAGCAGCAATTTTTAATAATGATTTTGCTGCCAAATCTACAGGTGTAAATTCAACATCAGTATCCATTAAACTTTCAGGCACTGTTTTTAGTAATACTACAGTTTTGATAATATTATTAAATGCATTATCATTCATATTTTTCTGGAACTGACCATCGCTATTTCGACCAGTCAAGTTACCCATTCTAAATACGGTTGCCTTAAGTCCATTCTTTTCTTCTTGAATAATTAGTTTTTCAGCTTCAAATTTACTATGTACATATACGTTTTCTTTATAATTTTGACCAACAAACAAGTCTTTTTCAGTAAGAATTAAGCCCTTTTTGTCGCAGTCAACAAGGTAACTTCCAGAAATACCAATTGTAGAAATATGATTTAATTTGATGTCATATTTTTTAGCAAGTTTTATAACATTTGCTACACCACCAACGTTAATTCTTTCGAAGTCACTATAATCTCCATAGTATTTAACGAGTGCTGCAGTATGTATTATTGTCCTTATATCTTTGCCAAGTTCGTCATATTCTTTTTCGGATAATCCTAAATAGTCTTCAGTTATATCGCCATCTAATACTTTAATTCTGTTATAATTAATTTTGTCCTTAAAATAGAACTTCATTGTATCTTTTAATCTTTCAAGTGAAGATTTTTCTTTATTCGAACGAATTAAACAGTACATAGTAGAATCTGTAGTATCAAGTAATTCTTTTAAAATGTGTGAGCCTAAAAATCCAGTGGCACCAGTTAAAAGCACATTCCCAGATAATTTTTGAGGTTCTATTTTACTAACTTCTTTGTATGGCAATGGTTTTAAAATTTCTTCTTTACTAGATACTTTCTTTTCTTTCTTTACTTCGCCATCAATTTTGCTTGCTAGTAATTTTATTGTTGGATATTCATAAAAATCTGCTGCCGTGAGTTTGAAATTATATTTATATAGCCGTGTTAATAATTGAATAACAGTTAGTGAATCGCCGCCAATGTGGAACAAATTATCATCTGTTCCGACTTTTTCTTTATTTAGTACCTCAGCAAAAGTGCTTGCAAGTATTTTCTCGGTTTCAGTTACAGGTGCAATATATATAGTATTGTCAACTGCTTCTGGTTCAGGTAGATTTTTTCTATCTATTTTACCATTTACAGTAAGCGGAAACGCATCTAAAAATACATAATAAGCCGGTACCATATAGTCTGGTAAAGTTTTTGCTAAATGTTCTCTTAATTTTTGTACATCAATATCTTTAGTTTTTACAACATATGCACAAAGGAAATTCTTTTCATTGTTATCCTTTTTAGCCATTACGAGTGCATTTTTTGCACCATCAAAAGTAAGAATAGTACGTTCAATTTCATCAAGTTCAACCCTAAAACCACGAATTTTTACTTGATTGTCTATTCTTCCTAAATATTCGATATCACCTTCAGCATAGTATCTTCCGAGATCTCCAGAACGATACATACGCTCAGTAGGATTATAAGGGTTTACAACAAATTTTTCTTTTGTTAGTTCAGGTCTATTTAAGTAACCTCTTGCAACACCAGCACCAGTTACGCAAATTTCACCTGGAGTATTTACAGGTAAAAGTTTTAAGTTTTTGTCCATGATGTAAGTTTTAAGTGTAGGTATTGGTTTACCTATATTACTCTTACTACTTGCGATATCTTCATCGGATAAATCCTTAAAAGTAACGTGAACTGTTGTTTCAGTTATTCCATACATATTGATTAGTTTTGTTTTTGGATATTTATCCCTAAATGGCTTTAGCATTGTAGGTTTTAATGCCTCTCCACCAAAAACAATATATCTAATAACTAAATCAGCATTTTTTTCTTTAACTTCTTCATTTACTAAATTATAAAATACGTTTGGTGTTTGATTTAATATTGTAACTTTTTCTTTACGAAGTACCTTTAAGAATTCTTGGACATCACGAGAGATTTCTTTAGGTATTATAACAAGGCGCCCACCATATAATAATGCACCGTACATTTCCCAAACCGAGAAATCAAAGCAATATGAATGGAACATAGTCCAAACATCTTTGTCATTAAAATCAAATTGGAACGCACTATTATATAAAAGACGTACAACATTTCTATGCTCAAGCATAACGCCTTTTGGCTTACCTGTTGAACCAGAAGTATAAATTATGTAAAGCAAATCTTCTGGCTTATTTACATTTGGTAAATTTGTTTTATCTTCGTTATAAATTTTTTCATCATCAGCACATAAAATCAGTCCATCAAATTTATATTTGCCTTTATATTCTTTTTGTGTGATTAAAAACTTGGAGCCACTATCTGCAAGCATAAAATCTATTCTTTCAGTTGGGTAATCAGGTAAAATTGGTAAATATGCTCCGCCTGATTTTAAGATAGCCAAAATAGATATAATTGTATTAAACGATTTATCTAGTATCATACAAACTATATCTTCACGTTTTAAGCCGTTTTTACGCAAAATATGTGCAAGAGCATTTGCTTTTTCATTTAACTCTTTATATGTCATGTTTTTGCCATCAAATGTTAAGGCAATATTATTTGGATATTTTTCTACTTGCTTTTCAAATATTTCATGAATAGTTATATTGTGGTCATATGTTGCGTTGTCATCATTAAACTTATGCAAAATCTTGTCTTTTTCAACTTCAGAAAGCATTTCTAAATCTGCAATTGGTTTCTTGCAGTTATCAAGTGCATGCCACAAGATATTTATAATATGTTGATGTATGAAATCAACTTCTTTAGCATAAAATAAATCAGTTAAATAATCATAGTCGATAATTAGATTACCTTCGCCATCTCTATCGTTTACATTTACTATTAAAGATTCTATTTGTGAATCATTAACAACCCAACGAGTTAAGTAATCTAAATCTAATTTGTGATTAAGTTTAGCATTTTGGTAGTTTAATACGATATCGAAAAGTTTAGTTTTCTTAGTAAACTTAGTCATTTCAGAGTATGGATATTTTTGATGTTTGAGTGTAGATAGTAGTTCTTTAGAAATAGATTCAATAAAATCATCGAAATTGCTTTCGCCATTTACTTTAACGTGTACAGGAACAGCAGCATTTACAAACATACCCATTGTTTCTTTTTCGGCCTTTGTAGAACGGTTTAATAAAGATGTTCCAAAGAACATATCTTCTTTATTTCTCGTTCTATTTATGTACATAGAAATTGCCGCAATAAATAAAGTATACTCTGAAACCTTTTTCTCTTTGCAAAATTCCCGGATCTTATTTGAAAGTTTTTCAGGTAATACAAAAGTTTTTCTTTTTGATTTTATACTTGTATTGTCAGATTTATTTTCTTTTAGTGTTGTTATATCTTCAAAAATACTAAGTTTATCTTCCCAGTACTTCTTATCTAAATTAAAACGTTTTGAAGCTAAATATTCTTTTTCACTATTTATGAAATCAATATATGAAGGTGCATTATTTTCTTCAGCGTATGCATTGTTCTTCATTTTAATGTAATTTTCGATAACTTTACTAGAAAGATTTACCAAACTCCAAGCATCAGAAATAATATGGTGTACTCTAATTACAAAACCACCCTCATTTGCTGCTTTGAACATAACAAATTCAAAAAGCAAAGAATTATGTATATCAAATGCTTTTTTAGCTTCGTTTTCTTCCCATTCATATAAATCTTTGGTATCTTTTTTAGAAAAATCTATAAATTTTAGTTTTGAATACTTAAAGTCAGATACATATTGCATTGGATTACCATTTTCTTCGGTAATTATTAATCGCATTGCATCATTTTTTTCAACAAATTTATTTATAGCTTTTTCTAAAACTTCAAAATTAATAGTATCCTTTATTTTTATTATACCAGTAATTGAACCCATGCTTGTATTAGGATAAAGTTTTTCAGTATACCACATTCCTTGTTGCTGCTCAGTTAGTTCATATAATTTTTTATCCGACATAATATTCCTCCAGAGTTTATACTTTTACAAAAATATTATATCATTCTACATAAAAATTACAAGTAAAATAAGTTAAAGTTTGTATTGAAAAAATAGATCGATTTATTTCGGTCTATTTATAATTCATATACTAATCCCACTTCAGTCAAATTAGTACCAGCAATATTTATATTAC
Organism: Clostridia bacterium; assembly: GCA_017450465.1. Taxonomy (GTDB): domain Bacteria; phylum Bacillota; class Clostridia; order TANB77; family RGIG9151; genus RGIG3495. The sequence continues at coordinate 24,379 of JAFSUW010000003.1, read as the reverse complement.
GTGTATCTAGTGGCTTCCCGCCCATTTTTTCATAAAACTTAATTGAATTTATGTTTTCTTTTAAACACCAAATAATCATATTGGTTTTTCCATTATTTTTTAATTCTTGTTTTATGTAATTTACTAATTTATTGCCTATACCATGTCTTTTCATATCTGGTTTTACATATAACGCAAGTATTTCTCCATCATAACTACTATCTATTGCATTACCATAAAAAGCAAAACCTAGTATTTCGTTATTTTCTTCATAAACAACTATTTTGCTTGTAAAATTATTATCATTTCCAAGTAGTCTTTTTTTATCTCGGTCTTCTTCTTCCTCATAGTTTAGTTTTGATAAAAAGCTATCCGGCATCATTCCTTTATATGTAGTTTTCCAACCATCTACTCTAATATGCGCTATAGCTTTTGCATCCGAAATATCAGCAGGTCTTATCATAATACTCCTCCTATATAAAAAATGGGCGAACCAAAGTTCACCCATAAAATTACCCTATATTATATAATTCATTGATGCCCCATGTTGTACCATCTTTGCTGTCGAAAAGAATAATACCTTTAGTATCTAATTCATTTCTAATTGCATCTGCTACAGCATAATCTTTATTTGCTTTTGCATCACTACGTTTATTAATAAGGTTTTCTACTTCTTCAACAGTCATATTTTTTAGTTTTAAGTGTTTTAATTTAAGATTTTCAATAAATACGGTTGGTTCTTCCTTTAATAGCCCTATTACAGAATATAACGTAACAATTTTTTCTGCCATTTTCTTTAATGTTACTGCACGAGTATTTGCGTCATATTTTTTATCTTTCATTAAATTATTCGCATTTTTGCAAGCGGTAAACAATCCAGCAAGAGCTAATGATGTATTAAAATCGTCATCCATTGCTTCAATAAAGTTAGTTTCAATGGCATTATAATTTTCCTCTTCGACAATCTTGGCGTTCTCATCAGTTAAGTTTGCTTTTACAAAGTTATTTATATCATTTAATGTATTGTAGAAGTAAAACATTTGTTTTTCAGATAATGCAAATTCTTTATCACTCAAATCAGTATCAGTAGAATAGTGTTTAGAAAGCATAGTATAACGAATAACTTCAGGATTATACACTTCTAGCATCTCTTTAATTGTTTTTGAATTACCTAAAGATTTACTCATTTTTTGCCCATTTATTGTAATAAGTCCACTATGACTCCAATACTTTGCAAGTGGTTTGCCAGTAAGTGATTCACTTTGCGCTATTTCGTTTTCGTGATGGGGGAATACTAAATCTTTTCCGCCACCATGAATATCTATAGACTCACCAAGGTTAGCCCTTATCATTGTAGAACATTCAATATGCCAACCAGGACGTCCCTTGCCCCAAGGAGAATCCCAAGATATTTCTCCTTCTTTAGCAGATTTCCAAAGAGCAAAATCTAGCGGATCAGTTTTTCCTTCTTCTACGTCTTTTCTCACACCATTTAATAATTCATCTGTATTTCTTTTTGAAAGTTTGCCATAACCAGGGAAACTTTTTACTGAGAAATATACATCGCCCTTTTCTGTAGCATATGCATGACCTTTTTCAATAAGATCTTGTACAAAATTTATAATATTATCTATATTTTCTGATGCTTTTGGATTAATATCTGCAGGGCAAACACGAAGTTCACCCAAAACTCTTTCTGCCTCATGAATTCTTTCAGCAGAATAGTCTAGTGCATTGATTCCAAGTTCGTTTGCACGATTTATAATTTTGTCGTCAACATCAGTATAATTTCTAACATATGTAACATCGTAACCCCTAAATCTTAAATATTGGGAAATCACGTCATATACAATGGCTTGTTTTGCGTGCCCCATATGACAATCATCATATACCGTAATTCCACATGCATACATCTTTACCTTATTACCATCAATTGGTATGAAATCTTCTTTTGTCTTTGTCATAGTATTGTATATTTTCATGACAATCCCTCCTTTTAACGATTATTTTACCATAAATTTGTATGATTTACTAGTAGAAAGTATGAAATAGTTGGATAAATTGCTATTTAGGTGAGCGTTTATATTAACGGGCGAACAAAGTTCGCCCCTACAATTATTTTTAATAAATTGAATAGAACTTTATGTTTGGCAAAGATTTGATGATTTGGCAAGGCAAACGAGCGAGAAAACCGGAGGCATACAAATTGTATGTTGAGGATTTTCGATGCGAAGTTTAACGCAGCCAAATTGCAAATATTTGCCAAACTCATAATCATGGTTCATTTAACATATCACCTAATGACGAGTACCTTTCTTTTTTATTTAGGTTTCTTACCATATATTCTATACTGCTGATATTTCCTACAAACACGAGCATTTCACGTGCTCTTGTCATTGCCGTATATAATAAATTTCTTGTCATAAGACGCTGCCCACCCATAAATACAGGTATAACAACTACCTTAAACTCACTTCCTTGACTTTTATGTACTGTAGTAGCATATGCTAAATCGAGTTCCTCTGCTTGCACACTATCATAATCTACTTCTTTCCCATCATCAAAAACCACTCGAATTATTTCAAAATCTTCATCTATGTCTGTAATGCGACCCATATCTCCATTAAATATTCCTACGCCTTCTTCAAGTTCTGACACCCAACCAATATCGTAGTTATTTTTTATTTGCATTACACGGTCAAATACTCTAAACGTTTTGCCTCCAATTGTTATTTGTGGCTTATTATGTGCATACGGATTTAACACTTTTTGTAGCTCTTTATTTAAGTTATTTGCCCCCAAATTTCCTTTTCTCATAGGGGTTATTACTTGTATTTCATCCTGTGTTATATCCTTCTTAAACTGTGGTAAACGCTCTGTACATAGTGTGAGTAATTTATTTGTAATGTCTTCATAAGTTGTAGCATTTACTAAAAAACTATCTGTATTTTCTTCATTAAATCTTGGCATTTCACCCTCGTTAATGCTATGAGCATTAACTACTATCATACTCTGTTCTGCCTGCCTAAATATTTTTGTAAGTGCACAAGATGCAATTTTTTTTGAATTAATTAAATCGCGAAGTACGTTACCTGGCCCTACAGATGGCAACTGGTCAGCATCTCCTACAAGTATTAGCATAGTAGATTTACTAATTGCTTTAAGTAAGTTATTCATTAGCAATATATCTATCATAGAAACTTCGTCAACTATTACTACATCTGCTTCTATTGGCGAAACAGATATATCTGCTATCGCGTTACGGTCATCATCATCTATATGCTTTATTTCAAGTAATCTATGTATTGTTTTTGCTTCAACACCCGATGCTTCTGTAAGCCTTTTGGCAGCACGCCCTGTTGGAGCACATAAAACAACTTTTGCATCAAAACCATCTAATATTTTTATAATTGCTTTTACTATAGTAGTTTTACCTGTACCCGGTCCACCAGTAATGATTGACACTTGATTATTAAACACTTCTTTTATGCAATCTATCTGTTCTTCGCTTAATGTAATGCCGTTTTCTAAATTTGCATCAATCGTATCAACATCATATTTGTTTTTCATTTGGCTCATGTTATTTAATTTTATTGCGATGTTTTTTTCTGCATTATAAAGCGACGATAAATATATTTTATTTTCGTTGTATATTGTTATCTTATTATCCATAGCAAGACGTGTTATTCCAGATGTTATTGCGTCTTCATCTATATTCAAAAAAGATATTAAATATTCAGTAAGTACGTCTTTAGGAAGATATGTATGCCCCTCACTTGAGGCAACACCTAACGCATATTTAATGCCAGCGGCAGCACGAGTATCGCTATTTAAGTCATACCCTACATCAATAGCCATTTTATCTATAGTTTTAAACTCTACACCATTACATAGTTCTAAAACGATATATGGGTTACTCTTAACCATATTAACTGCATCAATTCCAAATTCTTTATAAAGTTTTAATGCATTTTTATTACCTATGCCGTAATTACCTACAAATGATGCAAGTTGCCACAAGTCCCACTGCTCATTTAATGTGTTACTTATAGCCATCGCTTTATCAAAATGTATGCCTTTTACTTCAGTAAGTTTTTCGGGAAGATTACGTATAACGTTTATAGAATCTTCGCCAAAGCGTGACACAATACGTTTTGCTGTTGCTGGCCCAACACCTTTTAAGATGCCCGATGCTAAATACTTTTCGATAGCATTTACACCTTTTGGCATAAACTTTTCAAACATCTCAACCTTTAGTTGTTCTCCGTAATCTGGATGTTTTACTATATTTCCTGTAACAGCAATTTCTTCGCCAACTTGCACATAAGGCATAAACCCAACTGCAGTTATATATTCTTCATCTTCAGTAAGTATATTTAAAATCGTATAATACGATACTTCATTTTTATAAATAATTTCAGTAACTTCCCCTTTATAAGTAACCAAGTATTTCACCTCAATGTAAATGATACTATTATTTATAAAGTTTGGCAAGTATAAGAAATTTACAAATAACAAAAAACAAATCGCTTCATTCTAACACTTCATTTGTTGCATTTTTTGCCAAAACAAATGGTGGTCGCTCGTATGACGACATCCATGTCGCATACTCACTCAAAAAAGCATCCGGCTTTTTTGACGACCATAAGCTGTTTTGGAAAAATGCTAACAAACTACGTGATGAATTCGCTTTATTTGTTTTTTGTTATTAAACTGTAAATTATGTAGAATTACTAAATGTAGATTTTGATTATGACAGGTCATAATCAAAATCACCGATAATTTGCACAAAATTTTTTAAAAAACAAAACCCCGTAGTGCTGTACGGGGTATCTGATAGGGGGGTTAAAGTTTGAACCACGCGTATGCGGCAACGACCGCACATACGATTGCGATGGTCCACCATACCCAGGCGTCTTTGTCGCGCCGATATTTGATAGCGCAGACGGCCATGAAGATGGTGGCGATGATTGCGAGTGCGACGGTCCAGAACTTGACGCCGATGGGCTGACCCGTCAGGGTCTCGTAAGCCGTGGCTGCGAGGGCCAAGATGACCGCAATTGCGAGTACGATGAGCGCAGCCCAAAGCCACGCCTTCGCCTTGTCCCAGGCGGTCTTTTCACGCGGCCTCTGTTTCGCAAACTCCTGTTCCGTCGGCTTTCTTACCGGCACGACCGCCCTTACGGGCTCCGGTTCCGGTTCGATTACCTCGGGTTCGTTCTCGGCTTCGGGTTCAGCAACCATTTCGGGCTCTGCGTACGCAATGTTCTGCGCCTTGATGCCCGATTCGGCTTCGATTCCGTTCTCGACTTCAACGCCGGTTTCGGCTGCTTCCTCTTCCGCCTTCATATAGGCATCAAGGTTCGGCTTTTCCGGCTCATCGGGTTCGTCGTAGTCTTCTTCGTCGGTCTCGTAGATCTCATCTTCATCGACGTCGGTAGTGCGGTTCCGCTCGTGGTACTCGCGGAGTCCTCCGTACATACCGGTGTCATCAACGCAGATGTGGTCGTTCTTCGTCGTGGTCGTGGTCTTTTTCGCCTTACCAACGCAGAGGGCGATAATCGCGAAAATTGCGATGATGCACATCGCCGCGAGAATTACGTAAGTTTCAGTCATGGTTAGATTTGTTCTTCTTTTTTAAACGTCCTGGTTGCGTACGCACTCAGCACAGTGCATAGCGGGTTAAACGTCCAAAAGAAGAACTTTCTCCTTTCTTGTCAGTATAGAATTTAACATATATATATTATACCATAATGAATTAATTATGTAAAGTAAAACCAGCAACATTTGTATAAACGTTACTGGTTTTTTATATTCTTATTCTTCTATTTTTATTAACTCTCCACCATACGCATTGTAATAATACGTTTTTTCATTTGTTTCAATTATCCAACATGGTTCTGCCTCAGCTGTAAGTAAGTTCTCGGATACTTTCGTACTATCATAAAAATAACCACGTGAAATCGCTTTTATTGTTATATCATGTGGTGCATTGTCTCTTATGAAATTAGCAAGAAGTGTCGCAACCGATACTATTTTTCGCTTTTTTCCTATAAGTTCATACCCTTCTACTTCTACTTCGGTTATTAATAAATCTTCTGTAATGCCTGTATTATCGACAATATTTAGTTTTTGCATTTTTATACTTCTATCTATAATATTTAGGTTTGGTATAACTTCTACGTTATTTACAGCAAGTACATTTTTTATTGCTGTTATTGTATCTGCATATGATTTGATGTTTTCTTTATAAAGCATGTACATCAAAAAAATATTAATTATTAAAAACAGAAATATAAGCATTAGTTTTACACGTTTTAAGTCCAAAAACCTCATCACCTTTAATATATTTTTTTCTTTGCAGCAGAAGTAAATATGTAATTTTCATCATCTAAAACTTTATATTTTGCATACCAAAATGGATATTTATTATTGCTTGATACATCATATACTAAATCTAAGTTCTCTACTGTAACTACTGAATCTTTTTCAATGTTAGCCAAAATGTTATCCAAAATATTTGTCCCGAAACTACTTATATATGACAATGTTTTTACGGTTTCATAACGATTTAAGCTTTGTTTACAGTAGATTACTTTATCGTTTAAGACTTTTATATGTATGTATATTCTTCTATCTTCATCAATTGGCTGTGAATTATTTACGACAGGGATATCATCTTTATTTATCCCAAATTTATATTCATACGCATTATCTACTTTTTGCCCTGAAAGTAGATACACACTAGTTTCTCCAAACTTATTTATATAGTCAAGAGCAACATTAAAAGACGACATTATCGTGCTATCTATAGTATCATCGTAAACTAGTTTAGTATTATATTCAAAAATACCACTATTTAGCACTTTTACGGTACTGCCATCATCTTTTATGAAGATATAACTATTATCCGTTGTTGTAAATTTGGTATATTCATTTGTTGAAAAAAACGATGAAACAAGCTTTTCAAGTGTATCCATATCGTAATTATCAAAAAACTTTTTAGAAACTATTTCTGAAACGTACCTTCTATTGCTCTGCTTTGCTGACATTGGAAATAGTACATACGAATTTTCGGATACTTTTTTGTTGCCATAGAACGTTGTAGTACCCATTTCTGAAAGTTTTACATATTTTGCATATATTGTTTTTTTAGAATAATCGTTTAAGTAATTAGTAAATGGAGTAATATCCCCTTCAAATGACATTCTATAAATTTTAGTTTCATCACACTTTATATATATCGTTACACCATTTAATGCCTTGGTTACTGCTATTGCAGATATGTTTTGAACTACATCAGTAGGAATGGTGCTATTTGACATTACCGATGTAAGTAAATTAGCATCAATCGCCCCACCAAATTCGCATATAATACTTTTCCTAGTTAGTAATTCATTCCATTCACTAGGAAATGCTTCATCAATAGCCAAATTGGTTAAATTATTTAGTATTGAAAAAACGGTATTAAAGCCCTCAACATTACCTTCACTAAACGCATAATATATGTAATTTCCATTATCGCCATTAGTTAAAGTTACTTTATATGGCTTTATAAGTTCAGTATACTCAGTTTCACCAAAATCAAAAGTTTCATTTAACCAAAATGGTAATTCTGATATAGCCAAAGAAAGCCCATGGTAATTATCAAACCATAAGCTTCCTGTTAAAACTAATGATAAAACTATTAAAAATACTAATGTTACATCAATAAAATGTATTTTCTTCATTTGAATACCCTTTTAATTAAATATTGAATCTAAAAAATCACGAATTTTTAATGCTCTATGTTTTTTTACAACTGGTTTCTCTTCTTCTTCAGCAATTATAATTGTTCTAAATACTGTTTGGTACGATCCATCTTTTTCTGCATAAAACATAATTTCATTTGTCGAATTTGGTTCAAATGTTACATCGATTGCAAATACTCCAGATTCTCCAACAACTCCTGTTATTGCTTCGTTATCAATTGTCATTGGAACGAAGAAATCTTCAATTAAACGTCTATATAATGTTACTTCTGTTTCTGGTTCAGCAAAACATGATATTAAATATGTTTCTGAATAAGAAATAATATCCTCATCTTCTGGATTTAATATTACCATCAACTCCGAATTACTTCCTATATCTTCAGGTAGTAATTCTGGCATTGCATATGCCGGAGTTATTAATAAAACTAATAACATCAATATACATAAATAAAACTTTTTCAAAGTTATCAAACCCTTTCACACACAGTAAACTTATTTTACGATTATAATATAATACATTAATGTTACAGTAGTATTACAAACAGTTTAATATTATATTAATTTAAAAATCTTCTCCTGTTTCACCGTTTAATTTTGTATTAAATATACCTTTAATGCTTTCTATATCGTCTTTATGTTCGTCAGAAAAACTTTTTAATGCATCTTCAAGATTAAAATTAGAATATTGATTTTGTATTTTTTTATATTCTTCATCAAAATCAAATTTTTGAATTTCGTTAAGTTGCTTTTGATATTCTTGGTATTCAGGTGGTATTTCTGGCTCTTTACTACTTACTGGAATAGAACCAATACCTGTTGGCTTTACATTATTAAGTTTTGAAAATAAATTATTTAATCCGCCAAGAATCATATTAAACGCTATAATAATTACAATTAATAAAATTACAAAGGTTATAAATGATTTTACGATAAATCGTTTTAACGAATGAACCACATTGTTTTTTATTTGATTAAAATCGACATAGTACATATTTGTGTAGTCATTTTCATCTACATAATGATCATAGTTATAAAATGGATTTGCAGAGGTTTTTCCCTTAAAATGTTTGTCAAAATCGTAAACAGTTCCTTCTTCATAATTACTTTCGTTAGGATTACGAGGTTGCCACTCTTCTGCATATACAACTGTTTCCTCTTCTTCCACTATCTTTTCTCTATTCTCTGGTTTTGAAAGAAAATCGTATGCTTCGTTAATTTCTTTCATTTTGTTTTCTGCAAATTTCTTATCGCCTTCGTATGTATCAGGGTGATACTTTTTGGCTAATTTTCTATATGCATCTTTAATTTCTTTATCGGTAGCAGTGGTTTCAACACCTAAAGTCTTGTAGTAATCCAAAGTATCTCCCCCTCCTTTACATTTTTATATATTTTACCATATTTTATGTAAACGTGCAATATTATAACATATTAGAAAGTTCATCTGCTATTTTTTCTGCTGCAGATAAATCCCTAAAATTAAACTCATTTTTCTTTAACTCTATAAGTTTTTTTCGGTCATCTTTTAATAAATCTTTAATAATCATAGAAAAACTATTTTTCTTATGCCATAAAACACCTAAATTATTTCCTAATATAAAGTCAATATTGCCCTCTTCTTGTCCTGGTAATGTACCAGTAATAACAACTGGCAAAGTACAACTTACACATTCCATAAGTACATTTGGACTACCACGAACTATTGCTATATCTTGTGCTTTTAATAAAGAACCCATATCCTCGACAAAACCATAAACCGTTATTCTGTCTAGGTTATCCTTAAATTCTTCTTCAAGCCCTTCTTTCATTTTCTTATTTCTACCGGCTATAACAGAAATTTTGGCATTTTCTACTTTAAGCAGTTTATTCACTATATCAGCCATATCGCCAGAACCTTCTCCACCACTCATAACAAGGAATTTGATATCTTTCTTATTTTTTATATACTCTTCATCAATATTTGTAATTCCTTTTGCTACATCAACTATTTCTTTTCTAACAGGTAAATTAATAACCCTTATACGTTTTTCTAGCATACCAAGTTTTTGTGCATAAATACTTGCTTCTTTAGTTGGCACAATAAGTAAATCGGTTCTTGTATCAATCCATAATGGTGAAAGAGATATTAAATCTGCAACTACTACCGCAAATGGTATTTTTAATTTCTTCATGCGAAGTAAATCAATAACAGCACTAACAAAAGCCGGATGATCGGACACTACTAAATCTGGTTTATACTCATCGATGAGTTTATAAAATTTGTGGCGCATAAGCTGTCTTACTGTACGTCTTACAGCATTTGGCCCTTTTGCAGACACTTTATAGATAAGCTTCCACATATCTTCGGAAGTTCTAATAATTGGCGCATATAATTTACCAATTCTTACGCCAGTTTTTCCCGCAAATTCAAATGCTTCTACTGATTTATATTCGATATCAGAATGCGTATCTAGTGCCTTTTCAAGAGCATTTGTTATACTTTTATGGCCATGGCCTGTAACGTATGAGGTTAAAATAAGTATTTTTTTCATAAATTCTCCCTATCCTATCATCTTTTTAAATTCATTCTCATCTATAATTGTTATACCTAAATCAAGTGCTTTTTGAAGTTTACTTCCTGCTTCTTCTCCCGCTAATACATATGTCGTCTTTTTTGAAACACTTGATGATGTTTTACCACCAAAATCTTCAATTATTTTTTGTGCCTCATCTCTTGTATATGTTGGTAACGTACCGGTAAGTACAAATATCATGTTATTAAATCTATCGTCAATTATTTCTTTTTTCATTCCTTTTGTATTAACACCAACTGCTTTTAATTTATTTATGGTATCAATCACTTGAGGATTATTAAAGTATTTTACAATGCTTTCGCCCATTTTAACGCCTACTTCATTTATTTCAGTAAAATCTTCAGCTTTGGCATTAATTATTTCATCTATATCCTTAAACTTTTGGGCTATTAATACTCCACCTTTTTTACCAATATGACGAATTCCAAGGCCAAACAAAAGTTTATCTAATGTGTTTTGCTTGCTATTTTGTATTGCAGTAATTAAATTATTGGCCGACTTTTCTCCCATTTTTTCTAAATCTGCAATTTGTTCTTGTTTAATGTAATATAAGTCTGCAATATTATGAATTAAACCTTTATCAAGCATCTGCTCTACAAGTGCAGGACCTAGTCCATCAATATCCATTGCATCTCGTGAAGCAAAATGAACGATACTCCTAAATAATCTTGCTGGACATTCTATACCGGTACACCTTATTACTGCTTCTTTTTCTTCACGTTCAACATCGCTACCACAAACAGGACATTTGGTTGGCATAGAATACTCTTTTTCTGAACCATTTCTTTTTTCTTTTACTACTTCTACGACTTCAGGAATTATTTCACCTGCTTTTTGAACCAATACAGTGTCGCCAATTCGAATATCTTTTTGCTTTATATAATCTTCGTTGTGCAAGGTTGCTCTTGATACATTAGTACCAGCAAGAGTTACTGTTTTTAACTCTGCAACTGGCGTTAAAGCACCTGTTCTACCTACCTGAATTTTTATATCTAATATTTTGGTTTCTTTTTTCTCAGGCGGATATTTATATGCAATAGCCCACTTTGGCGTTTTGGCTGTTGTACCAAGTTGTTCACGTAGTGCTATATCATCTAACTTAATTACAGCACCATCAATTCCAAAACTATATGTGTTTCTTTTTGCATCTATATTATCTATTTCTCTCTCAATTTCTTGCGCAGTTGATACCTTAGTACAAATAGGCACAACATTTAAGCCAAGTTTTTTTGCATAATCTAATGATTCTTTATGAGAAGTAAATGTTTTTTCACATTTTTGAATGTTAAAAATATAAATATCAAGTTTACGCTCTGCAACTATTTTTGGGTCTAGTTGTCTTAAAGATCCTGCTGCTGCATTTCTCGGATTAGCAAACAAAGGTAATCCTAAAAGTTCACGCTCCTCATTTAATTTTATAAAATCATCATTTGGTATGAACACTTCACCGCGCACTTCAATATCTATCGGTTCAGTAAGCGTGTGTGGAATAGTTTTTATTACTTTTGCATTTTCAGTTATATCTTCGCCAACAGTTCCATTTCCACGCGTTGATGCGCGAACAAGTTTACCCTTTTTATATTCAAGTGATACAGATAATCCATCAATTTTGGTTTCTACTGTATAAAATAAATCTGTTCTATTTAATGTTTCAGATATTTTATCTACAAAACTATAAATTGCTTCTTTATCAAAAACATCTTGAAGGCTAAGCATAGGAATGTTATGCGTAACTTCAGCAAAGCCCTCTTTTACGTCCCCTATAACCATTTGCGTTGGTGAATCTTTTTCGACCAAATCAGGATTCATTTTTTCAAGATTTTTCAATTCCAAAAGCAACATATCATATTCAAAATCAGATATTTCCGGTGCATCTTGGTTATAATACAAATTTGCATGATATCTAATTTTTTCTCTAAGCTCTTCAATACGTTTTTTTGCGTCCAAAAAAACTCCCCCTTTTACTGTATATTGTATCATTTTAGTGAAAAATAATCAAATTCTTATGCAAAAACTATTAAGTTTACCATAATTTTTGCCGATAATAATTATGTAGACTATGGAAAGGAATGAAAATTATGTTTTACCTTAATCTTGACTACATGGAAACGCGTAGTATATTAAAAAACTTAAAAAATAAGGTGCAAGAAAATTTTAAAGATTTACTTGCCTCACAAAACGATAAATTAGCTGATGTCGTTTTGGAATTATTAAACTTTTAAAACTATAAATACTATATATAGTGTTTATAGTTTTTTTATTCCTTTATTTAGTTGACATAAAATTATAAATGTGATATTATAAAGTGTAAAATAAAAATGTTTATGCGCCAAAACACATTGGCGTAGGACGTTGAACAACGAGGAGGACTTATGCAGCCTGTTGCGTACTACCTGAACACTCAAAGCAAGATCATCAAAAACATCTTGCTCGCAAAGCTCATCGCATCAAAAAAGCTCGAAGGCAAGGAGGTAGAAATCGGCTGGGCATTCGCCCCTATCGAAGAAGAAACTCGAAAGCACATCGTAAACAAAAAAAGGAAACCCAAGACAGTTTTATATGAACTCATCGCAATCTCCTTTGAAGATGATGGACACATCGAAGTGGGATTAAAGTATGAAGATCATCCTATCATCTGGAAGCACAACTTCAAGCTTTTCAAGATTATAGAAATTATTGAGGAGCTGTACGACACCTACCGCTTCCATCCTGCCAAGATGCTCCCCATCTTCAAAAAAAGGAACGTTCCGGAAAGCTTCATCCGTTACCTCGGAAGAACCGGCGACGTAAACCTTTTCCTCTGCGGTGTCAAAAGAGAGAACGAAAAAAAGTTCTTCTACAACGCAACCGAAGAAGACACCAATGAGATGGAAAGAATCATGAATCAGGAACTCCACAAATGGCGTGTAGTCGATTCGATTCTCATGTCTCTCTACAAAGACCTCGCATTCAAGTTCGAGACCGAGGACCATACGAAAAAGTTTGAATTCGTTTATCTCGCGTCGTACAAATCGGTCCATGTCTACTACGAAGACCGCGTCGATGACCGCCATTACCAAGAGGTTATCCCGATTCAAAACTTCACTCCGCAAGAACTCAGAACCCTCGAGATTCCCTTCTGGCTCATTAAAACAAAACATTAAACAAGCAACCATACCCCAGGCAACCCCTGGGGATTTTTTTGTCCTTTTTTTCCACTGCTACCATAAATTTTGCATTGAGTAGATTTTCCTTTTTTGTTACCCTTAAGTTGAACATATAAGGAGTTGATAACATGAAAAAGAAAAAACTCTTATTTATTTTTATACTTATTTTTTTATTAAATATCTCTACTACGTTTGCAAACAACTTAAAAATAGTCGTAGATGGCAAAGTCGTTTCAGGAGACGTAGAACCATTTATACTAAACGGCACTACCTATGTTCCCTTACGTTTTATTAGTAATGCCTTAAAAGTAGATAAAATAACTTGGAACGAAAACAGTAAATCTATAATAATTGAAAAAGATGCAACAAGAATTCTTTTGTTCATTAATAAGAACTATGCATATGTAAATAATGTATATACTTCGCTTAATAAAACTCCACTTATATTTAATTTGCGAACATTTGTTCCACTAAGAACTATATCCGATTTATTTGGTAGTGAAACGCAATTTAATAGCGATACTTACACCATAACAATAACCACTAAAAAAGCTTCCTTAAAAAGCTCCTCCACATCATATAAAACCACTTCTACCCCTACTCGAAAAAGCAATAGTAAGCCAACAACTACTTCTACTACTATTTCCAAACCAAAAAATTATACAGATGATGAAGTTTTATGGCTTGCACGAATAATTGAAGCCGAAGCCAAAGGCGAAAGTTATGAAGGAAAAGTTGCAGTAGGAAATGTAATATTAAATCGAGTAAAATCAGAAAACTACCCAAACACAATCTGGGGAGTAATATTTGACACAAACTATGGGGTGCAATTTGAACCAACCGAAAACGGTACAATATATAACGCACCGAGCGATGAAAGTAAAAAAGCCGCAATAGCAGCACTTACTGGTAAAAATATTGTGGGAGAATGTTTATACTTCTTAAACCCAAAAATAGCAAAAAGCAAATGGATAATAGAAAATAGAACGTTTTATAAAACAATCGGAAATCATGATTTTTATTTATAAAAGTGGTCAACAGGGACGGGCTTGTCAGAAGGGACGGGGGCAATTGACCACTCTACATAATTGTGGTCAATTGCCCCCGTCCCTTCTGACAACAAAAAAATTATAATTGTTCTACAAAACGCTTAAATGCATTCTTCCCTGCCTCATCAGTTTTAAATACACCGGCATCTTTTAATACATCTAAGAATACATAACCTATCTCTTTTTTTAGTATTTCATCTATATTATTTGCATTAATTTCACTATATTTTTTTACAATTTCATTTCCCCATTTTGCATGTTTTTCAATTTTTTCATTTGAGTATAAATCCTTACCAGCTAACATATACTCTTTCAAAATCTCCATTTCTTCTTTTAGACGTGGTGGTAGTATCGCAAGTCCCATTACTTCGATAAGACCAATGTTTTCTTTTTTTATATGCTGAAGTTCTTTATGCGGATGAAATACACCATCAGGATATTCTTCGGTTACTAAATTATTTCTAAGTACTATATCTAATACATATTTTTCTCCTTCTTTTCTTGCTATAGGAGTAATAGCATTATGCTTTTCGCCATTAGTTTTTGCGAAAATATTAACACTTTCATCGGTATAATTTTCCCAAACTTTCATTACATATTTACCAAGTTCGATTACCCTATTTACATCTATGCCTTTAATTTGAATTACAGACATAGGCCATTTTAATACTCCTGTTTCTACATCATCAAAACCATTAACCTTAAAACTATACTCTAAAGGAGCTTTGGTCATAGCAAACGTGTAATTGCCCCCTTGGAAATGTTCATGTGTTAGAATTGATCCACCAACAATAGGTAATCCTGCATTAGAACCAATAAAGTAATGTGGTAAAAATTTAATAAAATCAAATAACTTAACTAATGTATCTCCGTCAACTTTCATTGGAATATGCTTATTGTTAAGCACTATACAATGCTCATTATAATACACATATGGAGAATATTGCATACTCCACTCTTCACCATTTAATTTAACGGGAAGTAACCTAATAGTTTCACGAGCAGGATGATTTGTTCTACCGTAATACCCCTCATTTTCTACGCAAAGTAAACATTTTGGATAACCACTTTGTGCTGCATTTTTAGCAGCTGCTATATCTTTAGAATTTTTTTCTGGTTTAGATAAATTAATTGTTATATCAAGGTCGCCATATTCAGTATTAACTACCCACTTCATATCTTTAGCAATACGATAAGTTCTTATATAATCACTATTTCTATTTAGTTCATAAAAATAATCTATTGCCTCTTTGGGAGATATTTTATAAAGTTCATTAAATTTATGAATAATTTCACTTGGCTTTTTTACTAGTGTGCCCATAATCTTTGTATCAAACAAATCACGATATGTTACAGTGTCTTCAGGTATCAAGCCATTTTTTGCAGCATAATCATTAAAACTTTTTAATATGCTTTCTAAAGGTATTTCTTCGACATTCCCTGGGTCTTCATATTCATTTAGGTTTAGTATACCTAGAATTGAATTTATTGTATATATTACGTCGTCTGGTTCTATAAGATTTGTTTTTAATGCATAATTAATTAACTGTTTTATTGTCTTATTCATAATTTATTGTCCTTTCTTAAAATCTATTATTTTTATGCCACTTATATGCAGTTTCAATTATCTTTGAAACATCCGTAAATTCTGGTTTCCAACCTAGTAATTCCTTGGCCTTGGCTGATGATGCAATTAATGTATCGGGGTCCCCTACTCTACGTTTGGTAACCTCTACAGGCACTTCTTTACCTGCCACTTTTTCAGATGCATCTATAATTTCCTTTACTGAAAAACCTACGCCATTTCCTAAATTAAATATGTTACTTTCATTACCTTTTGCTAAATATTCCAATGCCAAAATATGCGCATTTGCTAAATCAGTTACATGGATATAATCCCTAACGCATGTTCCATCCTTTGTATTATAATCATCACCAAAAATTTTTATAGTGTTATCACTTATAAGTGATTTTAAAACCGTAGGAATCAAATGACTTTCCGGGTTATGTGCTTCTCCTATCTTTCCACTAATATGTGCACCACACGCATTAAAATATCTAAGTGACACATATCGCATATTATATGCATTTGACACCCACTTAAACATTTTTTCCATGGAAAGTTTTGTTTCGCCATATGTATTAAGCGGTTTAGTTTCATCGTCTTCAAGTATTGGAATATTCTTTGGATTTCCATATACTGCAGCAGTCGAAGAAAATACTATTTTATCTATATTATTTTCTACCATAGCATCAAGTAATACTTTCGTGCCACATAAGTTATTATCATAGTATTTTAATGGATTTGTCATACTTTCTGCAACTAACGAATTGGCTGCAAAATGTATAACAGCATCAATCTTTTCTGTTTTAAGGACATTGTTCAAAAATTCTTTATCGCGAATGTCGCCTTTATAAAACTTCGCATCTTTATGAACTGCCTCGATATGACCGGTAGACAAATTGTCTACAATTACTACGTCATAACCTTTGTCGATTAGTTCATAAACTGTATGTGAACCAATGTAGCCAGCACCACCTAATACTAAAACTTTCATATTGCACTCTCCTTTACATTATTCTTCTTTTGCTCTTTGAATTCCATAACAAACTTTAAGCATCAATTTTTCAGGAGCAATTTTACAACCAAATCTTGCAAGTTTCATAACTAAACCCGGAGATATAATCAATTTACGCTTAAACATCATCTTTATTGCATAATTTGCAACATACTCACTTGTAAGTGGTTTTGCCGAAAATTTAACATCCGCTACATCATTAAATTCAGTATCAACTGGTCCTGGGCATAACACACCTACATACACTTTACTTTTATCATGTCGTAGTTCCTCATATATCGCTTCTGTAAGACGAAGTACATAGTTTTTAGTTCCATAATATGAGGAAAGTAATGGACCTGCTGCAAATGCTGCACTAGATGCTACATTTAATATATAACCACTATCCCTTTTCTTAAAATCTTTTAAGAACAATTTTGTAAGTATATGAACCGCTTTTACATTAACATCTATCATAGCAAGTTCTTTAGTTAAATCTGATTCAGTAAACTCGCCAAATACTCCAAATCCAGCATTATTAATTAAAATATCTATATTCTTATTTTTTACTTTTTCGTATAATCCTATACATTCATCTGCCTTGGATAAATCTGCTCCTATTACTTCTACATTTGTTTTTAATTCTTTTTTTAGCTCCTCTAACCGTTCCACTCTACGCGCAACAAGTATTAAATCGTATCCTTTACTACTTAACACTCTTGCCATATCTCGTCCAATTCCCGAACTTGCACCAGTAACTAAAGCTTTCATATATTCCTCCTTATGTGTTTGTTTGCGGGCGACCACAGGTCGCCCCTACAGTATTTTCTTATGTCCTTTTAATAGTTTATCTTTTATTACACCAATACCATAAAACTCATCTTTTATAAACACTGCATACTCGCCATCAGTAAAATCTTTTTCAATCTTAATACCATTTATATATTTACTCTCTTCATTTTCATTTAACTCTATCTTTGGCATAAATTTAATCATTTCATTAATTGGTATCAAATCACTTTCGGTTATATCGTCTACTTTTTTTGCACTATCTATTGTAAAACTACCCGCTTCAATACGCTTTAACTCACTCATAGTGGCACCTACCAAAAGCTTTTCGCCAATATCTTTGCAAAGTGTTCTTATATATGTACCCTTTGAGCATTTTACAATAAAACTTACTTTTTCATCGTTTATTTTTATATCATAAATATCGTAAATCGTTATATCACGTGGTTGTCTGTCAATAACTTTGCCTTCACGTGCAAGTTCATATAATTTTTTACCATTAATCTTTAATGCCGAATACATAGGTGGTACTTGTTTAATATTTCCTATAAATGATTTAATAGCCGTAACAATTTGTTCATCTGTTACATCTACTTTATTATTTGTTAAAACATTACCCCATATATCTTCTGTATCTGTTGTTATACCAAGTGTAAGTTCTGCTTCATATGTTTTTATAGCATTTTCTAAATATTCAATTAGTTTAGTTGCTTTCCCAACTGCAACTACCAACACTCCTGTTGCATTTGGGTCTAATGTACCAGTATGTCCTACTTTTTTAGTATTAAAGATTTTTCGGATTTTATTCACGATATCATGTGACGTAGCACCTTTTTCTTTATATACATTCAAAAAGCCATCCATTTTTATCCCTACTTACTTAAAAATTTATCTATTGCATCGGCTGCTTTTTTACCAGCACCCATAGCAAGTATAACAGTTGCAGCACCAGTTACAGTATCTCCACCTGCATATACTCCTTCTTTTGTTGTTTTGCCCACCTCATCTGCTACAATACAGCCATGGTCATTTGCACTAAGTCCATTAGTTGTTTTAAGTATTAAAGGGTTTGGACTAGTTCCTATAGCCATGATTACTGTATCAACATCAATTGTGAATTCTGAATTTTCTTTAACAACTGGTCTTCTACGCCCCGAACTATCTGGCTCGCCAAGTCCCATTTCAATGCATTTAATACCACATACATTACCCTTATCATCACCCAAAATTTCAGTAGGATTTGTAAGTGTCTTAAATATTATCCCTTCTTCTTTTGCATGTTCTATTTCTTCTTTTCTTGCAGGAAGTTCGGCTTCTCCACGCCTATAAACTATATAAACTTGATCCGCTCCAAGACGTAATGCACTACGGGCTGCATCCATCGCAACATTACCACCACCAACTACTGCAACAATTTTGCCACATTTTATTGGTGTTTTAGAATCTTCTTTATATGCCTTCATTAAATTTACTCTTGTTAAAAATTCATTTGCAGAATAAACACCATTTAATGCTTCACCTTTTATATTCATAAATCTAGGTAATCCCGCACCAGAGCCAATGAAAACTGCTTCAAAGCCTTCGGTAAATAATTCGTCAATTGTAATAGACTTACCAATTACAGCATTAGTAACTATCTTAACCCCTAGTTCCTTCAAATGATATATTTCACTTTGTACTATATTTTTTGGTAACCTAAATTCAGGTATTCCATAACTTAAAACACCACCTGCTACATGAAGTGCTTCAAAAATAGTAACATCATAACCTTTTTTTACCAAATCGCCACTACAAGCAAGCCCACTAGGACCAGAACCAATAATGGCTACTTTATGTCCATTAAGTTTTGGCATTTCAGGTTTTAGGGTAAGATTCTTTCTATGATAGTCTGCAACAAATCTTTCAAGGCGACCTATTGCAACAGGTTCACCTTTTATACCACGCACACATTTACCTTCACATTGATTTTCTTGTGGGCAAACTCTACCACAAACTGCAGGAAGTGAACTACTCTTTGCTATTATCTCGTATGCACCTTCTATATCACTATTTGCAAGTTTTTCAATAAAGGCAGGTATATCAATAGACACAGGACATGCTGAAGAACATGGTTTATTTTTGCAATTTAAGCATCTTTGTGCCTCATTTATTGCTTCATCTAATGTGTATCCTAAACATACTTCATCAAAATTTTTATTTCTAACATTTGGTTCTTGAACACTAATCTGAGTTTTATTTTGCTGCATATTTGGCATTTACTTTACCTCCTTTTTTAGCAAATTACATTCTTTTTCTCTTTCTCTTGCTTCAAATTCTTTATAAAAGCCGCCACGTTTCATTGCTTCATCAAAATCTACTTTAGTTCCATCAAAATCTGGTCCATCAACACATGCAAATTTAGTTTCGCCACCAACTGTAAGACGACAACCACCGCACATACCAGTTCCATCTATCATTATTGGATTCATGCTAACTGTAATTTTTATATTATATTTTTTTGCAACTTCAGTAACAAATTTCATCATAATAACAGGACCTATAGCAATAACTTCATCATAGTTTTCACCACTTGTTATTAAATTTTCAAGCGCTGTTGTAACAAGTCCTTTTTCACCAAAACTACCATCATCAGTCATGACAATAAACTTATCGCTTATCTTTTCGAACTCATCTTTAAGTATTATTAAATCTTTATTCCTAAAACCAACTATTGAATATACTGTAGCGCCTAGTTCATGTAATTTCTTTGCTACTGGATAACTTATGGCACACCCAACTCCACCACCAATAACCGCAACCTTTTTTAAGCCATCAAGTTTGGTAGGCATTCCAAGAGGGCCTACAAAATCTTCTATATATTCGCCAATGCATTTTTTATCTAATTCCATTGTACTACCACCAACAATTTGATAAATAATCGTGATAGTGCCTTTTTCTCTATCATAATCATGAATAGTAAGCGGAATTCGTTCACTATCATTATTTACTCTAAGTATTACAAATTGGCCTGGTTCTGCCTTTTTTGAAACTAGAGGAGCTTCAATAACCATTTTTGTAACCGTAGGATTCAATGATATTTTATCTATAATTTTATACATTTCAACACTTCCTTTTCTAATTAATATTATCATATCAAAATAAAAAAATATATATAAGTACTTATTTAAATTATTTAATTTGTTTAAAAAGAAAAAAGCAGGGTTTCCCCTGCATTAGAATGATTTTTAATAAATTGTAACAACCGTACCTTCCGGAATAAGCTTCAGTATCTCTACCATGCTTTCTTCAGAAACCGCAACACATCCACCTGTAGCGTGATCTGGGTCTCTCCAAACATGGAGGAAGATTGCATTACCAGCATAAGGTGCACATCCTTTGTTGTATCCCAAGTCAATGAAGTAATCGTAAACTCCAGGATAGTCAATCAAGTGCTCGTCTTCGCTGTAGTCTGCGTCTGGTTCATCGCTTTTGTAGATAAGCTGATTGTACTTAGTGCCGTGGTTCCCCGTTGCACACCAATACATGTCCTCAGTCACTTGAGTATAAGGAAGCAGTGCTCCCGGATTTTCCTTTATACCATACGCTTCGCCGATAACCCACGTGCCAAGAGGCGTTTTGGTATCACCTTCAGCATGTTTTGCAGGGCCGTTCTTTCCGATAACTGCAGGGCAACTGAAAATAGGGACGTACTTTCCGTCTTTTGCTTCATAGATGGTAAGTTCGGCATAAATGTCGTTTGTACATTTAATGCCTAAGCGAATCTCGCCATTTCGTTCTTCCGAAATCAGCTGACCAAACAAAGTCTGCTCGTACTCGTCTTGCGTACAAATGTTTTTGTTGGTCATGTAGCCATTATTTTTGCATGCGATAAAGCACATAATGGCAATCAGCATCAAAATAGTGAATGCTACTATTTTTTTCATGTTATACCTCTTTCGTGATGAAATGGGCAGGGGCTAGCCCTGCCCGTAGATATTCACAAGCTTTCCGTTTTCGTCTAAACGTCTTCTGGGTTTATAGTCTTCGATAATCTCTGCGTAGTTCGGGCAAGTTCTGTAATCCGCAGGATCAACAAAATAACCTTCTTTGAAAGCAACAGGGTTTCCGTCAATCCGCAAATAAGTTTTACGCGTATCTGGATCGTAGTCGACAAATTCAATGCCGTATTCGGTAGGCACCACAAGACATTCGGCGTCGAGGTCATAGATACCACAAGTACCCGCCGCAGCATTCCCACGTAATTTAGAAACAAGCGCATAGTGGTTGCCGATGTACTCAGCATACATGAACGTATATCCAGTATCGATATTCCAAATTTCCCTGCCTTCTTGGTTTACGAAAATAAGCTCAGTCGGCTTATCCTGCACCGCTGCAAAACCCTGCTTGTACGAACAAAGAATGGTCTTGTACGCTGGCGTAAATTCCTTGTAGTCTTCTTTTCTTACAAACGTCCAATAGCCCCTGCGCTTCACCGGGAAAAAGGGGTCGGTAAATTTGTTATAAGCACCCTGTTCTTCTTCAGCAGCATCATCATAACGTCCAATTTCCTCGTAAATAACAGGAAGAAGTGTCTTACCATTACTATTAAGAATGCCCAAAAGATCACCTTTTGTTACTCGATAGCCATAGTCATGGTCCTGATTGTCAAGCGGAAGATAGAATAATTTGTCATACAGCGTTGTCATGATAATGTTGCCGTACATATCCCTGAGGGTATACGTGGCTTCCCCCTCAGTATGCTCTCTTACCAAAACAAGTCCATTCGGGAACACATTTAAGAACTCACTAGGCATGATGACCACCTTGGCGTTGATAATCGCCAATTCCTTTCCTCAAAATTAAGCAAATTATATCATTGTATGTTCATTATGTCAACATTAAAAAGTGCGCATCAAATTTACATAAATTTGATAACATTTGCCTAAAAAATTGTGCAATAATGGGCTACTTAGTTTTACATAATTGTGGTCAGTTGCCCCCGTCCCTATTGACATTATAAGGCCACTGCGTAATTTACATAAATCTTACCAAATACGCCCGTCTCTACTGACACAAAAAAATAGGTGGATTGCTCCACCTAAATAGTATTTCCTTTTTCATCGATAATGAATTTCGTTTCGTCGTTTTCAACTATGAAATAGTTTCTACCATCTTTTTTTGTTATTTCTATCGAGTCATAGGCAACTTGCATTATTGTATTACCTTCAGCATCCATCAAACCAAACTTCTTACCGATTCTTACAATCTCAAAATGATTGTTGTAAACAAATTTAATATCATCATACTTCGGTCCTAATATACACTTTGAGTCATCATCAGTTATTACATATACACCGAAGTGGCCTTCCACTGTCTCAACAATTACGATATTTCTATGTCGACCTGTTATAGTATAGTCCGCAAATTGAGTAGGAATAACTTCTTTACCATTTCTGTCTACTGCTCCAAGCTTATCTTCACGATAAACTCGTGCTATTTTTCCATATGAGAAGGTACCGCAAGAATCATAGGTTGGCGGGATTATTTCATTAAGCTTTTCATCCATAAGCCCATAAAGGCCATTACGCTTATAAAAACTTCGGTTCTTATAGCTACTTAAAATACACTCATAAACCTCTTCTCTAATCTTATTGGTTTTGACGTTATAAATGCGGACACCACTATCATCTGTAAACACTATATCATATGTCGTCCATGCTTGAAAATCATAAGTCGTATAAACAATCGGAAGTACAATATCTCCTTTATAATTTACAAGCCCGTATTTTTTTCCGTCTGTAACAACATAAAAATCCTGACCATTTGCATGAATAAGATCAGCGCACCCTACTGTTATATACTCTGTTTCTTGAACTTTTCCTTTTTCATCATAAATGACGATTTGGCCGTCCCAATCCTCATAAATGGTGAAATTCATAAATTTGCCTTTAAATTCCATAGCAAACAACCTTGGTAAATTAATTACGCCAATTCCTTTCTTCAAAAATTAAGCAAATTATACAATCAAAGGCTAATTATGTCGGCAATGTAACAATACGGTTCGTATAATTGTGGTCAATTGCCCCCGTCCCTACTGACATCAAATTCAATTGGTTTTATCACTTTTCCGTTTTCGTCTACGATTCCTCTTTTTCCATTTGCTTCTACTTTGTAATACGTCTTTCCTTCTTTTTCCAATGTGTCGATAACAACAAAGCCCCGATCAGTAAGTAATTCGCCAAGTCCATTGTACGCACAAATCTTGCCATCAACTTCGTACACAAAAAAGCCACTGAAACCACATAGAAGTCTTTTCATGGTTAATCCTTGGCATTGATAATTGCCAATCTCCTTTCTTTTAGATGGAGCTATTATATCATAGAGCTAAATTTATGTCAATCATGACCACCCGTAAAACGGGTGGTTTGTACTGCGGCTATAAGCCTTATTACTAGCCAGCGTCTCAAGGCGCTGGCTTTCACTTTGTTCCAGCCACTTTTGCTCTTATTACCTTGCTTGACCCTTAAAAGGGTCTTCATATTCTTTTACACTCAACTT
>JAFSUW010000009.1 GCA_017450465.1 Clostridia bacterium | reverse complement strand
GGTTACTACTATTATAAATTAGGATAGTGTTTTTGTGTATAACATGTTTCTCCACCCGCATAGCGGGTGGTTTTTTATTTCGTTGCTATATATATTTCTGAACGAAATATATATAGCAACTCAACAGATTAAAATCCATAACAAAAAAAATCACGCTACGCGTGATTTTTAAAATATCGATAAGTTCCTCGTTATATCATTAAATGTTACAAAGAATGTTAGTGCCAAGAAAAACGCAAGCCCTGCAATTTGAAAACCATATTCTACTTTTTCGCTTATTGGCTTTTTCGTTACGCCTTCTATGCACAAAAACGCAATCTTACCACCATCTAATGGCGGAATAGGTAATAAATTAACTATTCCAAGGTTCATACTTATTAAAACTGCAAGTACAAATAAATCGTACCAACCATTTGTATTTGTCACAACTTTTGCAATACCAACTGGGCCACTTAAATATTTTGCTGAAATTTGACCTGTAAGTAGTTCCCACACTTGATGTAACATCGAACGCATTTCTGCTATCGATTGCCAAAAAGCTGTATATATAAGTTCTAGTGTGCTAGTTGTTTCTGCACTTTCAAAACCTATTAAATATCTAACTAAAATTTCTGGGCAAACTGGAGTAAGAGTTAAGTTTAATATTTCGCCATCCCTATCTACTTTTAAACTAAGTGGTACATCTACATTTTCATAAGCAACTTCTGAAATATATATAGCATCTATAGTATCTTCACCATTAATTCCAATTATCTTATCATGTGGTTTTAATTCTGCCTCCGCTGCTGGGCTATCTACTTGAACATCCTTCACTTCATTATAATAGTTTTCACCATCATCAACAAAAACTATTCCTGTATATCCACCTTTTTCTTGTGTTGGTACCATGCTAAGTTCTATCTTTTCACCATTTCTTAAAGCTGTAACTACTAATGGTGCACCTTTTCTGGTTCTTAAATATTCTGTAATATCATCTTTTACATGCATCTTGTGACCATCTAATGCAATAATTTTATCCCCTTCTAAAAGTCCTGCTTTCTCTCCTGCATAGCCAGGAATAATAGTCTTAACCGTAGTTGTTGTATAACTACCTTGTGCTAAAACTATTATAAATATTGCAACTAAAGCAAAAACTATATTAACTATTGGTCCCATAAAAACAACTGCTAATCTTGATAAAATAGACTTATTCGCAAATGCTCTCGGATTATCCGATTTGCCTTCCTCACCATCTAGCGATACAAAACCGCCAAGTGGCAAGCACCTTATTGAATATGTTGTCTCTTTTCCTTTTTTTGACCAAATTTTTGGTCCAAATCCAATTGCAAATTCATTTACTTGCATACCAACTGCTTTTGCTGTTAAGAAATGTCCACCCTCATGTATCAAAACTAAAAATGAGATGACAAGCAAAAATTTTATTATACCTATTACAATAGCTATTTTAATCACTTCCCCTTAAATTCACTATCCTAAAACATTAAAAAATACTAAAAAATAATATATAGTAGGTGCAACAAATAAAACTGAATCAATGCGGTCAAGCATTCCACCATGTCCTGGTAGGAAACTTCCGAAATCTTTTATACCCGCTGTTCGTTTTATTGATGATGCAACTAAATCTCCAAGTTCACTAAATATAGCAACAATTAACCCAACAAGTGCTATACTTATATAATTTATCCCTAAGCCCAATTTATTATTCAAAATCATTGTGTACAGTACTAATAAAGCTATGCCACCTATAATCCCAGCAATAGCTCCTTCAACCGATTTTTTAGGGCTTATCGTAGGACAAAGTTTGTGTTTCCCAAAAAAAGTACCAATAAAATATGCAAAAATATCTGGTCCCCATGCGCCTAATAATATGTACCACACTAAGTACCTTCCAAGGTCAATTCCATTTCTTTCAACATAAAATGTCATGAGTAAAAATGTGAGTAAAACTACTACATATAAAATATTGAAAAATGTAAAACACACATCAATTAAACTATTGTTTTCTTTTCGCACAAAAAACGCATATATTAAAGTTATAATAACCATTGCACCTAAATATGCAATAGACCACTTATATACCTGTGTATTTGGAATTAAACCTATAAATAACAAAACAATAGATGAAATATATGCTACCGATTTTATTGGCTTATAATTCATATGATTTATAGCACCTATAAATTCATATGTTGCTGCAATGGCAACTAGCGCAATTAATATGTTAAAACAAAACTTAGGCAAAATTGTTAAAATTACTATAACTCCACTACCTGCTATCAAGCCCGCAATTATCCTTTTGGCCAAATATAAAACCTCCCTTACTTACCACCAAAATTCCTTTTTCGTGAATTAAATTCAACTATTGCAGCATCTAAATCGCTTTCCTTAAAATCTGGCCACAAAACATCTGTATAAATGAATTCAGAATATGCACATTGCCAAAGTAAGAAATTACTAAGACGCTTTTCACCAGCAGTACGTAATATGATATCTGGCTCTGGAATAGATTTTGTATATAAAAATTCAGAAAAAGTATTTTCATCTATATCATCTATATTCTTATTTGCAAAATCTTTGACCATATTTTTTATTGCATGTATTATTTCGTCTCTACCACCATAGTTTAAGGCAATACAAAATGTTAGTCCTGTATTATCCTTTGTTCTTTCCTCTACTTCTTCGATTTTTTCTCTTATATCTGTGTCTAATCTAGATAAATCGCCAAGAATTTTTATCTTAACATTTTTATCTTCTGTATCTTTCTGTATTTTACCCAAATACTCACGAAGTAGACTCATTAGATCAGCCACTTCCTCAGGGCTTCTCTTCCAATTTTCAGTAGAAAAAGCATAAACCGTAAGATACTTTAACCCTATCTTTATACTATAATCTACAATTTTACCAAGCGCTTCTGCACCATTTTGATGTCCAAGTTTTATTGGCATAGAGTTTTTTCTAGCCCACCTTCTATTACCATCCATTATTATTGCTATGTGTTGTGGAACATTTATATTTTGCATAGTAACCTCCTAAACTTGCATTACTTCTTTCTCTTTTGCAGCAATCATTTTATCAATTTCTTCAATGAATTTGTCAGTAGTTTTTTGAATTGTATCTTCAGATGATTTTACTTCATCCTCTGTTATTTCATTGTTCTTCTTTTGATTTTTTACTTCATCCATTGCATCACGTCTGATTGTTCTTATTGATACCTTGCTATCTTCGCCAATCTTTTTGATGTTCTTTACTAACTCTTTTCTTCTTTCCTCAGTAAGTTCAGGGAAGTTTAAGCGTATTACCTTTCCATCGTTATTTGGCATTATACCTATATCTGCCTTTATGATTTCTTTTTCAATTTCTTTTAACATATTTACGTCCCATGGTTGAATTAAAATCATACGTGCTTCTGGAACTGATATATTAGCAATTTGGCCTATTGGAGTTGGTGTCCCATAGTATTCAACCATAACTTTATTTAATATTGCAGGATTTGCACGTCCTGCACGAAGTGACGATAGTTCTTCTGATAAAACAGATATTGTCTTTTGCATTTTTTCATTAATTGGATAACCCATAACTATACCTCCTAAAAAATTAGAATGTCCTTTTAAAATTTAAGAACATTCTAATTTTACCATTTATATTTCTATTTTACAATAGTTCCTACTTTTTCTCCTAAAATAACTTTCTTAATGTTATCTGGGTCATCAAGCCCAAATACTAATAATTGTATGCCGTTGTCCATACATAGAGAAGTTGCTGTAGAATCCATAACTTTAAGTTCACGTTGTAAAACTTCTTTGTATGAAATTTCATCAAATTTCTTTGCTGTAGGTACAAGCTTAGGATCCGCATCATATACACCATCAATACTCTTTGCAAGTAAAATTACTTCGCAATCAGTTTCAACTGCACGAAGTGCTGCACCTGTATCTGTAGTAAAATAAGGATTTCCTGTTCCACAACCAAATATAACAATTCTTCCTTTTTCAAGGTGACGAATTGCCTTACGTCTTATATATGGTTCTGCAACTTGAGGCATTGTGATACCTGTTTGAACTCTTGCCATTAATCCTTTACTTTCTAACACATCTTGAACCGCAAGAGCATTTATTGCTGTAGCAAGCATTCCCATATGATCTGCAGTTGTTCTATCCATTTTCTTGTCACCCATTCTGCCACGCCAGAAGTTTCCGCCACCTACTACTATGCAAATTTGTACTCCCATTTCATGAACTTCTTTTACTACGTCCATTATTCTAGATAAAGTATCATAATCAAGTCCAAAACCGCCTTTGCCTGCTAATGCTTCACCACTTAACTTTAGTAATACTCTCTTAAATTTTGGTTCCATCATTACTCCTCCTCTTTAATTTTACCGTATTGTGCCATATATCCATTTTTATAGTGTATATCATCTGTAATATCTTTAATTACCCAATTAGGTGTTACATACGATTTTGCTTCTTCGAGTGTAGGGAACTCAATCTCAAGACAAGCAAGTCCATCAAAATCATCCTTAAACAAATCTATTTCCAAAGTCAAATCATTTTCTTTTACTTTATATCTATCCTTCTTTATTGTTAAACCTGTAGCTTTTTCTTTAAGCATATTATAACCATATTCATTTATTGGAAGTTCGTACTCATTTCTAGCCAATAAACTATCATCAGTTTTAGTTTTCATAGTTAAATTATAGGTTTCACCATTATTTATTTTTCTAAGCCGTATTTGTGGCTCAAAACTTATGTAGGACTGTTCAATAGAATATTTATCTAATTTTGATAAATCATATGGAATACTA
The DNA here is from genome assembly GCA_017450465.1 of Clostridia bacterium. Lineage (GTDB taxonomy): Bacteria > Bacillota > Clostridia > TANB77 > RGIG9151 > RGIG3495. Next base: position 24,032 of record JAFSUW010000009.1, on the reverse strand, counting down.
TTTTTATCTATTAACCATTTACGTTCTATTTCCATAATAATAGCTCCTTCCTTTTTTAAAAAATAAGGCACGTAAACGTGCCTTATTCTACTTAATTTGTTTCATAACTTCATCAGCGAAGTTCTCTTCTCTCTTTTGAAGACCTTCACCTTTTTCAAATCTTACAAAATTATTTAATTTAACACCCTTTGATGTTAAATATGATTCAACATTAAACTCACTGTCTTTTACAAACTCTTGTTGTAATAAGCAGTTTTGTTCATAGAACTTATTAATCTTTCCACCAACCATTTTTTCAATGATATTATCTGGCTTATTTGCGTTCTTTGGATCTTCTTTAATTTGTGCAACTATAACTGCTTTTTCTTTTTCTACATCTGCAGCTGGTACATATTCTTTTGATAAATACATAGGATTAATAGCTGCAATTTGCATAGCGACATCATGTGCTGCCTCATATGAAGCACCATCTAATTTGTTTTCTGTTTCTACTAATACACCGATTCTTCCTTCACCATGTGTATATGAGCAAACATTTCCACTAACACGTTTGAAACGTCTGATGTTCATGTTTTCACCAATTTTAGCGATTAAAGCTGTTAACTTGTCGCCAACTGTTTCATTATTTTCATAAGGTAATGCTTTTAATGCTTCTACATCTGTTGGATTTTTGTCTGCAACAATTTTTGCAACATTAGTTACAAAACTTTGGAATTCTTCGTTTTTAGCAACGAAGTCTGTTTCTGAGTTAACTTCTAATAAAACACCAATTGTTTTGTCATCGTTAACATATACTTTTACAATACCTTCTGCAGCAATTCTTCCAGCTTTTTTAGCAGCTGTAGCAAGACCTTTTTCTCTTAAAAATTCAATTGCTTTTTCCATATTACCGTCTGTTTCTTTTAATGCCTTTTGGCAATCAAGCATTCCAGCACCTGTTGTTTCTCTTAATTCTTTAACCATTGCGGCTGTTACCATTTATACCACTCCTTATATACAAAAATAAAGGGCACTAAAAACACATACGCAATTTATAATGCCCTATTTTTAACTATTCTTGTGTTGCTTCTTCTTGCATAGCTTCTTCTGCTGCAGCTTCTTCAACCGCTTCTGAATTAGAAGATGCTTCTGCCATTTCACCTTGATTTACTTCAATGATACCATCAGCCATAGCACCAGCAATAAGTTTTACGGCACGAATTGCATCATCGTTAGCAGGTATTACATAATCTGTGTCATCTGGATCACAGTTTGTATCAACAATTCCTACGATAGGAATATTTAATTTACGCGCTTCTAATACTGCATTGTGTTCTTTCTTAGGATCTACTATAAATAAAGCACCTGGTAATTTGTTCATTTCTTTGATACCACCAAGGTTTCTTTCTAGAATATCCATTTCTTTTCTTAAACCTATTACTTCTTTTTTAGGTAAAGCTTCGAATGTACCATCTGTTGACATTCTTTCAAGTTCTCTTAATCTTTCGATTCTTCTTCTAATTGTTTTAAAGTTTGTAAGCATTCCGCCTAACCATCTTTGATTTACATAGTACATTCCGCATCTTTCTGCTTCTTCACGAATTGCATCTTGAGCTTGTTTCTTTGTTCCTACGAACAAAACTGTTTTGCCTTCTTCTGCAATCCCTTTGATAAAGTCATAAGCTTCATCAACTTTCTTTGATGTTTTTTGTAAATCGATGATGTAGATTCCATTTCTAGATGTAAAGATATACTCTGCCATCTTAGGATTCCATCTTCTTGTTTGATGTCCAAAATGAACACCCGCTTCAAGTAGCGATTTCATTGGTATTACTGACATTATAATTCCTCCCTTTTTGTTTTTCCCTCCATATTGTATAACATTACCACCTTTCGGCACCGATAATGCCTCACCAATATGTGTGAATTTCATACTTTTGATATTGTATCATAGAATATTACCAAAATCAAGCATTTTTGCGACTTTTTTCAATATTTAATCGTAATTTGTATTAACACTTACGCAAATGTTATTCGGGCGGGTCACAGACCCGCCCCTACATTATATTAGAGTCTATAAAAAAACAAATACAACAAATTCCTCACGCAGTTTGTTGTATTTGTTTTTTATTAATAGATATTATTTAGATAAGTAATACAAATTACAATTTATCTACTCATTTTCTTTTCCACAGTTTGGGCAAAACTGACCTGTGACAGGAGTACCACAGTTCGTACAAAATCTATTCTTAAATCTTACACGAACTCCCATTTTTGATACTCGTTTTACCTTTTTTACTGAAAAAACAAATAATAATATTACAAAGATAAGGAAAAGCCCAATAAACTCTAGGTTACTTACAAATAAACAATAATCATAAAAACCATGTAGTAAAACTGGAACTAATAAGCTAAGCAACTTATATTTAGTTTCATCAGATTTTTTACCCTTTATTGCAGTAACTTTAGCAAGTCCTAAAAAATATCCCATGAATACGCCATCACACGCATGCCCAGGCACTGTTAAAATTGCTCTTAAAATTCCAGTTCCTATACCACCCTCATATACATAAAATAAATTTTCAAAGAAAGCAAAGCCAAGCGCAACAAATACACCATAAATTATCATGTCATAAAATTCATCAAAATCTCTATCGTTGTATGATAAAACATATAGCATAATCCATTTTGAAAATTCTTCGATAAGAGCAACACCTATAAATACAAATACAATAAGTTCTATATTGTTTAATAAAGTTTCATCAGCAAAGAAAGGAAACACTAGTTTTAATAAAAACGATAATATCAATGTCAAAACAATCGAAAACATTCCGCCCAAAAATAATTTGAGTAACATTTTCCATGGTTCCTTGTTTTTGTCAATCTTGTATATATAGCCACCCACTAAAACAACCGGCAATGCTGATACTGCAAATAAAATTAATTCCATATAACATTCTCCTAATCTAACTTATACTCGTCCGCACCTGAACCTGAGCCAGATTCTAACTTTACATGAAAATATTTATATCCCTCATACATTGTAACAACTGTATCACCTTTTATATAAACATCTGACTCATAATTATTACCATAATACTTAAAGCCATTATTTTCTAAAATTTTCTTATATTCATTAAATTTTGGAGTAATTACATCTGAATTTTTATTTCTAAAATATACATCAAAATGATTTAAATCTATAGAATCAAAACTATATTCAAAGCCCTTTTCTTCAATCCATGTACTATCTAAATTTGGTTTTGGTACTGAAGTAAATTTTCCACCAAAATTACCTTTTGTAAATGTACTTGAAACACTAGTATCTGATGACGTATCATGATAACTAATATTGTTATTTCCATTCATAACAAAAATAAATGCTGCAATAGCAAGACCAAATACTATAACAAATATTAACAAACCATATATAAGTGGTGCTACAATAGAAGTACCGCCTTTTTTACTGCACATTGCTTTTAACTCGCCCGTACTTCTAGTGATATGTTCTTCTCTTATTTTCGTTACTTGCTCTCTCGCATGATTTACATACCACTCATTAAACTTTATACTTGCTACTATACCCACTATAAGTTGAATTGCACCACTATAAGTTCCTAAGAATATACATGATATTAATGTTATAGCAAACCAACAAGCAGCAAATAACCACATCTTTCTATAAAGCATATAGAAAATTCCCAAGAAAAATGTTGGTACAGAAAATCCTCCACCTCTTATACTAGCTACATTTTTTCCTATGTATGCGTCAACTAACTCTTCTACAATATTAGAATTGCCATTTTGGTTATAATAATGTTGTGTAGTAGTTTGAGTATTAGATGGCTGTCCATATGTTGCACCATATTGTGTGCCATTTGTCTGCCCAAAATTTTGCTGTACATTATTATTCCCATATTCGTTAATTGGTCCACTACTAGTATCAAATCCCCACTGCGATGCTACAGTGTCTGTTAATGCAGCGCCGCAATACTCACAAACACTTGAACTATCTGGTATTTCTGCTGTACAATACCTACACTTCATAAAAAATTCCCACTAAAATTATTATAGTCTTGACATTCCTTCTAGAATTCCCACTACTAATATCGTGTATATATAATCCCAAAAATATATAACAAGAAGTACCATAGCTAAAATAAAAGGTAAAAAAGAACCAACAATTGGTGCAACTATTGATGTTCCACCTTTCTTTTTACATATATCAACTAATTCTATTGGTCTACGTGTAATGTGCTGACTTCTAATTTCTACAATTTTAGTACGTGCTTTATCTAAATACCACTCGTTAAATTTTAACGCCATAAAAATATTCATTCCAAGCCAAATAAGCATACCTACTCCACCCGGTATTGCAGCAAAAATAGCTGATAATATTAAAAATACCATGGCTAAAAAATACATTTTTCGATATAACAAATAATAATAGCCAAAGAAAAACATCGGTACAGAAAAGCCACAATTTCTTATACTATTTGCATTCTTACCCATATATTCATCAATTAAATTAATATCATCTTCAGCATTATCATAATATACTTTAGGACCTGCATATCTACGTTTTGGCATATCATTCGCTACGTTGTTGTAAGCAGTTTGTGGTTCAGAAAAAACATTGGTATTTACAAAACCTGGCTGTGTTACACCTGTATTTATATTTACAGAAGCCATTGGCACTCCCACTGCAGCCGAACTAAAATTTGCATTATTGGTATTTACTACATTATTTTGTTCCACAATTGGTTGCTGATTTACAGAAACAACACCCAAATTTTGTACATTAACTTTTGCTCCACAACCATTGCAAAAGTTAGAAGTATCAACAATGTCCATACCACAATTATTACACTTCATACATTTCCCCCCTAATTGGTTTTTATATCTGAGACAGTAATCGTTTTATCAACTGTAAGATGTCTATTCCCACAATAAATTCCTTCTACCAAAATAAATTCTGGCTTTTTATTATGCTCCGGTTCTATAAATTGCAAATTTTTAGGTTCTATTTTGTTCTCTCGCATCAAACACAAAATATCACAAAGTCGATCTGGTCTATGTACCATATAAAACTTCCCAAGTGGTTTTAATAGCATTGCTGAAGTTTTTATTATACCTTCTAAATCACATAAAATTTCGTGTCTTGCTATTGCTTTTGTATCCATTTCATTTACCACACCGCACCCTCTTGTGCGATACGGTGGATTACAAGTTACTATATCTACTTTTGATTTACCTATTATACTTGGCATATTTATTAAATCATCATTAATTATTTCTATTCTGTCTTCTAAATGATTCATAACTACATTTTCATTTGCAAGATTCGCTACTTTTTCTTGTATTTCTACTCCTATCATTTTTTCAACATTAATTTTTGCACTAAGAAGTATTGGAATAACACCATTGCCTGTACATAAATCTACTAATAATTTTTTATCTTTATCTTTCACAAAATTAGCAAGTAGCACAGCATCAATACCAAAACAAAAGCCATCTGTATCCTGCTTCAATTTAAGACCATTTAGCAATAAGTCATCAATCCTGTACATTATCTGCTTCATCCCCTAATTCAATTTCTATCATTTCACGTGTTATATTTCCTGCTCTATCTTCTACCACTATTGTATATATGCCTGACTCTGTTGCATCAAACTTGTTATCTATTATATCTTCGCCATATGAAGTTACAGTTGCAATGTTTTGTCTTCCTTTTGCATACTTCATTGTACGTATACTACTTAAACCATCATCTTCTACAGTAACATTTACACTTGCGCTTCCTGAATTGATAATCTTAATTATCATAACTTCTGGTGCTATCTTATCTATTTTTGAAACTTTTGCTTTTATCTCACTAGTCACACCACTATTACTACGAACTAAAAATACAAATTCTCCGTTATCCTCAAAAGTATAAGTATTTTTTCCGGAATTATTTACAATTTCATAATCATCATCTTCTAAATTTAGGGTTACGATAACATTGTCTGTTGTCCAACCTTCTTTTGAATATTCAAGTGCATACTTTACTGCCGAACCATTCTGTGATGTTTCTACTAAAGGATTATATCTATCTTTAGCCAAAGCATATATATCTCCTATTCTAGATACAATACCGTTTGTAGCAGTTGTATTACTTGTGAATACTGGTGGAACCGATTTTGCTCCATCCATAACAAATATACTGCCTGAAACGTTTACATTTTTTAATTCAACACCATTACCATTTACCACAACATTACCATATATTGTTTTATTACTAACTGTACCTTCGGTATAAACTTCGGAAACCATTTTATCTATTATTGCAACTAACTCTGCACGCGTTATTCTAGATTTTGGTTTTAACGTTTTATTTTGATAACCACTAACATAATTTTCTTTTATAAGGCCTGCTATATATGGATAACTTTCACTACTTAAGCTTTTATAATCTGTAAATTTAGTCGCAAGTAGTTCAGATGAATTTCCTGTATATTTTACCTTAAATAATTTTGCTAAAACAACAAATGTTTCTTCTCTTGTAGCATAGTCTTCTGGTCTTAAATTATAATTATTATCAAGTTCTATAAGACCATTATTAAGTGCTATGCTCATTTCCTGAGAATACCATGCATTAGTATTTACATCTCGTGCAGGTTTTGCTTTAGAAGCTTCAGATGAATTATTTAACCTGTTTACAATAGTTATCATCTCTGAACGTTTTACATTATTATTGCCCTTAAAAGTTCCATCAGTATATCCTGCTATAATTCCCCTATTCGCCCATCTATTTATTGCATCTTTTGCCCAAGCAAAATTATTGATATCTGAAAAAGTTTTCGCTTCGCTAATCGTAAATATAAAAAATATAAACGTAAATACAAAACAGATTTTTTTCATTGCATCACACCTCTAATTACTTATTTGCCATCTTTCCCATAAATTTTATTATCACATATAAAATTGCAAGAACTAGAAAAACTATTCCCATACCAGCACCCATTATTTTAGTGCCAACAATTAAATTTTCTTGCATTAAATTCACTCCCTTTATATAAACATACTAACTAATGTAATAAGTAATCCGCCTGCTATTGCTGAGCCAAGTTGTCCTGAAACGTTAGCACTTACTGCTTGCATCAAAATAAAATTACTTGGATCTTCTTCATGTGCAATTTTTTGTACAACCCTCGCTGACATTGGAAATGCTGATACACCCGCTGCTCCAATCATAGGGTTTATTTTTTCCTTTGTAAATAAATTTACTATCTTACCAAATATTACACCTGCTGCTGTTCCGAACATAAATGCTGCAAGTCCCATAAGCAAAACTTCAATTGTTTGAAGTTTTAAGAATGCTTCTGCTTGCATCGTGGAACCAATTGTAATTCCTAAAAACAATGTTACTAAATTTGAAAGTTCGTTTTGTGCCGCATTAGATAATTTTTCAAGCACTCCACAAACACGTATTAAATTACCAAACATAAGTGGACCTACTAAACTTAAACTCATTGGAGCAAGTAATCCCGAAACTACTGTAACTATTATTGGAAATAGTATCAAAATATAATTTGGTACTGGTTTATCTGCATATTCCATTTTTATTGTACGTTCTTTTTTAGTCGTTAAAAGTTTTATAATTGGTGGTTGTATAATTGGAACTAAAGCCATATATGAGTATGCTGCAACAGTAATTGACGAAAGTAGATTTGGTGCTAATCTATTAGCAACAAATATAGACGTAGGTCCATCTGCAGAACCAATTATTCCAATACCGCACGCTTCACTTACATCAAAACCAAGTACTATTGCCATAATTATTGTAAGGAATATTCCCATTTGCGCCGCTGCACCAAAAAATATCATAAATGGATTTTTGAATATCGGTGTAAAATCTACCATTGCTCCTATTGCTATAAAAATTAATATCGGGAATATTTCTGTTTGAATACCTATTTCATACATTCTGGTTAAAAAGCCATCTTCACCAATTATTGCCGAATTTGGAATATTAGCCAAAATTGCTCCAAAACCAATTGGTAAAAGTAGCATTGGCTCATACTGTTTTTTTATAGCAAGCCATATAAGCGTTGCTCCTACTAAAAACATAACACATTGTTGCCATGTTGGAACCGTCATTCCCATCGATGCTGCAAAACTTAAAACTTTATCCATCTATATCCACCTTTCTTAAATACCTACTCTAAATTTTTAGCGCCAAAAGAATATGGTAAAAGTTCCTCGAGTAGCACAGTATTTATCTTTGTCGCCGTTTCGTTTATACCATAAACTATAGTTTCGCTATCAAGGAAATCGCTTAACATTTGTCTACAGCTACCACAAGGAAAGCAAAATACATCTTCCTTTTTATCTTTACCTACAGGTGTTCCATAAACAAATAGTGCCTTTATTTTTTTTCTATCTGACATTAAGTATGACGCTAATGCTCCAGTTTCAGCGCAAATACTCTTGCCATTAGAAGGTTCAAAATTAATTCCCTTAAACTTATTCCCTTCTTCGTCTATCAATATTGCACAAACATTGTAACCATAATAATTCGAAACTGATTTTTTTGAAGTACCTACTGCCTCTTTTATAATGTTTTCAATACTTTTATCTACTTGACTAATATCAAAAACCATAAAGCATCCCCTTTTTCCAATATTTAATTTACCAATTTTAATATCGGCAAAAACATATTTAATATGAATAAAAATTTGACTTTTTTTTATCTTTTTGATAATATTTTTTCTAGTTTAAAACCAATGAAAAGAGGAGAAAAAATGAACACAGAAACTGAATATACTTATGAAACTTATACCGACATACAGTTATTAAACGAAAAGGGCTTAATAAAACCACATGCTTATCAAACAATGTTTGGTGCTATTGCCGATAAACATTTATCAAAAATCGGATTAAATGTTGATACAACAATGAAATATAACCTTGCGTGGGCACTTATTTCACTATCAGTTGAAATTGAAAAACATATTAATGAACCTACAAAATTATTTGCTAAAACATGGCATTCTGAAAAGAAAGGTCCATTTTATCGACGTGAATATAAATTCATGAATGAAAAAGGAGAAACAATCTTTAAGGGATCAAGTTATTCAATACTTTTAGATATAGAAAATAGGAGCATCTATAGAAAAAAAGAAACTCCATTTTCAATCGGTGAGCCATATCCCGAATTTATGTTAGACAATTTATCCGCATCTTTTAAGGAAAAACACGTATATGATAAAGTTTCAGAAAGGCAAGCACTAAATAGTTATATAGACTGCCTTGGACATGTAAATAACTGTAGATATGGAGAATTTGCATATGATGCATTATCTGAAACTGAAGTAGAAAATTTACAAAACTTAAAACGGATGGATATATACTTTTTATCAGAACTTAGAAAAAATGACCACTTTACCGTACTTAAAGCATACGATGGCGACAAAATTTTGGTTCGTGGCCACAATAATGATAAAAATGATATTTCTTTTGATGTTGTTATGACCTTTTAAAATAAATTTGACCGATGTAAAAATCGGTCTTTTTTTGTTTAAAAAATGTAGGGGCGAGGTTTTATCCCCGCCCTCTGGCTAGTGTATTCACCGGCCCTACATAAATATGATTACCAACCATCGTCTTCTTCACGACGGCGACGTTCTTCTTCCTCGCGTTCTCTTTCACGTTCACGCTCTTCTTCTTCCTCGCGTTCACGTTCACGACGCTCTTCCTCTTCGCGCTCGCGTCGTTCTTCTTCCTCGCGTTCGCGTTCTCTTTCACGCTCACGTTCCTCTTCTTCTTCGCGTTCACGTTCACGGCGTTCTTCCTCTTCGCGTTCGCGTTCGAGTCTTTCCTGCCACTCACGTTCCCGTTCGGCTTCCCATTCTTCGTCAGCTTTTTTCTTTTCTTCCCACTCACGTTCCCGTTCGGCTTCCCATTCTTCGTCAGCTTTTTTCTTTTCTTCCCACTGACGGTCTTGTTCGGCCTGCCATTCTTCGTCAGCTTTTTTCTTCTCTTCTTCTTCTTTTTCTGCTTCTTCACGAGTCACACCATACTCCTGGTAGTAATCATCGTCATCCGCAGTCTGCTGATTAGCCTCAAGATAGAACCTGCACGTGGTAAAGTTGTACCCATCGCAAGTCCCACTGTAGCCAGCGCCACAGCTCCCGTTCTTATGGACAAACGGGCAATCGCCAACATCATCGGGGTCAGCATTCTTTGGTGGTTTCCCACAGTTAGCGCAGTCTCCATCACAGCTAAAGTACTGCCGCTTCGACGTGCACTGCCAAAAGCTTCCTTTTTTGTGTTTGTAAGCCATAACTTACCTCCACACAATCGAAAAGATGTTAGAGAATCTGACATCCCCCTTCGTAAGAAAACAAAGGATAATAATCATCTCCCCTATGCCTGTAATATATCATAATTATTTTAAGTTGTCAATGATTTACATAAAATAAAAGGTAAGGATGTTACTCCTTACCTTCAAAAAATCTTTTTGCCTCTTCTGCCCAAAAACGTCTGTCTGTTTCGCGGTCTTCAAGCCACTGTTCATCGACATCGGTAAAGTCATCATCATTCGCATCTTCTTCACTCCAATACGGATAATCATCATAGTCAATATCCGCATCGTCGACATCCGTATAGGACGCGTTTTCGATTTCTTCACACCATGCAATATCTACATCTGCATCTTTGCACCAATCTTCTACCGATTTTTCGTACCACGTGCCTTCTGTTTCTTCATACCATCTAACTTTAGCCATTCTTACGTCCTCCTCTTTTACTCTGGTGATAGTAATGGCATCCATGATAATGTTCGCAGTTGCAACGAACAAAATCTTGCTTCTCACCGCAAAAAGCTCTTCCCTGCCTCAAAAACCAAAGCGGACATATGCTCTTTCTTTTCACGCGATAATACTTACAATAATGATGCCTTAAGGTACACTTAAAAATTGAATAGCCCCTTTCTGAACAGTAGTACAATATCCCCTTTTTGCGTTGATATTGACAGTCCATACGTCCCTCCTGTGGAGTTAATCGTAAAATTTATAGTAAAAATATATCACAACATTATGTAAATGTCAATGAATTACTGTTTATTAGCCAAAAGACAAAAATTATCATATCTAGATTTACTGATTTTACCTTCCGCTAGTGCTTTTTTTATAGCACAATCATCCTCTTTTATGTGCCTACAATCGCGATATTTACACTCGCCTATGTATTCATTAAATTCAACAAATAAACTTGCAATATCATCTATTTCACCCAACTCAAAACTTGAAAAGCCAGGGCTATCTGCAATATAAGTATTATCACTAATTTTAAGTAATTCGGTATGTCTTGTTGTTTGTTTGCCACGTTCTATTTTACTCAAATCTCCCTCTTCCATCACTTTTGTCTTTAGCAATTTATTAGTTAAACTTGATTTGCCAACACCAGAATTTCCAACAAAAACGGCTGTTTTACCCACTATTTTTTCTTTTAATACATCAACACCCGTATCATCTTTTGCACTTGTTAAAACAACATCATATCCGATATTTCTATATATGTCTACTATATCATTTGCCTCACCTAAGTCAGACTTATTAATACAAATTATACAGTCTATTCACTTATTCCTTAAATATGCAAGTTGCTTATCTATAAATAGCGTCGAAATCGCTGGTATCTTTATCGCTGCAACGATTATTACTATATCAATATTTGAAATTGGTGGCCTTACAAGAATATTTTTACGCTCTCCTATACTTATTACATTGCCTTCTTTTTCATTTATTTCATCAAATTCTACAATATCACCAACAACAGGAGTTTCTTCTTTTTTACGAAATATTCCTTTGGCTTTACATTCATATGTATTTCCATTACATTCTACATAAAAAAATCCACTAATTGCTTTTATTATTCTGCCTTGCATAAAATTTCTCCTTCTACTATTTTATTTAACACAAATAGACGGCCTTTTCGCCGTCTATTTATTATTAATTAAATTTAATTTCCTGTGCTGAATCACGAACACCATTTATATAAATTTCAAGCATTGCTCTTCCGTTACCAGAAACATTAACTAAAATTTCTTCATCTTCTCTGGTATGTGTATTTTTATAAATGACTTGTTTACCTACATACCCACCACCTGATATTTCTACTCTTACTTCAAATGGTGAACCTGCAACACCTTTATTTGCTAGTGCTATATAAATTGGTAATGTAACTTTTGATGGAGTTGGTGTTGGTGTTGGTGTAGCAGTTTGGGTAACTTTATTTACAACATAACCTATTTGCGTACCTTCCTCAACACTTGTTCCAGCAACTATCTTTTGCGATAAAATAATTCCATTGGATTTTGAATTATTTGTATCATAAGTAACTTCTCCAGCACTTAAATTTGCTACTTCTAAAAGCTTATTTGCCTCAGCTACAGTTTTTTCTACCAAATTAGGAACTGTAGTCATTATAGTAGCTGGTCCACTACTTACATATAATTCAATTACTTGACCAACTTCTACTTTCATATTTGCTACAGGGACTTGCCTTACTACGCAACCAACCGGAATAGATTCACTAGATTCTTCAGTTACTGTATATCTTAATTCATGACTATCTAACTTTGTCTTTGCCTCTGCTAATGTATATTGAACAACATTAGGAACAGTAACTTCACTTATACCAGAACTAATAATAAGTTCTACAATTTTTACATTCTCTTTTACTTTAATTCCATATTGAGGATATTGATACATAACGTAATTTTTAGCAACTGTATCACTTTCTTTATATTCAATCTGTTTAACCAGTAAATTCATATCTGTTAATGTTGCAATTGCCTCTTGATAAGTACCACCAGTTAAATTTGGCATTTCAACTTCTTTCTTAGCTGAGTTGTTTGCAACTCCTGTAACTAAGAAATAAACTAAGCCAAATACTACTAACATCGTAATAAATAATGATACTAAAACCGCAATTAAATTAACAAGACCAGACGCTCTTCTACGCTTTTTCTTACGCACTTTCTCGCCCCCCTCAACAACTACAGGTTTATTTACTCTTTCGTTTATCATGTTTTCATTAACACTGTTCATAACAGTAGTTGCACCCATGTTGGCTTCACTTATAACAATATTGTTAGGGTTCTCTAAAACTGCATATAAATCTTTAAGCATTTCTGTTGCAGATTGATATCTAAGGCGTGGTTCTTTTTGTAATGCTTTAAGTACTATATCACTAACCGCTGTAGGAATTTCTGAATCTATCTGAACTGGTGGTATAGGTAGTTCTTGTATTTGCTTAAGTGCAACAGATACTGGAGTATCTGCATCAAATGGCACACGACCTGTAAGCATTTCATACATAACTACACCAAGTGAATAGATATCAGATTTTTCATCTGTGTGCTGCCCTTTGGCTTGTTCTGGCGAAAAATAATGAACTGAACCAATTGTACTTCCAGCAAGTGTTATTGTGGAATTTGAAGCAGCTCTTGCTATACCAAAGTCCGTAATTTTTGCTGTTAAATCAGAATTTACTAATATGTTTTGAGATTTTATATCTCTATGAATTATGTGATTTTTGTGTGCATGTTCAAGACCTGCACAAATTTGTGTGGCAAACTTTACAGCTGCTCTCCAAGTAAGTCTATCACTTTTGGTAATAACATCTTTTAATGTATAACCTTCAACATATTCCATTACTATATAATTGATATCGCCTTCATTACCAACATCATAGATAGAAACAATATTCGGATGCGACAAACTTCCAGCCGCTTGTGCTTCTACCTTAAAACGTTTTATAAAGTCATCAGACATTTCAATATCGTTTCTCAAAACTTTGATAGCAACAAAACGATTGAGCAGTTTACATCTTGCTTTATAAACTACTGCCATTCCGCCTCCACCAATTTTCTCTAATATTTCATAGCGTCCACCTAAAACTTGGCCTACTAAGTTATCCATTAGATTACACCTCCACCAAAATCGCGGTAATATTGTCATTTCCACCATTTACATTAGCTAGTTTAATAAGCTCCTCTGTACACTCCTGAATATTACCCTTTTTCTCTAGTATTATATGTAATATTGCTTCGTCTGATAACATACTTGTAAGTCCATCTGAGCAGAGTAAAAACAAATCACCTTTTTTTGTTTCAACTGTTTCTAAATCTATATCTATGTCCTCTTCCATACCTATTGCTTTTGTAATTAAATTCTTTTGAGGATGGTTTTTGGCTTCCTCAGCGTTTATAACGCCTTTTTGTAACAAATATTCAACATAACTATTATCTACTGTTATTTGCGAAATAAATCCATTTCGTATCATATAACATCTGCTATCTCCAGCATGTGTTATATAGGCCTCATTGTCACTAAGTGTAAGTGCCACTAGCGTTGAACCCATACCTTCAAACTGCTTATGTTTTTTAGAAAACTGTGCTATTTTTTTGTTTGTAAATTTTACAGCGCCCTCTAAAAGCTCTTTTCGGCTTTTTACTTTGACATCGTTTTCTATCATACATGTAACAACATTTTCAACAGCCATCATTGCCGCTAAGTTACCATGATTCTGGCCACCTATACCATCGGCTATAATATATATTTTTAGTTTATCATCGTTTTCAGAAACATAATAGGCATCTTCATTAAACCTTCGCATGTTTCCTATATCGCTTAAAGCACCGCAGTCCATATAACACCTCCTAATAAACCTAAAATGTTATTCTTCATAATATCTTCTACGAAGTTGTCCACAAGCCGCATCAATTTCATTACCAAGCTCACGTCTAATCGTGGCTGTAACGCCTCTATTATTTAATGCATCGCGAAATGCCATCATTACATTTTGATTTGGTCTCCTATATTCTCCACCTTCAATAGCATTTACAGGAATAAGATTTACATGACAAAGCATTCCATTTAATAAATCTACCAATGCGCATGCATCTTTAGTAGAATCATTGACTCCTGCAATTAATGCATATTCAAAAGTAATTCTTCTATTTGTTTTTTCTAGGTACTTTCTACATGCTTGCATTAACGTTTCTATGTTATATGCCTTATTTACAGGCATTAATTTATCTCTTACCTTATCGTTTGTTGCATGAAGTGATATAGACAAATTACATTGTAACCCCTCATTTGCAAACTTAACTATCTGTGGCACCAAGCCAGATGTTGAAACTGTTATATGCCTTGCGCCAATATTTAAGCCGTGTGGCTCGTTTATGATTTTTATTGCACGCATTACGTTATCATAGTTATCAAATGGTTCTCCAATACCCATAAATACAACGTTTGATATTCTATCTTGAATCTTTCTTGATATATATACTATTTGTTCAACAATTTCTCCACTTGTTAAATTCCTACCAAATGATAGTTTTGATGATGCGCAAAAATCACATTTCATTCTACAACCTACTTGTGTAGAAACACATACACTATTACCAAATTCATATTTCATTAAAACTGTTTCTACTGCACTACCATCGGCTAGTGTAAACAAATATTTTCTTGTACCATCTGGTGAAATTTTCATTTCCTCTTCTTTTAATGTTCCTATTTGAAAGTCTTTCACAAGTCTTTCACGGAGTGCAAAAGGAATATCCGTCATATGATATACATCTTCTACTTTATCTTCATAAAGCCACTTAAATGTCTGAACAGCTCTATATTTTTTTTGCTCATAATCTTTAATGTATACATCTGTCAGCTCATCTAACGTATAATCAAAAAAATTTTTCATGACTTTTGTTCATCCTTTCAATTAATTCTTTAGTAATAATAAATTAAACTTCTTTATCAACAATTAATATTCCCTCTAAATGATCTACTTCATGGCATATTACCCTAGCAAAGAAATCTTCTGCCACAAATTCTAATTTATTGCCATATTCATCTTGCGCACGAACTTTTATTTTCGTAGGCCTTTTTACTTTAACTGATTTTTTCTTTACACTTAGGCAGCCCTCATAATCAACTGCTTCACCCGACATTTCAACTATTTCAGGATTTATAAGTTTTAAGATTTCTTTTTCAGTTTTCATTACTACAATCATTCTTTTTAAAATGCCAATTTGAGGGGCCGCAATGCCAACCCCATCATTTTTTAACATTGTTTCTTGCATATCACTTAATGTTTCTCTTATTTTATCATTTATTTCGGTGACTTCACGTGATTTTTTTCTAAGTAATTCATCACCCAAAATTCTTATTTCTCTTAATGCCAATTATTTCATCCCCTACTAATTAATTAGATGTTACAGGATTTACATCAATTGTAATATCAACATCTTTTATTGTAACAAATTTTTTTGATTTAAGCAAATTATTTATAATTTTATTTATTTCGTCATCAATTTTACACTTTATTATTACTCTCCACCTATATTTACCGTTAAGCTTACTAAGTGGTGCAGGTACTGCATCTAAAACATTTACATCATTATAGCCCGCAAATGCTTCCTTAAACATATCTCTTATAACTTTTGAACTGTTTACTACATTCTCTTCTACAAATGATGTAACATTAATAGATATTATATCGCAAAATGGTGGATAATTCAATTGTTCACGAACTATTATTTCCTGCTTATAAAAGTTCTCATAATCCTGCTCACTAGCTAAAACTATACTATAATTATCACTTTCATAAGTTTGAATAATAACCCTACCCTCTTTTTCGCCACGTCCAGCCCGACCTGCAACCTGCGTAAGTAAGTTAAATGTTCTTTCAGCTGCTCTATAATCATTTACATTTAGAGAAATGTCTGCCGCAACAACACCAACTAACGTGACATTTGGAAAATCATGCCCTTTTGCTATCATCTGCGTTCCTATTAAAATATCTATGTTATCATCAAGGAACTTTTTTAGTATCGTCTCGTGCGATTCACGTTTTGTTGTGGTATCTAAGTCCATACGAATTGTACTTGCTGTAGGGAAAATTTCTTTTATAAATTTTTCTACCTTCTCAGTGCCTATGCCAAAATGCTTTATATAAGGGCTTTTACACACTGGACATATGTCATAATTTTTTATCTTCATGCCACAATAATGGCACATAAGTGTATTATTTTCCGCATGATATGTAAGCGATACATTACAATTTTTGCATCTTGCAACAAAGCCACAGTTACGGCAACTGACAAAACTAGAATGTCCACGCCTATTCAAAAACAAAATGGTCTGTTCGTGATTTTGTAAATTACTCTTTATTTCAGAATATAATTTTCTACTAAAAATCATTTTATTGCCATTAACAAGCTCATTACTCATGTCTACTATATCTACCATAGGAAGTTTACTTTGATTTGCACGATTTTGTAATGTAATCTTCTCTATTTCACCACTCTGTGCCCTATAATAAGTTGTAATATCTGGCGTTGCACTACCTAAAACTAAAATCGCATTTTTCTTTTTACAAATTTCTTCTGCAACTTCTCTTGCATGATAAAGAGGCGTTTGACCAGATTTGTAACTTGCGTCATGCTCCTCATCAATTATAACCATCGAAAGATTTTTTATGGGTGCAAAAAGTGCCGAACGTGCTCCTACTACGACTTGTGCCTTCCCACTCGCAATTTTTTGCCATTCTTCAGATTTTTGACCACTTGTAAGTCTACTATGTATAACTGCTACCTTATCACCAAGTCGTTCTACAAATCTTTTTACTGTTTGTGGTGTTAATGAAATTTCAGGTACTAAAACAATAGCTCCTCTACCTTGCTCAACTAAATAGCGTACTGTTTGGAGATAAACTTCGGTTTTCCCCGAACCAGTAACACCATGTAGTAAAAATTCTTTATAGATATGTTTATCTGCTGCACTTTTGAACTTCTCAATTGCTTCTTTTTGCTCAAAATTTGGTACTAAATCGGGTACTAACTCATAGTTAAATTCTTTTACTTTGCGGCTTTTTACCTTGTCCATGCAAAATAAATCTAGGCAAACTCCTAAATTACAAAAATATTTTTTTGCGATAAATTCCGCCACTTCAAAATTTTCTTTACTTACAACTTCGCCTGTTAATGATTCTATCTCTTTTAATTTCTTTATATTTGATTCTTCTTTTATATTAACAATAAAACCTTCAGTTACAGTATTTCCCAACCCAAAAGGCACTGTTACTTTACTTCCAATAGTAACAGTGCCAAAATCAGCCGGTATTATATAATCAAAAATTCTGCCAAGTTCTGAGGCAGGGCTATTAATTACAACTTCTGCAATCAAAAAACTCGCTCCTTAATTACATATTCTCCCACTCACCAGATTTTTTAGTCCAAACTGGATTAAAGCTTTTGCCCTCTTTCCAATACTCTAAGTATTTTGAAATAAGGTCACAGATTTCCTCTGGTGTTGCATATGTAGTGTCTACTACCAAATCATAATTTTCTAAATTATCTGGATCAACATTATACTTTTCAGAATATCTCTTATTTTCACTTGCTTTTCTTTTTTGTATTTTATCTACTGCGTCTTCAATAGTTGCATACTTCTCAGAGCCCCTATTTTCGTCCATAATTCTTTTTGCAGCAACCTGAGTATCAACCAATAAGTGTAACTTAAAAGAACCATCAACAAAATGCCATGCCATTCTAGAGTCTATAACCATAGCATCATCTATTTTAGATATTTTAACAAGTTCTCCATCTATCTCTTCATCAATCTCAGGATGAATTTCAGAGTATTTGCTAAATTCTGCAGGTGTCATGTTATATTTTTGAGCAAGACTTCTAAAAATACTTCCACCTGAGTGAAATTTATACCCATATTTTTTCTCAAATAATTTACCTATAGTGCTTTTCCCGCTGCCTAAATCTCCAGATATCGCTATTTTCGTTTTCATAATTGTGGCTCCCTTTTTAGATTATTTTGATTACTACAATGCTAGTCCAATGCAAACATTAAACAAATTACAAAATTTATATTTCAAAGTTTATATTTGTCAAAGATTTGATGATTTGACAAGGCAAACAAACGAGAAAAACGGAAGCGTATATATTATACGCTGAGTATTTTCGATGTGCAGTTTAACGCAGTCAAATCGCAAATATTTGGCAAACTCAAAATATTCTATTTAATACCTACCTTAGTTTTAGAATACGTTACCTTGCCTTCATTTATCTCGTGTGCAGCGATAGTTACAGGGTTTTCAGAATCACATTCAACAAGTGGTTCATCTCCTTGTGCAATTTGTCTTGCACGTTTCGCTGTTTCGATAACCAATGTATAACGGCTATCAGCTTTCTCTAATAATTCATTAATTGGTGGATCAATTAACATTTTTCATTCTCCCTTTCATAATTTATTCTTCTATTTCTTCGTCTTCTTCATCAAAATCAATATCCTTATCTCCAAGTCTTCCTGCTACTGTTTCAGGTTGAACTGCAGATAAAATTATGTGCCCACTATCAGCAATTATAACTGCTCTTGTTTTTCTTCCGTAAGTTGCATCAATTAAGATATTATTCTCTCGTGCTTCTTGAATTATTCTTTTGATAGGTGCAGACTCAGGACTGACAATTGCAATTACACGTGTGGCAGAAACGATGTTACCAAAACCGATATTAACTAGTTTCAAATTTGTCCCTCCTATTCAATGTTCTGAATTTGCTCTCTAATTTGTTCTAATGTATTTTTTAACTCTATAACAGTATTGGTTATAATCAAATCGGTTGATTTAGAACCAATAGTATTAACCTCTCTATTCATTTCTTGGATAATAAAGTCTAATTTCTTACCAATAGATTCATTTAAGTTTAATGTGCTCTTAAGCTGAGAAATATGACTGTTAAACCTTGTTATTTCTTCATCTATAGCAACTCTATCAGCAAAAATTGCAACCTCTGTCAAAAGACGATTAGTATCAAGTTCTATTTCATTTAATTTAGTAAGTTCGATAATTCTTGCTTTTAACTTACTACTATATTCATCTACAACCACATCAGCACGAGAAATAATATTCTTAAAGATTTCTTCCATTTTAGCAACCTTTTCAAGGATATTTTCCTTTAAGTTATTTCCTTCTGTAGCTTTCATTTGTTTTAAGTTTTCAAAGGCATAAGAAAGCGTAACTTTAAAATCGTTAATTATTCTTTCTTGATTGTCATCTTTATCAAGACAAACAATATCTGGTACGTTTAAAATTTTCGAGAAAGAAAAATCATTTCTAAGTCCATAAAGTTCCTCTAATTTCTTTGCTTCTTCCATGTACTTTGGTATTAAATTCTCATTGAACAATACATTTTTAGATTCGTTGCTAAAATCGTTTATAGTAACATTTATGTCAATTTTACCCCTGCTACAGTTATTTGCTACTTCTTTACGAATAACATCTTCTAAAAATGAATATTGCCTTGGTAAGCGTATATTTAAGTCATAATATCTATGGTTAATTGATTTAATCTCAACAACATATTCTATACCTAAATTTTCATACTCGCCACGACCAAAGCCCGTCATACTATTTGGCATAATAATCCCCTACTTTTTCACAATTTTTAATGTAAGCTTTACCCATAAAACAATTATATAGATAACAAACGCTATCATAACCAATCTATAAAAGGTTAAAGTACCTAAAAAGCTTAAAAATGATGGTAAATTAAAATGAATTAATGCATATTTATTTACTGTATTACTTGAAATGCTAAGTAAATCTTTTGGTCCAAAATTGATTTTTATAAGCATTGCAAGTGTTGCAAGACCAGCACTCCAAGCAGAAATTTCAAAATATTTTTGACTCTTGTTAAAACCTAAATATACGAAAACTGCTGCGTTAATTAAAAGCAAAATTGCAGCTGCTAAAACTATTTTGCCAGTAGTTAAAGACATCGTCCCATAAGGATATTCATAACCCTTTTTAGCAAGAGCTATTAAAATCATAACTAAAATTGCAACTGCGGTTTTTACTAAAGTTCTATTAACTAATTTTTCTTCAACTTTTTTCTTCATAAAAAATCCTCCAAATGTCAAAATCATTCTCGATATATTTTATCACTAATAAATTGAAGTTTCAAGATTATATGCAAAATTTGTCAATGTATGAACTGAATAAAAAAATAAGGTGCATTGCACCCTATTCTTTTAATTCGTCTGGTAAGCCAACAAATTCTGGTTTATCATTGAAAAACTCGTCAATTAAGATTTTTGCTTCTTCTTCCTGTGCCTTTTCAACAAAAAGACATGTACCATTTACCATATCTAGTGCCGAAGCCACAACCGAATGTGGAGAACGTAGCACATTTATCCCAGCTGACTTCAAAAAAGAAACTAAAGCTTCAACATTTTGATAATCATCATTAGTTTTATAAACCATAACTATATCTTCCATAGTTTATCCCTCTTATTTTTCAAATTTTTTGCGGATCTCTTTCTTAGCTATTTTACCCGTTGCATTCTTTGGTAATACATCAAGTTGATAAACTTGTCTTGGCATTTTGTATGAAGCAAGTCTTGGCTTTAAGAATGATAAGAATTCTTTCTTATCTAATTCCTTACCATCTTTTAGTACAACAAATGCGGCAACAACTTCACCACGTTTTTCATCAGGTACACCAACAACTGCTGCTTCAACAACATCAGGGAACTTATAAATTTCTTCTTCTATTTCCTTTGGATATACATTTAATCCACTAACGATTATCATATCTTTAATTCTATCTACAATGTAGAAATAGTCTTCTGAATCCTTAAAGCCCAAATCTCCAGTATGTAACCAACCATCAACAATAGTTTTAGCTGTTTCTTCTGGCAAATTTAAGTAACCTTTCATTACATTTGTACCGCGAACAACAAGTTCACCAATCTCACCAACAGGAAGTTCGTTGCCTTCTGAATCTACAATTTTTGCCTCAACTCTAGGAATTACTTTACCTATAGAACCAGGTTTACCCTTACCCATTGGGTTAAAGCATACAACTGGTGATGCTTCAGAAAGTCCATATCCTTCCATAATTCTAATGCCAAACTTGGTTTCAAATTGTTTTAATACTTCAACTGGAAGAGATGCGCCTCCACTAACGAAAATACGAACATTACTAAACATTTCCTTTGTTCCGGCTGCTAAATAGAATGTATACATAGCTGGCACACCACAAATAAGTGTACATTTATTTTCTGCTATAGTCCTTAAAGCA
The DNA here is from genome assembly GCA_017450465.1 of Clostridia bacterium. GTDB lineage: Bacteria > Bacillota > Clostridia > TANB77 > RGIG9151 > RGIG3495. The sequence continues at coordinate 1,903 of JAFSUW010000009.1, read as the reverse complement.
TCTCCAGGGACAAACATTTCCATAACGCAAACTGTTGCACCAAAATAAATTTCTGCAAGAACCATTGTTGTCCAAGAAAAACTATGGAACATTGGTAAAACTGCAAAAGATATTTCCTCTTTTGGCATCTGTACACAATCGCAAACAGATTTTGCGTTTTCAGATAAGTTTTTATGCGTAAGCACAGCACCCTTAGGGCTACCTGTAGTACCAGAAGTGTAAATAATAACACATTCGTCGTCTTCTACCATATCTATTGTTGGTGCAGCAGGTGCTACTTTCTTTACAAAAATATCTTCATATAAATCAGGTAAAACAACTTGTTTAGCATCTACTTCAAGTTGCTTCATAGTAACAATAAGTTCCATTTTACAGTCATTTATAATATAGTTAAGTTCACGAGGTGTAAGCATTATATTAAAAGGAACTACAACGCCTCCTAAAGAAACTATTGCCATATATGAAAATATAAATTCTGCTGAATTTTTATAGAAAAGTCCAACTTTATCTCCTTTTTTTACGCCTTGGGCATAAAGATAATTACGAAGTGAATTTACTGATTCTTTAAATTCTTTATAAGAAATTTTCTTATCTTTATAGATTATAGCTGTTTTTTCAGGGTTCCCATTATTAATCATTTCATGAAGTAACATACAAAATTCCTCCTTAATTTTATTTTCTTTATCATATAATAATTTTTTATGAAAAACAAGGTTTTACAAGAAATACTTACCTAAAGGCATTAAGAAAACGCTGTAGAAATATATAAATAGATAAATAAATTATTGTTTGTTGAGGAGAATTTTTAATATTTCATATTAAAAATTCTCCTCAACAAACAATAATTTGACAACGAAAGGGCTTGATTATATGTCTCTTACACTAAATCTTGTTGCCGAACAAGAAAATGTATTAAAGAATTTTTTAACAAAATATTTTGAAAAAGATATGATGGTAGATAATATAACTTATGAATGGAGTTATACGCTCGAAAATCCTCTTACAGCCACCGAAATAATAAGTGCGGTAATGGATAATAACTTAAACAATTTAATCACCACATGGGTATCTTTTGACCCAAATATATTTATAAAAGTGAAGGAAAATAATTATAATGATGTAATAAAATATATATTAGAAAGATATAGTTAAATAAATTAATTAATAAATGTTGAAATTTTTTATAAATTATAATAAACTATTATCAACAGGAGGGGATATTAATGGATTTAAAATTCTTAAAAAGAGAAATTCCAAAGAAAGTAACTAAGACTTATAAAATAGCGAGCGAGAAATCAGGCAATTTAATAGAAGAAGCAAAATTAAGACTTCAAATAGCTTCAACAAACGACAAGATAACAGATAAGTTAGGCGAAATTGGTTCACTTGTTTACGAAGACTATAAAGCAGGTAGTGGTTCATATGGAGACTTCGAAGAACTTTGCAAAGAAATTGAAACTTCAGAAGCAGAAATTTCAAAAATGAAAGCAAAAATCTTAAAAATGAAAAATATGAAGCAATGCGAAGTTTGCGAAAATCCACTTGCTCTAGATGATAGATATTGTTCAAAATGTGGTGCTGAGCAACCTTTAATGGTTGAAGAAGAAGAAATCGTTGAAGAAAAAAAGGAACCAGCATTAACAAATTGTCCAAACTGTGATGCAAAACTTTCAAAAGATGCAGTATACTGTGCAAAATGTGGAGTAAAAGTAAACGAATAAAATATAAAAATGGCGGCTAATAAGTCGCCATTTTTTGTTTTAAAATCATGACCACCCGTAAAACGGGTGGTTTGTACTGCGGCTATAAGCCTTATTACTAGCCAGCGTCTCAAGGCGCTGGCTTTCACTTTGTTCCAGCCACTTTTGCTCTTATTACCTTGCTTGACCCTTAAAAGGGTCTT
>JAFSUW010000008.1 GCA_017450465.1 Clostridia bacterium | reverse complement strand
CTGTTACTGTATCAGCGAATGCTAAACCAGTTAAGATGTTTTCGAATACTAATTGATCTTCACTTGTTCCATAGTCACCTAATACAAATGTTACTGTGAAGTGGTCCTCTGTTGTGTCGTCTATGTTGTTATCGTTCTTGTCTTCAAAATATTGCGCATTAAATGTTAAGTTCTCTGTTACTGCTTCTGGAAAATCTTTATCCCATCCATTGAATTTGTAATCTGTTACTGGTGTTACTGTTGGTTCTGTTACTGTATCTACGAATGCTAAACCAGTTAAGATGTTTTCGAATACTAATTGATCTTCACTTGTTCCATAGTCACCTAATACGAATGTTACTGTGAAGTGATCCTCTGTTGTGTCGTCTATGTTGTTATCGTTCTTGTCTTCAAAGTATTGTGCAGTAAATGTTAAGCTTTCTGTTACTGTTTCTGGGAAGTCTTTATCCCATCCATTGAACTTGTAATCTTCTACTGGTGTTACACTTGGTTCTGTAACTGTATCAGCGAATGCTAAACCAGTTAAGATATTTTCGAATACTAATTGATCTTCACTTGTTCCATAGTCACCTAATACGAATGTTACTGTGAAGTGGTCTTCTGTTGTGTCGTCTATGTTGTTATCGTTCTTGTCTTCAAAGTATTGTGCTGTGAATGTTAAGTTTTCTGTTACTGCTTCTGGGAAATCTTTATCCCATCCATTGAATTTGTAATCTTGTACTGGTGTTACTGTTGGTTCTGTTACTGTATCAGCGAATGCTAAACCAGTTAAGATATTTTCGAATACTAATTGATCTTCACTTATTCCATAGTCACCTAATACAAATGTTACTGTGAAGTGATCTTCTGTTGTGTCATCTATTCCGTTTTCATTATTATCTTCGCCATATACTGCTGTATAAGTAGCATCTGCTGTAACTACTGCATCAGCATCTGGTAATTCTGGTGTCCATCCGTTAAATACAAATTTATCATTTGCAAGAACTTCTGGTACTGTAACTTCGTCATAGAATTTTAAGCCAGGAAGTACATTAAATGTTACTACATTTTGAGTTCCTTCGATAACTTCTCTTAAATCTCTACCAACTTCAGTTAATGGTACTATTTCTTGTTCAACACTTCTTGCAACTCCATTTACACCTAAATCAAATGTAATTGTAAAAGTATCTTCTTCACTATCATCTATGTTATTGCCATTTTTATCTTCTGCAAAAATTGCTGTATATGTACTACTTGCTGTAACTTTATATCCTTCTTTAGGTAATTCTGGCTCCCAATTCTTGAACATATAGCCATTATCTGGGATGGCTTCTGGAATTGTTACTACAGCATAAAAATCTGCATTACGAACAACACTTTGACTTAATTTACCGTCAAGTGTTCCATTTTCTTCAGCTTCAAATTTTATTGTATATCTTGTAGCAGAACCGCCACCACCTGAACCGCCACCTGTTGGTCTTGGTTTGATCTCGGTTTTGCCTTCATCTCTATCAATAATAACGTTTTCCTCAACTGTATTTAAAAGTTGTACAGTTTCAGCTCTTGTTACGTTATTAAAAATTCTTATTGTTCCATCTTCATAACCGTTAATGAAACCATGCATAGAATAACTTTGAACAGCATCAAAAGCCCAAGGTTCTATGTCGTTTCCGTCAGAGAATCTTGCAAGCCCGTGTTCATCTTTCTTATCATAAGTTTCAGTATCTATATTCAAAATCTTTGATAAAATTACTGTTGCTTCTTGTCTACGAATAGGAATATGGGGCCTAAATGTGCCATCTGGATAACCAGAAATATATCCGCGTCTTACCGCTTCAGATACATATGGTTCAAACCAATCTTCACTACTTACATCTGAAAATTTAGATGTATTTGTAGTATCTGGTTGATATCCAAAGAAGTTATTTACGATAGTAACATATTCAGCCCTTGTGATTATACCATCAGGCCTAAATGTGCCATCTTCGTAACCGCTTACATACCCCCTAGATTCAAAATCTAAAATTTTCTCATAGCACCAATGATCTGGACGTAAATCTGGAAAAATTACACCCTCGGTTGGTACTACTAAAGTTGCACATATAACAAGTACAACCAATATTGCTCCAATGCTCTTAAAATACTTGTTTTTCAATTCTTTCTCCCCCTCATTTAGGAAATTGCTCTAAAACATAAGCGATTACATTCTATCACAGATTAAAAATTTTTACAACAGCTTTACGTAAACTTATTAATTTTTTTTATTTGTCGAATTTATGTTTATTTAATCGAAAGTATCCAATTTTCAATCTATAACAATTTTTCATTATGTTATGTAAAAATAAAAGGAAAATTAAGGTAAAAATAAAGAGCGATTTAATCGCTCTTTAAAATTAAACTTTTCGATAAACATATTTTGGCAAACCTTTTTCATATTTTATTTTAGGTTCACCCATAATTAACGGCTCTACATAGTTTATAAATTCGTCTTTTATACCATTTTTTTCATCATTTATCCATTCTTTATTAAACGCTTTTTCTTTATTACATATCTCTTTTACATCATTTAACTCATACGTAAGTTCATAATCTCCCACACGCTTTATTCCTACCATCTTTCCTGTTTCGCCTTTTAATATTTCTTCTACCGCAAAGCTTCCACATTCGATGGCTTCCAAAATATCCGTTTCCGATGCCAAAATTTCCGAGCATCTTTGAGTTACATTAAGTTCAACTGACCTTGCTTTTACCCCCAATTTATCTGCTACTAATCTTTCTAAATACTTACCACAACCAGATAAATTTTTGTGTCCAAATGTATCTAATGTTGCTTTTGATGCATATTCACAAATCAAAGTTCCACTCTTATCTTTTATGCCTTCAGATACACAAACTATTACGTTTTTCCTTTTTTCAAATTCTTTATTTACGCTTCCTAGAAATTCATTTTCATCAAAATCTACCTCTGGCAAATAAATTAATTTTGGATTATCTCCTGCGTACTTCCTTGCCAAAATTGATGATGCTGTAAGCCAACCTGCGTGGCGTCCCATTATTTCTACTATCGTAACAGATTTTTTGTCATACACTTCTGCATCTATCGTTATATCACGTACCATGCTAGCAACAAACTTAGCAGCACTACCAAAACCAGGGGTATGGTCTGTACCCATTAAATCATTGTCTATTGTTTTTGGGATACCAAGTATTTTTACCCCAGACATTATCATACTAGCATAAGTCGCAAGTTTATTTGTGGTATCCATTGAATCATTACCACCTATGTACAAAACATATCCAATGTTATATTCCTTAAACTTTTTGAATAATTCTTGATATACCGGATCACTAAAATTAGAAGGCATTTTATAGCGACACGAACCCAAAAAAGCACCAGGTGTATTTTTTAGCAATTCAATTTCTTCAGCATTTAAGTTTTCCTTAACATCATAAACCTTGCCTTGTAAAAAGCCCTCTATACCGTTTACCATTCCATATATTTTGCCAATTTTCTCGGTATTTTCTAATGATTTTTTGATTACACCATATAGACTTGCGTTTATTACTGCTGTTGGTCCTCCTGATTGGCCTATTAGTATGTTTTTCATACGTTCCCTCCTTCATAAATTATTTAATTTTTCCTTAAATGCACAATATGTGTCTACTAAACAAACAATTAACGATTCTTTATATTTGGGTAATCTATTTGTTATTGGCCACATATGTTTTAAAATTATATCTTTCTCAATGTCGTTTAGCATAAACTCCGCTTTAGCATTTTCATATGCGATATACGGATGCCTTACCAAGTGGTTTTCTATTCTTTCATTTACTAAATCATACAAGAAAAAATCATGAAGTAATGCCCCACGCACTATACTTCTTTCGTCTACTTTCAAATTATATTTACGTGCCACCTTAACACTTGTGGCAGCCACATTTAACGAATGTTCTAACCTTGTCACATTTTTATGATGCAAATATTCAGAAAGTTTATTTACTTTTGGATTTTCTAATATATCTTTAGCATATAAAGAAAAAATAGTCTTATCTAGTACTGTAACCATAAACACCACCATCTAAGACTATTTTATCATATCATTTTTTATCTGCCTACATCGTAAATAATCCCAAAGATGATAAGTTTTCTCTTATCTTAGCAAATTCTTCTTTTGATTTTTCAACGTTTTCGTCTGTCACATATAAACCGCCATTATCTATTAATTCTTGCTTATTTACTTTTGAATTATTTAATATATTTCCAGAAAGCTTAAAATCTTTTTCTACACCTTCGCTTAACACAAGAGCACTCATATCGAAGTTTAATTTATCTTTATTTTCAAGTGTTAGCACAAAATTAAGTGTTTCATTTTGAGGTGATGTAATAGTTAATGTTTTATCGTCTAATTCAGCAACTATACTTTCATTTATCTCATATGGCATTACTTTATATTGCATATCATCATCGAGTGTAAATGCATAACCTTCAGACAAATAACTAATAGTATGTTTTGTTTTATTACCATTTGTAGTAATAATATCTTCATAATTTTCATAGCCAAGTGATGTATAATCGGTAGAAAGCATTGTGTATTTTATATCTTTCTCGTTGCCTTTATCAATTGTTGTTAGACCGATAATCAAATCTTCAATAAATTTATCAGTACTTGGACGCCCTTGTACTACTTCACGTCTTACTGGTTTATTATTAGAATCATAGTAATATCTTATTATATAATAAATTTTATTCTCTTCACTTGATTCGTCATATTTAGTTTCTTGTTCAGCTAAATTTTCTAATGCCTCATTTAATGCTTCAATTATATCTTCTTTGGTTAAACCTACATTCATATCTTCATAACCAGATTCATCATAAAGTTTATCTAACGCAGTAGACTTCTTTATGATCAAATCTAATGCTTTATCACTTTTTAATTCAACTAAAATCTTTTGTCCTATTTTTATAAGATCTAAATTTGAAAGTTTAACTCCTATTGAATTAAATGTTCCATCATAACCTTCTATTTTAGCGTTACTATCTACCACAAAATTACTCTCATCTAACTCTGTTAATATTAATTTTGCATATTTTTTTAATGAATTTTCTACTGTTTTTTGTTCACTTTTATCCAAACTTATAACATCCATAACATCTTTTTGAGTTATTAATTTGTCTGGATTATTTCCTTCTACTTCAAGCGCTTCCCATAATGGAGACAGATTATTTATATCGAATAATATAAAATTATCATATACTGACTTAGATTTTACTGCCATAAATTCATTGCCATATACTAAGTCTAAATCAAATTCTTGATCACCAAGTTTATAATTTCCAGATAATTCAGATTGGTTATCTGAAAATTCTGATAAAATCTTTACGAAACTATTTCCTGAAACTTCTTTAATTAGTCTTGTTACACTTTTACTATCTGATGATAATAAGTTTGAATAAGTTAATTTATTTTTAGATAAAAGTATATTCCAAGGGACTAAAAAATATATTAACAGAGAGACTGCTACAAGAGCAGCAATAACAATACCTATTATTTTACCTTTTCCATTACTTTTCACTTCTTTTGGCTCTTCAATATTTTGAACCTCTACTTCTTCGTTTTCCATTTAATTACTCCTTTCTATGTAAAAAAGATTGGCATTAAGCCAATCTTTTTTATGCTAATTTTTGATCTACTTGTGTTTGAGTTTTCTTATGTTTTCTGAGTGGCTCACGATTTTCGTTATATATTAATTCTGGTTTTGCCCCGTTTTCTATACATTCCTTCGTTATAATGCATTTCTCAACATTATTAAGCGATGGAATCTCGTACATTATTTCTAACATTGTATCTTCTAAAATTGCTCTTAAACCTCTAGCACCTGTTTTACGTTCAATTGCTTTTTTAGCAATTGCCTCTAGTGTGCCATCAGCAAATTCTAGTCTTACATCATCATACTCAAACATTTTCTTATACTGCTTTGTCAATGAATTTTTTGGTTCAGTAAGAATAGCAATAAGTGCTTCTTCATCTAATTGGTGAAGTTTAGCCACTACTGGCAAACGTCCTACAAATTCAGGAATTAAGCCAAATTTCAATAAATCTTGTGGTTGCAATTGTTCAAGTAACACACTAGTATCTTTATTAACACTTTCGCTTTGTGTTCCAAAGCCTATCGTCTTCTTACCGATTCTATCCATTATTATTTTTTCAATTCCATCAAATGCACCACCACAGATAAATAGAATTTTGCTTGTATCAATTTGTAAAAACTCTTGATGCGGATGCTTTCTTCCACCTTGTGGAGGAACAGATGCAACAGTTCCTTCAAGTATCTTTAATAGTGCTTGTTGAACACCCTCGCCACTTACATCACGAGTGATTGATGGATTTTCACTTTTTCTTGATATTTTGTCGATTTCATCTATATATATTATACCTTTTTGTGCCATCTCAATATCATAATCTGCTGCTTGGATAAGTCTTAGAAGAATATTTTCTACATCTTCTCCTACATATCCGGCCTCAGTTAATGTTGTTGCATCTGCAACAGCAAAAGGTACATTTAGTATTCTTGCTAAAGTTTGTGCAAGTAATGTTTTACCAGAACCAGTTGGTCCTAAAAGTAAAATATTACTTTTTTGGAGCTCAACATCTCCATCATCGTCATCATTAATTCTTTTATAATGATTATATACAGCAACGGATAATGCTTTTTTTGCATTCTCTTGGCCTATAACATATTGATTTAATACGCTATATATTTCCTTTGGTTTTGGTAATTCGCCCATTGCTGGCATATGATTTTCATCAAACTCTTCGCCAATTATATCATTACATAACGCTACACATTCGTCACAAATATATACACCTGGTCCTGCAACCAAACGTTTTACTTGCTCCTGTGCTTTGCCACAAAATGAACATTTAAGTTGTTTTTTGTCTTCAAATTTTGACATTTTATCACCCACTCTTTTGTATTTTTATAATATTGCATCAATAAGTCCATAGTTCTTTGCTTCTTCTGCCGACATGAAAAAGTCACGTTCGCAATCGTTTTGAACTTTTTCTAGTGGTTGACCTGTCTTTTCGCATAAAATATTAGTCAATTTTTCTTTTATTTTAAGTATTTGTTCTGCTTGAATCTTGATATCTGTTGCTTGACCTTTTGCACCACCTAAAGGTTGATGTATCATTATTTCGCTATTAGGTAATGCATATCTTTTGCCCTTTGCACCAGCTGCAAGTAGAAATGCTCCCATACTTGCTGCCATACCAACACATATTGTTGATACATCTGGTTTTATATGGTTCATTGTATCAAAAATCGCAAAACCATCTGTTACTGAACCACCAGGACTATTAATATATAAATTTATATCCTTTTCTGGGTCCTCTGAGGCAAGAAATAATAATTGTGCAACAACCAAAGATGATGTTGCCTGATTTATTTCGTCGCCGATAAATATTATTCTGTCTTTTAATAATCTTGAAAATATGTCATAAGAACGTTCACCACGACTGGTTTGCTCTATAACATAAGGCACTAAATTCATTTGTGTATCCAAAATTATTCCTCCTCTTTTTTAGTTGTTTTAGCTTTTGTAGTTCTTGGCTTTCTTGTTTTCTTCTCCTCTTTCTTATCTTCTTCTTTGCTAACTTCTGTTTCAGTAATTTTAGCATTTTCTACTAAGAAATCTGCAACCTTTTGAACTTTAACATCTCCTGCAATATATTTTTTGTCGTCTTCACGAAGATTTTTGCTAAAGTCTTCAACTGATTGCCCATAGTTTTCAGCCATTTTTTGAATTTTCTCATTTATTTCTTTTTCGTCTGCTTCAATCTTTTCTTCTTCAGCAATTTTATCAATTACGAGTTGAACTTTTACTCTTTCTTCAGCACTTTCTCTAAATCCAGCTTTAAATGTATTTAAGTCTTGATTCATCATCTTTAAGTACATTTCAAGTTTCATTCCTTGCATTTGTAAACGCCAATCATAATCTGAAACCATATGGTCTACTTCAGCATCTATCATTGTAGCAGGAATATCTACTTCAGCATTCTTAGCTGCCATCTTGAATAATTCATCTTCTAATTCTATTTTGCTACGATTTGTATTTCTTTCGGTTGCTTTTTTCTTTAAGTCTTCTTTTAATTCAGCAAGCGTATCAAATTCACTTACATCTTTAACGAACTCATCATCAAGTGCTGGTACTTCTTTAGTTTTAATAGAATTTAAAGTTACTCTAAACATTGAATCTTTTCCAGCCAAATCTTTTGAATGATATTCTTCAGGGAATTTTACATTAATTTCTCTTGTTTCTTTAATATTCATTCCTATTAATTGTTCTTCGAAACCAGGTATAAATTGACCGCTTCCTATTGTTAATTCGAAGTTAGTACCTTTTCCACCATCAAAAGGAACATTATCTACAAAACCTTCAAAATCAATATTTGAAATATCTCCATCTTGTAATGCTCTATCTTCAACTGTTATAAGTCTAGCATTTTTATTTCTCATTGATTCTATTTCAGCATCTATATCTGCATCACTTACATTATAGACTTTCTTTTCTACTTTTAAACCTTTATAATCTCCTAATTTTACTTCTGGCTTTACGTAAACTTCAGCTGTAAAAATTAAGTCTTTTCCATCGCCTATCTGTGTTATATCAACTTCTGGTCTACTTACTACTTCTAAGTTGTTTTCCTTTATTGCATTTTCATAGGCATCTGGTGCTACAATATCGAATGCATCATTATACATTATTTCTTTACCATACATTTTTTCAATAATATTTCTTGGTGCTTTACCTTTTCTAAAGCCAGGAATATTAATTTTAGAAGCATTTTTCTTGAAAGCTTGGTCTACACCTTTCTCAAATTCTTCTGCTGAAACTATAATTTCAACTTTTACTTTGTTGTTTCCTAAATTTTCTACTTTTGAACTCATTTTTAAAACTCCTTTACTTTTCATTTGACGCCTTATTTTATCACAATATTTTTGCATGGTCAAGATATATACAATTTTTGGATAAATAAAAAATTGTTGTTTATATGATTAAATGTTAGTGAATTTTCAAACCGTAGCGGAGCACTATAGTGCTCCATATGGCGAACTATAGTTCGCCGCTACAAGTTTGCGGATATTTCTAATTTTAATTCTCTTCGCTAAACAACAATTTAGCTGAATAATAGTTCATTAAATTGTTCAAAATAATAATATCACAATAGGAGGTGTTAATATGAAAAATATTCCTAATAAACTAGAAGTTGAATGTTCTGTTGAAACATGCAAGTTTTGGGATAATAACTACTGTCATGCTAATAAGTTAAATGTTAATAATTCTGTTACTAGCGATGCTACTACATCTGATGAAACATGCTGTGAAACTTTTGTTTGTAAAAAATAACAAATAAAAAGGGCGATTAATTATCGCCCCTTACATATTTTATTTACTTATTCTTTTTACTTCTTAAGAAAGAAGGAATATCTATTTCATCACCTAAACTTTGTGACATACCTGATGATGAATTACTACTTGTTGATGTTGGTTGTATTGGCATTGTTGTGCTTGAACTACCTTGTGGTGGAGTTAAGCTTGATAAACCACCTGTTACCGTTGTTTTATTATTAAAGAATGAAGGAATATCTTTCTTTTGAATTGTTGCAACGTTATTTAATGTTTTATCAAATCCAGTAGCTATTACTGTGATTAATATTTCATCGTGTAATTCTTCATTTATCACTGCACCAAATATGATGTTTGCTTCTGGGTCAGCAGATTTTTGAATTAATTCAGCTGCTGCATTAACTTCTAATAATCCTAAATCAGAACCACCTGTGATATTTAACAATACTCCTCTTGCACCTTCAATTGATGTTTCAAGTAAAGGACTGTGAATAGCTTGCTTTGCTGCCTCTTCTGCTCTATTCTCACCTGAAGCATGTCCTGTACCCATATGAGCTATTCCTGAGTTGTACATAATTGTCTTTACATCAGCAAAGTCTAAGTTTACAAGTCCTGGTACAGCGATTAAATCGGAAATACCTTGAACACCTTGGTGTAATATATCATCTGCTAACCTAAATGACTCTGTCATTGATGTGTTTTTTTGTACAGCTTGTAATAATCTATCGTTAGGAATAATGATTAATGTATCTACATTATCTTTTAATTGTTCAATACCTTTTTCGGCTTGAACCATTCTTTTTCTACCTTCAAAATTAAATGGCTTTGTTACAACACCAACTGTTAATATTCCCATTTCTCTTGCAACTGCTGCAACTATTGGAGCTGCTCCTGTACCTGTTCCGCCGCCCATACCAGCCGTTACAAATACCATATCTGCACCCTTAATAGCTTCAGATATTTCTTCGCGGCTTTCTTCAGCAGCTTTTTGACCAATTTCTGGATTAGAGCCTGCTCCTAAACCACGAGTTAATTTCTCTCCAATCTGGATTTTCATATTTGCTTTTGATAAGAAAAGAGCTTGTTTATCTGTGTTTACTGATACAAATTCTACTCCTTTTAATCCACCTTCGACCATGCGGTTAATAGCATTATTACCGCCGCCACCTACACCTATTACTTTGATTTGAGCAAATGGCTCCATTCCAACATCAAAATCTAACACAATAACTCCTCCTCTTTTACTGTTTGAAAAACTTTATAAATTTATTGACTAAACCTTCCGAAGTGTTTGATGGTTCTTCAGGTATTCTATCTTTATTTAATATTTCTACGTCACGCTCTCCTAAACTCATGCCTGCTACATATTTTACTATTCCAAGAGCTGTAACATACGGAAGTTTTAAGTTTGCTGGTAATTTAGGATTTACAAATCTAACTGGCAAGCCCGTAACACTTGATAATAAATCATCTGAACCTACAATGTGGTATATACCTTGTCCTATAATTACAGTTCCTGCTTCTATTTGTTCTTTTACACCAGCAGCGGTTATTCTATCATTTAATATTGTAAACAATTCTGTAAGTCTTGCTTCTACTATATCAATAATATCAGAAATCTTTATAGAAACTTGTTTACTTTCCCCGATTGAATATATTGTAATACTTTGATCGTTATTTATCAATGATTTTTTTGATAAAGGGAATTGTTTTTTTAATCTTTCAGCCTCATTATACGATACTTTTAAACCAATTACAATATCATTTGTAATATATTCACTTCCAACCGGTATAGAATCGTAATATTTTATCCTTCCATCTTTGAAAAATGCTATATCTGTTTTACCACCACCTATATCTAATAAAAGTACTCCTAACTTCTTTTCTTCTTCTGAAAGGACAACTTCACTAGATGCAAGGGCTTCAACTATTATTCCAGATACTTGATATCCTGCTTTTTCAACACTTTTTAGTAAACTTTGTGTAGCAATGGTACTTCCAAGCACGACATCGGCATCTACTTCTAAAATAGCTCCCATCATTCCGGTAGGATCTACTATTTCATCATAACCATCTATTATGTATTGATTAGGAATTACATCAACAACTTGTCTATCGTAAGGAATATCAAAATTTTTGGCTTCTTTAAGGACACGGCTTACATCTTCAACTGTAATTTCTTTCATGTTCCCATCAAAATTTATTCTACCACGAGATGCAAAAAGCTTTGTATGAAAGCCCGAAATAGCAATTGTAATTGCAGTAACTTTAACATTTGCTGCTTTTTCAGCTAAAGTTACTGATTCTTTGATTGCCCTTGCAACATTTTCAAGGTCTACAATAAGACCCTTTTTTATGCCTGAGCAAGGACTCATGCCATACCCTATAACTTCTAACTGATTTTGCTTTTTCGCTCTTGCTATTACTGTACAAACCTTAGTTGCTCCTATATCCACTCCTACGATAATATCACCAAACACTTCATACACCCCTAATAGTTTTTGTTTGGAGGCTACAGATTTTACTAAATATAAGTTTTATACCTAATCATACCTCTTTTTTGCTATTCTTCTATTATCTTATCTTGTTTTTTAAATTTATTCAATAGATATCTACGAATTATTGCAAAATTTAAAAACATTCTGTTACCAAAAACAAGTACTGCTACTAAATGTAAGTCTAAACTTAATTTTTCGCCCATATATGTTAATAATACGGCGAGCAGCGAATTGCCAAAGAAACCTGAAACAAAAACACCTAAATCAAATTTCTTTTCTGCAAAACCAGCAATACCGCCGAAAACAGAATCCATACATGCTAAAACTGCAATAGCTAAATATTTTGAATATGTATAACTTTCGATACTAGGAAAAATGAAATTTGCTACAAATATTCCAAGAATTAACCCGATAAGCGGAAATATAAATACCATTATCAAATTGCCCCCCTAAAAGTTTAATTATTCTTCAACGTTTTCATCAACTATTGTAACATACTTACCTTTGATGGTTTTACTATATTTAGGAATAAATATATCATTTTCCTTAGTTATCGTAAAACGTATACCCCAACCTTTTAATATATCTACATAACTACCACGCATATTGATAGCCGATTCTAGTAGTGATGCATCACCAATTGCTTTTATAGTAAATGGTGGTGCAAGTTTTTCGTCATTTACAAGTATTGTAGGCCCCGCACAACGAATAGAACTCATTGCAACTATCCTTTGGTCATTTATCGATATTGCTTCTGCACCAGAAGACTTTAACTCATTTACGATATTTAATAAATCTTCATCATGAACTAAATAATTATTTAAGTTAGTATCTTGTCCGGCTTCATTTACACTGTCTTCGACAGTAACAATTAACCCCTGTCCTCTAACATCCTTAAGACCAGCATCGCGAAGAGCAGTATTAAGTTCTTGCTTGATTAATTCAACTGTTTCTTCAGTTGTTTCTACATTTCTATAGTCTTGTAAAATCTTTTCCTTTTCTGCAAGTGTTACCTGCATATCATCATATGCTTTTTTTAACTCTGAATATTGTGCCTGTAGTTCAGAATTACGCACCGTTGCGGTTGTTGTACTTTTGTTTACTGTTTTTAACTGCATATTAAACATAAGGCCTAATATAAAGCAAATTATAGTTATAGTAATTATAAACTCTTTGTTCTTCAACAAAACTCACCCCATTACTAGATTTCTTCTGTATCATCCCAAATTGGATACGATGTTGACCAAGTATCTACATTGGAAATATCAATATATAAATTTCCTGTATTGTTTTCTAATATAGATTTAAGTCTAAGTACTTTATAATTTATATCACTTGTATCGCCCATGTTTATCTTGTCGCCATTTACTGTATATAAAATAAAGGTATCAGTAAATTTTATCTTTGTGATATTTTCTAGCATATCATTATTTTTCAAATTCTTCAATATCTCTAAATATTTTTTATATAATTCTGGATTATCCGCATCTAATTCCCTATTTGGAATAATTGAAGAAACTTCAATGTTTTCTAAAAGAGGCACTTCATAATCCTCGTCGTCAGTTAAAACCTCTAAAACATAGCCATCTTCATCAATAAAAATATTTGAACCAAGTAATTTTAGCTTTGCAATAGGTTCTTTTTCAGAAATATTAATTAAAATCGTGTTTGGCCAAACTCTTAAAATTTTTGCTTCATCTACATATGGCACACTTAAAATATTATTTTTCATCTGTACTTTATTAAGGCGTAATATGTTTTGACCTATATTTACATCTGCCTCACTCTTTATAATATTCTCATCTACTTTTTTATTTCCTTCTACTTTTATATTAGTTATATTAAAAATAGGCGAAAAAAGAAGTATTAATATAAAAGTAACCAATAAAATTATGGCAGATATTATTATCTCTTTAATCAACTCGCCTTTGCTTTTCTTTGGCGGTTCTTTTTCAGGTGGTTCCTCTTCTTCCTCAACATTATTAGGTACTTCTTCTTCATAATCAAGAAAATCGATTTCTTCAAAATCATCATAATCTTTTTTCATTTGTTTTACCCCTTTATTCTTTATCTATCTTTGCACCTATTCTTTTTAAGTTTTCAGTAAAATCTTCATAACCACGTTCAATATATTTTGTACCTTCGATCTTCGTATATCCATCAGCAGCAAGACCAGCTAAAACTAAACTTGCACCGCCACGAAGCTCTCTTGCTTCAACTGTCGCACCATTTAATTTATCCACGCCTTTGACTATTGCCGCTTTCCCTTCTATTGTAATTTCTGCTCCCATCTTTGTCAATTCCGGAATATATTTATATCTATTCTCAAAAATATTTTCAATAACAATGGATGTACCACTAGCAATAGAAAGCATTGTTACCATTTGAGATTGCATATCTGTCGGAAAACCCGGATAAGGCAACGTTTTTATCATTTTAACTGCTTTTAGTTTCTTTGGAGCTTTTATATATATTTCATCATTATTTATTATTCTACATTCACATCCAGTTTCCTGTAATTTATGAATTATTGACCAAATATTATCTATAACTACATTTTTCAAACAAAGTTTACCTTTGTTCATTGCTGCAGCACATAAATATGTTCCAGCAACAATTCTATCAGATTTTACAGTATAATCTGCTTCATGTAATTTAGGTACTCCTTTAATCTTTACGGTACTTGTACCTGCTCCTTTTATATTGGCTCCACATAAGTTCAAAAAATTTTGAAGCTCAACAATTTCTGGTTCACGTGCTGCATTTCTAATTATAGTTACTCCATCCGCCAAAGTTGCCGCAAGCATAATGTTTTCGGTTGCACCAACACTTGGAAAATCTAATGATATTTCACTACCTTTTAATCTACTTGCTTCACAAATGATGTAGCCATGATTTTCGATAATATTGGCCCCTAATTTTTGTAACCCATATAAATGCAAATCAATCGGTCTAGTACCTATTTCACACCCGCCCGGATATGAAACAACTACGCGTCCTGTTCTTGCTAAAATCGCTCCCATAAGTATTATAGAAGAACGCATTTCCTTCATTAAATTCGCCGGTATTTCGTTAATATCACATGACGATGAGTCAACAACTAACTTATGATTTTCATATGTAATTTTATTTCCAAGCAACCTCAAAATATTTTGCAAGTTTATTGTATCACTTATATTTGGACAGTTATATAAAATAACCGTAGTTCCTGTCAAAATTGTACTCGCTATTATTGGTAATGCAGAATTTTTAGAACCTTGAACCACTAACTCTCCCTCTAAAACATTACCACCGCTAACAACATATGTATCCATCACATAACCTCCACATAATTACTTTCATTACATATTATGATATGAAAATAAACTATGTGAAAAAATTATGTAATATTAAACACCCTTATTAAGTTTTACTTTATTCATAACATCTGTCTTAAAATCATTCCACGCTTTAGGATTTCTCACATAATATCTTGGGCATTCTTTACCTGTAACATCATAATGACGTATTATTCCATCCTCATCTAATTCGCATAATTCTACAAGCCAGGCAGTAAGTTTTACTAACGAATTATACGTCTTCTCATTAAACTTTCCTGTAGTATCTGGATGACAAACTTCTATAGAAATCGTATCGTGATTTCGCCAATTACTTGCTGCAGATATTTCATAAAGTGGCAAACATTGTATTATCTCACCATCTAATCCAACTACAAAATGTGAACTTACCTTTGCCTCTTTGCTGTTAAAATAATCTCTATTCTGTTTTGCCGTACTACTTGGATTTCCTACATAATGCACCACTATTGCATTTACTTCATCTACACTTTTCTCTCTTCTCGAATGGCCATCTACTTCTATTATATCTACATTTATCCATTCTGGTATCGTAGTGTTTTTTAGTGTTTCAAGCTGTTTTAATCTATCTCGTTCTCCATTAAAAACTTCTTTTACGTCTGGGATAAGACACATTAATATTAATAAAATGAGAATAATCACTAATTCAATAATTATTTTTCTTTTATCTGTTTCCATTTTATGTCCTTTCGCATTACTTATTTGTAACTGATTTTTATTATAGCATTCCGAAAAAATTTTTTCAATTTAGTTAACAATATTTTCATTGTTAAATATAACGCTGTAATTTAACATAAAATCAAAACTATAAGTAACATCAGAACGTAATGTAATGCAATTGTTATAGTTACATAAATGTGGTCAATTGCCCCCGTCCCTTGTGACAAAACTAACCCTTATTGCATAAAAAAATAAACCAGCGAGGTTTACTCATTGGTTTATTTTTTTATGTAACTATTTTAAAATTAATCTTGCTAAGAAAATAAGTACGCAAGCACCAACCATTGCTATAACTATTTCACCTATAATTCCTGCAAATGTTATGCCTAGGAATCCAAATATAGCATTACCTACAAATCCTCCGACAATACCTAAAACTATATCTCTTATTAATCCACCTGATGATTTCATAATAATTCCTGCGAGCCATCCTGCGATAGCACCAATAATTAATGCGACTAATATACTTTCTAAAGTCATATTATCACCCCCAAATGTATTATATCATAATTTTTTTAAAAAGCTATAAAAATTTTTTAAAGAAAAAAATACCCCCCTGGTGAATTTATTTACCAGGGGGTTTTATTATTTTACTAATTCAATTTCATTTTTCATTGCAGCTATGTAGTTTAAATTAACTTCTTGTGCAATGGCTGCAATTTGTTTCTTTATAGCTGTTTTTTGAGTCTTGAAACTTGTAAGTAATTCCTCATTAATTGCTCTATCAGCAAAATACTTTTTAGTAAGCTTTCCTACATCTTGTAATGTACAATCATCAGTATTATTAGCAAGTAATTTAATGTCGCTCTTTCTTGTTTCAATAGAACCACAAATTG
Source organism: Clostridia bacterium (assembly GCA_017450465.1). Lineage (GTDB taxonomy): Bacteria > Bacillota > Clostridia > TANB77 > RGIG9151 > RGIG3495. Next base: position 21,840 of record JAFSUW010000008.1, on the reverse strand, counting down.
CATCAATTTTCTTTCTTCTTGTATTTAATTCTGTATCGATATCAGCAAAAACGCTATTAATTGTGCTTGTCATTCTTGATTGATATTTTGTTTTGCTTTCAAATAGGCCTTTTCTATCAGTATCTTTTCTGCCTTTATATGCTACTAAAGCCATTTTACCATCAACATTAGTAAATAATGAGCTTTTAAAATCTCTAGCACTCTTTACTGTATTATAAAATGCTTTGTTGCTCTTTGTTTGATTGCAACTTGTTCTTTGCCAATCTAGCACTTCTCTTTTGCCTTCTAAATTTGCTTTTATTGCCATAACATTTTTATACATTGTAGAAGTTGTATCGCTATCTGTTAATGTAATGTTGTTTGCCTTAAAGTATTTTGTAATTTCATCATTTACAGTAACTAAATCTTCTGCAACTTTGCATTTTTCTTCAAAGCCCTTACTTACAGCTTCTTTTTCTTCTATCTCATTATATTTTTTAGTTAAACGTTGTATTGCATAATAAGAATCACTCATTTTTTCAAGTTCTTTATTACCTGATGTTAAGTGGCCAAGTACGATACTTTTCTTGTTACCACATGCTGCAACTAAACGCATTGTGCTTATTAAATAATCATTTGACATATATGATACATCAGCATTCAAACTATTTCTAAAAATTTCTGCTTGAGTATCTGTATCATAATTTTCAAGGATATTTATAATATCGCTCCTTTTTAATTCATCTGCAGCACTCCAGAATTCATTAAATTTAGTTACAAATTCTGCTTTAATTTCTTCATTAGTATTAATATTCTCGCTCATCATAACCTCCATCTCGGCACGAAACCGTAATAGCATTATACTACTTTCCAATTACTTGTATCGTCAAAGGTCATAATTTAATTAACACTTTTTTGAAAATTATTTTAAGTATTCAAACATTTCTTTTAATAGTGCAGAAAAATCGGCAAATTTAGCATATTCGGTAGGCAACAATGTATTATTTCCAACACCTTTTACTATATCTCTAGCTCTTAAATCATATATTGCTTCTCTATATTTGTCATTGATTAAATCATCATCAACAAATTTCTCTGCTTCTATTTTCTTATCAAATTTTATACATTTTGATAATTCATACATCATTTCTTCTCTAGTTACAAATTTGCTATAATTTTCTTCAGGTATATCTAAACCAAATAATTTTTGAATTTTACGTATATCGCTTAATAATACTCTTTCATCATGACTTACATCATTTGGTATTAAATCACGTGCCACGCAATAAACCATAGCATTATAACTCCAATGATCTTTGTCCATATCAATAACTACTTTCGATTCGTCTGCCTCGAATGGTAATTCTACTTTTTTAGGTTCATCTTCTTTTTTATCATCAGTTTTAGTGCTGCTACTACTACCAGTTGATGTTTTTTCTGTTTCTTTTTCATAATCATCTGTATAATACCAAACTACACTATCATCTTTTTTTAGTTTATATTCACTTGCTGAAACTTCTGCTATTTTATCGTTTACTCTATACATCCAACCGCTATTTGCTCCATTATCTTTCTCATAAATAAACTCATTATTCATTCCAATACCTGAAACGTATCCATCATCTGCTTCAACTTCGAAGCCATATTTTTTAGCCATCTCAAGTAATAAAATCATAGCAGTCATATTATCTTTATATTCTACAGTTGTCTTTTTTACCCATACTGGTGCACCTTTAGTATTGGTATATGTATGAATAGTTTTATTGTTATGTATTTTATCGCCTACTAGTTTAAATGTTACTGTTTTAGTCGAACTTGATGAGCCTGAACCACCAGTAGATTTTTTGGTTAATTTTACATCAATAGCTAATGGCTCATCATCTTCTACTGAAATTGTGCCTTTTTCATCTTTATAGCCATCTTTACTTATAGAATATTTATATGTTCCATTATTTAATGTAAATGTACCATCTTCGTTTGCCTCAACAGTAGTATTATCACTACTTGTAACTACTATTTCATATTCATCTGGTTCTACGTTAAATGTAACTACTTTACTTACTTCTTCTATTACTTCTTTAGGTGAAATTTTATATAAATTACCCGAATCGTTTTTATAATATAAATTGCCTTCACTATCTGCTATTACGCTACATATACACCATTGTTCTTCTTCTGGTATATATAAATCACTTACTATGGCTTCAGTGTTTCCGTCAAAATCTTCAATTACACTAATTCCGCCTGGTTTTCCATTATATGTTGAATAAATATATACTTTGCCATCATATCCATCACTAAGTAATATTGAGCATTGTGGATATGCTTTCATTGGCACTGTATATATGGTTTCTAATGTACTTGCATCAATAACACTAACTACTTTCTCACTACCTGTTGCACCCACATAAATTCTTCCACCATATATAACTGGTGTACTTGTACTAGATGTTGCACCTTCATAAATTTTATTACTTACTACGCTATCTTCATTTATTGTTCCATCTGATTTAAGTTGTACTTTATAAATGCTTCCTGCTTGTGTTGTAAAGTATAAATAATTTCCACTCTTTACAATACCAGCACGAACTTTGCCATCTGTTTCAAAACTGTCTACTTCTTCACCTGTCGCTTTATTCAATGAATATACTGTGTTGTTATCACTACCAAACAATATATAATTACCACTAATTACTGGGCAACTCCAATAAAAATTATTGCTACCATCTGTAAATTCCCATAAAAATTCATCTGGATTTTTCACATCAATAGCATAAAATGCTCCACCATTTGTACCATAAGTTGCAGTATACAAAACTTCATCTTCATATAATGGTGCAACTAAAGACTGTGTGCCAATGGACGCACTATCACTTGTCCATAAAAGTTTCATACTTAAAGCATCATAACATTCAACTACACCATTTGCTTCTGGAACAAAAATTCTTCCATCGCCATATGTTAAAGATTCAATACTATTTATTGAATTTGATAAATCTACTTCGCTTAAAATTTCTCCAGTTTCTTTATCTATTTTATATAATGTATCTCCTGCTGCTGTATAAATATTGCCTTCAGCAATAATTGGTCCTGCATAAACCCATGAACTTGTAACTTTTGTAACCCATGCTTCTTCCGCTTCATCAATAGTTCTTGGTGTTTTAGTATGAGTTATACCATCTTCGTCACCACGACGACTTCCCCATTCTGCCTCATAGTTTCTTTCTTCTGGTTCCTCTGGATCTTCTGGGTCTTCTGGGTCTTCTGGATCCTCGAAATCTGACATATCCCAATGACTATAATAGAATTCTAGTTCATCACCATCTTCTATTAACTGACTAGCGACACCATTTTGTGCCATCTCACCATTGTACAAATACATCCATGAGTCGCCACTTGAATAGTCTGCAGCATACGAATCTTCTGTTCCCATTAGCATTGACATATAGCCACTATTTACATTAATCATACTTGCGACAGTCGTATCATCTGGTTCTTCCACATCGCATTCATTGATTAAGTAATATCTTATTGCCTCTACTACTGCATGAAGGGCTGTTATGCCATCTTCGGTTTCGGTATTGTTTATACCATAACCTTCCCCTGCGTACTTTGTTAAATCTTCTTTTTGCACATTTAATTCTACTTCATCAACTAAAGTTTCAGTCAAATCTTTTATCGTGACTGTTACATTTACACTATCAGTTGCAAATGAAGCAGTACTAAATAGTAAAAAGATTGCTACAAAAAGTGCTACAATTTTGTTCCTCATTTTTTATGCCTCCTATTAAAAATTAATATCTATGTCTTTCCCCAAGTTACATGTATAAAGTACTTCTACTGTATCATTATCATTTAATTTATATTCAGAACATGATACATTTGGTGCAACACCATTTACTTTATACATCCAACCTGAAAGGTCGCCACAATCAAATTCATATATGTTATTTATGCCTTCTATGTACACAGAATTATATATCGGTGTAACGGAAAATTCAAAATGTATCTGATTATTTTTTGTTTCTCTTTTTAATACATCAAATACACTTTCTCCTTCGTAAAACTTTACTTCTTGCTCCTCATAAATAACACCGTCACTTGGTAATACTTCTAATTTATCTTTATTAAAATTATCAATATTTTCTAGAATAGTGCTGCAATTAATCGATATCGTACAAGTTAAAGTAGGTTCTTTTTCATTACAGCCCATTATAAAGAATATCAATATAAAGCAAAATAAAAGTTTTTTCATCTAATCATCCTTTAATATAAAATTGGTAAAAACGATTTTAATAGTACCCTTAACGTATCTAATTCTATTTCCACATCAGTCATATCATACAAAAATTTTTTATTATTTGTAAATCTATCATAAGCGACTAATGCATATAAGACTTGTTCTGTTGACATCAAATTACTCGTTTCATCATTAATACTATGTTTATAAGAACCATCACTTAATTTATATGCACTTAAACTTGTTACTAAAGTATTTATATAATCTTTATTATTTGCATCGTTTAATGAGCAAAGCGCCACTATTTCTTGAGCAATGCTTTCAACGTATGTTGCTTTACTTAACTTCAAAACCTTAACCGCTCTTTGTATTACGGCATTTACTTTCTCATCACTTCGATATTTATATAATGCACAAATTGCCATAGACGTAACATCTATATCTGGCTTCTCACCAGTTAGAGAAAAACCGCCACCTGAAATTTCTTTATTTAAGATATATTTAATATATTCTTCTCTAACATTTTCATTTACTTTATAGTTTCTAGTATCAAGTGCAATCAATGCAAATATCGCACCATTAATACCTTGATTCTTTACTTTATCAGTATCACAAAGTTTTGCAATTAAATTATAACCATTAACATTATAAGGATTTTTCCCTATACTACTTAGTGCAATTACCACTCTTGCATACTCGGTATATTTTGTGTCACTTAAAACTCCTTTTTTATCTTTTAACGTGTTACACAAATTTTTGTAATATGAATTTGCAAAATCTTTATTCTTTTCATATCTTGTAACGCCAAGTACTGCCCATTCACCACTTGTTGATGAAACTTTTGGGTTTGTAACCGTTTTTAATATATAACTTCTTGTTTCAGTAACGGTTGCGAAAGAAAAGCTAAAAAGCATTATAAAAACTATAAATATTGAAACTGTTCTTTTCATCTTTTTACTCCTTTCTATAGCAAATCATACTTTAATTTTACTCTATTAATTAGTTTTATCATAGGGATTGCAAGAACACTTAAAAAAACTACTGTTGCAATCGCATGTATTATATCAAAATGTATGCCAACTGCATAACTTGCCATTACCGCTTCTACGGTAAGCCTCGGTTCCACAATCATAACCGACACTGGATTCATTATACCACCATATATAATAATTGTGGAAATAGCACCATATATGCAAAGCCATAACAATCTATGTTTCATATCTTTATTATAAAAAATTAATCCAGCAAATAAACCAATTAGTGCAAGCGAAAACATTTGCCACGGCGTCCATGGGCCTTGCCCAAAGAAAAAATTTGAAATAAATCCCGTCATCGCACCACTCATAAAACCAATATCTGCCCCAAAACATACTGCAATAATTATTATAATTGCAGCCGCCGGTTTAAACTGTGGCAAAAATGAAAAACCAATTCTACCCGCAACTGCAAGTGCAATCAATACCGATATTGTAACTAGTTTTGACGTAGTATTCTTCTTATTTTCAAAGCCACTCATAACCATAATGAGTGTATATATTATAAGTATACTACTAATAAGGTAGTATTGTTGGTCCTTAAATACAAATACACCTATTAGTATAGTGAGTAACGATATTAACGTAAAAAGTATTTTACTTTTGGAACTCATTTTGGCTATCCTTTCTATATTAATCTATTTCTAATTGTGTTATAAAACATATTGCCGTTTAAGAATTCATCTGTTGTGTTACTGGTAATTATTTCACCATTAAACATAAGTGCCATATAATCTGAAATACTTGCTGCAAAATCTATATCATGCGTAACTAAAACCACTGTTACGCCACTTTGTGCTATGTCTTTTAATTTATCACCGAATTTTTTCTTAAAAATAGCATCCATTGCCTTGGTTGGCTCATCAAGTAATAAAAGATCTGGTTTATTTAATAGTAACTTTGCGATAGCAACTTTTTGCTGTTCGCCACCGCTTAAATCAAATGGATGTTTATCAAATAAATCTTCTAGTTCAAATAATTTTATCACTTCATCTTTGCCACTCACACCATCAAATTCAAGTTTTACTGTATCTTTGGTAAATAAAGTTTTTACATTTTGTGGTAGCATAAGTGCTTTGTTAAATGCTTTACTCTTTTTGCCTCTATAATTTTTTATTATATCACTTATAAGTAATAATAGCGTACTTTTGCCGGAACCATTTTGTCCAATTATACTTGTAATTCTATTTTTCTTTATATCGATAGTTAAATCTCTTAAGACATCAACATCTTTATACTTAAACCAAATATCTTTTAACTTAACTATATCCCCTTCATCTTTTATCTGCTTTTTCTCAACGATTTTATTTTTCTTTATAACATTTTTACATTCAACAATATCGTGAGCAACAATTTTACCTTCCGTCTCAGTTAAACTAATTTTTACGACCTCAGGCAAAAGTTCAAAATATTCAGTTTTATAAAGCTTTTTACATACTGTATCTACATCACTACTTTCAATTATACGCCCTTCATCCATTAAAACTAATTTATTGGAAAACTTAATTACATCAAAAAGGCGATGCTCACTAAGTATTATCGTAGTACCAAACTCGCGATTTATCATGCCAAGTGTATTTAAAAATTCACGTGCAATAATTGGCGACACCTGACTTGTTGGTTCATCTAATATTATTACTTCTGGTTTCATAACCATAATCGATGCAAGATTTATAAGTTGTTTTTGCCCACCCGAAATTTTATTTATATCTTTGTAAAACAACTCATCTATATGAAAAAAATCTGATACTTCTGATACACGAAGTTTTATAGTTTTACTATCAACTCCCAAGCTTTCAAGGCCAAATGCAAGTTCGTGATAAACTTTATCAGTAACACATTGTGCTTCTGGGTCTTGAAAAACAAAACCAATTTTTAGTACAGAATCCTTTTTATCAATATCCTCCAACTTTTTGCCTTCAAATAAAATATCTCCTTTTAGTACACCCACAGGTGCAATTTGCGGCTTTAACAAACTAAGTAGTGTTGATTTACCAGAACCAGATTTACCAAATATAGTTACAAAATCACCTTTATTTACTGTTAAATCAATATCTTTTAAGGTTTCTTTGTTATTCATATTATACTTAAAACTCATTTTTTTTATCTTATACTGCTCCACTTGTTTCCTCCAAACTTATACATCAAAAAATAATATAAATTAACCAAAAAAGGTAATGAAAATAACAAAACACTTGCTAAAATTCCTATAACTTGCGTATTAATAACTATCGATGGAAAATATCTTATATAAAGCATTTCATTCACATAAAAGAAACACAAAACACAAAAAAGTAAAATTATAACTAACAACATAACTTTATCTCTTGTTGAAAATTTGTACATGTTAAAACTACTTCTGTGCTTTAATTCATAACCTCTTGCTTTTAATGACTTTGAAGTGATAATAGCATTTTCAAGTGCCCAAGAGGACGTCATATAAAACGCATTGGTTACTACTTTTAACTTATTTTTTGTCACTAATTTTTGATAATTATAGCATTCCTTTAATCTACCAACTAAAAGTGGTACAAATCGTAAAATCATAGAAAACATCAAAGACAGTTTCTTACTAATTTTACTAAACAAATAAATAAATTTGTCTGAAGTGACAATAACCATATAACAGTTAAACCACAAAATAACACTAATAATCATAAAACCAGCAAAAACGCCATATAAAATTGATTCTAATGTTATCGGGTTACCCGAAAACATGTAAAATAAGGTTGTAACACCTTGGTGATTAACTAGTGGGTTTATAAGTATAACGCATATTAGCATTATTAAAAATGATACTATATGCAAATTTACTTTGTTATACATTAAGTACAAAGTAGCAAAAACAAATGATATAAAAATAATCACTGGATGCAAAAAACAAATAGTAAGCAAAATTGCCACTATAAAATACGCAATATTTACAACAGGATGCATTTTATAAAACTCATCTTTTTGCAATATACTCACTCCAAAACAAAAAAACTACCTTTTAGGTAGCTTACACGCAAAATAAAGGCAACCCGCCTTACTCGTTTCTTTCCACCTAAAAGAAAAACAACTGGTAAACATAAGCATTCTGACTTAAAGGTAACCCTTCTTACAGTAGAGGTAAGACTGCTCTAGATTCGCACTAGATTTCCTTATTGTTTACGTAATGCATTCTATCATATATAGCACAAATTTACAATAGTTAGATAAAACGGAACTCATTTTATTTATTTTTTCTTTGTCTAATAAGTTAAAGAAAATAAATAACGTTCACTGGGCTTCGTTTGTACATTTCTTGCCAAAACGATTGCCGGTCGCTCACACAAGACATCCGTGTCTTGTCTTCGCTCAAAAAAACATCGTGTTTTTTTGACCGGCAAAAACTGTTTTGGAGAAATGTCAAACTCTCGCCCAAATGTTCACTTATATTTATTTCCTTTAACTTATCTTACAAATTATTAAAAATAAAAAAACAAATAACGCGAGTTCCTCACGAAAGTTTGTTAGCATTTTTCCAAAACGACTTATGGTGGTCAAAAAAGCTGGATGCTTTTTTGAGTGAGTATAAGGCATGGATGCCGCATACGAACGACCACCATTTGTTTTGGTTAAAAATGCAACAAACGTAGTGACAGAACGAAGCGTATTTGTTTTTTGTTTTTTATATCTATAAACAATAGTTAGATAAAATATATTTATCTAACTATTGTTAACCCACTCCTCCATGCACATATCATTTTCTTCTTTTATCTTCACAAGCTCCAAACTCAGTTCATTAAGTTTAATATAATCCGATAGCACATCTGGCTCTGACATAAGATTCATAATTTCTTTTTCGCGGTTCCCAAGCTCCTCCATCCTCTTTTCAAGCTCTTTTATCCTGTTTTTCTTCTTTATCTCCTCCGACCTTTGTGCCTTGCTACGATAATATGCATTATCCGTATTCTTCGGTTTATCTATAACCTTCTCGCCTTCATCAACTCTTTTATGCGATACATAATAATCATATCCACCATCATAAACCTCAAATCTGTTGCTAAACATTTCAATTATTTTCGTAGGCACACGATTTAACATATACCTGTCATGTGAAATCATAATAAGTGTACCCTTATAATCCATAAGTGCCTTCTCTAAAATCTCTTTAGACTTATAATCTAAATGGTTAGTTGGCTCATCCATAATCATAACATTAGGTCGTTTTAACATCATAATAGTAAAAACTACCTTTGCCCTTTCACCACCAGATAAACTACCTATTTTTTTATAAACATCTTCTCCTTTTATAAGAAGAAGTGCTAATGTATTTCTTATAACTTGCTCTGAAATTCTTGGAAAAATATTATTTAACTCTTCAATAACAGTATGATTAAAATTTAACTCTTCATTCTCCTGAGAAAAATAAGCGGTCTTTACATTATCGCCCCATCTTATTCTTCCCTCTGATTTTATCTTTCCAAGTATCGCTTTAATAAAAGTAGATTTACCAATACCATTGCTACCTATAATCGCAACCTTTTCTTCTTTCATCACAGAAAAATTAATATTATTGCAAATTACTTTATTATTTTCACCAACACATACAGTAAGTTTTTCCACGCTTAAAACATTCTTAAACGGCTCTATATCAAAATCAAATTTCAATCGTATTTTTTCAGTAACCGGTTTTGGTTTTTCTAACCTTTCCATTTTTTCTAATGCTTTTACACGACTACCAACACTATTAGTAGATGCAGATTTCACAAGATTTTTTGCAACAAATTCACGCATCTTTTCTATCTCTTCTTGCTGCTTTTCATACTCTTTTAATTCATACTCAAGTCGTTCTTCTTTTTGCTTTATAAAACTTGTATATCCACCCCTATACTTTGTAAGTTTTCCATTCTCAATTTCACATATGTTTTCAGCTATCTTATCCAAAAAATATCTATCATGTGACACAACTAAAATAGCACCTTTATATTTTAGTAAATATTCTTCAAGCCACGATAAAGCATTAAAGTCTAAATGGTTTGTCGGTTCATCAAGTATTAGTAAATCGGGTTCTTGTAAAAGTAATTTTGCAAACGCAAGTTTATTTTTTTCTCCACCACTTAATTTACTAACTAATGTATTTCTATCATAGTCCTTAAAACCTATACCATTTAATACTATATTAATTTTAGTATCTATGTTATAACCATCCCTGCTTTCAAAATATGTATTAAGTTTGTCATACTCTTTACTAAAATCATTATTATTGCGCATTTCTTCTAACTTAGTTGCTATATCATATAAGTTCTTAAAAACCAAACGAATCTCAGTATCTATGGTATTATTTGAATCAAGTGCATTTACTTGTTTTAAGTAACCTATTGTTATATCTTTTGAAATAAAAAGTTCACCACTGTCATAATTTATATTTCCGGTAATGATATCTAAAAGTGTAGATTTTCCAGCACCATTTACCCCAAGTAAACCTATTCTTTCGCCTTCGTTTATTTCAAGATTTATATCAGTTAAAACTTCTTCAATACCAAAACTTTTCTTTACGTTATTTAATTTAATTAGCATTTTTTATCCTCTATTCCCGTAATTATTAAATTTATCTCCATGACGTTTTCTTAGTTTTTCAATATTCATATTTGCTACTTCATCAATAGAAATGTTAAGTGCATCACAAGCTTCTGCTACATACCATAAAACATCTCCTAATTCTAGTTTTAAACTCTCCATATCAAGTTCTTTAACACCAGCATGATACTTCTTTATTAAATCACTTACTTCACCTGCTTCTCCAGTTATGCCAAGACCTACATCTATTAATTCTGCATTTGTGTTCCCCCATTCTTTTTTAGTAACCATAGCAAGTTTTTGATATTCATTAAGTTCCATATTACACACTCCTTTAATAGTTCTACATTTATATTCTATTTCATAAAAATGAAAAGTCAATAATGGAGGTGTTAAACTTGAAACTTAAATTCCTTAAAAATGCTTTCATACTTACATTAACATCATTAATTTTAAAATCGTTAGGAATAGTCTTAAAAATATATATGTCTAATACCATTGGTGCTGAAGGTATGGGCCTACATCAATTGATTTTTTCTATATATATTCTTGCATCAACTTTTGCAACTGCTGGTGTTAGTACTGCAGTAATACGTCTTGTTGGTAGTGAATTTACATATGGCAATAAAAACAACGCAAAAAAAGTTTTCAAAAAATGTCTATTTATTTCAATATTTTTAGGTTTACTGTCATCAACTATCATTTTCTTATTTGCATCCCCCATTGGAAAATATATATTAAATGATGTCCGAACAGTAATACCAATAAAAATACTTGTGTTTGTATTTCCTTTTATGAGTACTGCATCATGCGTAAAAGGATATTTTATAGCAAGAAAAAACGTAAGTGTTCCATCAAAAGCACAAGTATATGAGCAAATTATACGTCTACTTTTCATTTTTTTAGCATTAAAACGTTTTGCCTCATACGATATCGCTACTAAATGTATCGCCATTGTTGTTAGTGATATAACGGCAGAAATTATATCGGGAATTTATTCATATATTAAATATAAAGCGGACGAAAAAAAACTAGGATATGACTTTAATAAAATAAATACTAAAACACCCGTGTTTAAAAAATTTTTTTCAATTTCATTACCTATTTCTATGAATAGATACGCAAATACTATTCTCCATACTATTGAAAACGTATTAGTTCCAAACAAATTAAAAGCATATAGTGGTTCTCAAAGTATGGCTCTTGCCGAATTTGGTATGTTAAAAGGAATGGCAATACCTTTAATTTTTTTCCCTGCCTCTTTTTTAAATGCAATGTCCACATTATTAATTCCCGAAATGAGTGAAGCAATGACACTTAAAAATGTAGATAAAATACAATTTGTTGTAAAAAAAGCAATACATATAACACTCATAATTTCCATATTAATTGCTGGAATATTTTTTATTTTTTCTTATGAAATTTCAAATTTAATTTATCATGAAAATAAAGTTGGATTTATTATAAAAATACTTGCTCCAATCATACCATTTATGTATTTAGAAAGCATTGTAACTGGTATGCTACAAGGATTAAATGAGCAACTTTCTTCTCTAAAATACTTACTTTTTGATTCAATAATACGAATTATTTTAGTATTTATTTTTGTTGCAAAATTTGGTTTAACGGGCTTTTTAGGAATTATGATAATTAGTAATATATCAACTTCATCATTAAATCTTACACGGCTTATTAAAGTAACAGGCATAAAAATAGAGTGGACTAAATGGATTATAAAACCCATCTGTTCACTCGGAGTTGCTATTTTTATTTTTTCAAAATTTATCACAAGTAGTTTTTCAAGTATTATCTTTCTAGTTGTTGGTAGCGTAGTTATTTCTTTCACATATATTCTAGGTTTATTTATTACACGTAGCATAACGATAAATGATTTAATATTAAAAAAATAGGGCGATTATTAATCGCCCCTACATTTATTCAACTAATCTACCCATAAACAAAATTGCTCCGCTTTCATTATCACGTATGAAATATATGAATGGTCTATCTGCAGTAAATTCAATAGGTTCTTCTGGGTTATATGCTGCTGTTGCTTTCATTATTATAGCTGTTACTGCTGCAGCTTCTGTTCCTTCTTCATCTACATCTATATATGTCTTATGAATAACATCACTTACATATATATTGTTTAATACATTTATAAACATTGTATCCCTAATTTCTGCACCACTAGGATCAAATGCTCTTTTTACACCCATTTCTTTTAATACATCTACTAAACTTTTTTCATACTCTATTTTAAACTTTGGAATAGAAAGTGCTACTCTTCTATTTTTCATATTATTAATTGCGTTTTCAAAACTTAAATCTGATTCATCAACTTTTGGTAGTACAATATACATACTCGTTTTATAACCTTTGTATGGAACTGATACAAGCTGCATAGTTTCATCTTCGTAATAACCATAGTGGTCTGTTTTATGCATAAAATCTTTTTCAACTTCTTTGTTTTTTATAGTCATAAATTTATCTTTTTGCGTTGCACTTTTATTAAACTGTTCTGCCCAAGAACCTTTAAAGTAAATCGCATTAACTAATGCAGATGCAAAATCTGACGAATTAATTATTTTATTTATCTTGCCATTAGTTTTTTCACTACACCAGCTATTAATTTTACTTACAGCATTACTATTTCCTACTGTATTTGCAGTACCATCAAAATTGCTTTCTATTAGTTCTTTATAACTCTCATTAAACTCTGCCAAAACTCCAACAATATCTTTATTAATCCATATAGAATTTGCTACATTTAATTTTACATCAGCATCATTATTGTAACTTTCTATTGTGTTTTTAGCATACTCATTATAACTATCTATATCAGAAATACCAAATGCATTTAGTATTTCATTTTTTGTAGTGCCAGATGAACCATTTGCAAGCATCATCATTGCCATTTTTATACTAAATGGTGATGCCATATAGTTTTTATCTTTTGGTAAATATTTTAAGAAATCAAAATCTGAATATGTTGATTTGTTCTCTTCATTTTTACTTAATATATTATTCATAATTGCTGCTATCTCCGCTCTTGTTAAAGTGGCATTTGGGTCAAAATAACCTACTTTGCCCTTCATTACTCCATTCTTAAATGCAATTGCTACATACTTTTCATTAGTAAAATCTTGTCTATCATCAAACTCATTTAATATTGATAAATCTACTTCATCTTTTTCTAAACCTAATGCCTTTACAAAAGTTGTTGCTGCTTCTTCACGAGTAACAGGCTTTTCTGGTTCGAAATATAACTTCCCATTAATAGTGTACGTTGTAAAATAGTCACGTGTTGCACTTATATAAATATTTGACCATCTATTTTGCGAAACATCCGCAAACGTATTAGAAGTCTCACCTGATAGATTTAACCCCAAAGTTATTATTGATGCTAGTTGTTCCTTTGTTATTACATCATCTGGCTTAAATGTATTATCATAAAAACCCGCTACAACTCCTTTATTTTGCATATTATTAATTGCCTCATATGCCCAATGTGTTTTTGGAACATCAGTAAAAGCAAATGAAGTAGAAATTAATATTGCACCTAAAATTAATGAGCAAATTATTTTTTTCATCTTATGTACCTCCCTTTTATTAATATTTTAACATAATGTTTTTATGATAACAACAACAATTTATTAAATATCTATTGACAAAAGGATAATTTTTATGTAAACTATATAAGTTAAAAGCCAAAGTCTACCCTTAAGGTTTCCTAAGGGGGATGTCAAACTATGTAAGCGATGTATATCGCAGAAAGGAAAAAACCAATGGACATTTTCGAAATCCGGGATGGGAAATTTCAATTTAAAGGCAATACAATGATACCGGATATCCCGCGTCCCGGTGGGCGCTACAAAGTGCCTTTCTTCGCGCCTGTCAAAGACAAACACCTCGAAAATGCTGTCGTTGTAACTTTCGACCTCCCATGCGATGGTACGAATTATGAAGACAGTATGAACTTCCTTAAGGAAATTGCACCAAATTTTTCGGTAATTTCGGCTGCAATTATCCGCCCCTGGTACGAACAGATGATGACCGTTACAGGCATTACCTCCGCCAACATTATAAAAAAAGAAAGGATTAAAAATGTATATTTACAATCTGCACTACGAAACGAGGCTTGATGGTGATGGAAGACCGTTTCCCATCCTTACCGTAGAAGGCGAGCAGGCACCCGTCAGAATCGAACGAGCTGGTTCCGACCGGCTCATGAAATTTCCGCTTTACGCATATAACGAAGAAAATAAGCAGAATTTCATCGTACGCTGGTGCTTCGATATTCTCGAAGAAGAAGACAAAGATGACTTCATCCTGTTCTTCAACGAGATTGCTCCTTACTTCAAGGTAATCGGCGCAAATATCGATGACGACGGAAACACGATTTCTGCTAGCGGGATTGCATCCTGCAGCGAAGAAGAACTTCTGGAGTTTTTCACCGACGATTAAACGGAGGAATCCATGAAAGTATTTGCCTTAAAAAGTGACCTCTTTCCGAGATTTCACAACTTCGATCACGAGTATAAGGGAACAAAACTTGTAAAAGTGGGGGAAGAAGACATCATTATGTATGAAGATACATTAACCGACTCCTTCCCCTACTACTTCGCAAGTAACGGCGATGATCTTTCAAAAGATGCTTTTATCGTGAGGTTTTACCTTTCGTATGATGAAGAGCACTATGCGGAAATCATCGAAATCCTCAACAAACTTAACCCATTGTTCCACTTTCTTATGGCGGATCTTGTAAATGTGTGGGAGGACACATCTATTACCGTCGAAGGTATCGTGGACATGAAACCGCACGAGTTCTTAAAGGAGTTTGAAAAAATAATGACCAGTGGTCGATAAAGCATCGGCCACTATTTTTTTAAAAAATACTTGACAAAATATCTAAACTTATGTAAACTATATACGATAAGCAAATCGGCAAATAGGCCACTCAGAAAATTTTCGCGGCTGGACGTACATTCCCAGCACCACTATTCTGGGTGGCTTTTTCGCGTCCCGTTGGACGCAGGAAGGATACGCTATGAAAAACTTCGAACTTCGCGAGCAAACCAAAGTAACCACCAACCACGCAATCAGACAAACCACTATCCCCGTCGGTGACGCTCGCAGAATCTTTACCCAAAATGGTCCCTACGGAGAACCGTACTTTCTGAAGGAAGGGGACATTAAGGCTAGCGATAGAATGCTGACCGTCATCCTCGACTTCCACCCTGGCATGAGCTCCCACGACCCCACCACCTACCGTGCCCTCGAAGAAATGGCAAGCTTCTGCAAGGCGGTTGCGGCATTCCCGTACTGCAATTACCTCGAGGATGCCTCTGCCATTAATGTTTACCTGGTACCCCTGGATGGAAAGGTGAATACCGACTTCGTGGAGAAGGTGAAGAAAGTCCGTAGAAAGCACGGACGGTGAACAAATGATGAGTCGGAAGGAAACGCTACAAATGCGAACCTAAAAACAACTTCCGGCTCATACCCTACTGCAAGGTTAACCTACCAAGGTAACCTTGCTTTTTTTTGCAAATTTACATTTGACAACTATAAAACATTCATATAAATTGTAGATAGATGAAAACGTTTCACCTACTGCCATAAAACGCAGGGTCGTCCTTTAATAAAGAAAGGATTTATTATGAAAAACTACTATAAATGCTATTGTTTGCACACTTTTAGGGTTGTTCCTACAACGAGCGCCTTAAAACATGGTTTCCGCATTTTAAAAAATGAAAAGTACTCATCTAATCTACTAAACCACGATGCTGACCGCTATGTAAAAGAAATAATACTTGAAGACACCGAAAACATTTCACCGATTAATGACACCTACCACTTTAATCAGTATAGGTTTAACGAAGTTATTTCTAAAAAAACTGAAGACTTTGAACCAGCAAAAGGGTTTGTTTTAAGGTTTTGTCTTTTATTCAACACATCATACGACAAAAGCATCGTAGAAAAGCTACTGTCTGCAATGTCGCACTGTTTCTATGCATTAGATAGCTACACTTTTACTGTTTCAACCGTAGATTACATTCTATTTACTGCGGTCACGAACTTAACCCCAAATGAATTTTTACGTGAATTCAACCAAAAAACAAAAGATATACAAGACCTTCACATATTATAGGGTTGACAAAATTTAATTTATCGTATATCTTATATGCAAACGAGTAGTATAAATACTGCTACTCTATCTAACGCAGAGACGTTTAATCAGAAAGGACTTTGCAATGGAAAAGCTCTATAAGTGCTATACTTTGCACACAGGTGAAAAGAAACCTGTAGCCAAAAGCCTTGAAGAAGCCATCAGAACTACTCCTTTGGTAAAATATCCAAAGGAAGAAAAACCTTTGTTCGGCAGACTTGAGGAAGGTATTTACTTTTCCGAAAAAAACAAAAACAAAATCATTACAACAAATGGACCGGGGAATCTCTTCAGTGTCGTTCTGGATGATACCGAAAGGCCCTCTAAACAACATTGGATTTACGACTTCAACCACGAGCGTTTTATTACCGTAACTCCAAAAGCTGATACTGTAATTGAACCTGCCGAAGGTTTTGTTGTAAGCTTCGCACATGAATACAATGACCCCTTCGAAAACGACGTTATCGATCTTCTTATCGTCAATCTTTTCCACTACATCGATGCTCTTGAAAGCCATATTTACAATTTTCCTGAGTTTGATATCATCAGTTTCACGGCAGTCACAAATTGTGGCACAGAAAAGTTTTTAGAGCATTTCAATTCCGTCTTAAAATACTCGTACTCTATGAGAAAATTAAGCCTTTGTTAAATTTTAAGGAGAGAGTTCGCTCTCTCCTATTTTTTTGCTTATAAATCTTGACATTTTGCCTATTTTTATGTAAAGTGTATTTGTTAGAATTCGCTCACAAACTGGCAGAATAAGGCACAGGGTCGTTTAATCAGAAAGGAGTTTATATGAAAAAGGTTTTTGAATGTCGCACACTACAGTTTGCAAAAACCTCAGACAACCACGTCCGTGCATCAATGTCCCCTATCCTCGGCTACACCTACTATCCCCATGAGAACCACTGCTATGTGGCAAAAACTCGCTACATGTGCGACGTAACTCACATTGTTCTTGAGGAACATGAAGGTGCAAGACGAGAAAGAACCCTGAAAACCAACTCGCAAGTTCCGCTCCTCTTAAACACCAAGCTCTTCGAAGAACAGACTCTCGAAGAAGGTGAAGTTGCTTTTCCGGAAAAAGACTTATGCCTTGTCCGTTTCACAATCCGCAACGACGAAAACGCCGAATTTATTCTGGCCTCCATGAGCGTTCTGGCATTTTCCATCGCTACATCTTTCGAAACCTTTTCGTCACCCTATAGCATTGGTGAAATTATCATTATCAATGCAATCGTCGAAAAGGACGTCGCAGATGCATTCAACGAACTCACTTACGACTATACGACTCCCGAACCGAGTTTCGACGAAGAAGACGAAGACGATTACGAAAACTACAGCTGTGCATACTAAAATAAAACCCCTAGTTCACACTAGGGGCTCTTTTTTTATTTAAATAAATTCTTAAACACTTTATTTACTACTTTTGTACCAAGCGACCTTGCTGCTGAGGTTGCCGCACTGTCTATTGCCTTATCTAATCTTGATTTTTTCTTTGCAGTCGCTTTCTTCTTTTGCTCTTCTGCCTTTGCTTTCTGTGCTTCAAGTTTTGCTTTTTGAAGTTCTTCTTTGGCTTTTTGTGCCTCTAATTTTGCTTCTTCTTTTGCTTTTTGTGCTTCAAGTTTTGCTTTTTCTTCCTCAGCTTTTCTTGCTTCTTCTTCCTCTTTTTTAGCTGTAACTTCAGCGGTTATTTTTTCGTATGCAGTTTCATTATCTACTGCTACTTCATATTTACCCCTAAATTCACTTCTAGACATTACCATAAGACGTGTAGAATCATCTATCGCACCCATCATGCTTTGTGGTGGAAGTATTGTTGCCTTTTCAACGATATTTGGTTCTCCTTTTTCATTAGAGTAAGATATAACTGCTTCACCAGTTCCAAGCCCCATAATTGCTTCTTCAGTATCGAAATTAGGATTTACTCTAAAAGAACTTGCAACTGCCTTTACAATTTTTTGATCTGCTGGAGTATACGCACGAAGTGTATGTTGTGTCCTATTACCAAGTTGTGCGAGTATTTCATCTGGTATATCCTTTGGTGTTTGTGATATAAAGTATAGACCAATACCTTTTGAACGAATTAATTTTACAACTTGAATTACATTTGTAAGCATATATTTTGGCATATCATCAAATAATAAGTGTGCTTCATCAAAGAAGAATACAATCTTTGGTTTTGGTAAATCGCCAACTTCAGGTAACGTGTTATTAAGTGCTGTAAGTAACCAAAGCATAAAGCAAGAATAAAGTTTTGGTTGCTTAAATAGTTCAACACATTCAAGTATATTAACATTACCAAAGCCATTTGCATTTACTCTTAAAAAGTCATTTATATCTAGTGCTGGCTCACCAAAGAATACATCTCCGCCCTGCTCTTGAAGTGCTAGTATGCTTCTTTGAATTGAACCTACTGTCTGTGGTGCTACATTTCCATAAGACATTGTAAAGTCTTGTCTATTATCTCCTATATATTGAAGCAATACTCTAAGGTCTTTTAAATCTACAAGACGCATATTTTTATCTTTAGATACCTTAAATGCTATTGCTAAAACTCCTTCTTGTGCTTCGGAAAGGCCAAGCATACGTGACATTATTGTAACTCCAATACTCTCTACCGTTGCTCTTATTGGATGACCATCTTTTCCAAAAACATCCCAAAATACAACTGGGAAACCTTTTGTTGCAAACGAATTTGGGTCTATGTTTATATTTGTTAATCTTCCAGCTATTTTTTCAGTCATTTCACCAGGTAAGCAAGTTCCTGATAAATCTCCTTTTATATCTGATACAAAAACAGGTACTCCAGCAGACGAGAAACTTTCTGCCATTACTTTAACTGTAATTGTTTTACCACTTCCTGAAGCACCAGTAATGAGCCCATGACGGTTTGCCATGCTAGGTAAAATAAATAACTCTTTTTCATCGTTTTTACCAATTAAAATTTTATCATCAATAAACATAACGATACTTCCTTTCCTAATTTTCTATAATTATTTTATTTTAAAAAACATATTTTTGCAAGATATAATTTAATTTAAATTAAACAAAACAAAAAGGCAGGTATGCCTACCTGCCCCTAAATATTTTGGCCAACTTTCTTATGAGTCCACTTTTGTGCGAAGATGAATGGTAGTCATAGCCCCAGCTTCTGTCCGAACCAAAATGCAGGGTCGCCTCAATTTCTTCATATGGCTCATCCGGTCCTGAATCAATGATTTTTCTTAACTTGGCGTTAATATCATCAATTGATACATTCTCGGAATGTTTTGCCTTTTCCTCGTACTCCTGGAATGCTTTTTCGAATGCCTTTGGAATGTCATCATCTTCTTCATCAAGTGGCATAATCTGGTTTTCTTCAACGATAATTCTTAAGAATTTTCCGTTTTTAGAAACCACCGTCTTGATGCTGTCAGATTTCACCTTCTGGTTTTTTATCTCACCTGCCAACATACGCTCGAAAATGTATTCTTGAAACATTTCAACCGCTGTTGTCGAAATTTCTTCTTCGGTCAGCTCTTTTTCATCTTCCCGATAGAAGTAAAAAACGTCTGGCTCGTTGGATTCTTGGAAGACATAACCTCCAGTCATCAATGCCCTTATCTCTTTTTCTGCCATACGACCTCCTTATTTAACTCAACACATGCCTCCAAACGTCTCAAGTAAGTTTACCATATCCCAATTGCCCAACCGAATGGCAAGCGCAACGGGACAATCACCATCTTTGGTGTGGATGTTTGGGTTCGCGCCTCTGTAAAGAAGTGCAACCACATACTTAAAACTACCTTGCAGCACTGCCCAGTAAAGGAATGTAGTTCCGGTTTCGTCCTTAATGTCAGGCTCATCTATGACTTTATCTTTAAAGAACTCTACCTTCTCCTCCCATTCCTCCCGGGAAAGTTTCTGAATGCTAAGCGTATTCATACGACCCTCCAAGATTATGAAGTTGATAATTTGCATTATCTTATGTAAATTATATCACAAAACCAAAAAATGTCAATAAATTGCATAATAATAAGGGCGATTAATAATCGCCCCTACATTAAATATCAATTTACAATTTCCTTATAACACCTGCTACCTTACCAAGTATTACTACTTCTTTTACTATAATTGGCTCCATTGTGTGATTTTCAGGTTGTAAACGTATATGGTCTTTTTCTTTATAGAATGTTTTTACTGTTGCTTCATCACCAATTAAGGCAACTACTATTTCACCATTATTAGCTACCGCTTGTTGTTTTACTATGATATAGTCGCCATCAAATATACCTGCTTCTATCATACTTTCGCCTTTTACTTTTAACATAAACGACTTTACATTTCCTACAAAGTCGGTTGGAACTGGAAAATAACGTTCCAAATTTTCGGTTGCAAGTATTGGAGAACCTGCTGCTACTTTACCTACTACTGGTATATTAACAACTTCATCTTCAGTTGCCATTTCTACTTCGTTATTTACTATTTTTATACCACGTGATTTGGAACCAGCTTTTTGAATTAACCCTTCTTCTGTTAAGGTTTTTAAGTGTGCATGTACTGTAGATGTGGAACTTAATGAAACTCCCTTACATATTTCACGAATTGATGGTGGATAGCCGTTTTCACGTATATATGAATTAACAAAATTTAATATTTCTTCTCTTTTTTCAATAGATTTTTTTGACAATTTAATCACCCTATATTAGAGTAACACATTTTTTTACGTTTGTCAAACATTTGTTCTGATTTTTTTACAAATTATTGTTTGTTGGGGAGAATTAAAACACCTCATCTGTCACTTCGTGACATCTTCCCCTCAAGGGGAAGACTTTAAATTTGCACTATCCGCAAGCCTTCCCCTCGAGGGGAAGGTGGCGCCGAAGGCG
>JAFSUW010000002.1 GCA_017450465.1 Clostridia bacterium | reverse complement strand
CACTGCGTGACATCTTCCCCTCAAGGGGAAGACTTTAAATTTGTGCTATCCATAAGCCTTCCCTTTGAGGGGAAGGTGGCGCCGAAGGCGACGGATGAGGTGGAAAAACAAGAAGATTCTCCCCTACAAACAATAATTTGTATAATTAAGCACAAAAAAATCGTTGCTTTACGCAACGATTTTTATTTATTTTACTTCTGATGTACAATGTGGACATTTTGTAGCTTCTATATTTATTTCAGATTTACAATAAGGGCATTCCTTTGTTGTAGCTGGTGCTGGTTCTTCTTTCTTCTTTGGCATAAGTATTTTCTTTAATACTATAAATAATACAAGTGCTATTATTAAGAAGTTGATTATTGCTGTTATGAAGTTACCATATGCTAAAACTGCTGCTCCAGCATCTTGTGCTGCTTTTAAGTTATCATACTTTGCACCGTCTAATGTGATAAATAATTGCGAAAAATCAAGACCGCCTGTTAGTTTTGCAATTAGAGGCATTATTATATCATTTACAAATGATGTTACAATTGCTGTAAATGCAGAACCAATAATGATACCAACTGCTAAATCAATTACGTTTCCTTTCATTGCAAATTCTTTAAACTCTTTTAAGAAACCTTTTGCTTTTTCTTTGCCCATGATAATTCTCCCTTTCTTTTATAAAAATCGATTATATATTACATTTTTATATGGGCATTGTCAAGGCAACAATTTATTGTTTGTCAAACTAAATTTTCTTTAATTTTGCCACAAAAAATCCTTCATATAATTCATTTGGGCATACACACATTGTGCCTTCTATGCTTACTGGTAAAAGTGGAATTTCATTAAAACCACTCAAATCTATTGGCTCTACTTTTAATTTATACTTACTACATGCTTCTTTTACTACTTCTTCATTTTCTTCTTTTAATATCGAGCACGTTGAATAAATTATTGTGCCACCACTTTTTACTAATCTTACGGCTTTCTTTAACAACTCTTTTTGCGTTTTTACACTTCTTTCAATCAATTCTTCTGTAAAATATTTTTCGACGTTATCTTGCTCATTTAGTGTTCCACTACCGCTACATGGTGCATCAAGTAATATTTTATCGAACGAGAAAAAGTCGTCTAGATTACGCGCATCTTGTATCATTACTGTTACTCTATTTGCACCTTGCTTTAGCAAGTTATACTTTAATTTTTCGGCTCTTATTTTATTTTTCTCACATGCTGTTATCATTGCTTTATTGTCCGATAAATTGACCATCTGCGTAGTTTTACCACCTGGAGCAGCTGCCATATCAAGTATTGTTTCGTTTGCCTTTGGGTCAACTATTATAGGCGGTATCATTGAAGATAAACTTTGTAAATAGATTTTTCCATCTTCATAGATGGAAAGCTTTTGTATATCTACTTCGCTTGCATTTTCAATAATTAATGCATCCTTATTCCAAGCTACGTTTTTATACACTATAGCACTATTTTTTAATTCCTCTTCTATTTCAGATAAATTGGATTTTAACGTATTAACCCTTAATGTAGTTTTACGATTCATATAACCACTAAGTATTTTATCCGCTATATCACAATATTCATTTTTTAGTTTTGTTATTAAAAATTCTGGAATCATTTGTTTCTCCTTTCATAGTTTATTTTACCACACAATTTCCATTATTGAAAGCCACATAATTCTATGATATATTTTGTGTGGAGGGATGTTTTATGAAATTATTACTTGCCACAAACAATAAACATAAAGTTAACGAACTTAAGGAAATGCTTAATTCATCTAATGTAGAAGTCTTTTCTTTAGCAGATTTAAATATCAAATTAGATGTTGTCGAAGATGGCTCTACATTTACTGAAAACGCACTAAAAAAAGCTACTGAAATATATAAATACCTAAATGATGATTCTTATACTGTTATTGCTGATGACTCTGGTCTTTCGGTTGATGCCCTAAATGGTGCACCTGGCATATATTCTGCAAGATACTCTGGCGGTAACGACAGTGATAATAACAAAAAACTGCTTAGCGAATTAAAAGATGTTCCTGAAGGCAAAAGGAATGCGCATTTTACCTGTGTTATCGCTTTAGTTAATAAAGATATCACCAAAACATTTGAAGGTATTTGCGAAGGTACGATTGCCTTTAATGAAACTGGAGATAATAAATTTGGATATGACCCTGTTTTCTACTATCCTCCTAAAGGACTTACCTTTGGAGAAATGGAACATGAAGAAAAAAATAAAGTAAGCCATAGAGCAATGGCACTAAAAAAACTAAAAGAATTCTTGGAGAACAATTAATTTATGGATATAATCGATATTGCTAAAAAAATCGAACAAAATAACGGACGACTATATTTTGTTGGTGGTTATGTTCGCGATTTGTTACTAGGTACGCCATCACACGATATAGACTTTTGCGTTACGGGGCTTAATGAAGATACCTTCTTAAAACTTTTCCCAAATGCAATAAAAACAGGTGCTTCTTTCCCTGTTTTTAGAATAGATTCTTTTGAATTTGCTTTTGCCCGTAAAGAGCAAAAAACTTCAGCTGGTCACAATGGTTTTACTATGGATACAAATAATATAACTATTTTTGATGATTTAGTGCGCCGCGATATTACTATAAATAGTATTGCTATGGACGTTTTAACCAATGAAATTATAGATCCAACTGGTGGTCAAAAAGACTTAAAAGAAAAAATAATAAGAGCAAATAGCGAACACTTTTCTGAAGATGCCTTAAGGTCTTATCGTGTTGCTCGTTTTGCAAGTAAATTACAGTTTAATGTTGATGAATCTACAATAAAACTTATGCATTCGACAAAAAATGAACTGCCATTACTATCTAGCGAAAGAGTTTTTGAAGAATTAAAAAAAGCACTTTTAACTCCTACTCCTTCTATCTTCTTCAATGTATTAAGAAAAGCGGATATATTAGATGTTCACTTCAAGGAAATTTATGATTTAATCGATGTACCACAACCACTTATTTATCATCCCGAAGGCGATGTATATAACCATTCAATGATAGTACTTGATGAATGCTCTAAAATTACAGATGATGCTCTTATCAAATTCGCCGCTCTTACGCACGACCTTGGTAAAGCGCTTACACCAAAAGAAATTTTGCCACATCACTATGGGCATGACGAAGTAGGTTGTGTGCCTGTAAAAAATTTATGCAATAGATTAAAAGTTCCAAACGAATGGGAAAAAACTGCTATAGTAGTATCTCGTGAGCACATGAAGGCAGGTATTTGGAACGACATGAGTGTTTCTAAAAAAGTGTCTTTCATGGAGAAAAATTATAAATATCTTAAAGTATTAAATATTATAGCCAAAATAGATTCTGGAAAAAATGATATCGATTTCGTAAGTATTGCAGATAAAATGATGCATGAGGTAAATGGAGAAAAAATAGATCTACCAAATGATATTCGTGCAAAAGAAATATTACATCAAAAACGTATAGAATGGCTAAAAAAATAATGCCCTAATGGGCATTATTTTTTATTATTAACGTTTCAAATTAACTAGTTCTTGAAGTAACTCATCTGATGTTGTTATTATTTTACTGTTTGCTTGGAAACCTCTTTGTGTTACTATCATATCTGTAAATTCTGTTGCTAAGTCAACGTTTGACATTTCAAGTGCATTAGCAACTAACGAACCTGCGATTGTATTTGGTGCTGTACCTCTAAAGAAATCACCGGAGTTAGTGGTTGCTGTATACATACTTCCTCCAACTTTCTTTAAACCTTGTGGGTTATCAAATACTGCAAGTGCTATTTGTGCAAGTGGTTGTTGTTTACCATTTGAATAAACACCTGTAATAATACCATCCTCACCAATTGAGTAATCTACTAATTCACCGGCTGTGTAACCATTTGAATTATAAACCTTTGCAGTTGTATCGGCAGAATATTGTGTGAGAGCATCAAAATCAAATTTTATATTAAGAGTCTCATGGTTTCCGCCAATAAATGGTATCTCACGTATTAAGGCATTATTCTCAACTACATCACCATTCTCATCTTTTACTTCTTTTACTTTACCTACTTTGCCTTCCTCGTCGCTAAATTCTATTGTTCCGGTAAACGTATCAAATAATGTTCCACCCTTTGAATCAGATATTTCATATGTCCATAAGTTTGGATTAAAATCTGGATCTTCTGGGTCGCCAGGTCTACTGAATACTATTTGTGGTGTGTATTCTGTACCATATGAGTCGTAAACAGATATTGGAATACCTATTTCACCATCGATACCTGGGACATTATTTAAGTTCAAGTTTCCTGTAAATATTACATAACTTGTAGCTTGTGGTTCAAGAGTTCTCTTTGTGCCATTATATACATCTTTATACAAGTTTATAGATTCTACTTGTGCTTCTGTATTATACTTGTAAATTCCTTCTGTTTCAGTATATTGTAACCATCCATAAACTTGAGAACCATCAGCAGTAACCAAGTTACCTAATTTATCTACGCCAAGTGAACCAGCTCTTGTAAAGAAATACTGACCGGCACGATGCGTTTTTACGATTAAAAATCCGTCTCCGTCAATTGCTACATCGAGTGGACTCTCTGTCGTTTCAATTGAACCAGTACGATAATTTACGTTTATTGCATTAAGTCCTACACCAAGACCAATTTGGTTGGGGTTTGTACCACCAGTTCCTATGTCAGGATTTGGTGCTGTCGCATTAGATATTGATCTTGAATAAACTTCTCTGAATGTTACTCGAGACGCTTTATAACCTGCTGTATTTACGTTGGCAATATTATTAGCAACAACGTCCATTCTAGTTTGATGGGCCTTCAATCCTGAGATTCCGGCCATCATAGAAGTCATCATATATGAAATCCCCCTTTAAGAGGTGCAAAATAACCTTCCTATGCTATCACTGCCCCGTCGATATTAGAAAAAACATTCTCCTTCATTTCATCCTTGTTCATAACGGTAACGACCGTTTTGTCTTTAACATTAACTACAAAAGCAATATCATCAACTAGTACCAAAGAATCTTTTACGTTTTTGTCATTTGCTTTATTAATTGCGTCGTTCAATTTAAGCTTTTGGTCGTCAGTTAAATTTATATTTCGTGTTTCTAACCTGCTAGTTGCATGCTTAGAAAACTTAACTTCCGAATTATCAAAAATTTGTTTTTTCAACAAACTTTCAAAACTAATACCAGAATTAGTCGATTGTGTACCATGGGTTTGATTACTCTGGCCCACATTCGGGCTATTTACTACACCAGGTATTATCCTATTGTTTATTATCAAATCTCTCACCCTCCGATATTACATTAATCGCCTGTAGTATCTCCTACGCCGTCGCCAACACCGTCGCCAGTTCCATCACCAGTTCCGTCGCCTATTGGATTGTCTGTTCCATCACCCGTGCCATCACCTGAAACACTAGTCATAGCATTTACTTTCTCATCAATGCTATTTACTTTGCCAGTCAAGATAGCAACGCCATCTAAAATATTTGCTAAGTATGCTGTCATGTAAGATAATAATTCCGTATCTTCTGAACCGTAATTTACTCTTGTGATGTTGTCAACTTTAGCAGTTGAGCCGTCTATTACTGCATAAACTCCATCACTTTGTACACGTATCGCCTCTACTATGCCTTCAATGTTGTTACTTGTTTCAACGCTCTTACCAACTAATTCATATGCTTTAAAACTATTAAAGCTATCGTTTAAGTTTTGTAATTGCTCGAGCGAACTAAATTGTGCCATCTGAGCAATAAATTCAGTATCTGAAGCCGGATTTAAAGGATCCTGATGCTGTAACTGTGTTACCAATAAATTTAAAAATGAATCTTTTCCTAAACTACTTGCAGTACTCGAAACTGTATTACCAGTCGCTACATAATCATAACTATTACTACTAACTGCATCAACAGCCACGCTAATCACAATCCTTTCTTTTGTACTTACGCCGAAAAGCTTATCGTACTATCCGGCCACAATCTACTCATTTGTTCTTCTTTATAATCGTAATAATCGATATTATTAACGCTTATATTATTCTCTATTTTTTCAGTTTTTCTACCACTGAAAAATTTCCTTCTACCTTCAAACATTGCTCTATCTTGCGAAGAGCCATTATCTACTGATACGCTAAATTCTTGTATCAGCATTCCTTGTTTTTGTAAAGCATCCTTTAATTGATTAAATCCTGATTCTAAAATTTCCTTTACTTTTTCACTTTCAGCTAAAAATTTAGCACTTATTATACCATTCTCCAAACTGAGCTTAATCGTTACTTTACCTAAATCATCTGGTTTTAATTTCATTACAGATTCCGTTTTGCCATCATATAATGAAACATCCATTTGCTCAGTTACTTGTTTTAAAACATCAATTTTTTCTTTCATATCCGTTATGGTATTATTAATTCCTGTTTTTAAATTAATCCCTAAATTTTCATTAGACACACTAAATCTTTCTCCAACAACTTCGTGTCTATCGTTTATATTATCCATCCTATTGTTACGAAAATCTCTTAATTTAAACTTATTGTCTTTTAAATTATCCTTATTGTCTGACATATCATCGGTCAAATTTTCGCTATCAAAAGTGAACTCACCTTCTACGTTTTGATTAGCACCATTTAACTCTAAATTTTCTTCATCCTCTATGTTCAACGTTATTTTCTCCGTTTCCACGTTTTGTGGGCCAACAGTATCGAACTTTTCACTTACGTCCTTGATTAACAAATCTTCTGTATCAACGTCTAACATTTCTAACAACTCATCTAACTTACTAGTTGCTTCATCTACAACTCCTTCTTTATTTTCGGCCTTATCTTTTAACTCTTTTGTTTTACTTGCGACCTTTTTTCTTGCTCTATCCCTTATTTCATCTACGTCCTTCTCTTTAACATCTTTGCTTTCTTTGTTTTCTTTAGGTTTTTCGTTTGTAACCTTATTTTTATCATCTGTCGGTTTTTTTACTTCTTTATTTTCAACTTTTTTCGTGTCCAACGACTTCTTGAAAATATTATTAAACCCGTCCTTTGTTGTTTGTACAACGTCCTTTTTGATCGGTGTAACCGATAACAAGTTTGTAGTTAACATCCCTGTTGTCAAGGCGGTATCCATACCATAAACCACCCTCTTTCTTTTTTATACATCTCCTTGCTACTAAATTATCGTTCAAAATAGCAAAAAACTTTATACCTTTTTTGCGAAGTAATCCCATTTTTAACCTTCAAATTCGCTTATAATGTGAAAAAAATTTTTTTGATAAAAAAAGAATGATTTTTAATAAAATCATTCTTCTCATTCTCAGTTTTTGTGTTTACATAAACAATGTTGACAATATTTATACTTTATAAATCTTCTGGTACATATACTGTGCCATTTTCTGTTTCATATCTTTTCTCTTTTGAATCTTTCTTAAAAATTCCTTGAATTTTATCAATTGCTTCAGGCATATAATCTACCAATTTTTCGGTAGCTGATTGTTGATTTACAGATATAAACTTTACTGTGCCCCCGCCAACTACTAAAAAGCCAACAGGATTTATAGTTACACCCGCACCACTTCCTCCACCAAAAGGTAATGGAAGTTTGTCTTCCTTTCTTCCTGCAAATTCACTTCCACCTGCTGCAAAACCAAAAGACACACGCGATATTGGTATTATTACTGTGCCATCAGGTATATTTACAGGGCTTCCTATAATTGTATTTACATCTACCATTTCCTTTATGCTATTCATTGCAGCTTCCATAAGTCCATCAATTTGATGTTCTTTTTCCATTTTAACTCCTCCTTATTTATTAAAAAATAGTTTAATTATATCTAAAACTTTCATTTTTACTTTAGCATTTATCTTAAACTTCACACCGTCACCAGTGTATCCTGGAACTATATTAGTAGTAGCAGTTCCTTTTATATTATTCTCATATTTGGCCAAAACCATACCTACAATCGCATTAGCTGCGCCACATGCGATTGCACTTATTGCGGCACTACCGAAATCAAGCTTTACATTTAGGTCTAATTCTTCTATGACTATTTTCTTAATATCAATGTTCCTTACAAAGTTTGGGAGCCCTTTATTCTTCTTTATTTCACGACTCGCATATTCGACAGGGTCTGCTTTACTCTTAAAAAAGTAATTAATTAGCATCTCTATCTTTTCACTTAACTTTTTCTTTTCGCCTTTCATTCTTTTGGTTAACTTAAAAGCACGTATAAATTTAAATATATATACTTTTAATACCACTATTGTTTCATTTTCTACATTCGTTAGATAAGCCGATACACGTATACTTGTAAGCAAAAACGATAGTATTATGATTAATAATACAGATAATATAATTAAAAATATTTGCATATAAGTACCGTCCTTTCAAATGATTTTTATTGGACATTCATATTATCGGCATTTTTTTCTTCTATATTAAACTTTGGCAAATCTTTTAAACTTGAGTAACCAAAAACTCGCAAGAATTCATCTGTAGTGCTGTAAATAAGTGGCCTTCCAGGTGCATCAAGACGTCCTACATCTTCTATCAAACCATATTCTGAAAGTATGGACACGGACCTATCTGAATTTACACCACGAAGTTTTTCAATTTCTTGACGTGTGACTGGTTGTTTATACGCAATTATAGCAAGTGTTTCCATTGCAGATTGTGACAAATTTTGCTTTTTATTCGTATCGTACATCTTGCTTATATATTTGTGGTAGTCCGCTTTAGTACACATTTGGTACCCATCATTTATTTGCCTTATCATTAATGCTCTATTTTCATTTTCGAATTTTTTATTCATACTTATAATAATTTTTTCAATATCTTTTTCTTCTTCACCTATTATATTTGCGATAGTAGCTGTTTTAACCACATCACCTGCGGCAAACAATAATCCTTCTACTATTGCTTCTTTATCTGTTAGTTGCATAAGTGCCTCCTAATTACGAATTCGTTCTATTTCTATATCTGAAAACGTATATTTCTGTCTTATCTTTATTTTATTTGCACGATTTAATTCGAGCATCGCCAAAAATGCTGTGATTACTTCATTTTTGGTTCTTTCTTTTGTGTTAAATAACTTATTAAAAATTATTTTTTTCTTGTTCAACAAATTTTTAAGTATTTCCTTTATTTTGCTTCTTACTGTTACTTTATCCCGTTCCATAATTTTATTTATATCTTCTGCATTATGGTTTAACTTTTCCATATTTATTTTTGCAATTTTCATAAATATACTAGGTAATAACTCTTTAGGATATTCGGTATTTAATTTCATCTCTTTTTTTATTTCAATGTCTTCTGGCTCTTTATAATAAAGCTTTGAAAATTCTTCAGTGTTTTGCTGAATTTCAAGTGCTAATTCTTTTAATTTTTTATATTCAATCAATTTTCTTATCAATTCTTCTTTAGGGTCCTCTTCTTCTTCCTCTTTTGGAACTGGCAATAGTTCTTTAGATTTTAAATACAACAAATTAGTTGCCATTACCAAAAAATCGCCTGTTATTTCTAAGTCGGGCTCATTAATACTATTAATATACTCTAAGTATTGATCAGTAATTGCAGCTATTGATATATCATATATATTCATTTTATTTTTTTCAATTAAGTGACAAAGAAGGTCTAGTGGGCCTTCAAAATTTTCAAGTTTTAAGTTATATGCTTCCATTGATTTACCTCTTTAATTAAAAGGCGGGCATTATACCCGCCTCCTATATAGTATATCCTATTTCTTTAAAAATGGAATGTCAAATGGAAGATTTGAAAGTAAACCTTTATATTGATCAAGAGATTCAACATTTAGCTTTATATTTTTCTCTTCACATAATTTTGTTATTTTAGCTACGATTTCAGCTAAATCAGCAGATGTATATTTCTTTAATTCGTTACCTACTAAATCTTTTAAAGAAATTTCTTTTCCTGCCTCAATTGTTTTTAACTTTTCTACTACCATTGCGATTATTTCGTTCTTGTCCATATTATTTCCCCCTTGAATATAAAATATTTTCGTATATATTCTACCACATTTTATAACATTTTTGTTGCTTTTTCTATATCTGATATTTTAAAACCTTTTCGTGCGCAATATGCCTTTATTTTATCCTTTTGATCTGTATCTAATTCGTTACTAAATTTTTTCTTCTGAAGTAAAGGAACTATTTTTTCGACTTCATCAAAAGTATTGTTATTAAAGTAGTCATCAATAATTTCTTTATCTATGCCTTTATTTAACAATTTCATTCTAAGGACATTTACAGAATCTTTTTTACTTTTTGCCACAAATTTTTCTACATATACTGCATCATCAAGATATTCAAAGCATATTAATTCTTCAATTACTTTGTCTATAATATCATCTGCTATTTCAAGTTTTTTTAATTTTTCTCTTACTTCATTTACTGTGCGTCTTTTATATACAACATACTTAAAAGCTATATTTTTAGCTTCTTGATACTCTTTTAAGTCCATTTTTATTCCTCTGCTTCATTTGTTGTAGTTTCTAAAATCTCATCATTACCTATACTCTTTACAAATGCCTCATTGTAGTTATCTCTTACTTTCTTTTCTACTTCAGCTAGTATATCTGGATGATCTTTTAAGTATTGTTTTGCATTATCTCTACCTTGTGCCATACGTTCACCATTATATGAGAACCAAGCACCACTTTTGTTGATAATATCAAGATTTGAAGCTATGTCTAAGATATTACCCTCTTTTGATATACCTTCGCCATACATTATATCAAATTCTGCTTCTCTAAATGGAGGTGCAACTTTATTCTTTACAACCTTTACTTTTGTTCTGTTTCCTATTACTTGGTCACCCTTCTTCATTGTTTCAACTTTTCTTACATCTAGTCTTACTGATGCATAGAACTTAAGGGCTCTACCACCAGGAGTTGTTTCTGGATTACCAAACATTATACCAACTTTTTCTCTTAATTGGTTTATAAATATTGCTGTTGCTTTCGATTTATTAATAACAGCAGTTAATTTTCTTAATGCTTGTGACATTAAACGTGCTTGTAAACCTACAAAGGCATCGCCCATTTCACCATCAATTTCAGCTTTTGGTACTAATGCGGCAACAGAGTCTATTACTACTACATCTATTGCTCCACTTCTTATTAATTGTTCGCAAATTTCAAGTGCTTGCTCACCTGTATCTGGCTGAGAAATGATAAGTTCATCAACATTTACACCCAATTTCTTTGCATAAACAGGGTCTAGAGCATGTTCAGCATCGATAAATGCTGCTATGCCACCTCTTTTTTGTGCTTCAGCAATTACATGAAGTGCAACAGTTGTTTTACCTGATGATTCAGGGCCAAATATTTCTACTATTCTTCCTCTTGGTACGCCACCTATACCAAGAGCTATATCTAAACTAAGCGCTCCAGTTGGAATTGCTTCTATATTCATTGCAGAAACTTCTCCTAACTTCATAACTGCACCTTTACCAAACTGCTTTTCGATTTGACTCATTGCTATTTCTAGTGCTTTTTTTCTTTCTTCATTGTTATCTATTGACATTATTCTTCCTCCTTTGCATGTTCGAACTTTTGTTCGATTTAATTTTACATTTATTTCTGAAACTTGTCAATACATTTTTTTTAATTTTTCAAAAAAATTGACCGATGAAATCATCGGTCACTATATTTATAATATACTAATTTTTTTAATAGTCAATACCTAAAATTCTTCTGGTGGTGTATCTATTGTGCCCATATAATACTTTATTGCATCGATTATTCTTTGTGATGCTTTACCATCGCCATAAGGATTTGTTGCTTTATTCATCTTTTCATATTTTTTAGGGTCCTCTATTAATTCACTAGCAAGTTTTACTATGGTTTTTGTATCAGTACCTGCTACCTTTACAGTTCCAGCTTCTACTGCTTCTGGGCGTTCTGTTTCATTTCTTAAAACTAAAACTGGCTTGCCAAGTGCTGGTGCTTCTTCTTGAAGTCCACCTGAATCTGTCATAACAAAGTATGATCTATTCATTAAATTGTGAAGTTCTTGTACATTTAATGGATCTATCAAATGCACGTTTTCTATATCACCTAAAATAGTATTGGCAGTTCCGCTTACTGCAGGATTTAAGTGTACTGGATATACAAATTCTATATCCTTTTTATACTTGTCTGCTAATTCTTTTATGGCATTACATATATTTTGAAGTGGTTCACCTAAGTTTTCTCTTCTATGTGCTGTTACTAAAATTATCTTTTTCTTAAAGTTTACTTCTTTTAAGGCAGGTGTTGTAAATTCATATTTATCATTTACAGTTGTCTTTAATGCATCTATTACAGTATTTCCTGTTATATAAATCGCACTTTCTGGCACATTTTCTTTTAATAAATTTTCTTTATTAGATTTTGTTGGGCAAAAATGTATATCTGCAAGTCCACCAGTTAATTTTCTATTCATTTCTTCAGGAAATGGCGAATATTTATCATAAGTTCTAAGACCTGCTTCTACATGTCCTATCTTTACTTTTGAATAAAATGCTGCAAGTGCTCCAGCAAATGTTGTTGTCGTATCTCCATGAACCAATATTATATCTGGCTTTGCATCATTTATTATATCGATTAAGCCCGTCAATACTCTTGATGTTATATGCGCAAGCGTTTGCTTTTCTTGCATTATGTTTAGATCATAATTAGGGATTATCTTAAATATTCTTAAAACTTGATCTAGCATTTGTCTATGTTGTGCTGTAACACATACAATGCTTTCTATGTCCTCATCTGCTTCTAATTTTTTTACAAGTGGTGCCATTTTTATTGCTTCAGGTCTTGTTCCAAAGATTGTCATTACTTTTAGTTTTCCCATAATTATTCCTTCCTTTCTTGTAGTACTAATTTTTCTCGCTTTTATTCATATCTGATACTATTTTTTGACCCGCAATTATAAATATCATGAGTGCAACAAATAGTAAAACTACCCTTATTATTCCGCCTTGTGTTAGCAAAAATCCCATTATTCCTAAGCATGTACTTATTAAATATAAAATTAAAACTGTCTGCCTTTGTGATAAACCGGCATCAACTAATCTATGATGTAAATGCCCTCTATCTGCGACCATTGGAGATTGTCCTTTGGCTATACGTCTAAGTATTGCAAATGCTGTATCAAATATAGGAAGTCCAAATACAATAAGAGGTGCTACAACAGATATTACCGTGTAACTTTTTATCATACCCATTATCGCTATTGTTCCTAATGTAAAGCCCAAAAAGGTCGAACCAGTGTCTCCCATAAATATTTTGGCTGGATTAAAGTTGAATGGTAAAAAGCCCAATGTTGCGCCAGCCAAACTTGCTGCAAGCACTACTATTTCAGCGTTTCCTAAGAAAATAGAAATAAATAATAATGATAATGCTGAAATCGACGCAACGCCAGCTGCCAAGCCATCTAATCCATCTATAAAGTTTATTGCATTTGTTATTCCAACTATCCAAAGTATTGTAATTGGTGCTGACCAAACCCCAAAGAATATATACTCATCATTTAATGGGTTAGTGAAAAATTCTATTTTTGTTCCACAATTTACTACTATAACGGCAGCAAGAATTTGAAAAATAAGTTTCTGCCAAGCTTTTAATTGGTATATATCATCTAATACACCTACTACTTCAATCACGATTATTCCTAAAAACAATCCTAAAAGTTGCAGATCAAATATGTTATCTGATGTTTTATTTACTAAAAAACCATAAAGTAATGTTGATATGGTAAAACCAGCAACTATAGCAAGCCCACCCAATCTTGGAATAGGATGGTCATGTATCCTTCTTTTATCATTTGGCACATCTATTGCATTTAATTTTATTGCTAATTTCTTAACAAGTGGTGTTAATAAAAACGCAACAAAAAATGCCATTATAAAGACCGTTAAAATATATGTATAATTCATTCAATTTCTCCTTTACTCATCTAGCATTTTATTCCTTATATCATATTTTCCACCTAAAAATTCGGTATTTAACCAAACATTTATTATAGATATTGCCTCATCTTTAGTTATAAATCTACCACCCAAGCACAAAATATTTGCATTATTATGAAGGCGTGAAAGTTTTGCTATTTCTTCACTATTGCAATTTACTGCCCTAGCACCTTTTATTCTGTTTGCAGCCATACAAACGCCTACTCCACTGCCACAAATAAGTATACCCTTTTCGTACTCATTTGATGCTACTTTCTTTGCAAGTGGCAAAGCAATTTCAGGAAAATTATCGTTATCATCTTTCATTAGTGCACCTATGTCGTAATATTTAATACTATTCTTATCAAAATATTTCTTTATTTCTTCTTTTAATTCAAATCCACCATGATCTGCACCAATTATTAACATAAACTCCTCCATTTACATAAAATTTCTTTTATACTATATACCCTTTTATGTTATTCGTCAAATATCAATTAAAAATTAATAGTAAACAGCAAATTTATGCTTGACGTGTAGTTATGGCGAACACTGTTCGCCACTACAAGTTTGCAAAAAATACCTTGCGGTACTTTTACTACACCGCAAGGTATAATTTTAAAAAATAATAGATACCAAAACTATTTCTCTTTTTTCTCTAGAAAAGTTTGATATCTAAGTATAAGCTCATCTAATTTTCTACTTATCTTTAGCATATTCTTCGATGGCACATGATTTTCATTCTCATGCAATATTTCAAAATTTAGCTGTTCACGTAATTTTGCTATTTCTACCTCTAAATATTCTAATGTATCCATGTCTTTCCCTCATTCAAATAAATTTGAAAGATGTTTATCTTTAGCAATATTTTATCAGCAATTACCTATAAAATCAAGTTATATATTAATTCTTCGTAATTACATGGATACTATCAGCTTTTACATTCGCCTCACGCATTACAATACTTTGAATTTGAGCAACTTGAGATATACTAAGCTCCTCCATCGTTTTCACTATTACATTTACATTGTCGTCATTTATTATAGCCAACACCTCGCTAAAGCCCTTGGCTTCAAGCAACTTTTCTATCGCCATTTCCTTTGACATTTTATCAACAATAGTATTTATCCTATTTAGTGCAGCCGTTTTTATAGTTTCGCTAGATTTCTCGTTATATAGTATTTCTTCTTGATACTTCACTTGTTTATCGTATGTATCGTTTTTTTCACGTCTTGCTGATACAAAATATGAATCTGATAAATTTGAACTATCAACATCTATCGTCTCAATATTTTCTTTCATATTAGTAACAAAAGTCGACTCTGCCTCATTATCCAAGATGTCCCCGCTTACCTCTAATGATTTATCATTGTAATTTAATATCCCTGCAATTACAAGCATCGTCCCTAATATACATGCTAAAATACGTTTCTTATGTAATATAATCAATACATTCACCTCATTTTATTTTTGCTGCCTTCGAAAACACCTGTATCTTCTCCGGCTCAATTCCTGTTACTGCCATAACCGCTCTTACCATATCTTCTCTTACTATTTTTTCGCCACCACCTTCACACGCCACAATAACACCCTCAATTTGTGGCATAATTGTTTTAGATATATATGGTTCTTTACTGCCGTTATTTTCTTGATTAAAAATAATATTCTTTTCAACTAAATCTTGCTGCGTTCTCCTTACCGCACCACTCGTATTATCTTCTGTTACTGTTTTATTATCTTTAGTATCAGTAAGTGGTATTGTTTCAATTCCCGTTTTGTATGACACCATAACCGAAACTTGCCCTGCTCCTTCTATATTAGACAAAATTTTATTTAACTTATTTTCGAAAACATCTGGGTCGTATATATTACTACTTATAGTGCTTCCTTCTTCTTTTTGATTTTTTGTATCATCACTAAAAATATAT
>JAFSUW010000007.1 GCA_017450465.1 Clostridia bacterium | reverse complement strand
TACTATTATAAATTAGGATAGTGTTTTTGTGTATAACATGTTTCTCCACCCGCATAGCGGGTGGTTTTTTATTTCGTTGCTATATATATTTCTGAACGAAATATATATAGCAACTCAACAGATTAAAATCCATAATAAAAAAGTAGGAGCAATTTGCTCCTACTTTTTTTATTTACCACATGTTTTGCAATATGGGCAACCACCACATTCATCATCTTTATGTTTTATCATCGATCTAATTATCAAGATTATCGCCAGAAGTATAATACCAATTAATATTAAGTTTATTCCGCTTACCCTACTTCCAACTTGATATACAATTGTTGCTAAAACCCAAGCCATTCCTGTTTGGAATAACACTGCTTTTAATAAGTTTTTCGTGCTACCTAGTTCACGTTTCATTGCACCTATTGCTCCAAAACATGGTGCAGAGAATAAATTAAATACCATAAATGCATATGCTGATGCAGCTGTAAAGAAACCAAATATTCCGTTTAATGAGAATATCTCACTACCCTCTTCTACGTCTTCAGCTAATCCATTTATAACTGCCATTGATGATACAACTTGCTCTTTTGCAACTAAGCCCTGAATTGCTGATACTGTTGCTCCCCAGCTTCTTGTACCAAGCATTGGATAGAACACCCAAGATATTTTATTTCCTATTGTTGCAAGCATACTATCTTCAATATCAACACCATATTCCATCTTAAATGAGAACGATAACAAGAACCAAATTACGATTGAACATAGTAAAATTATTGTTCCTGCTCTCTTTATAAATGCCATTACTTTATCAAATACATCCTTTGCAACATATTTAACACTAGGTACTTTGTACTCTGGAAGTTCAAATATAAATGTACTTGATGTATGCTTAAATACAAATCTTTTCATTATCATTGCACTTAGTATAATAACTACTATAGCAAAGAAGTAAAGCGATGCTGATATAACTCCCGAATTATCTGGGAAGAAATAACCTGCAAACAATGCTATAATTGGTAACTTTGCACTACATGGTATAAATGGTGTTAGTATTGTAGTAATTTTTCGTTCATCTTCATTTTCTATTATTCTGCTTCCCATGATACCTGGTACTGAACAACCAGAACCAACTATGAATGGAATTATACTCTTACCATTTAACCCTATTTTTCTAAATATTTTATCAAGTAGTAATGATACTCTTGACATATAACCAGTTGTTTCAAGAAGTGAAATACAAATAAACAATATGATAAGTTGTGGAATAAATCCTAAAACTGCACCTACACCAGCAATAACGCCGTCTACAATTAAACTATTTAACCATTCAGCAGTTCCAAGTGCCTCTAAATGTTCTGCAGTCCATTCCTTAAAAATGTCCACATGTTCACCTATAAAATCTACCGTGAAGCTTCCTATTACACCAACAGATAAATAATAAATTAAGAACATTAGTGCAATAAATATTGGGAATGCAAGCCATTTATTTAAAAATATTTTATCGAGTTTATCCGTCATACTTTGATTTGTCTTGCGTTTAGTAACAAATTCTTTTTCTATATTTTCAATATATTCATATCTTTTAGTTGCTATTATCTCTTCTAAATCTGTATCATAGTTTTTTACTAA
Organism: Clostridia bacterium; assembly: GCA_017450465.1. Taxonomy (GTDB): domain Bacteria; phylum Bacillota; class Clostridia; order TANB77; family RGIG9151; genus RGIG3495. The sequence goes on along the minus strand of JAFSUW010000007.1, from coordinate 139,185 downwards.
ATCCTTTGCTATATCTTTTACTGTACCAGTTAAATATTCATTAAATCGTTTGTCTTCTTCTAATAATTTTATTGCCACAAATCTTTTATGTTCTAACTTTGAAGGTAATGTTTTTTCAATTTGTTCTACAGCACTTTCTATATTGCTATCATATATCTTTGCCTTAGTTTGGTCTTTAATATTATCTATTGCTCTTATTAATTCATCTATGCCGGTACCTTTTAATGCAGATATTTTTACAACTTTTACACCTAAATTTTGTTCTAATTTTTTCGCATCTACTGTGTAACCTTTTTCCTCTAAAATATCCGCCATATTAAGTGCTACTATTACTTTTACATCTGTTTCTAGAAGCTGTGTTGTAAGGTACAAGCTCCTCTCTATCGCCGTAGCATCAACTAAGTTTATTATTACATCTGGCTTATCTTCAAAAACAAAATTCCTTGATATTTCTTCTTCAATACTATAAGGACTAAGCGAATATATACCAGGCAAATCTGTTATTTCATGCTTTGTTCCTTTAATTGTTCCTACTTTTCTTTCTATTGTAACGCCTGGCCAGTTACCTATCTTTGCATTCATACCAGTTAAAGAATTAAATAATGTTGTTTTACCACTATTCTGATTTCCTATCAAACCAATTTTCATTATTTCTCCACCTCTATTCCTGCCATCTCATGTTTTCTTAATGCTAGTTCATAACCTCTTATTTCTATATCTACTGGTTCACCCATTGGAGCAATTTTTTTTATTTTTACTTTTGCACCACGTGTTACACCCATATCAAAAAGGTGTCTTCTTATTTCTTTGTCTGTAATGTTAATTTTAACTATTGTTGCGCTTTCGCCGATCTTTAGATCAGATAACTCACACTTCATAGACTTTCCTCCTTCTAAAACATGAAATATCTTTCACATTTTAATTGTAACATTTTAATAATTTTTGTCAATATGAAAGTTGAAATTTTTTTCAGTTTCTTAATTGTTATTTACTCGAACTAAAAAATATGTTATTATATTGCTACTATGAGGTGAAAATTATGGATCAATCTGAAATAAAAGAACCTGTTCAAAAGCGTTCTATAGAAACAAAAGACAAAATTATAAAAGCTGGGTTTGATTTAATTTGTGAAAAAGGTTACTACAATACAAATACTGCAGAAATTGCAAAAGAAGCAAATGTTTCCACTGGTATTGTTTATAGATATTTTAAGGATAAACACGACATCTTAATCGAAGGAATCAAAACATACGCATCTAATATCTTTTATCCTGCCATAGACATAGATACCACTGAATTCAACTTCAAAAACGCAAAAGAGCTTTTCCGTGATATGATAAATAAATTCATCGAAAACCACAAATTATCTCAAACTGCTCATGAAGAAATAATGGCAATGGTACACTCCGATAACATTATCGCTGAATTTTTCCATGAATATGAAATTACTACAACTAATAATATTGTAAATTTCTTAAAAAATAACGGTTTTGACGAATCAAATTTAACTGAAAAAGTCCATATTGCACTTGGGCTTGTAGATAATTTGTGCCACGAAATAGTTTATCACAAACATGAAAGCATAAATTACGATAAAATGATTGATTTGGTACTAAATTGTATTATGGAATTACTAAAAAAATAACTGCTACGATTGTAGCAGTTTATTTTTTATATATTTCTTTTCTATGACCTACTTCTAATACTAGAGCAACAATTTCTTTGTCCCTAATCTCACATAATAATCTATAATCTCCTATTCGATATCTCCATTGTCCAGTTTTATTACCCGTTAATGCTTTCCCAAACATTCTAGGATTTGATGAACCTTCAATATTTTTTTCTATCCAACCAAATATCAAAGAGGAAACGTTTATATCTAATTTTTTGAATTGTTTTAACGCTCTTTCAGTAAATAAAACTTTATATTTCATTATAATCCTATCTCCTTTTTAGCTTCTTCTAAAGTATAGGTTTTAGGATTTTCTTCGTATTCGTTAAGTGCTTCCTTATAGCATTCTAAATCATATTCATCTTCTATTTTCTCAATTACTGCATTTCTAATTAAATCTGAAAGTGATAATCCATTTATATGTGCATATGCTTTTATTAACTTAGTATCTTCATCACTCAACCTTACTGAAACTGTCATAATATCCACTCCTTAATTTAATTATAATACATTGTATTACAAACGTCAAGAATTTGGTATTATTTTTAGTAATCTTAAAGTTTTTATTCAAATTCACTAAATGGTACATCTATCCATATTGTTCCATATACTCTTGCCGCCTCAAAAGGATAAGAGCACATTACTTTTAATACTTTAGCATTTTCATCAACTATGAAATAGTTTTCTCTTATTACCCAATGTGGTTCTGGATCATCAACGCCATATTCTTCGTTATATTCGTTTGATTTAATTTTTATCTGTTCATGTAAGTAGTTAAACACCTTTTGTACTTTCTCGTTATCATTTCCTAAAAATTCATGAAAACTAATAACTTTTTTCTGTGTCTTATCGATGTTATAGTAATTATCATCATAAGCATAATATTTTTCTCCGGCAACTTCATCTATGTATCTTACTAAATCTAACACTTTTAATGTTAAATAATTTTTGCTATCTTTTTCTACATTGAATATCTCAGTATCTACTTGGGCAAGTCCTTCCTCAATGGTTTTATTTATAGATTCTTCGATTGCTCCTTTTTCAATAACTTTATACTTTTTGTGTTCATTAAATGTTATCTCATAAGGTAGTTCTGATTCAAAATCAAATGTATGGCTCTCGATAACAAGTTTTACTTTATTATTTTGCAAATATATTTTACCTTTTGGCTCATACTCTTCTTGTGGATTAAATTCTCCATAACCATTTTCATCTATTGTTACGTCTTTTACGTAAAAGCTTAATGTTCTATATAAAAAATAATTAAAATCAATTGTGTTGTCATCTACACAAAAAATTTGAATGTTATCAAGCTCATCGCCCCATGTACCTTCATATTTCTTGATGTTTACCTCTTTTGAACATCCTACGAATAGTAAAATAAAACTTAGTACTGCCAATATTTTTTTCATAAGTATCTCCTCCTTGTGGTATTATAGTTTATTAAAAGTGGCTTGTCAATTATACTAAATTTGCATAAAAAGATTGAATTTTGTCAAATTTTGCTATATAATAGTAATTGATAATGTTCTTTTAGAACAAATTTTAAAAAAGCGAGGTATTTATTATGAGCAAATTTTTATTGAAATCAACTTCAACAGGAATGAAATTTGACTTAAAAGCAGGAAATGGTGAAACTATTGCTACATCAGAAGTATATAGTTCAGAAGCTGCTTGCATGAATGGCGTAGAAAGTGTTATGAAAAATGCACCTATAGCAAATCTTGAAGACCAAACAGAGGCTAACTATGCTACACAAACAAATCCAAAATTCGAAATGTACACAGACAAAGCTGGCGAATACAGATTCCGTTTAACAGCAAGAAATGGTGAAATCATTGCTACATCAGAAGGATATACAGCAAAAGCATCATGCTTAAACGGTATTGAAAGCGTTCGTAAGAATGCTCCAACAGCAGAAATCGAAAAGTAAATAAATTAAAAACACCAGTAATTGTACTGGTGTTTTTTTTATTGCCTTTTTTCCCATAATGCTCTTATAAATTTTAATGACAATGTAGATAAAGTAAAACCTATTACGGGTACTAATGAACTTAGCCAAATGTTGCTTATTCTACTTATCATATACGAATAACAAACAACTACTATGTACGTCAAAATGCAGATACAAAGTCTACGTGTAAAACTTGTCTCCCACGCTTTATCTAGTTCTACGCGTTTATTACGTTCTTTTATCTTGTCGATTTCTTGTTCAATATTTTCCATAAATATCAACTCCTAATGTATTATATCATAAAAAAATCCTCAAAAGAGGATTTTTTATTTGGCTGGGATGGCAGGTGGCTCTTCGCTTCGCTTCGAGAATTCCTTCGGAGTACCCCCCTCAAATTACTTCGCACTTCGTGCTTGTATTTTACGGTTCGAATCCCTTCTTTTCCAAAATAAAAAATCCTCAAAAGAGAATTTTTTATTTGGCTGGGATGGCAGGTGGCTCTTCGCTTCGCTTCGAGAATTCCTTCGGAATACCCCCCTCAAATTACTTCGCACTTCGTGCTTGTAATTTACGGTTCGAATCCCTTCTTTTCCAAAATAAAAAATCCTCAAAAGAGGATTTTTTATTTGGCTGGGATGGCAGGATTCGAACCTACGAAATGCCACAGTCAAAGTGTGGTGCCTTACCGGCTTGGCTACATCCCAATATTTAGTTTGTGGGGTGGGTAGTGGGATTTGAACCCACGACATTCGGAACCACAATCCGACGCTCTAACCCCTGAACTACACCCACCATGAGCATAATAAAGTTTATTATATTTTGAATAAATTGTCAAGTAGTTTTATAAAAATAAACATACTTATTAGTTACATCACTAAAAATAACTTTAATATTCCAAAAACTACTAATGCTATTACCATACCCAATATTATCCCTAAAACTGATTCAAATAGTGTATGAATCTTTGCCTCTACTCTACTATGTATTACAAGTACTGCAAGTACCATTGTTATCAAAAGCACTACTGTATTATTTGTTAAATACCATATTATCATTACGGATGTTGCTGCTACTGCTGCATGGCCACTTGGCATCCCACCTCTTAAATAAGTGCCTTTCTTAGTTATTGCCTTAAAAAATATTACCGTTAAAACTACCACTAATAATATCCCTGCTGATAGATGTAATGGCAAATCTGTCACTATATTTAACGAATGACGAACAAGTGGATCTAATTTATCAAATGCTAGTCCGTAAGCCACTATTAATGATGTAAACGCTACTATTAAAACTGCCCCAGCAGAAGTATCTTTTACCTTTTTTATTTTTGGATTTTGTTCTGTTGTTACTACATCTGCCAAGTTCTCTATTGCTGTATTTATCATCTCAGCAGCCATTACTACGCCTATCATTATGCATACTATTATTATTTCTTTTCTATCAAAGCCGAGTAATAAGCTCATTAATATAGCAAGTACAGCAAATGCGAAGTCTATTTTTATGTTTCGTTCATGTATTATTGCTTCTATTATTCCAGATAATGCATCGTTTAAGCTATCTATGAATGTTCGTTTTTCGTTTGTATTTTTCATGATTTTACCCCCAAATTATTCGCCAATTACTATGTGTTCCATATTTTTTATCGCATCGTCTATTATCTTTTCTAAATTTAAGTGTTTTTCCGATTCTCTTATTTTCTCTACCTTTGGATTGGTTTCTGGATGCTTTGGTACAAATATTGTACAACAATCCTCGTAAGGCAATATAGACGTTTCATAAGTTCCAATTTTCTTTGCCATATCTATTATATCATTTTTATCCATGCCTATTAATGGCCTAAATACAGGTATATTTACTACTTCATTCGTCGTTACCATTGATGCCATTGTCTGGCTTGCTACTTGCCCTATGTTTTCACCTGTTATTAATGCATCGCAACCCTTTTCTTTTGCTACAATTTCAGCTATTCTCATCATGATTCTACGCATAAGTAATACCATTTGCTCTTTTGGACAGTTATCTCTAATACTTAGTTGTGCATCCGTAAAATTTATCATGTATAAGTTTATTTTTCCTGAATAACCTGCTACAATTTTACACAAATCTATTACCTTTTCTTTGGCCTTTGGGCCTGTATATGGTGGGCTAAAGAAATGTATAGCATCTACTTCCACACCACGACGTGCAAGCATAAATCCTGCAACCGGGCTATCTATACCACCCGATACTAAAAGTAATCCACGACCATTTGTACCAGTTGGCATACCACCTAACGCTTCTATTTTTTCTAAATATATATATGTTTCTTCTCTTACTTCTATATTTAATTCATTATCCGGGTTATTTACATCTACCTTTAAACCCGGTACATTTTCTAATATCTCCCCACCTATTTCCCTTGCAATTTCAGGTGATGTTAAAGGAAAACTCTTGTCGCCACGTCTTGCTTCTACTTTGAAAGTTTTGCCTACCATTTTCTCTTCCATTAACTTTATTGCAGTAGACTTTATTAAACTTAAATCTGTTGCTATTTTTACTGCAGGGCTTACCGACACTATACCAAAAACTTTTATTATTTTTTTGATTATTCTATTTATTTTAGTAGCATCTTTTGGTTCTACAAATATTCTTGCTTGTGAATAGTGTATTTTTATTTCTTCGTCTTTTAAGGCATCTTTTATATTGGATATAAGTTTTCTTTCAAAATATGAACGATTATTGCCCTTTAATATTATTTCGCCATAACGAACAAGTATTATATTATACATATTTCCTCCCCATATTTTACAAAAAAAATAAGTGGCTTATTGGCCACTTTGTTTTAGTCTAATATTAATGTATCACCTTGACGTGAGTAATTCACGTTAATTACACTGCTAAGATCAACATTAAACTGTTTTATTAGGTATTTTCTATTATTCTCGTAGCACCTAAATTTTATCTCTTTTACATCTGCTGATGACATATCTGCCCATTCATGTAAAAAGCTTTCATCTTCTTTTGGCAAGTGAGAAATCCTAAAACTAGTATAGCCGTTTTTTACTTGATTTATTGCATGTTGTTGTACCGCATTTAATACGCTACTACGCCTAGATTCGATATTCTCATATGTTTTTTCTGCCTCATTCATTAAATCAATCTTAAACTGTTGCACAGATTTGAAACCTCCTGTTTCTCGTCTTAAATATAGTCATCTTTTGTTCATCCTTAAATAATATACCACAATTTTATGTAAACTTCAAGTGAATTGTAAAAATTTATTTCATAAATTATAAATGGCCGATGTAGTCATCGGCCACTACATATACAAATTGAACTTTAATTAGTATATTAGTTTTACGCTCTTGGATGTGTTTTTTGATATACATCCTTTAATTTGTTATTTGCAAGTTGTGCATATATTTGTGTTGATGATATATCTGAATGTCCAAGCATTTCTTGTAATGCCTTTAAGTCTGCACCATTTTCAACTAAGTGTGTTGCAAATGAATGTCTTAAAGTATGTGGTGTTATATCTGTTGTTATTTTTGCTTGGTTTTTGTATTGTTTAATTATCTTCCAAAAACCTTGACGTGTAAGTCTTCCACCATTTGTATTTACGAATAATGCTTTTTCGTTTTCATCATGAATCATTGGGGTTCTTGCATTTTTGATATACTCAGTAAGTGCTGCACATGCAACATGACCTACTGGAACTACTCTTTCTTTTGTAGCACCTTTACATTTTATAAAACCATTTTCTAAATCAATATCTTCTAAATTTAAGTTCATTAATTCAGAAACTCTTATTCCTGTTGCGTATAACATTTCAAGCATTGCCTTATCTCTGTAACCCTTTAAATCTACGCATTTTGGTTGTTCGAGTAGCAAATTAACTTCATTTACTGACAAAACTTTTGGTAGTTTTTTCTCTAATTTTGGTGACTCTAATCCTGTTGTAGGGTCTTCAGAAATTTGTTTCATTCTTACTAAATATTGATAGTATGAACGAATTGAAGCCAAATTTCTTGAAATAGTAGATGTTGCCCTACCTTCCTTTTGTAAATACATTAAGTAAGTTATTATAGTAGTTTTGTTAGTAGTCTTAATATCTATATTATTTGTTTCCATATAGTGCGTAAACTGCTCTATGTCGCGTCTATACGATTGCAAAGTATTGTCTGATAGTTTTTTGTCTTTCTCTAAAAAATTAACAAAATTCTTAACCCAATTCTCCAAGTGAATTACCCCCCATTTTTGTTTATACGTTATTCTAACATTTTAAAATATTTTTTTCAAGAGATTTATGTAAAATTACGAAGTTTTTTTAAATTTTTTTATATACACGTTATTTCACACTGTTATTTTACTTGATTTTTTCAATATTATACAAGGGAAAAAATAGGACGAATTTTTATTCGCCCTTAAATTACTAATAATCACTTCCAAGTATTACTGTTATGTCCGCAGTATTTTCTGTCTTCTCTTCCGTTTTTATAGTTCCTTTTCCTAAGAATTTTTTCAAATCTTCGGCGAACGTTTTATCTTCACATCTATCTATTATAGTTGTTTTCTTATCAGAGGATGTCTTGTAATTCCCAATCTTATTTACATTATAGCCATCACCTTTTAATTTCTCAGAGACCTTTGCAGCAAGTCCATTTCTCGAAGTTGCATTTAATACCTCTATACTTAAATCCTCTTTTGTTATTGTAACAACTGGTTCTGGTTCTGGCTCTGGTTCGGGTTCGTTTATAACTTGAGCTGTTACGACACTATTTGATATAGTTTCATCTGCCTTTTCAACTCCCGGTGTAGTATTAAAGAAAAGTTCATTAACTATTTCTATAGTTTTTTTAGGATCTGCTACATAATACGAAACACCATCTATATACTGTGCATCTCCTGGCAACATATCCATTGAAATATTTTCAGTATTAAATGTCTTCGCTTCATCAACATAACTTAATATTTCATCAATAGTCGCATCTGTTCTTACTAATTCAAAAGCAATTCCTACTAATTCTGGTATTTTCAAAATAACTTTTGGAGTTAGTAATTGCGGTGCTGCTGCTTTTATAAAATCTTGTTGAAGATTTATTCTTTGTATATCTCCCCAAGCAATTGTACCATCGTTATTTTTCCTAAAACGTAATAGTTTTACAACATTGGCACCATTCAATGTTTGCTTACCTTTCATTATATTTATATGTAAATTTTGTGAATTATCATCATATTTCATATTAAATGGAACATCATATGTAATTCCGCCAACTGCATCAACCATTTTTTCTATTGCTTTTGTATCAAGCAACACATAATTATCTATTTTTACTGAAGTAAGCTCTGTAACTTTATCTACCAAATCTTGCATATCTCGTCTTTTGGCATAAGTAGAATTAATCTTTCCATCTATCGAGCCAATTACCTTAGTATCTCTTGGAATTGAAAGTGCTGCAGCACGTTTGGTTTCAGGATTATATTGCACCAACATTATAAAATCTGTTAAAGGGCTCGCTTCTGTATGAAGAACTGCAATTAACACATTTTTCGTCTCTTTCTTAGCAGAATTGTCAAATAAATTTGAAATTATGCCACCTTTATCGCCATTACCATTATTGGTGCTACCACCGATTTTACCATTTATTCTAAGCCATGCATACGCACCGCCTACTATCGAAAAAACAATAAGTAGCATTACGCCTGTAAGCTTTAAAACCGATTTTATAAAATTCATTTGTATCTCCACCTATCTTTGTGTTTTTGCAACTTCTAGGGCTGCTAAACTTTGAGGATGCAATTCTTTACCACGTTCTTTAACATTATTAATACAGTAAAGAAGAGATAAATAATAGCCTTCATTTAAGTTCTCTAATGCAACTTCTCTTATCTCATCTACACCTTCTAAATCACGCCCAACCTCAATTAAATCTGAAACATATAATATTTTATCAAGTGTCGTCATTTCACTATTTGCTAAAGTATGATATAAAATTGCGCGAGCAATATCATCATTTGCCCCAAATTCTTTCTTTGCTATATCGGCCCCTACTTCTGCATGAAGTGTTCCTGGTGACCTTCTTTTTATATCATCTATTATTATACCATTTTCATCACAATATTTTACCAAATCATCATTTGACATATTTTTTGCCACATCATGTAAAAGTCCTGCGAATTTTGCATTATACACATCTGCGCCATTTTTTTCGGCAAGTGTTACTGCCATTTTCATTACATTTAATGAGTGTTTGTAGCGCTTTGGTTCTAATCTTTTCTTTAGCTCTCTCATTATGTATTTTTCATCTAAATCCGCCAAAGTTCTCACGCCTTTCAATGAAAAAGTGAAAACAAAAATGCTTTCACTTTATAATAACATTTATATTTTATCTTTTTTTAGTCTAATTGTAAAGTTTTTTTGAATAATTTGTTAACTCTCGCTTGTTTCAATGCCTGCCAAATCTGTTACCGAAACATTCATTATCGCTTGACTTACTTTATTACCAATAAATGAATTTGAAACTTTTTCCTGTAAATCATCATTTGGAATTATGCATACTACAGCAAGTATTAAAACAGAAACTATAACTCCTTCGATTGCTCCTATTATCATTCCACCTATTTTATTAACTTCTTTTATTACAGGGAGCTTTGCAAGTCCATTTAATAACTTGCCAAGTATTTGGAATAATAACTTAAAAACAATAAATAAAATTATAATTGCCAAAACTTGTACTATACGCTGTGCTATTACATCTATGAATGGTAATTTTGTGTTTGCTAGTGTTTCTTTTACAGTGTCTATTCCTCCGCCCAGTTCTACCATTCCTTTATATTTGTCATTATTATTCACTAAATTTTCTGCAAGACGTGGAATTTGTGAAAGAATAACAGAGTTTATTTTCTCATCTATCTGCCACTTCTCAATCATAAATTTTGCAAAAACTCCAGATAATTTATACGCTAGGAAAATACTTAATATGTAGCCAAATAGACCAATCGCAGAATTAATTAAGCCGCGCATTCCACCTACAATTATAAAACCAACTATTAATAATATAACTATTAAATCAATAGTATTCATTTTAAACCTCCTAATTTGTGGCTTCGATTACTCTAAAATTATCGCCATAATCTTTATAAACTTTTATATCACTATAGCATTCATTCTGCAAAATAACTTTTACTTCTTCTTTTTGGTCATAACCTATTTCTAGAAAAAGTTTACCACCATTTTTTAAGAATTTCTTTGAATTTACCGCTAACTCACGATAAAACTTAAGTCCATCATCTCCACCATCTAAAGCAAGAATTGGCTCATTTTTTACCTCAGTAGGCAAACTATTTATTTCGCCTTTTCTTATATATGGTGGATTAGATATTATTACGTCAAAGTCCTTTTCTAGTAAGTTTTCAAACATGTTAGATTCTATAAATTCTATTTCCGCATCATTCATAATAGCATTCTTTTTTGCTACATTAAGTGCTTCACGGCTTATATCTAAAGCATACACTTTAGCATTTTGCAATTTCTTTTTCAACGCAATTGCAATGCACCCTGAGCCCGTACACATATCAAGAATTTTAGCACCATTTTGCACATTTTCTATACATTTTTCAACCAAAATCTCGGTATCGGGCTGTGGAATAAGTACATTTTCATCTACATAAAACTTATATCCATAAAAATACTGCTCCCGCGTTATATACTGAATTGGTGTACCTTGTTTTACTTTATCTACTAGTTCTAATAATTTGTCTACCTTGCTATTATCAACATATTCAAAACTGTGACAAATAAAATAATTCCTCGAAAATCCAGTAACAAACTCTACTAAGGTATAAACTTTATTCCTATCTTTTAATTTTTCTTCTAAAATTTTTATAACTTCACTTATTACCATTTTGCATCTTCCCTATTTTCAGGCATAACATTTTTTAATGCTTCTATTGCCACTTCAATCTGTGAATCATCTGGCTCCCTTGTAGTAAACCTTTGAAACCAGAGCCCTGGCTTGTTTAAAAGACATACAACTTTATTCTCACTTCTTCCAGCGAACTTAATAATTTCATAAGAAAGCCCTGCAACAAGCGGTATTAAAATAATTCTTTCAAGTAATGTCATCCATACAGTTGAAGAAGGTACAAGTGAAAAAACAAGTATTGCCATAACCATTACTATAAGTAAAAAACTCGTTCCACAACGTGGATGAAATCTTGGATGCTTCTTTACGTTTTCTACTGTAAGCTCCTCTTCCGCCTCATAGCAAAAAATTGTTTTATGCTCTGCACCATGATACTCAAAAACTCTTTGAATGTCTGGCATTCTTGAAATTAAAATGATGTAACCCATGAATATTGCTATTCTTACAACACCCTCTAGTAAGTTAAACCAAAGACGTGTTTCACCCTCATTCTTAAATGCAAGTCCTGCTAAAAATGCTGGAAGTAACATGAAAAGGCCTATCGACATAAGAATTGCTATAATTACCGAAATATAAACCGCAACATCTTTTGCTTTGTCGCCCAATTTCTCATCTAGCCATTTATCAAACTTGCTTTCTTCAACCTCTACATCAAAAAGGTCTGCCGAAAACATTAAACATTTCATACCCACAACTAGTGATTCAAAAAAGGAAATTACGCCACGAATTATAGGAAGTTTTAATATTTTACTTTTGGCAATTATCGAATTTACATCCGATTTTTTTAATTCAATTTCGCCGTCTGGCTTTCTAACAGCAACAGCATATTCTTTAGGTCCACGCATCATTACGCCTTCAATTACTGCCTGCCCACCTATGCTTGTCTTTATTTTGCCCACAAACTATCACCTCATATTTGTTTTCTTTTCATAATTTGTCTTATATAGTAGCTCTGAATAATTCTTAAACTCATCACTTTCTGGTAATCCCTTTGCTTCTAAAATTTTACCATATGGTATTTTTACATAATCAGACAAATAACCTATACTAATTGCTTGTTCAAAGAAAAGCGTCGCCATATCAAAATTACCAGAAATAAAATATGAAAAACCAACTACTTCTATAACACGTCCAGCAAAGTCATCTGGCAATTCTTCTTCTATAAATTTATTGCAAAAACTTATTACTTTGCCATAACTATAATGTTCAAAATAGTAATCTACAACTAACTTTCTTACTTCATTAACATTATTAAATGAATTTACAAAATCATTTAATCTATCTTCACTTAAAATATATGATATTTCACCAAAAATATATAAGAATATAGCTTTTGATGTATCAATTAAATCTATTTTTTCACCTTCAAAGAAGCTAGACAAAACTTTTCGATACTCTATAGGAAATTCCATCTTTACGACACTATATTCTTGGCTCATGTTACCTGCAATTAATGCACTAGCAGCAAAAATTAATGCTTTTTCCTGTCTTGTTTCTTTGTATAATTCTAAATATTTTGAGAAAACTTCATCATAGTTTCCTGTAATAAGACGTGATGTTGCAAATGATATGTCTAGTTCACCTGTAAGTTTATAATACTTTACAAAATAATATAAGAATACATCTTGATGTTCGCTTATTCTAATAGATTCTACTAAGAATTTCAACTCATTTAGCTCATCTGTATTAAATATAGAATCAAGGAATGCTACTATTTCATTCGTACTTTGTGCTGATAATATTGAAAGAAGTAACCTCATTGTTCCAATATCTCTTTGCCCTAAATTAATTAGTTTTACTACATAATCTAGTGATTTTACCTTGTTTCCTTCTTTTAATTCTAAACGTGCAAGTTCATATATAGTTTCAAATCTATATTTATAAAATTCATTATTTTTATCTCTTGCCTTTAATTCATACTCTTCATCTAACTTTAATGCCTTTTCAAGCATATATTTATTCTTTTCATCATCTATTCCTGAATATAAAACATATTTGTAATAATAGTAAGCTGGGTTATCTGGGTCTTCTTTCATTGCATCTTCAATAACTGCTTCACGTTCAGCAAATGTATATTTATTTCTCAAAATATTAGTCAATCTAATTTTTAATTCATGAAGATTGTTACTTATATTTACTTCGTTTAACTTCTTCATATATTCTTCGTTTGAAAGAAGTTTTTGAAGGAAAAAGTCTGCTTTTTCTGGGTCTTCTATCATATTTTCACGTGCTAAATAGAAGTAATCAAGTGCTTCAGCATCAGCCGAATCTTCTTCATACATTTTTTCAAGTAGTTCTTTATTTCTTTTTACTTTCTCTTTAGCCACGCTTTTAGCATAGCCCGAATGGTTTATGTATAAGCCATCTATATAAAGACTTGCAAGTGCATGGTCTTCTTCAAAATCGTATATTAATTCGTGAATCTTTCTTCTGTAACGAATTTTATCTTTATGTGCAAATAAACGTAATATCGATAATGTTTCAATAACGCTTCCATCATCATCTAAATTAATCAATCTACCTGATATAGCATCATATTTATTTTTTATAGCAAGTTCTATGGATTCTTTTAAGTCTGCTTCGTTATTATCTGCAATCCATTCATCTGCATCTAAATACAAAATCCAATCGCCAGTTGCAGCATCTAACGCAACATTTCTTGCCGCTGAAAAATCATTATCCCATTCATAATGTAAAACTGTTGCTCCAAGTTCTTTTGCAATATTAACCGTATTATCAGTTGAACCAGTATCAACTATTATTATCTCGTCAACAATATTTTTATAGCTATTAATTGAACGTGCGATATTTGCTTCCTCGTTTTTTACAATAGAACATGCAGTTAGTTTTATACTCATCTTATGTACCTCCTTAGATAATTTATTTTAACATACTAATTTTATTTTTACAAATTATTGTTTGTAGGGATGATGTAATTTCTATTTATAATGATTTATCAAACTAATGTAGGGGAGACCTGTGGTCTCCCACGCCCATAAATTAGCTCTTTTTTTGCGGGCGAACACAGTTCGCCCCTACAGAGTTTTTAATATTTCATATTAAAAATTCTCCCCTACAAACATAAATTTGATTTTTACTTAATTCAATGATATACTATCTTTATTGTGAGGGATAGAAATGGTTATCGCAAATAATCCGATATATAACAAATATTTAGATAAATTAAAAGAAATGAATCTTTCGCTAAATCTTTTACTAAATCAGCCTGATGAAACAAGACGTGACTTAAAAGCAATTTACAGCAATCACTTTAATCTTATAAAAGATTTAGTAAACGAAGTTATTCGTGACAAAAACACTAAAGGTATGCGTATCGATTTGATTTCTGACTTAATTAACGACAAAGATAGCATTAAAGTGCTAAATAGTATGGCAAATTACAAAAAGAATGGATTAAATATTTTTTACAACAATGTGTTTGATTCAATGGTTGATGCATATGTAGAGTCTGAACGGGATTTTTTATGCTTAAACAAACTTCAAGAAATGATGAACAAAAATGTTTTCTTGAAAAACTTCCGCGATACTAATTTTATCCTTGCTTATCCTGATCTTTTAAAAGACATATATGCTAACAATCTAGAAGTTGCACTTACTTCAATTTGTGAAACTTTAAGCGAAAATACAGGAACTGTTGAAACCAATTTTACACTCGCAAGTTTACTTACATATATTTCAGCAGCACTAGAACTACCTGATGTATATATATATTCAAAAGAAATGCTACTTGAACTTTCTATGTTAAAACGCGACTATGTAAAAGCAACAGAGGTTATTACAGATTTAGAAGACATGAACTATGTTAGTTCAAGCTTAAAGTATTATAAAGCACTAATTCGTCAAAAGAAGCCTAATAACATATTAAAATACATAAAAAATTTAGAAAAGGTCGACTAAGCGTCGACCTTTTTACATACTTAAGTACCATGTTATAATTTGACTCCCCCATAGCATTGAAATAAATGCTCCTACTGCAATAAACGGGCCAAAGGGCATTTCCATACCCGGTTTTAATTTATTAAACGCAAGTAAAAATACTCCTACTATCGCACCAATAAAGAATGAAAGTAACGTCGTGAGTATGGTATAGGGAAGCCCTATAAGTAACCCTATAACACCCATAAGTTTAGCATCACCTTCACCCATACCTTGTTTTTTTAATATAAATTCTGAACTTAAAATTATAAGCACAAATAACCCAATTCCAAAAAGACCACCAAACAAGTATGTCTTGTAATTTGCTCTATCAATAATCATAAGTATTATTCCGGCTACCGCTCCTATTATATTTAAGCTATTTGGTATTATGTGCTCTTTTATATCGATAAATATTATTGGTATTAAAAGTGCTGTTAGTATTACATAGCGAATTATTGTTATTGTATCCATCTTTTGTACCTCCAATGTAAACATTGTACATTTTTTTGAAGAAAATGACAAGAACAAATTTATCTACATCCTAAGTACCTGCAAATTGCTATACTGCTCTTCCATTTTCTTTAATATACTAAACGTTTTATCTGTAGAGCCAGCGTCCTCTACCCTTACATTTATATCCTCTGTTTCTTTTAATATTTTTTCTACGATTTCTTCTATATTTTCCTGCTTATTAAACACTTTTATTACTACATTTATTTCACCTTTTAATATTTTCTTAATTTCAAACATCTCTAAAAAATCTTCTACTATTTTCATGGCACCATAAATTGCAAGTACCCAAATTATTATTTCTACCATATGTATCACCTAATACATAATATGAACATGTTGGTGATTATGTTAGTTAAGTTTAAACTAAAAATAGGTAACTTGCGTTACCTATGTATTTTCCCAAAAAGAAAATCCCGCCGTGCCGTGTCAAAAGTCGTTTCCGGACCTGCATGTGCAGGTGGGTCTCCTCTTATCTGCTTCGCGCTTCCCGTTCCACTGTTTACCGTGAGGGCCTGCAATCCACAGAGAAATATAGAATCCCATATAATTTGTGTTGGTTCGAAACAACCTTTTTTACGTACAAAGCAGGATATTCAACTTCCTATATATATTATACCATATTTGCACTTTTTAATCAAGTTTTTTAGCATATTTTTTATTAATTTTGGCTATATTTTTATGTGCCCTAGAACACTTTATCTATCGCCTTTAAGTACAATTCTACATACTTATCTGAAACGCGTTCCCAAGAAAAATCTGAACTCATTCCAGAAAGTATAATTTTCTCCCAAATATCTGGCATGTTTTTATAAACCGATATTGCTCTTACCATTGTCTTCATTAACATTCTACCAGAATATTCTTTGAATGAAAAGCCATTTCCTGATTCTTTTTCTATTTTAAAATCTGTTACAGTATCTGCTAATCCACCTGTTTGCCTTACAACCGGCACAGTTCCATAGCGAAGTGCTATAAGCTGGCCAAGGCCACATGGTTCAAACTTGGATGGCATTAAGAAAATATCTGCACCAGCATAAATTTTATGTGCTAGTGCATCATTAAATTCTATCCTTGCACACACTTTATGTGGATATTCTTTTGCATAGTCCTTAAACATATTTTCATAGTAAGGATCGCCTAAACCTAAAACAATCATTTGGACATCAGTTTTTAATAAATCTGGCATTATATTTTTAACAAGTTCAAGGCCTTTTTGATCTACAAGTCTTGTTACCATTGCAACTAAAGGTGAATTTGTTGTTGGAAGGCCAAGCTCTAGCTGAAGTTTTTTCTTATTTACACTCTTTGCTTGTATATTTTTTGCTGTATAATTTTTATAAATTTTGCTATCTGTTTCAGGATTATAATTTACTGTATCAATACCATTTACAATACCATACAATATATCTGATTTTGAACGCATAAGTCCATCCATACGTTCGCCGTACTCTTCTGTTTTTATCTCATCTACATATGTTCTACTTACTGTATTTATGATGTCTGAATAGAGTACACCAGATTTCATAAAGTTTACTTCACCATAAAATTCAAGTTTTTCTGATGAAAAATACTCATCACCAAGCCCTAATACAGGTAACACACCTTTTCCAAAGTTACCTTGATACTGCAAATTGTGTATAGTAAATAGTGTTGCTATTTCGTTATAATATGAATCTTCTTTATATATTTCTTTTAAGTATAGAGGAATAGGGCCAGTCTGCCAATCGTTACAATGGATTACATCTGGCTTAAAACCAATTGCTGGTAGCATTTTTAAAACTGCTTTATCGAAAAATACGAATCTATCCGCATCATCACCATAACAGTAAATTCCAGATCTATCAAAATAATGATAGTTATCTACAAAATATACTGGTATCGAATAGTTTTCTTCGCCTTCTTCAAAATTTAATGAGCCCTCACGAATTATACAAGTCTCTTCACGCCCTAACATTTCTACTGAAAAGTCTGTAACATAATTCATTCTAGCAGAAACTATTTGGTATTTAGGCATTACAATTCTTACATCGTGTCCTGCCTTTTTTAATGCCATAGGTAAAGCCCCTGCGACATCTGCAAGTCCTCCTGTCTTTGCAAAAGGTTCAACCTCAGCTGATACCAACAAAATCTTTAGTTTTTCCATCTTTCTTCCTCCTAGGTATTTCTATAAAACTACTTCACAAAATTTCTCTAACGATTTATCAAGTAATTGTTCATAATTCTCTTTTGAATCTATAATCTGTTTTGCAACTACAGTAGTGCGTTCAAGCAACTCTGTATCTGCAAAAACATTAGCTATTTTAAACTCTGGCATACCATGTTGCCTTACTCCCAAAAATTCACCAGGTCCACGAAGTTCTAAATCTTTTTCTGCAATCTTAAAACCATTATCCGACTGCGTCATTATCTTCATACGTTCTAGTGTTTGTTTACCTTTACTAAAGCACTTTAATATACAGTAAGATTTAGCTTCCCCTCTACCTACACGGCCACGTAACTGATGAAGTGCTGCAAGGCCAAATCGTTCTGCATTTTCAACTATCATTAAAGTCGCATTTGGTACATTTACACCTACTTCAATAACAGTAGTTGATATTAGTATATCTATTTCTTTATTCTTAAATCTATACATAATATCATCTTTTAATGCAGGTTTCATTTTTCCATGTAGTATTTCAATGTTCATATTTGGAAATCTTTTTTTGTAGTTCTTTTCTGCTTCTAAAACATTTTTTAATTTTGCATTATCTGACGCATCTTCCATCTCTTCAATTAGCGGACATACAACATATGCCTGACGCCCCTCGCCAATTTCTTTTTCGATGAAATTATTTATGCGTTCTTCCATCGTTTCATCAACCAAAAACGTGTCTATTTTCTTCCTGTTTGGTGGTAACTCATCGATAATTGAAATATCTAAGTCGCCATATAAAATTAGTGCAAGTGTCCTTGGTATTGGTGTTGCGGTCATAACCAAAGTATCTGGGTTATTACCCTTTTCGGTTAGTTTTCCACGCTGTTTTACACCAAAACGATGCTGCTCATCTGTTACAACAAGCCCTAAATTGTAGAATCTTACATCATCTTCTAATACCGCATGTGTACCGATTACTACATCGATAAGCCCTAACTCAATTTTTTCTTTTAATGTTCTTTTTTCTTTTGCTGTTAAACTACTAGTAAGAAGTGCTACACGTATATTTTCGTCTTTCAAAAACGCATTAAAAGTTTCTAAATGCTGGTCTGCCAAAATGCTAGTCGGTGCCATTAAAGCTGCCTGATAGCCATTTTTTACCGCATTTAGTATTGCAATTAATGAAACTATTGTCTTTCCACTTCCTACATCGCCTTGAAGAAGTCTTCTCATTGGCTTATCTTTGTTCATATCATTTAATATATCTTTTACTACCTTATTTTGTGCGTTTGTTAATTTAAATGGTAAATTATTAATAAACTCTTTTGTTTCTTCTTTTATTTCAAAATTTATACCACATACATTTACTGTTTCGGCTTTTTTTATTTGCATAAGACCTAGTTGTAATGTTAAAAGTTCCTCAAATGCAAGCCGTTTTCGTGCTTCGATATAACTATTTGTATCTATTGGAAAATGAATATATTCTAATGCATATTTTATATCGGCTAAATTTTCAGATAACCTTATACTTTCTGGAATAACATCTAAAATTTCTTCGCTTAAATTATCAAAAACGTTTGTAATTGCGTCTCTTATCATATTTTGTGTAAGTCCTTTAGTTAAAGGATATATAGGCAAAATTTTTCCTGTTTTTTTGTGTGCATCTGGGTCTTCGAATATTGGATTTGTAATACTAAGCCCATTCATATTTCTTTCGATAGTACCATAAAAAACATATTTTTTCCCCGGTTTTAGAATTGTCCTGACATAGTCTGCATTAAACCAAGTCATAGTAATTTTAGCAGTATCATCAAAAGCATTTGCCTTTATAATGCGCAATTTATTCCTAGTCACAAAAGTTGATACACTACCTTGTATTTCTGCTTCAAAAGAAACTTTTTCACCATCTACCACTTCAAATAATTTTTTTATTATAGTTCTATCTTCATAATCACGTGGAAAATAATTAATTAAATCTTCTACAGTTTTTATTTCTACTTTGTTAAAAAGCTCTTCTTTTGCGGGGCCAACCCCCTTTATATAACGAATTGAATCTTTTAACTTCATATGCACACCTCAAGGATATAATACATTATTTTTTGAGGTTTTACAAGTTGAATAAATTGTTGTTTATCACTGAGTTTGAGAGATTTTGTGTTTTGTCTGCGTTAAACTTCGCATCAAAAATACTCAGCGTATAACACATACGCTTCCGTTTTTTTTCGCTCGTTTGCCTTGTCAAAACCCCAAATCTTTGACAAACATAAATTTAGTGTAAAATTATGCACAATCCGTTATATAAACAACAATTTATCTAATAAATATCCACCCGCATAGCGGGTGGTTTTTCTTTTTCGGGCATAGCCCTTCTCTACCAGCCACGCATAAATGCGTACCTATGGGCCTGTCAGTCACGCGTTTTTTACTTGCTACCCGTAAACGGGTCCCTTGGATCTATAAAGCTTAATTGGTCCATCTCTTGATCCTGTTTTAATTGGTTTGCTATATATTCTTTTATTGCTGCAGTATTTTTCCCTACTGTATCTACGTAGTACCCTTTACACCAAAATTCTCTATTTCTATACGCAAATTTCATATTGCCCCATTTTTGAAATATTGCTACACTACTTTTTCCTTTCAAATAACCCATGAAACTCGATATACTCATCTTTGGTGGTATTGATACCAACATATGTATATGGTCTACGCATACTTCACCTTCTATTATTTCTACTTCTTTCCACTTGCATAATGTTCTTAATATTTCTCTTATTTCCAACCTTTTCTCCTCAAAAAATACCTTCCTTCTGTATTTTGGTGCAAACACTATATGATATTTACAATTCCACTTTGTATGTGCTAAACTATTTGTATCGATATTTTGATTTTTCATTTTATCGTCCTCCGATTTCTATAGAATATTTTTGTAACTGACAGGTCACAAAAATATTCTACAAAATCGGAGATTTTTTGTATATATTCATCGCTAAAGCTTTTTTGAACCACGCGACTATCGCGTGGTTTTCTTTATACAACAAAAAATATGGGCAAATGATTGCCCATATTTTTTTGTTGTTACCTATCCATTCCACCCATTTCTTTACCATGAGCTTTCATTATCTCCTCATGTGTAAGTTCAAAATCTACTATTTCTTCGATTTTTTCTGGGTGCTTTGCAAGTATTTGAAGTTTATCTTCTGGTAATTTTGAAAGTGCTATCATAAACCTTGCATCATCTTTATGTTCCATTATGTAATCCATAAAATCCAAGCTACCAAGCAAAATACTTCTTTTACTATCTGGCAAACTAAATAGTGCATTCCTAAATCCTTCATTTTCATTAACTATTTCAAACATTTCTGCTTGATATTCACTTCTTTCACTTTCTCTTACTTTTGAAACAGTTTTTCTTATTTCTTTTTCAACGACTGCCATTTTATAAAGTTGTAATGAAATTTCAAGCATTTCTTCTAAACTACTTACTTCATAAACGTTACTTACTGGATTGATTTTTATTTTTGATGCAACAAGTTTTCTTGCTCTTCTAGATTCTTTTGCAGCAGCCGGATTTTCTTCTGCTAACTTTTCATCTACATCTGGTGCTATGAAAAATACTACTCTTTGATTTTTATTACTTGATGCTGCTCTTGCAATTGATGATGTTAGTGAAAATCCCGTTTCGCCCAATGAACCAGTACCATAAGTTTCAGAAGTTATTGGAAAAAGTATAATGTCATCTTCGTTTAAGTTAACGTTCTCTAATTCCATGTCTTCTGGTTTCCAGTCAGCTTTTTGCGGATTAAACCATTCTATTCCTTCTTCATCATATCTTTCTATAAATTTATCTCTCCATGTGCTTCCACCACATGTTCCAAATAAACCTATCGTTACTTCGTTTCTTAATGCTCTCCTTAATTGATATTTGTTTGTACCCTTTTCTTCAATGTTTGGCATAAACATTACCTCCTATTTTAATAATTACATTTCAAATTCAATTTCTCTATTTCTTCTTTTGTTATATCCCTTTTTGTATTCGTCAAATTCTTCTTTTGTCATAAGTCCTAATGAATATTTTTCTATTTTTTCTTCCATCTCAAAATCTCTTTCTATGTCGTATGCTATTTCTTTTTCTCTTTCTCGTTCCATATATGTTTCTAGTGCTACACCAAATTCACTAAATTCAACAAGTGAAGGTGTTATTTCATGCAAAGCAGTATCTACTGTACGAACTACAGATTCTTGATATAGTTCCTTATCTAACTGACCATAACTTGGGTTTTGTGTACCAGCATATTCATAGTACTTTCTACCATTTGCATCAACTTTTTGAATTAATATGCCAGAAGTCATATAAAACCCATGTCCATTAACCTCCTTTCTACTTACTTCTTGCATAGCACTTTGTAATTTAGCACCTAATGATCTAAACTCTACAACCTCCTCAGGTATTTTTACTGAAAAATGTTCTATTCCTTCAGTTGGAGCATTATAATAAGCTCTCTTCCCACCTTCACATATATATGTACTTCCGAAAGAATGTCCTACTACTTCCCATTCAATTGTTACTGTAGTTTGGCCTAAATCTGCCATCATTGCTTTTACGCCATTAATTAATTCTTCCATCTTATCAATTGATACTTCACCTTCTAGTTGTACTCCAACTTCACCACCTCTTGGGCATCCAAAATCGGTTGAATAAATTGCAGCAGCACGATACATTCTTGCTCTTTGCAATATTTCACCTGGAAAATTTCTTATAGCCGAAGCTGAGCCAAGTTTCATTGCACTTTCAGGTGTTAAATTTTCATTTTCATGACCATATCCAGGATTTACTCCTAACATCATTTTGTAACTAATATTCATCTTTCTCCCTCTCCTCCACGGGCTTTTCCCGCTAATATTTTATTTAATTTTATTTTTATCTTTTTCATCAACCATTTCTTCTAATGTGTCTTTCATTTGATCTGCTCTTGGTTCTACCGCCTTCGCAATTGCTTTTGATGTATATCTTCTTTTTCCTTCTTTCCTTTTGGAAGCAGATGCTTTTCTTCTTGAAGCTTTTTCTAAATCTTCTTGAATTTTATCTGCTTCATCAATTTTTCTTACTTTTTCAACGACTCTATCTATTCGTTCAAATTCCTCAGAAGATATTGTTTCATTTCTTACTTGTTTTTTTATGGTTTCTTCTATTTCTCCTACTAAATTACGTTCACTAATAAAGTTTAATAGTAAAGTCATCATATTTTTATTTACGTAATTTAAGTAATCAGCATTTTGAGATCTATGTATTTGACTAAAAATAATTCTGGTATATGCAACAAATGCATCAAACTCTCCCATACGCCATAACACAGTAGCTATATCCTCATATTTAGCATCAATATCTGAAAGTTTTACACCTTTAAGTCCTTCTGAAAATGTTGGAACAAACCTACCTTCACGTATTTTTTCTTCTTCTTCAATTATTTTCTTTGTAATTGCCATTTGTTTTTCTGCATTCGTCCACATAACTGCATTTTGTTCAATTGCACTCTCATCCATTGCTTCTAATAACTCTTTTGATGGTGGAATTTCTCGAGAACCAATTGAATACGACCAATCAGGTTGTTCTGCTTCATAATAACCTTCCATTTTGGGGTCATGATTAAACTCTTTTTTCTCCATTCTTGTTGCAACTACGCATCTGCAGTCCCAACCATTATTATTAAAACTTTGCATTGCAGTTGAGAACTGAAGTAAATGCTCTGATTCTACACGATAAATTGCAACATAGTATTTCTCACCATTTGCGTCTTCCTCTTCTCTTATCATTACTTGGTTTTTTCCTGTTGATGTTGTGTAATAAATTGAATTTGGTGCGCTTCCTTGACCACTTACTACCATACCTTTTTCTAAATCATCGTATGTGTAAGCTGTACCAATCATTGGTTTATTCCAGCTATCCATATTTTCTTTATAATACTGTTCTACTTTTTCTTCTATTTCAGTATTACTTGCTATGCTACTTACTTCACCAAAAACATATAATAAATCTGATTGTGCAAGTGAATCTGATGCTTCTACTGTTGCATCTAGTGCTTCTTTTAATGTCTTAAATCTTTTTCTTGCTTCGTGCATATATGGTCCCTCAAAAAATATAGGACTATTACTTACCATTGGATAATTTGCCATTTTTTTATCTCCTTTTAATTTATATTATTTCGTGTTCTAATTTTCTTCTTGTAATCTTCTTCCCTTTTCTTTGCTTTAAGGATAAAAACTTTTCTTTCTTCTTCATTTGCCCAGTATTTTTCATAAATTATTCCAAGAAGTGCTTGTGTCTTCGGTTTCAATGTAAAATCAGATATTGGTTTGGTAAAATCAAAATCTGGTTCGTAGGTTTTTGAACTATTTTCTATTAAAAATTCCAAAAACTTCTTTGGTATTTTTGCTACTGCATCTTTGTCTGTATGTTGTAATATAAGTAATACTTCTTTTGCTGCTTCCTTAAACGCTATGCTTACCATTTTTACCCCCTCCTTTCGCAAAAAAATACCTATCTCATTAATTCTTTTAAGAAATTATTGAGATAGGTTCATAAAACAATATAATTGGTTTTACTTTTTGCGTATTAAAAAAGACTCGTACGCACCTTACAGTACGTAACAAGTCTTGTTATTTAAAGTAAAACCAGTCCCTTAGGACGGTTGGTGATTTTACTATATAGCAGTTTGCTATACCAACTACTCCCTCGTTACAATTCTAATTTTACCATATGTTGTATATTATGTCAACCACTTTTTTAAAAATTTTTTATTCAAATATTATAAAATCGCCATAAATAGACATATTCATCAACATAAAAAAAGAGCGAACTTTTTGTTCGCCCCTGTAATTTTTAATATTTTTTGCCAATCATTTGAAGTGTTTCTCTTGCAATCATTAGCTCCTCATTTGTTGGGACTAAATATACTTTTGCTTTTGAACCCTCGCCTGTTAAATCTGATTCTTTAGCTTTTAATCCATGATTCTTTTCTTTATTTAACACGATTCCTAAGTAATCCATGTCATCTGTTATTTGCTCACGAACATCATAATCGTTTTCGCCTACACCTGCTGTAAATACTAATGCATCTATGCCATTTAATGCAGCAATAAATCCACCGATGTACTTCTTTGCTTGATAACAGAACATATCAAGTGCTAATCTTGCTCTATCATTTTCATGCTTTACTGCTTGCAAATCTCTAAAGTCACTACTTACTCCAGATATTCCTTGCATTCCACATTTTTTATTCATAAAGTCATTTAATTCTTCAGGTTTTACACCGAAGTTTTCCATTACAAATGGGATTACAGCAGGGTCAATAGCACCACAACGAGTACCCATCATAAGCCCATCAAGCGGTGTTAATCCCATTGTTGTATCTATAACTTTGCCATTTTTAATAGCTGTTATACTTGATCCATTTCCTAAGTGACATATAATAAGTTTTAATTCTGATAAATCTTTACCCATTATTTCTGCAGTTCTAAGTGCTACATAATGGTGTGATGTTCCATGGAATCCATATCTTCTAATCTTACCTTTTTCATACATTTCATAAGGTATTCCATACATATATGCATAATCAGGCATTGTTTGATGGAAAGATGTATCAAACACTACTACCATTGGAACGTCTGGTAATTCTTTTCTACATGCTCTTATTCCTATTGCATGTGCTTTATTATGAAGTGGTGCTAAAGACGCTAAATCCTCAATTTGCTCTATTACTTCATCAGTAACAATAGCTGGTCCCTTAAATATGCTACCACCTTGGACTATTCTATGTCCTACTGCACTTATTTCGTCTAAAGATTTTATTACACCGATTTTGCTATCTGCTAGTGCGTTTAATACTGATTCTACTGCCTCTAAGTGTGTTGGAAAAGGTCCGTTAAATAAAACTTCGTCCTTTCCAGTTGGTTTGTATTTATGAAAAGCATCAGGTAAACCTATCTTTTCACAATTTCCTTTAGCAATTACGCTTTCTGTATCCATATCAATTAATTGATACTTTAGTGATGAACTACCACAGTTAATTACTAGTATATTCATTTCTATTCTCCTTTGTCTTTTTAAAGATTTTATCTTTCGACAAAATATTTTAACACATTTATAATTATTTTGTAAATATATTTTGAAAAATAGTATATTATTTTTCTCCCTGCAATTTAATTAGCTCATCCCTTATTATTGCCGCATTTTCAAAATCTAAATCATCTGCATACGCACGCATACGTTTTTCTTGTTCCTTCATATATTTTTCTTTATCCTTATATACTAACTTCTTGCCTTCTTCTTTTATCTTCTTTGTTACTTGTATGTTTTCATGTATTTCTTTTATTATAGTTTTTGGTATTATTCCATGCTTTTTATTGTAATCATCTTGAATTTTACGTCTTCTATTTGTTTCATGGATTGCTATTTCCATTGCTTCGGTTAACTCATCTGCATACATTATTACACGGCCTTCTGCGTTTCTTGCTGCCCTGCCTATTGTCTGAATTAGTGAACGTTCCGACCTTAAGAAGCCAGTTTTATCTGCATCAAGAATTGCAACTAACGATACTTCCGGTATGTCTAAACCTTCACGAAGAAGGTTAATACCTACTAGCACATCAAACACACCTTGCCTTAGTTCATTTATTATGTCCATACGCTCTAGAGCATCAATATCTGAATGCAAATACCTTACTTTTATACCCGCTTTTCCTAAATACTCTGTTAAATCTTCTGCCATTTTCTTAGTTAGCGTTGTAACTAAAACCCTTTGTTGCTTTTCGGTCACACTATTTATTTCAGTTATTAAATTATCTATTTGATTTTGAACAGGACGCACTTCAATTAAAGGGTCAAGTAAGCCAGTTGGCCTTATTATCTGTTCTGCTACTCTTCCTTTAGACTTATTTAGTTCGTACTCTGCTGGTGTTGCACTTACACATATTACTTGATTTACTTTTTCTTCAAATTCATTAAAGTTAAGTGGTCTATTATCAAATGCAGATGGTAATCTAAAGCCATATTCTACAAGTGTTTCTTTTCTTGCACGGTCTCCATTATACATACCTCTTACTTGTGGAATTGTTACATGCGATTCATCAACTATTAATAAAAAATCTTTTGGGAAATAATCTATTAATGTGTATGGTGCTTCTCCTTCTTTTCTGCCACTTATATGCCTTGAATAATTCTCAATTCCTTGACAAAAACCTATTTCCTGAAGCATTTCCAAATCAAAATTTGTACGTTGTTCAATTCTTTGTGCTTCAAGTAGTTTATTTTGTGATTTGAAATATGCTATTCTTTCTTCTAGCTCCTCTTCTATTGCTTTTATTGCACCTTTCATTTTTTCGCCTGTTGTTACATAGTGTGATGCAGGATGAATTAAAATGTGTGAAAGTGTATTTAATGCTTTACCCGTAAGTGGATCAAATTCACTTATTTTATCTATTTCATCACCGAAAAATTCTATTCTTACTGCTTTTTCATCAAAACCAGCTGGAAATACCTCAACCACATCACCTTTTACTCTAAATTTGCTACGAATAAATTCAATATCATTTCGTTCGTACTGAATTTCAACTAATTTTTTGAGTAGTTCATCTCTATCTTTTTGCATACCAGGGCGAAGTGATAATGTTAAGTTGCTATAATCATCTGGATCACCTAAGCCATATATACAAGAAACACTCGATACAATTATTACATCCTTCCTTTCAAATAATGAGGCTGTTGCCGAATGACGTAATTTATCTATTTCATCATTTATTGATGAATCCTTTTCTATATATGTATCTGTATTTGCTATATATGCTTCTGGCTGATAATAATCATAGTAACTCACAAAATACTCTACAGCATTCTCCGGAAAAAATTCCTTAAACTCACTATAAAGCTGACCTGCAAGTGTTTTATTATGTGCCAAAATAAGCGTTGGTTTTTGAACCTTTTCAATTATATTCGCCATAGTAAATGTTTTGCCACTACCCGTAACACCAAGTAGTGTCTGATATTTTTCTCCGTTTATTACACCATTTGATAAATATTCTATAGCCTGTGGCTGGTCTCCAGTTGGCTTAAATTTTGAATGTATTTTAAATTCCATATTATTTCTCCTTTAATATGGAAAGTATATCATTATATATATGTTTTGACAAGATTTAAGAAAAGGAGTCAGAAACCTGACCCCTTTTTACTACTTTACGAACTTTTCTACTGTTTTAGCAGATATTATTAATGCTTGCTCTTTAGTTGCATTACCATTCACATCAAATGTGTTATTTCCAACTCCTTTAATTATATCCTTACTCGACATAAAATATACTGGCTTTTTACCCCAATCATGCATATTACTATCATCACTAAATTTTGATACTTTACCAATATCGACTGTTGTATCTATGCCTGCTTTATTTATTGCATTTGTCATCATTGTAGCCATTTCTTCTCTAGTAATTAAATTCTTAGGAGAAAATGTGTTACTCGATGTACCACTTGTAATTCCTAAACTATATGCTTTTATTACATCAATATCAGTTGTATCATTAAATGGATTTTCTTTAGAAGTCTCATATTTTTCATTAGTAAGTGCTTCATATAATCTCATAACAATATGTGCAAATTCTTCACGAGTTATATTACTTGTTAAATCAGTGTTATCAAAAGACTTAGGTATTAATTGCATTTCACTTGCTTTATTTACCCCTTCAGTAGCCCAGTCAGACATTTTACCTAAATTATTGCTTTGTCTATTTCCATTAAACATCATTTTGTCTTTACCTTGCCCATTCATTTCTGGTGGCATCATCTGTCCCATATCTTGTCCATTCATTTCTGGTGGCACCATACGTCCACCATTTTGACCTTTCATTCCTTTTTGGAACATATCATTGGCATTTTGTCCATCCATACCTGGTCTCATCATTTGACCTTGATTACCATTTTGTCCTCCAAAGTTGCCTCTTCCCATAAATTGATTAGATATAGATGTTACTTCTGAACCATTTACAATTACTTTTCCACCATTTAGTTCTGCTTTTTTTTCATAATCAAACGCTGACTGCCCAGTTATATTTAATGTTCCACCATTAATAACTAAATCACCATTAGAATCGATTGCATCTGTATCTCCACGTCCCATATTTATTGTAATGTCTCCACCATTAATTTCAGTTTTAACTGAGTATCTTGTTGATTTATTAGATGCATTTATTCCATCATCAGATGAATTAATAACAAACTTTCCATCATTAATTAACACATAAGTTGCTTCTAATCCTTCACCAGCTGTAATGTCAAAAGTTCCATTATTAATTTCAAGTTTTCCATTTGCACGAATTCCATCGCTACTTGCTTTTATGTTATACGTTCCACCATTAATAGTTAAATCGCCTAAAGATTCAGTATCATCATCATCTGGATCGCACTTTATTGCATCTTCTGCTTCAACATTAAAAGTACCACTATTTAATATCATACTTCCATCTGCGGCAAGGCCGTTATTTGCTGCCTTAATATTAAATGTTACGTTTCCATCTACAGTAATTTTAGATGTTGCAGCTCCTTTAATACCATTTTTACAAGCCGTTCCATCAACATTTAATGTTCCTGTTCCTTTTATTGAAAGTGTGGCACCAGATTTTACTTTTATACAAGCTCCTTCAAAATCTTCACTCGTATCCTCTTGTGCTACATCTTCATTATCTGTCAAATTAACTGTACCAACTACTTCTATTGTTGTATCAGTGGATTTATTAAGTGAAATTGGTGCTGTAGTTGATGAACTAAGTGTTAAGTTTTTCAAAACAAGTGTTACTCCAGTTGTTTCTTTTTTTACTTTTATATTACCTTCGCTACAACTACCTGTAATTGTATAAGTACCACTTTCATTTATTGTAAGTGATGTTCCCTCAATTTTATAACCACTACCGCTTTCATCCGATACTACTATTCCATCATTTGAAAATGTAAAAGTATTAGTGTTGTTTGCAAATGAAATATTAATCATGCCAATTGCAAAAACTAGCATTATTACTAATATTGTCATAAAAATTGTTACTTTCATATCTATTGTTTTCTCATTCATTTTATTTCCTCCTTCTTGTTCATTATTATGTATTTTCATATTATCTCCTCCTCTACATATAGTATAACCAATGTATTTGAAAAGGATATGATTACAATGTGAAGATTTGTTGAAAAAAATAGCGACCAGTTTTTAATTACTGGCCGCCTTTTATAATTTAGTCGATTCTAATCTTTATAAACTCCTTTCCTTTGTACTTTTCGCCTTTGGGTAAGTAGAACACATATTCCGTTCTTGGTGCGAGTTTCATGTGTGCTACATAGGCCTTACTGTAATCTTTCCTCGTCAGCGAGATGACTTCGCCCAGAAAAATTACGCGCTCAAATGTCATGTCTCCCAAATGGACTGTTATCAGTCCTTTTTCTTGAACGCCATAATATCCTTCCATAATGCCTCCAAAGTGTCTTAGATTAATTTAAAAGGAATTTCTCCTAACTTACACGACCAAAAGGAAAACATCCTTTTCTAGATTTGACACTTATTACGGATATTATACATAAAAGTTTGCATTATGTCAATTCTAACAAATATCTATTATATCGACCACATTCCAATTTGTTAGAAAAGAATAAATAAAAGCAATTATTATCCTTTATTAGCTCCTCTTTTTTAGCTTTTGTAAGTTCTTTTATACGATATTCTAGTTTAGATGCTAAAATTTTATTTTCAGTTTTCCACACTGCTTCTATTTTTTTTACATCGTGTGACATTGTATATTTGGCACATTTTTCATCTTTGCTTTGATGTTCATTAAATCGTCTTTTAATATCGGTTGTTATTCCTGTATAAATTGAATTATCGCTACACCTTATCATATAAACAAAATACAAATTTATCACCTGTTTTTTAAATTTACTACTACTAGTTCTGGTCTATTAAAAATCCTAAAAGGTATTACACTATTGCCAAGTCCTCTACTTACTATCATTGTAACATTCTCTTTATCATACCTTCCTGCAGTATACTTCGGAAAAAATCCTTGCCCCGGCGCCATAAACCCTTTTATAAATAAAAACCTAAATTGTCCACCATGCGCATGCCCTGTAAATACCAAATCCGGTTTATATTTTTGATACACATCTATTAGTTCCGGTCTGTGTGATAAAAGTATCCTAAACTCATTTTTATCAAATTTATATAATAACTTTTTTAATCTTTTATCAAACTCTTTTTTCGCCTCGTCACTTAATTTACTTATCCATGCTTCCTTAAAATCCTTAATTCCGACAAGAGTTATTTTATCTTCACCTTTTTCTAAATGAGTTATTTTATCTTCTAGAACAACTGCACCATTTTTTTCATAGTTATCTATAAAATCCTTATAACTCTCTATTGTGTGCTCGTGATTACCAGATATTAAATAAGTTGGTGCAATTTTCGAAACACTATTTATAAAAGAGTATGCAGTTAAAGTATCTGTGTGATGGCAGTCTATAGTGTCGCCTGTAATAAATATAACATCCGGCTTTTCTTTCGTTATTTTATTTATAATTTTTTCATTATTCCTTCCAAATTTTTTGTTATGAAAATCAGAGATTTGTAATATCTTAAAATTATTAAAACTATTTGGAATTTTGACATTTGTATAATTCATTTTTGTTATTACTATAGAATTATTTTGCCAGTATAAAAATGATGCAACCAGTAATATTAGTATCAACAATATGTAAACATATAACATTTTATGCTCCTTTATAAAACATATTCACCAATAATTTTGGCAACTTTACGTATATCAGTATTACCAGTTAATTCAAATCTTATTTTTCCAATGCTGGATAACCATATATCTAATTCTGAATCAAGGTCTATAGTTCCAGCAGTTTCTACTGAAAAAAGCTGTATTTTGCTATATGGGATTGATGTATAATCTATTTTGGCACCAGTAAATCCTTGAACATTTATAGATATTATCCTTTTATTAGTAAACACTACTCTATCACGCATTGAAACAAAACTTGCAACAAGTTGTTCATTTTCAACAAGAAGCTCTGATACACTTTCATATCCTTTTTCATTGCTTTCTTGTTTTAATTTAAATAATGTTTTATTCTTAAAATCTATCATATTCATCACCTTAAATTATATTATCAGAAAAAATAAAAAATGTAAAATATACAAATTGTTGTTTATGTTAGTGAATGAAGTATGTGTTGGCAAATTATCAAACTGTAGGGGCGAGTCTCCTGGCTCGCCCGTGTACAATGTTGGTGGGCGGGGATGGAACCCCGCCCCTACGATTTTAGTAAACCCATTCACTAACATAAACAACAATTTTTCTAAATAAAAAAAGACCAAGTTTCCTTGATCTTTTTTACATAACTTTCGTAGCTCGATAATAGTAATTGTGATTTTAGAGCCATTCCTAATTTTACATAAATGTGGTCATTGCCCCCGTCCCCATTGACAACTACATCAATTTTTTACCATCGCTAAATGCTTGACCAACTTTTTCACCTATACTGTAATATCCATTGCCAAAAGTATCAAATAAAATTGCATTTATTTTTAATGGATCTACTTTACCATTTGCATCTAACACTTTTTCATCAGCTACTACATTTACTATTTCGCCAATTACTCCACAACCATTTTCGCCTTCTTGGTATTCAATGAATTTGCACTCCATAGTAATAGGAAATTCATCTATTACTGGTGCATCAACAAATTCTGATTTTGTTGCATGAAGCCCAGATTTTTCAAATTTGTCAGGTGTTGTATTTCCAGATACCATGCCAACATAGTCTGCCGCAACGATATTATTTACATCTGCTATAGCTACTGTAAAAGCACCTTTTTCTTTAATATTCTTTACTGTTTTGTGAGTAGCAGTTAAATTAAGCGCTACTTTTTTCATATCTTCCATCATACCCCATGCTGCATTCATTACATCTACTTTTCCTTCACTATCATAAGTTCCAACCATTAAAACTGGCATTGGAAATATTGCTGATGTTGCTCCTAAATTCTTTTTCATACAAATTACCCCTTTCTTTTATGCTATATATTATATACCAATTTTATTTTGTAATGTCTATTTAATTTTTAAAATATTTAAATTTTACTCGCTACTAAATGCATTCTCATTACTCTTTGATGTTCTAATTTTATGATTTTTAAATTAGAATTTTTGCAATATTGACGTATCTCATCTAATGAATGCGTTTTTACATCACCGTACCCTAGTAAATTCAAAAATGGTAACTCTATATTATTTGCAAACCACCTAGCAGGTTTTATCGGAATATACATATCTCTTAATATGAGTATTCCACCTGGTTTCAACACTTTATTAACACTATCAAAAAATGCTTGTGGATTTGGATAGTGATGAAAACTTTGTGAATTTATTATTATATCAAATGTATTCTCTTCAAATGGTAAATTTTCGCAATCACCAACCACAAATTCTACATTATCAAGATTTTTTGACTTTGCTACTTCTATCATTTTATCTGATAAATCAATTCCCACAAACTTTTTATTTGGGTATTTTTCTTTTAATAGTGAAAGCATTGGAGCGGTTCCACACCCAGCATCAAGTAGCATATCAAATTCAACATTTTCAATTTCATTTAATATTTTTGGGTAATCATTTCTGCACAACTTATATACCCCTGCTTTATTCGTTTCATACTTACTTGCTGCCTTATTAAATTCACTTATTGACAACTTTTTATACTCTTCATTTGTTCTCATTATGTCCTCCTATAATAGCCATCACAATATTTTTTATTATAACCATTCCTTATTTTTCTTTATGTATATAACTTTATATATTTGTATAATTATTGAATAAATAACCATCAATATTAAAATCCAACCTAAATAGCTATATGGTAAGTTTGCTAAATCAAATATACCTGAAATTTTCGTAAATGCAATTATTATTGTTATTATTACAATTGTAAATGATGAAATAAATAACTGCTTTGACGCTCTACTTTCAATAAACGGTTTTTTACCAGTTCTCATCATATGTATAATTAATGTCTGAGAAAGTATACCAAATACAAACCATCCGCTTTGGAAAAATAAAGCTTTTTCCATTGTGTTAAACTTAAATACATACCATAAAATTAAGAAACATAGTACGTCTAATACTGTACTTATTGTTCCAAATATAAACATAAATCGTTTCAAACCTTTGGTGTTCCATGTTTTTGGATTACTTAACGACTCACTATCTACATTATCAAATGGCATCCCAATTTGTGCAAAATCGTTTAATAAGTTTTGAATTAATATATGCACAGGTAACATTGGTAAAAATGGTAAGAACACACTTGCGATAATTACAGATATCATGTTACCAAAGTTACCACTTGTTGCGAGTTTTAAGTATTTTAATAAGTTTGTAAATGTCTTTCTTCCATTTACTACGCCTTCTTCAAGCACATTTAAATCTTTTTCAAGCAAAATTATATCTGCCGTTTCTTTTGCTATATCTACTGCTGTATCAACTGAGATACCTACATCAGATTGTTTTAGTGGAGGACTATCATTAATTCCATCACCCATATAACCTACTGTATTGCCATTTTCTTGGAATAACCTTACTACTCTTTGTTTTTGAAGTGGAGAAAGTTTTGAGAATAAGTGACAATCTTTAATCTTTTCTTTTAATTCTTCATCAGAAAGCTCCTCTACTTGTTTACCTGTTAAACAATTCTTTACTTCTATCCCAACTTTTTTGCATACATTAAGTGCAACACCTTCACTATCGCCAGTTAAAACAACCGTTTCAACACCATGAGCTTTTAATGCAGCAATTGCCGCTTTTGCACTTTCTTTTGGAGGATCTAAGAAACCTACAAAACCAATTAACACCATATCGCTTTCATCTTGCACACCAAATGTTTCGATATCATGAATTTCATTTTTTTGTGCAACAGCCAAAACCCTTAAGCCATCATTATTATGTTTTTCATATACTTCATATGCTTTTTTCCTATATTCTTCAGTAAATTCTATAACTTTTCCATCTAAATCTATGTACGAACATATCGCCATAATTTCATCTACGGCACCTTTAGTAATTAATTGACGTTTACCTTTAGTATCTTTTAACACAACACTCATTCTTCTACGTGAAAAATCGAATGGTATCTCATCTTCACGTTTATATTCTTCTTTTAAGATATTCATGTTTTCTTTTTCAGCACGAGATATAATCGCAACATCTATTAAGTTTTTCAAGCCAGTCTGAAAATAACTGTTCAAAAATGCGTGTTTTAGTATTCTTAAACTTTCATTACCCAAAACATCCATGTATTTTTCAAGTATTACTTCGTCTTCCGTTAAAGTACCTGTCTTATCTGTACAAAGTATATTCATTTGTCCAAAAGTTTGAATTGAACTTACTCTTTTTACAATCGTTTTCCTTTTGGACATATTTACTGCACCTTTTACTAATGTGGTATTTGTAATAACCGGAAGCATTTCAGGCATTAAGCCAACTGCTATTGTTATTGCAAAAATCAATGATGACCACATATCGTGTGTTGTAAAAATATTTAAGAATAAAATTATTGGTACCAAAACTAACATAAACTTAATTAAAAGTTTACTTATGTCGTCTATTCCTCGTTCAAAACTGTTTTTCTCGCTAACACTATATAATGACTTTGCCATACTGCCAAAGTATGTATTATTACCAGTCGTAAGAACTATTGCAATAGCACTACCACTTACTATATTAGTGCCCATAAACCCAATATTTGCAAGGTCTGTAACATTTTCATATTCTTTTGGTTCAGTAAACTTTTCTACCGGGTTAGATTCACCTGTTAATGATGCTTGATCTATAAATAAATCTTTTACTTCCAAAAACCTTACATCGCCTGGTATCATATCACCCGATGAAAGTTTTACGATATCTCCAGGGATAATCTCTTCAATATCTACCGTATACTCTACATCATCTCTTATAACTTGCAATTTATTAGTTATCATTTTCTTTAGTTTTTTAGCTGCGTTGTCTGACTTCGTCTGCTGATTTAATGAAATAATCGCAGAAATTAGTATTGTACTTATAATCAAAATAAACGTAGCATAACTTTTTTCTTCTGAAATAATAACATCTGTAACAAATGTAAAAGCTGCAACTATCATAAGCACTATATTAAACGGATTAATAAATGCTTCTTTTAATTTATGTAGAAACGTATTATTATTCTTCATTTCAATTACGTTTCTACCATATTCACTAAGTCGATCATCTATATCAACGACACTCACACCTTCACGCGTTGTCCTATATTTTTCAAATAATTTTTCAACAGACATCTTACTATCTTCTATCAAATTAATTTCTGTACTCTTTTGTTTTTCTTTGATATTTTCTTTAGCCATATAACCCCTCCTTTAATACTGCATCTAAAGAAAATATATCAATTTTTCGAAAATATATCAATAACTTACTTAGATAAATTATTGTTTATTGGGGAGGTTAAATTTACAAAATTCGTAGGGGCGGGGTTCCATCCCCGCCCGCAAATATTGTGTAGGGGCGAGCCAGGAGACTCGCCCCTACAGTTTAATAATTCACCAACACATATTCATTCACTAACATAAACAGCAATTTTTCTAACTTTCTATCACAACATTATACATATATTCTGCTGCTGTTTTACTTGCCACCTTTCCTGGCAACCCCAATGCCCAAATCACATTTATTCCTTTTTCTTTCGTATAATCAAAATCTACTCCACCTGGTTTTGACGCTAAATCTATTATTAAACAATTTTTATTTATATTATCTAACAAAGTTTTATCTAATATCAATGTTGGAACAGTGTTAAATATAATATCATATTTGCATATTTCATCTATCAAATTATCATATCGTTGCTTATTATATCCAAAAACGTTTATCCATGCAAAATCACTATCTTTTCTTGCACTTACATATACCCTTGCACCCATACTTTTCAATTCATGTGACAATAGCTTGCCTATTCTTCCATACCCAATTACAAGGACTTTAGAATTATGAATTGTTATATCTGTATTATTAATTGCAAGTGATAATGCACCTTCTACTGTTGGTATTACATTTAAGATTGTAAAGCCCTCGTCTTTCATAAAATCAATGCACTTTGCATCCTTGCTATAAATCTTTGCTAAAAAGCTATCATTAAAAACTCCACCATATATCGTTTGATTAGGTTTTATTAAACTGCAAAAATACTCTATACTTATTCTATTACTTGCTAAAAGTGTTTCGTTATCCCGCGAAAACGGTATTCCGAGTATTATTTTATTAGCATCAAATAACCCTTCTAATGTGCTTTCTGTATTATTTTCGAAACCATACATTTTTACATTATAACCATTTTCTTTTAAGATTTTTGATAATGCAATGTTGCGATTATCTCCACCAATTAATGATATTGTCATTTTGTTTCCTCCTTTTGCGCACAAAAAAACATATGTACTTAATACATATGCTTTTTTTATTGCTTTATTCATATTTCTTCGTCCGCACCATTAAATCTAAAACCGCATCTTTTGGGTTTTTATTTTCAAATAATACTTTATTTGCTTGCTCTATTATCGGTAGCTCTACACCGTATTTTTCACCTAATTTTAGCGCCGCTTTTGCAGTATTTACACCTTCTACTACCATCTTTACTTCGGCTACCGCATCTTTGGGATTATACCCTTTGCCAATAAGTTCGCCTGCTCTATGATTACGACTATGCACACTTGCACAGGTTACAACTAAATCTCCAAGGCCAGTTAAACCAGAAAAAGTTTCTTGTCTTCCTCCCATTTTCACACCAAGACGTGTAATTTCAGCAAGTCCACGTGTTATTAAACCCGCTTTTGTATTATCTCCAAAGCCAAGTCCATCAGATACACCAGCACAAAGTGCTATTACATTCTTTAATGCACCACCTAATTCTACACCTACTAAATCATCATTTGGATAAACCCTAAAATATTCATTCATAAATACGTCTGAAACAATATCGCAAATTTCCCTATCATTCGATGATACTGCAACTACCGTTGGCATGCATTTTGAAACTTCTTCCGCATGGCTTGGGCCAGATAAAATTGCAATTTTTTTGCTTTTTGTTTCTTCATATATTACCTCTGATAATCTACTAAGTGTGGCTTCTTCAATACCTTTTGCAACATTAACAATTATCTGATTGGTTAAATACTCGCTTAAATTTTTTGAGCATTCACGAATAGCTACTGATGGCACCGCAAGGACAACTAAATCAATATCTTTAACTGCTACTCCCATATCTTTATACGCAAATATACCATCTGGAATTTTCAACCCTGGCAAATAGCGTTCCATCACGCGGTCTTCATTTATTTGCCTTATTTCATCGTCACTTCTACTCCATATTTTTACACTATGTCCGTTATTAT
The DNA here is from genome assembly GCA_017450465.1 of Clostridia bacterium. Taxonomy (GTDB): domain Bacteria; phylum Bacillota; class Clostridia; order TANB77; family RGIG9151; genus RGIG3495. The sequence goes on along the minus strand of JAFSUW010000007.1, from coordinate 100,568 downwards.
TAAGTAGACACGATAAAGCAACTCCAAAACTTCCCGAACCAATAACAGCTACTCTCATTTTTCCTCCTTAATCTCAACATCCTTTTTCTTAAAAGATATCTTTCTTTCTTCATCTTTTACAAGTCTTACAATGTTTCCTCTATGCTTTACTATAACAAGTATTGCTAAAAATAGTGCCATCCATAAATAATCTACTTGATCACCTAAAAAAGGTATTTTATATGAATATATTATAATCGCAGGAAATGCAAGTGCTGTAAGTACCGAACCAAGTGATACATATCTTGTAATTGCAACAACTATCACAAATAATGCAAGGCACATTAAGCCAATTTTCCAGTTAATCATAAAAATAACCGTTGCTGATGTAAGTACACCTTTACCACCCTTAAACCCATAATATACAGGGAATATGTGACCTAAAACCACTGCTATACCTGCAATTTGAACAGAAAGTATCGTAAGCTTTTCAAAAACTGGAATGGCATCAGGTCCTTCTCCTACAACTCCTGCTTGAAAACTTGGAGCAAGTATTCTTGCTAAAACTATTGCAATTACTGCCTTTAGTATATCGCCAATTAATACAATAAGTGCAGTACCCTTACCAAAAGTTCTTAATGTATTAGTAAGCCCTGCGTTTTTGCTTCCGTGTTCACGAATATCTGTACCTTTTAATTTACTAATTATTATTGATGTATTTATACTACCAAGTAAATACGCAATAAGTGCAATTAAAATAAGTTTTACATATATTATCATTTGTATTCCCCCTATTCTTTTTCTCCTTTTTCACGAACTATAAATCTTAAACTCGTTCCTTCTAGTCCAAAGTTATTTCTAATTTGATTTTCTAAGTACCTTACATACGAAAAATGCATCAACTTTTTGTTGTTTACAAATATTACGAATGTAGGTGGTTTAGTCGATATTTGTGTAACATAGTAAACTTTTAATCTCTTACCTTTATCTGAAGGTGGTTGAACTAATGCAATCGCCTCATTTATTACATCATTTAACATACCTGTACTTATTCTCATCGCATTTTGGTCTGCGACATAGTTTATAAGTTCAAAAAGTTTATCCACTCTTTGCCCTGTTTTAGCAGATACAAAGGCAACTGGCGCATAAGTTAAATATGCTAAATCTTGATAAACTTGCTCACGATATTTTTCTAAAGTTCCTGTTTCTTTTTCATATGTATCCCACTTATTAACCGCTAATATTATGCCTTTACCGGCCTCATGAGCGATACCAGCAACTTTTGTATCCTGCTCGTTTATTCCTTCATTTGCATCTATTAAAAGAATACAAACATCCGCACGTTCTACCGCGGCTATCGTCCTCATTACACTATATTTTTCAATCTTTTCATTTACTTTACTCTTACGCCTTAAGCCAGCTGTATCAATAAATGTATACTTCTTGCCATCTTTTTCAAATGTCGTATCTGTAGAATCTCTCGTAGTTCCTGGAATATCACTTACTATTGCTCTATCTTCACCAAGTATCTTATTGATTAACGAAGACTTACCTACATTTGGCTTACCAATTAGTGCAACTTTTATAAAGCTTTCGTCGTCGTCATCCTCAGTTTCTTTAGGGAAATACTTGTATATTGCATCTAAAGCATCTCCTATACCTAAGCCCTGCACAGTCGATATTGGAAATGGCTCACCCATATCAAGATTATAAAATTCATATACTTCTGGTGGCGTTATTCCCGTATTATCTACTTTGTTGCAAATCAAAACGACCGGTTTTTTTGTCTTTCTAAGCATTTTTGCGACTTCATAATCTGCCGGTGTAACTCCATCTTTTACATCAACCATAAACACGATTACATCAGCACCATTTATCGCAAACTCGGCTTGACGCCTCATTTGAACCAAAATGGTATCGTCAGACGTAGGCTCTATTCCGCCCGTGTCTATCATAGTAAATTTTCTTCCACGCCATTCACTATCTGCATATATTCTATCTCTTGTTACTCCCGGTGTGTCCTCTACTATTGAAATTCTTTTACCAGCAATGTAGTTAAAAAACGAAGACTTACCAACATTTGGTCTTCCAATCACAGCTACAATTGGTTTCAATCTTAACACCCCTTTATTTTTCCTTTTGTCCAGCCATTCTTTATTTCTTGACGACATCTACCTATAACTAGTGCATCATCTGGAACATCATCTGTTACTGTTGTTCCTGCTGCAGTGTATACTCTATCGCCAAGTTTTACTGGTGCAACTAAATTTGTGTTACAGCCAATAAATACGTTATTTCCAACTACTGTTCTATGTTTATTTATTCCATCATAATTTACTGTTACAGTTCCGCAACCAAAGTTTACATTTTCGCCAATATCACTATCGCCAACATATGTTAAGTGTGATACTTTTGTACCGTTTCCAATGTTTGAATTCTTTATTTCAACAAAGTCACCTATTCTAATATTGTCGCCAACATTTGAATTAGGTCTAAGCCATGCAAATGGGCCAATATGCGTATTATTTCCAACTTTACTATCAATCAAAACAGAACTTATTATTTCAGTGTTATTTCCAACTATAGTATTTGTTATTCTATTGTTTTGACCAATTACGCAATTTTCTCCAATTATTGTATTTTTCTCTAAAATAGTTCCTGGATAAATAATTGTATCTTTACCTATTTGAACTCCTTCTTCAATATATGTATTATCTGGTGAAATTATAGTTACGCCATTTAACATATGCATTGTATTGATTTTTTTCTTCAATATTTCACTTGCTTCATAAAGTTGAACTCTGTTATTTATACCCATTATTTCAGATTTATCTTTTACTATATATGTATCAACTTTTTTATTTTCGTCAATCATTATTTTTATTACATCAGTCAAATAATACTCATGTTGTGCATTGTTATTTGTAAGTTTACCAAGAGCACTACATAGCGCTTCTTTGTCAAAACAATACATAGATGAATTTATTTCGGTTACTTTCTTTTCATCAGCTGTTGCATCTTTTTCTTCTACAATAGCTTTAACAGCACCTTTTGCGTCACGAATTACTCTACCATAACCAGTTGGATTATCAAAATTTGCTGTAATTATTGTTGCAGCCCTACCTTCTTTTTCATTTATACTTATTACTTCTTTTATTGTTTCCTCTGTAATAAGTGGAGCATCGCCACAAAGAATTACTACATTTTTAGCATCGCCAAGTAGTGGTACTGCTTGCATTACTGCATGGCCTGTTCCAAGCTGTTCCTCTTGAATAGCATACCCTACACTTTCTCCCAAAAGTTCCATTACTTGTTCTTTTTTATGTCCTACAACTAATATACATTTTTCAATATTTGCTTTTTTTACACTTTCGGTAACTCTTTCAATTATTGGCTTACCACATACTTTATGAACAACTTTTGAATAGTTAGATTTCATTCTTTTGCCTTCACCGGCAGCAAGAACAACTGCTACTGTCTTTTCCATATAAATACCTCCAATAAAAAAAATAGGTTTCATATTAGAAACCTATTTCATAATATCATAAATATGAAAAAAAATAAATATTTTTAGTTTAAACAATTTGCAAAGCAACTAAGCATCTAGACTTGCAAGTGTTTTTTTGAGTAATTCTTCTTTTATTTTTATTTCTTCCCTTATTAAACCATTTAATATCTTCATTTCCTCTATGCTTAACGTTCTTAAATCGTACTCACCTAGTTTTGCCTTTTCATATATCTCTAAAATTTCTTCTTTGCTTTTTGGTCCTTTCTTTTCCTCTTTTATTTCTACCTTAAGTTCTTCTTTTGGTTCTTCTACTAACTCTTCTACTGTTACTTTTTCTTCTACTTTTTCTACATGTGGTTCTTCCTTAGGTGCTTTATAAAAAATACTCTTGAAAAAATTTTTTATTTTACTAAAAATACTCTCATTAACACACGTCATACTAGTATTATTATTCATTTTTACCAACCTTTCATCTTTTGTAAATTATCTAGAAAAACCATCGTAAGAACGAATTTTTGCACGAACTTCTTCATTTACCTTAGCAGTTTCATGGCTTGGCTGTGCATTTAATTCTTTATTTACTTCATTTAATTTTTTTAGTAAATCATTAAACTCTGCTATTGCTTTACCAATTTCATCACTTTCTATTTCTTTAGCTTTGGCACCTAAATCTTCCATTGTAAGTGTTCCATTTAACAAGCTATCTATTATATTTTCAACACTAACGTTATATACATATCCATCATTTTTTTCTATATATGCCGTTATTTTATCCAAAAGTTCAGGAGTTATATCTACTTTACGAACCTCTCCTGTTTTTAAGTCTTTCTTTTCTCTATAACCTATATATTTATCGGCAACATATGGCCCAGCATTTTCTGGTAACACTTGTTTAATACCAAATTTGCATTTATCAAGCGGACCATCTTTCCATTCTAAATCTTTATTCCTTCCTATTATGCCCTTACCTCTTTGCTTACCATCTAATGCGATTTTTACAAAATGTTTTACACTTTCTAACGTAAATTCGTCCGCAAACATTCTATATAAATCTTTAAATGTTAAGTTACCTAGCCCTAAAGTTGATATAACTTGCTCATCTAATGCTCTTAACTCTACCATTCGTCCATCTTGCATGAGTTTACTAAAAATGTCCCCTATTTTAACTGCAGTATCATTTGTTTTAGCAAAATCATATACACTAAGTGTTCCGGTTGTTAAGCCAGTTGTTATATCTGCTAAATCCTTATAATATTCATCTCGCACCTCTTTATCGTGTGCTACGCATTTCTCATACATATCTGGTCTATACACTGCTAACTTACTTTCTGCTATATCCCATCTACTAGTAATTTGACTCTTTACTAACCATGAATCATATTTACTTGCAAATGCCTCATTAGGAAGATTAAGTGATAAAAACTTTTTTGCAAAGCCAACTAGTGGATGCTCATCGCCGTTTCTTTCGAATCCTTTTTTTTCTTCTTCATCTACTTTTTGTGCTTTTTGTAGTCTTTGCTCTTTTTTACTTGGCTCTTTCTTTTTTAGTGGTTCTTCAACAAAGTGTGGTTCTTCTGCCTCATTAGTTTTTTTTGCTTCCTCTTTTTTTGCTTCCTCATTTTCTTTTTTTATTATCTTTTGCAACTCTTGAATTGTTTTTTGATTTTCAACAAGTTTCATCATTTTAGGAGATTTCTTTAAACTATTTGGTAGGGACTTGCCATACCTAAAGTCCATTTTTATTAACCTTGTCCATATTTCTTCTTCCTTTGCATATGCAGGTAAGTATGTTCCCAAATCTTCTGGCTTAAATGCTCCAGACTTTATAAACTCTATAATAAGATTATATCTGCTCTGCTTAGTCGTGGCTTTTGATAGTGCTTTTACTATCATATTAGGGTCTGCTTTTACTTTATCTAAATATTCATCTATTATTTCATTTAAGGTCACCTATATCACTCCTATCAAAATAGCTATTTTTTCCTTATAATAACATACATATCATTTACATCAAAATCTTCTACTCCAGTAATTTTATCTAATTCTGATTCTTCAGTGAAAGTTGTTACCATAGTTCCATCGTTTCTTAAACCTATAAACTCTTCTCCCATTGTAGCAATTTTTTTAATATTTGTCCACTTATCAAGACTATTTTTTAACGCTTCGTCCCCGGTATTACTCAATTTTATATTGCCTTTATTGTTTAATAACATTACTTGTGTCTTATTTACTGCTATTTGCACGATATTATTAAACATTTTTATAAATTCTTGCTCTGCATCATTCAAACCTGCAAGTAACACAGTACCATCTGACTTTAAGCCAAATGTTCTAAGCCCGGATACTTTTATATCAATAACATCGCTCCACCAGCTAACATCACATTGGCCAAACAAGTTATTGCCAGCTGCAACTACTTTGCCATCTATTTTTAGGCCAACGCAAAAACCACTGCCCATTTCTACTTTAACCAAATTACGCCATGCTTCAACATCAAAAGCTAAGTTTATATCTACGCCATTAATAACTGCTGTTCCATCACTTTTTATACCCACCATATGTGTGTCGCTTAAATCAATTGCTACTAAGTCTGTAAAACGTGAACTATCCCAATTATACTCCATGATGTTGCTTACATTATATACATCTATAGCATTATCTTGTCTTAAAACTATAGTTTTTCCTATATCCTCATTTACTCTAATGTCTAAAGGCATATTTGACATAGACGTAATATACTTTCCGAATAATACATTATTAGAAATAAGTCCATTATCATTTTGAAGTCCTACTACACATGTACTATTAGCTGCAATTGCTTTTATGTTAGTAAAATCACGTTCTATAACACCCTTATATGGTTTACCTTTATAAAGTACTGTGCCATCAGCCCTTATTCCTATAATTCTTTCATTTGCAATTATTATATCTTCAATATCGAACCATTTTTTTATGTCTTCAAATCTATATGAATTATTACCTGTTATAAGTACTTTCCCATCGTTCGTTATACCTACAGTAATGTTTCCTCTTGCAAATATTTTATTTACATTAGTCCAATCCTCAACATTACATTGATTTCCAGAATTTAATCCAGTTGCCACAACTGTTCCATCTTTCTTTAATCCTACTGTATAGAACGCTCCTGTTGCAATTTGAACTATATCCTCCCAATACTCTACATTACATTCACCAAAACTGTTTTCGCCTGTTGCAACAACTGTTCCGTCTTTCCTTAAACCTACCGAATGAAAACTTGTAGAAATATCTACTATATCAGTCCAATTCTTTACATTGCACTCGCCATGTTCGTTATTGCCTACTGAAACTACTGTTCCATCATTTTTAAGTGCAAGTAGAAAATTATTTGCTGGTGCTAATTTTACAACATTCGTCCAAGTATATTGATGTTCCCAAGCATCATAAACATTTTTATCAGCAATAACAATAGAACCATCACTCTTTATCCCGTAAGATGCAGAATTGTTGGCATAAATCTTTACTATGTTTTCCCAACTTGATGTATTTATTAAATTACTATTTTCTCCAAATGATATTACCGTTCCATCATTTTTTAATGCTAAAAAGTGCAACTCACTAAGTGCTATTTCAACAATATCACTAAAATCAGGAATACTCGTTACTTTTTCAAGTGATTTATTGGCCTGTACTTCATTGCTTTCTTCACTTTCTTTAGCGTCTTTCTTATCTTCTTCTTCCAAAAACTCTTGAACTTCTTCTATTGCTTTTGGCTTTACTTGTTCCTCTTCACCTGCTAACTTAAACTCTACCGAGCGTATTTCGTCACTACCAAATACAACGATATTAAACTTTTCTACACGTTTATCCTTGCTTTGCAATTCAAAAATGTCTGAAAATTGCTTTTCAGGATCATTACTTAAATATATTTCATTTTTTAAGTCATCGTAAAATTTACAACTAATTTCAGCAAGAACAATATCACTTGGATATTCTACACTAAAACCAATCCAACTTGTTCCATGATATTCATCGTTTATTATTTGACCTTTGTGTATTTTTATATTTTTTAAGTCTTCTGTTGTTTCTACATCCTCTATATTATACTTATCTTTTAACGCTTTTAACTGTGCAAAGAAGCTGTTTATGCATCTCCCACCATATTCACTTTCCCTAACCACTTTCATGTTTCTAGAATCATGCAAATTCTCTTCTAAGAAGTCTAATATTTCATTAAATGGCATTACAGAAAATAAATTTACTAAAAAATTATACACTTCAAAATTAAATAATTCTGATAGATTTTCTCTTTGGTAATTTATCATATCATAAGTATCTTTTATCAAAATAGGTAGTAGGACATGCCTTGCACTAACTGTTCTATTTAAGGTATCGTCAAAGGTTTTTAAAAAACCATTACATGCATTTATTATAAGACGTGCACTATTTTCATCAAATTCATCGCCAAGGAAAGTAATTTTATTAAACAGTGCATTTATTTTATCTACCCATGCTTTTCTTATTGTATAATTAATTTTGATTATTTCATCACAAAGTTTTATTATTTCATCATAAGAAGTCGTTTTTTCAACTTCTTCATACTTTTCAATTAACGCATCTAAATCTTTTTGGTCATACAAAAACGCTGCGGACGGATCAGCAAAAAATCCGCAGTCTTTAGCATAAAACACCGGATAAGTTTTTTCATGTACTTTTTTATTTTTCTTCTTTTTTGGATTATTTTGCGCACCACTTTTAGAGGTATCATCTATTTGAAGTAATACCACTGTTATTACAATTATTCCAATAATACCTACTATTAGAAAAATCTCCATAACTGCTCCTTAAAAGCTTATATACTAATAAAAGTATCCCAAACAAACGATGACATTTATTTAAGATACTTTTAGTTCTTATTGTATTATTGACATTATTCTTTGGTTTACGTCACTTAAAAGTTGTTTTGCTTCGGCTACATTTTCGAGTGTATCTTTTTTTGCATTAAAATCTTCACCTATTTGTCCTAACATTTTTATTTTATATTTAGTGTCCTGAAGTTGTTCTTCTATTTGAGTTTTACTCATTTTATAGAAGTCTTCATTAGATTTCATATTTTCAAAATATTTGCCATTTTTTAATATGAATTCATTAAACTCCAAAACTGTATTATCAAATGTCTTCTTTATGTAATTTATATCATTTTTGCCACTATCAAATCCTAATACTCTCAAATAATTACAGCCCAAATCATATTTGTTTTTATAAAATTCATATGCTTCCTGGCTCTTTTTTAGTCGCATATTAAGTTCTTCCATTCTTCCAGAAGTTACTTTATTTTTACGATTATATGGTATGAAAAACAATCTTTGGAATGTGCTCTTTACCTTATTATTGCTATATACTACAGGATAAAGATTTTGTTGTAAAACAGTAAGTTCTGTTTTTATCTTAGACATATTCTTTTCATGGAAATTCTTAGAATCTTTATCGTAATTTATCATTAAACTTGCTTCATATCCATTTTTTGCGTTCTCATATTGCGTTTTTAGTTTACCTAAACGCTCATAGCTATCCGCTTTAGCACTATAAAATTCTAGATATTCTTCAATACCTAAACTCATTTTTTCAAGTATATCGCTATAGAGTGCCAAACGTCTTCCCATATTACATCCCTCCAAAAAGAAACAACCTATTATCTATATTTATAATCGGGTTATTTTTTTATAACTTTAGCATTTTTTTCGATTTTTTGCAATTTTTTAATAATTATATTTTTAATTACAAATTATTGTTTGTCGGGATGATTGAATATGTGTTGGTGAATTATCAAACTGTAGGGGCGAGTCTCCTGGCTCGCCCGTGCACAATATTTGCGGGCGGGGATGGAACCCCGCCCCTACGAATTTTATAAATTTAACCTCCCCTACAAACAATAATTTACCAAATACTTCTTAAAATATGGTAAACTAAATTCAAAATCCAATAAAGCAAATATAAGTATTTTCTAGCAGCTCAAACCGTTTATTCACAATAATTAATTTCAAGAAGTAAAAAAATAGCAAAATTCCCGCTTGGAACATATCAAATGACGAAACTACAATTTAAAAATAAAAAGCGCCCGAGGGTGCTTTTTATTTTACCGCAAAACACTATTAATATCTTATTTCTAACCTAAGCTCCGTAAAACCTTGAAATGACTTTTTCCCTTTAGGCATAAAAAATATAAAGCAATCTTCAAACTGACACACATATCCTTCGGGGTATTTCCCAGTCTCACGGAATTTGTTCATCTCATCCATTGTTTTATAACTTCCAGCAAACGGAATTGCATCGTTATTTATACCAGCAGAATGGTATTTAATTCGATAAGTTCCGTCATTGTTTAAGCGGGCAACTGTATAACCCATTTCTTTCATTTTTTACCTCATACTTTAGCTTTTCTTTTTGAAGTACTTTAAATAACCTGTACTTGAAGACTTCTCATTACTTCTAACGCTGCTTCATGCTTTTTAGGAGTTACACCAGCACAGGCCCTAGAGTCTACGACAATTTTAACTTCTGGTGCTATTGTTTTTAAAAGCACGACATTAGCAATAACGCAAATATCCGTGCATAATCCACAAAATTCAACAGTTTCTACGTTTTCTTGCTCAATTACATTTTTCAATGTTTCCATTGCACGAAGCGAACCAAAAGTAGTTTTTCTCTTCATTTGTGTACGATTAATCAGCTCTTTTACTTCGTCAACAAGTTCCCACCCCCATGTGTTGTAAACACAATGAAGAATAGGAAGATTTTTTCCTTCTTGAGTTTCAAAGTAGGCATCATGCCTTTCGTTCGTTTCTTCAAAATGAGTATCAACGGTTGCAAATACTCTGTACCCCTTTTCTTTGGCAAATTTTATTTTATCTACCACAATAGGGACAATACGCTTCGCTTCTTCGGTGCCTAGTGTCCCAGAGACAAAGTCATTTTGCATATCCACTACAACTAGAATCTGATTCATGGTTTTCTCCTTTCATTTTATAACAATTTTACGGTTACTTTCATTGATTTTCCTTCTAAATTTGCTCCTTATCAAATTGTATTCCTACTGGAGTATCCGCGATAGATAAATATCCTCACTTTCCTGTGAAATAAAATTGGTTATATTATATAATAGTTCATATATTGTGTCAACGAATATACATATAAGCTACAAATAAACAACCAATAATTATTAAACACTCTAGCCAAAATTCTTAAAATATGGTAAACTAATTTCAAATCCAATATAGCAAACATGAGCATTCTTTTTTAACTCAGGCCGTTTATCCACACAATTTAACTTTATAAGGAGTAAAAAATGAAATACGACAGCAAAGCATTTGGTGCTCACTGTGGATTTCTTGCAACAATGGCAAACGTTCCTTGGAAAGTGGCATTCGTCGCAGGATATATTCCAAACCACAGTACCGCAATCAGAGTTTTAGAAGGCATTCGCGAAATAAAAGACACAATAACCGATAACGAAGCAAAAGGTTTATCAAACAACAACCCCAATATCCGTCAAAACACTGTAAAAAGAATCATCGGAGAATATATCTGGGGCAAAATAAACCACAGTCCGCGTAACTGCAACATAATCGCTGATTACTTTTTGGGCAAAATTGAATAACAAAAAAGCACCTTCGGGTGCTTTTTTGTATTTGTAATTTATCTATTCGTTCTGTACGTCCGTTATCAATATGCCAACCGTCTGTTTTCCTAGCATTCATGAAGTAAAAGTGCCATTACCGTTCCCCTTTCGATTTTCTTTGAAAACACGGATATATCTTGAAGCAAACGGAATTATTCCAATCAAGCAAACTAAAGAAATCCACCAGCCATCACTATGCACACCATTTTTGCAAACCAACCATAAGCCCCCAAAAAAGCCCGCTATGAGTAACGATGTCGTAGAAGAATCCGTATCAAGGGATGAAACATCTTTAATGTTTAATGTCACGAGCTTGACTACTAAAGAAATCCATTTAACCAATGCTATGCCACCAAAAATCAGTATCATAGCAATGCAAAACCACTTAAGTACCTCCATAACTACTCCTTATCATTAACATGAAGACTCATCATTGCTTCCTGAGCGGTATTGAAAAATTCTTCTTCTTGTTCCTTTGATGAAAAAATAGATACAAGCTTAGTTTGCATTTCATCTTTCTCCTACAAAATTTGAAAATGGACATCTGTTAAAGATAAAACTATCCTCACTTTCTGTGAAATTATCATGCGTAGATTATATATGAATTTTTATATTATGTCAAATACATTTCAATAATAACCATATAATCAATATGATTTATAATTTAGGTTTATATGTACGTAAATCTATTGCATTTTTTTTAAAACGTTTATAATCATCACGCGTAAAAAAATCAAATTTACACAATGCGTTTGGGCATTTTTCTTTTAAAATATTAAATACATTACTAACTTTAGCATATTCTTTTTTATTTCTATAAACATATAATGAAAAATCATATATAGAAATACTATCCCCAAATTTATCAATAAATTCTATTGTTTTCTCATGCCTTTTAAGGTAGCATATCCCAATACCTGTAATATTTTCATATGCTATTAATGTATCTACATACTTTGGAGAAATTGCATAATTTTTAGAAATTATTATTTGATCATCTTGATATTCAACTGTATTTTTTATTTCATTTAGGATTTGTTTTATTTCAAATTCATCTCCGTATTTTTTGAATATATCACTTGACAATGGATTTAATACTAATTTAGTAAAGCATATAGCACACCAAATTGAGGGTAAATATAAAAGCATAAGAAATAGACTAAAAATACCATTTAATACATTTTCTAATGTAAATTTAGTTAAACACTCTAAAAATAAGATTAGCATAGCTACAAAAAAAGCAGGTGCCGTAATTAAAAGCACTATACAAGCAAATAAGTATTTTTTTCTAATATTTCCCTTTATATTATCTATATTAATTTTTCCTAACATGTTCTTCATAATAAAACATCTCCTATATTTTCTATTTCTTTTGGTAAATCAAACTACTATTCGTTCCTACACTCATATTATCTGAGATACTAAAACATCTATTTTTAAATATAGATTTTAATTCATCATTAATATCTTTTAAAATATCTGTTCTAAAAATGTTATCTAAAAATTCAAGATGTACCATATAACATTTTTTTGCAATTATATTCTCTGATATTTCTATATTAGTAGTAATCCATACTTTTTTTATATCAGAATATTTAAGAAATACATTATTAAGTTGATCCTTTAACGATAAAACTTCGTTACCTTCACCTTTGAATATAATTCTATCTAATTTGTTATATTTTGACCTTTCTTTTTTGATTTTAAATACATTTAACCCCTCTAAAAAAACATTTACCGCTTTATTACCAGTTATTAATTCAACTCCATTTACATTATTAAAAGTATCTATTAATGTAATCAAATCATCAAAATTAAAAATTGAAACATAAAAGCCATTTCTTTTTAACGCAGCAATAACATCTGCATTTAAATTAAAAAATAACTGATATAATGTTTCATCAGTAGAAATATGCTGTTGCAATACTCTATCAGCAGAAATTAGAGGATTCCCCTTATCATCTTTTTGAGCATTTTTCATAGGCAAAACTGGTATATAAAAAGTAGTTTCAGTCGAAAATTTCTCTAAAAATAAATCTAAATACTTTCTGTCATTTGTTTTAGTATACATTTCAAAAAATTCACAATTATTACCTGGTAATTCACTAAAATTATTATAAGCTGGTCTTATATCAAGTGAAGGTTTACTTAATTTAAAATTGTCATACGTTTCACAGAACATTTTTTGCCTTCTAATATCCATTATTTGAGAAGTTGTAAGAATAAAATTATCTGTATTTGGATTTATAACAACCTTAGATACCTTAGATTTTATTATAATTTCACATATAAAATCAAAATAACACACTTTTAAATTAGAACTAATATTTGCTTCATTAACGTCGGAATATAGGTTCCATATTTTTTCAGAATCCCTATTCTCAAATGTCACAAAAGTTTTTTCAGCATTTTCTTTTATAACTTGAAACGTAGATGAATAAAATTTGCAATAAAAAGCAATTGCACGAAGTAACATATTTTCGGCATTCCAATCATGACCATCTGCTTTTTTATATGATTGATATAATAATTTAAAATCCAATTCATTCTCCATACAATACCTCCAAATATAACATACATCTCTTACTTTTTATCGAAATTTTCTTAAAAAAAATTAAAAATATAATTAATTCAATTAAATTTAATTATTTGCTTTTCTTTTGGTAGACTAATGCATCTTTTTGTATTGGCCTGTACTCCGCTCACACTATTCTCTCATTGCATACAGCTACACAAAAACAAAACACACAAGTAGCTGTTTCAAGCCATTTGTGTGCCTTTTTTTACTTGGAGCGGAATAAGTGAGGCTCGAAAACTTTGTTTTCGCTAACCGAACTTATGCGTAACGAAGTGTAGTTGGGAAAACTGGAATACTATTCAGTGAATGAGTAAACTACTTTTGGTATATTGTTGTGATTTATTGCCTTCTCTCCACATTATTCAAACTGCTCTACACTTTAAAATTTATGAAATATTGTAATTTTATCGTTCGAAACTAATTCCTTTCCTTTGTAAAGCATTTTTCATATGCGTAAAATCACCATCATCAAATTGTATTCCCATTTGAACACATTTTATAACATTCACAACATCTTCACGCGTATTACTTGGCAAAGAATTGATGTTTGCCCAAAGAAGTCCTCCACACTCATCTGGTTCACAAACTGTAGGAGTGCCTTTATACTCTTTAGCTGTGAAATATAGCTGTACATGATCAGCCTTATAATTATGATTTACCGCTAAAAAAACTAAATCTTCTTCCTTAATAAAAATTCCAATTTCTTCTTTAGCCTCCCTAACAAGTGCTTGAGAATATGATTCATTTTTATCAACATGTCCACTACAACCAAAGTCATACATATTATCCATATATCCTGTATTTTGCCTTAATTGTAATAATATTTCTTTTTCGTGTTTCTCATTATATCTCATTAAAAGTAAATTTACTGCCAATCTACTGTAATATTTTTCGCTCATCGTACAATCCCCCTATTTTCGATGACTTTGAATAAATTATATAATAAATTTATATATTATGTCAATGCAATTAGCTTACGAAAGCAAAAGCTATTATATTTGCATACAATTTGCATCAGCTTCACTTCGTTACGCATAACTTCGATAACGGAAATCGAAGATTTCCTATCTCACTTATTTTGGGCAAAAAGCAAACACACAAGTGGCTTGTTATAGCCATTTGTGTGTCTTTTTTAACTTGGAGCGGAAGGGAGATTCGCTTCCCTACTCAATATATGTTCAAACTATTTTCAATATATGTTTGTGCTAATTAACATCACGTGATACTACTTAAACTATTTTCAATTTCTATCCTGTTGCACACATTTTGCAACAGGATAATTTATCATTCATGTAATCTCAAAATATGATAAACATTTCCAATTTATTACATACTATTTTACTTTTCTAAGATTCCAAACCATACCTATTTTTTCAAGTAACTCGATTTTCTCTTTTGACAATATATTTTTTTTATAATTTCCTCTTTGCGTACCAATCCATCTTCCTAATTTAATATTTTCTTTTGTTGTGTATTTGTCTGGTATTAATAAATTGCCATTCTCATTATAATATTCTTTTGCCAAATTATACATCTTTTCCCATTGCGTTTCAATTGGTGACCAATCTATACCTAACCGCTCTAATAATTCTATTTTGTTAGAATTTAGTCGCATGCCATTAGCACTTGGATGTTTTACACTATTTCGTATGTTACTTAACCATCGTCCTAACATAAAACCATCAGATGTTTTATAATAGATTGGAACATTTATATTTCCATATTCATTATAATATTCTTCTAATTTTTCATACATATCATACCAATTTAAATCTATAGATTTAATATAATTATCTGATATTTCAAAATAATCTCTTCTAATATTGATGTTAATATCAGAAATTTTCAGATACTCTAATAATTCCATTATTCCATCATCTAATGCTTCAAAAGAATTATTCTTTAATATTATTTTATATGAGTCATCATCTATAATAGGACATTCAATATCTCTTATCCTTATAAGTTCTATTCCTTGTTTTTTACAAATATTGCTCTTTTCTATATCTCTTTTCAAATTTCTAATATGAGCAGGACCATCATACTCAACCCCAATCTTTAGTTCTGGAATATATATATCTATTTCACTTATCTCTTTTGTTTTTAATTTAGTTGCAGACGGAAAATACTTTTTAATATAATATAAAACTGCTTGCTCTGGAAATGACGATTTAGTATTAGATGGTTCTAACCAAGATTTATCTAACATATCTAATTTATTTTTTCTATATTCATTAAGTTTATTTTTTTTATACTTTAATTTTTGATCATATAACCATATACCAATATGGATTCCATCTTTAGAAATGTAGTTAATTGGAATATATAAATGCTTATATTTTTTATAAAATTCTAACACTGTATTATAGTTATGTTCCCATATATATTCATTATTTCTTATCGGATCCCATTCCATGCCAATATCATTTAACATTGTTATTTGGCTATCAGTAAGTGTATTTTGATTATAATTATTTCTTTGAGTTAGTACCCAACTCCCCAAATTAACATTTTTATAAAAAAAATCATTTGGTATGTTTAAATTATTATTTTCTTCATAATATTGTTTTGCAATTATATATGTTTCATTCCAAATCATACTGGCTGGATCCCAAACCATGCCTATTTTTTCGAGTAAATCTATTTTTTCTTTTGATAATTTATTAACTTTATAATTTCTTCTTTGATGAGAAACCCACGAGCCTAATTGCTTATTATCTTCAGTTATATAACGAATAGGAACAATTGAATTACCATTTTTATTATAATAATCGAGCAATAAATTATAATATTCATTCCATTGTGAATCAAACAGGTCCCACACCATACCTATTTCTTCTAATAAATCTATTTTTTCTTTAGACAAACTCTTTTCTTTATAATTTCTTCTTTGAGTTCCAATCCAATAACCTAAATGAATATCACCATTTGTAATATATTTAAGTGGAATTAATAAATTCCCATTTTCTTCATAATATTTTACTGCTAAATCATAGAATTCATTCCATCTTAAATCAAATAAATCCCATACCATACTTATTTCTTCTAATAGAGTTATCTTTTCTTTCGATAACTTTTTTTCTCTATATAATTTTCTTTGAGTTCCAATCCATCTACCTAATTTAATGTTACCATCAGCTACATATTGATTTGGGACTAATAGATTTCCATTTTCATTGTAATATAGAACAGCAAGGTTATACATTTTATTCCAATTTTCACTTTCCATAAAAGCCTCCAATAAATTTATAATATGTACTTTTTAGATGTATGTAAGAATTAAATTTTCTCATGTATTTTTCTACTAACAATTTATAGTTAGAATTCAAACAATAGTAATTTAATTCAAACAATTTATTTGTATAAATTTTTCATAAAACTATATATTTTTTCAAAATTATTGATTGTTTCTTGTGATAATTCTACTTTTTCGTTATTCATATACAATTCTTGAATTGCCTTATTGTATGCTTTTTTTGAATATTCCACCATATCTGGGAATACATGCTGCTGAATTTTTAATTTATCTACATTACTAATAATACTTTCCATATTCTTTTTTGTCCATTGCATATCGATATCTTGATATGTAAATATTCTATCTTTAACAATATCACCAAATTTATCTTGATAACGTTCTTTACTTGTTTTTCCACCATCATCAGAGTCTAGAAATACGGCAAAATCTTTTCCCCAACCAGTATATAACGAAATCAAAGTATCTGCATTACTACAACTCATTCCTGGTATCAACCTTATATCATCTTTATTTAATATTATGCTAAACAAATAATTCAATGTATAATAATCATATTTCCCCTCTAATATAATCCCTGATTTACAAGTGTCTAAATCACTTGGAGCATATTCCAAAACATCCAATATTGGTTGGAAATAACTGGTTTGTTGAGGATGTTCATCAACAAATTTTCTATATCTTTGAACTTTTATATTAGTACGTTTTAAATCATAAGATTTTTCTGCATCAAGTAAAGCATCATTAGTTACTATAAAAGCATTTTCTAACCATTTAGGGTTAATCAAATATTGACTATGTGTAGTATAAAGGATCGTGCACTTTTTGCCTATCCGCTCTAAACTTTTAAGCAATTGTTCTTGTGCTTTTTGTGACAAATTAGAGGCAGGCTCATCAAATAAAAACAATACCTGCTTATCTTCACTTTTTCTATACCCCCTAAATTGCGTCAATAATAAAAATACAAAAAACCATCTAAATCCAAGAGATCTTTCACTTAATTTAAAGTTACCGTCATTATCTACAATAATAAACTGAAGATAAATTCCTGTTTCATCTTTATCAATATCTATTGTAATATTATACTCTTTCTTTGTTAGCACTTTAGCCCATTCATCTAAAATTGTACTAGTCACTTTTCTACTCATCCATAATGCAAGTTGTTTAACATTTTCCTTATCATCTGGATCTTGACTTAAAAACCTATCAATAATATGCGTTTGTATATTCATATCCTGTTCTAACGAATCCAAAATATCTTGAATAACGTCTTTATAAAATAATATTTTTTGATTTTCATTTTCTTCTGGCAAATTTAGATATATCCTATCTGGCAAATCAAACAAAGCTGTTGGAAAATACAAAATGTTTGGCATCTTTTCTTTTAAATGATTAACACACTTTTTCCAATCGTTTTCATCTATATCCACTGTTCTTTTAGCTTTTGAGCCTACTTTTTTCCCTTTAATATTTAATTCCCAAAAATTAGATGAATCTATAAATTTTGAATTTTTATATGAATACTTTTGATTAACTATTACTTCATTAATTTCATCTTTTATAATAAAATCGCAATTTTCTTTTGTCCATGTACATAGTTCCTTATAATCTTGCCCTTCAAAAACAAGTGTTGTAATCAATTCTATATTACCATTAAAATTAGCTTTATCTTTTATCGGAATTATCTGATTAAAATCGGGTTTTATAGCATTGCTTACTGCATAAGTACCTTTTTCAGCATTATACTCAAATGAATTTATTGCTTCTAATATTGATGTTTTTCCACTTTCATTTATTCCTACTAAGGTATAAACATTTCCTTTAGGGGAAGCAGATAATTCTAATTCGGTTTCTTCAATTCCTTTATAATTTTTTATTCTAATCTTACTAAATCTCATACTATAACCTCCTTTATTCCAATTCCGCTATATTTTCTACAACTCTATTTATTATAACCATCTAACTACTATTTTCAGCCTGATTATATAATAAGTTTGTATATTATGTCAATGTATACCTCCTTCCAGAATAATAAAACCTAAAATCACTAAATTTGCATACTATATACATCTTTTTGAAAAAAATCCCCCTTAATAAACTATTAAATTAGACGGGACTCGTTTTTGTCCAACCCCTCTATATTAGTGGTCTTAGCACTAATTTGATATTGCTTTTTTAATAAAATTTTAGTGTCATTCTCAAAACCGCAAAAATAGTACATTTGCATACTTTTTGCATCTGCCTGTACCCCGCTCACACTGCGTTGCACATCATTCAAACTACTCTCCTGTTGCATACAATTTGCATCTTTCGGGAAAAAATTAAGCGTACAAACGGCTATTTCAAGCCATTTATACGCTTAATTTTCGATGGAGCGGAAGACGGGACTCGAACCCGCGACAACTGCCTTGGCAAGGCAGCGCTCTACCACTGAGCCACTCCCGCATATTCACTTGGTGCCTTGGGGCGGAATCGAACCACCGACACGGGGATTTTCAGTCCCCTGCTCTACCGACTGAGCTACCAAGGCATAACTTCCACCAACAACTCAATTTCGGCTTCGCCTTATTTCATTGGGTGTCACTTACCTCTAAATAGAGAAAAAGAAAAGTTTAATGCTTTTCTTTTATGTTTAATGGCGACCCGGATGGGGCTCGAACCCACGACCTCCAGCGTGACAGGCTGGCGCTCTAACCAACTGAGCTACCGGGCCATTATCCTTATCAATAAAACTGTCACCAGAGGTGACATTTTAAATGGTGGGCGCAATAGGACTCGAACCTATGACCGCCTGCTTGTAAGGCAGATGCTCTACCAACTGAGCTATGCGCCCGAATGTTTATTTGGTTCGGACAAGTAATAATATACAAGATTATGAACTAATTGTCAATACAAAATTTCATTTTTTTTTATTTTTTTGTAATTTTGCCTTGTTGCATATTTCCTGTGTTCATACATATAAATATTTTAAGGAGGCATTATGCTTATATATAAACGCCGAAAACGTAGATTTTTTATTTTGTTTTTCTTTGTTCTACTGCTTATTCTCCTATATTTTTTCATGTTGCAATTTAAAATTGCTTTTAATAATATTACTAAATCCAAGCTATATGGCCTTGCCCTGCAAAATATAAACGACATCGTGAATAATAAGATGAGTCAAATTAATTACAATGATTTAATTAGCTATCAGAAAAACGATAATGATGAAATTACTATGGTTAATACTAATGTCGTGCTTATGAATTCTATTTCTAACGATATCAGTAACGAAATTATAAAAAAGCTAGATTCTTTTTCTTTTTTATATATTGAAATTCCTTTAGGAAGTATTACCGGGAATGATTTATTTGCTAGTAGTGGTCCAAAAATAAAAATAAAAGTTATACCTATTAGCGAAGTAAAAACCGAATTTAAGACCGATTTTTATTCTACCGGCATTAATCAGACCAAGCATAAAATTTTCCTTAATGTTTATTGTAATACTGAAGCACTTAGCAAATTCATGTCTAATAATATAAATATTACGCTCCAAATTCCAATTTTAGAGACTGTTATTATTGGAGGAGTACCTAATACATATTACCAAATTGAAGGCGTAGGAAAAGATAATTTATATCAAATTATTGACTAAAAAAATAGATGCGACATAATCGCATCTATTTTTTGGTAAATATTATAAGTAACCCCAATCCTTCTTGTTCCAATTTGTTATACCTAAAATTCCACCTATATCTATGTATCCATCTCCAACTACTGTTATTACATATCTTGTGCCACTTCCGTCATCTTTGAATAGTGTATACAATTTTCTTTCTGGAGTAGACGTTGTATCTTGTGCACCTGTTAAAATCATGTTTATTATTTCGTTTTTAGAACTATGAACATTTAAGGTTCCATTTATATTTATGTTTCCACCTGCTATCATTAAACCATAGAAGTTGCCACTTGTTCCAGCATTTATAGTTATATCACCACTAGCAATTACAACTTTATAATTTGCTAATTGAGCAGCCGATAAGGTTATACTACTATTTGATATATATATAGGCTGTGTTGATGTAGTATAGGCGGTTGTTATAGTATTTAACCAACCATTTGCACCAAATATATATTCTTTCTTATTATACCCACATCCGAAGTATTTTGTTTGTAATTCAAACTCATTTGCACAGTTTGTTCTAAATGCTGGGTCATCACTGTTTCCAAATAACTGTGCATCTATAACGCCGAAACTTCCCGATGAACCTATGCGCCCTACTCCTGCACCTTGCATATATTTTATCGTGTTAATTGTTATCTTTGGTATCCTTATTGAACCAATCGAATTTCTTGCTGCTTCTACAAAATATCTCCATTTATGATTTACATCAAAATCCGCAATTTGAGTATTTAACGTTTCTCCAGCAAATGTATTTACTAAATTCCATGGCACCGAATTGTTATATAAATACGATGCATAATTTACCCTATTTATATAATAGTTACTCGATTCATCTAGAATTGGATTTTGATATACAACATAGTTTCCTTTTACACCTATACTTTCACCCGTTTTATACATTTCAGATGGATTATCTACATTTAGTACTTTATCTATGAATGCCCTTCCTGCTAAATATAGATTATTAAGTGTTATTGTTGAACTAGTATCTATGCTATTGGCATTTATTATTATACTACTACTTTCATCAGGTCCACTACCATTTACATCATTAAATCCATAATAATTTCCAGTTGATTGATTTATTGTAAATTTACTAGTTTCTATTTCTAAATCGTCTTTTGCGTAAACATCACCATTAAAGTTAACATTACTTTGCGTTGTTCCTTTTAAGAACATATTTTGATAGTACACAGTCGATGTACTTAATGTTGATGTCGTAAGATCTATATTGTTTGGTGTTATAAGTTTCCCTTCAACGTTTGCTGTTGCTGAAGTCAACGTAACTCCTGCTGTTAATGGAGATGTTCCCAATGCTATTGCATTACCATATATATTCGTCGTACTGCCACTATTAAATTTAATTTGTCCACCAGCAATTAGTGCTGCATTTCCGACAAGTGGATTGTTAAATTCTACTACCTTTTGCTCTAATGATGCCACATCATTAAAGTTTGGAACTGCTATAACAAAATCTGCAGATACTGTTGCTGTTGGTGTACCTTTTACTTTATACCAAATTTCATTTGATAAAACAAAACATTGATTTACAGTACCAAAGCGTAACGAATTATCCATATATACACATTCTGTTAAGCTTGCTTGTTTTATTTTATTATTGAAACCTGTCTTATTTGATAAAAATATATTCTGGCTTGGATTTGGTACAACATCTGCATAATTTGAAACGTTTCTTATATTTTCTTCTAGTGTATTTAAGCTGTTTATCTCTGCCAACGAAAGATTTGCGCTTATTGCCTCATCTATTGCTATATCATAATCTCTATCTAAACTATACTTATATAACTCTTGGAAAACATGATTATACGCTGCCTGAATTTTAAATTGATTTTGGACACCAGCATCAGTCAAATTAAATACCATTGACTTAAACTCATCGCCCAAATTTTCTTCTACGTAGTTATTCATTTCCTCTTGATATGCTTCTCCTGAGTCAAAAATTATATCGCCCAAATTATTCTGCCACTCAAGTGATAAACGTCTACGCTCATCTTCTAATCTTTGATAATTATATATTTCTTCTTCAACAGCTTTATCTACTGCATTTATAGCATATTTTTTGGCCATACCTATAGAAGCAATAATTGAACTCTGCGTTATTTCGTACAATTTGTCCATCATAATTTCGTTCTTGTACTCTACTTTTTTTATTTTCAAATCCAGCGTTCTTAACTGATAGTTATAAACAACTAGATTCAAAACCGCAGAACCAATTAATATACAAACAAATATAACTAATATTGTTGTTGTTAATGCTGTCCCTTTCCGTAATTTTTTCATATTACTCTCCATTCAATTTTATTTTAAGTTATCCAACACTTTTATTGTTGTATCTAAAGTATTAGATATAGTATTGTCGTTTACTTCAGTTACTGTAACTTTTATTTTATATAGATTATAAACATTGTTATCTGAACTATTTAAGTTAATTTGGTTTATGTTTCCTGTCAAAACATTTACCAAAATATCTTTATCCTTATACACATTTAACGAAGTTGAAGATAAATTTTTTAAGTTTATTTCAGGAAAAACTGATGTCTCATTTTCAATTTTTAACTTATTGTTACTACTCCCATATATATTGTTTATAGTTACTGTCTTGCCATCAACTGTTACTGATATATCTCCACTATATGTAATACCAGAATTTGATACTTTTACCACTCCATTATAAGTATCTGGCATACTTATAAAATTTTCTGAACTAGATACAGCTTCTGAAATTTTAGTTGATTCTAATTTTACATTAAAATCTCTACCAAAATTATTTGTAGCACCTATTCCATTACAGAACTGGCTAAATTTAAATGTTGAAGTAGCATTACTTAGATAATTAGTTCCATTACCATTTTTTAATTGTTCAACTATAAATGATGCTACTTCACTATCTTGTGATAATTTTTGATTTTTTGCTTGAAAACTTACAGAACCAATAAAGAATCTGCCAAGTGGAATAGCAACTACTGCTAAAAGTGCTATTGCAACAAGTATTTCTAATAATGACATTCCTTTATTGTTCCTTTGCAAATTTTACCACCTCTTTAGTAACTAATTTAGAAATTCTCTAAAACTTTTAGTGTTGTTTCAATTGTAGACTGTATTGAAGGATCCTCTTCATCGGTTACTGTTATTCTTACTTTATATAAATTATAGATACCATTATTTGCACTATTTTTACTCATATTTAATGTTCTTACACTACCATTTAATACATTAACTGTAATATCACTATCTTTATACACTTTTAATTCTGTGCTTGTATTATTTTTTATATTAACTGTTGGATATACTCCTGTATTATTTACAATTCTTAAATTATTATTATCACTTCCATATATGTTATTTACTATTATATCTTTATTGTTTATTGTAACGCCCATATCACCGCCATATCCAATGCCTTCACTTGATAAAACGACTTCTCCATTAAATGTACTTGGTATAGATGTAAAGTTTTCTGTTGTTGCTATTGCATTGGTAAGTTTTTCTGATTCTATAGTTGCTAAATATGGTCTTGAGAAAATTCCATTATCGTTTACACCACCACCGTAACCATAGCCATAACCATAACCATAGCCATATCCATAACCATATCCATAACCATACATGAAATTAATATCAAATCCAACTTTATCACAAAAATCTGTTAAGGTAATCTCACTTGTTGGTTCATCAAAAAGATCGGTTGCTTGTCCATTTTGTAAATAGTCTAGCATAAACTGTGCTGCTTCATTTGCTTTGGACACTTTTTGAGCTCTAGATTGATACTTTAATGAATCTGTAATCATTTTACCAATAGGAATAGACACAACCGCGACAAGTGCAATTGCTACCACAATTTCTAACAATGTCATACCTTTCCTACTTCGTAATTTCATTACTTTTCGACCCCCACATTTTTACCTTGAACATTTATAGTTACTCTTCTTGAGCTATCATCAAATACCTTTACACTTACCTTTTTATCTGTATTATTTGTTACTACAAGATTTATGCCTATCATGTCTTCTTGCTTTTCTTTTTTACAACTTAAAATATCTAATAAAATATCTTTATCATCTATGTTTAATTCAGTTCTTATAGTGTTTCCATTAATATCATTATAACTACAATAATATTTTTTGTTTTCATATGTAAAATTAATGTCAAAATTTATTTTTTCATTTGTATTAAAATATACATATGAACTACCTAAAGTATCTTTACTACTACCAAACGAAATTGCTGCCGAATCTGAATTAAATGGTCTTATTACCATAAGTAAATCATTATCTCGTAAAATTATTTTGTCTTCCTGCTCCTCAATATGTGGGCTTAATTCTTCTATTGTCATTACACCTTGAGCCATATTTAATGTATCATCTTGTTCTTCTGTTCCACAAAAAACAAATGAACAATCAGACGTATACTTTTCATCTAAATATGATATTGCTATATCATTTATAAGTACTCTAGTATCTAATGCAATTACTTGATTAAAAAACTCTTTTGTGGATTTTTCGTCTGCATCAAAATTTATAGTAACTGGCATTTTTTGTGCATTAATCCTTTTGCCTTCACTCCTTACTATACCAACCTTACTATCACCAAACAAAACACTCGCATCTTCTATCCCTGCGACATCTAACATATTTTCTACTAAAACACCAACTTTTTCTTCTGTCATGTCTGCAATTAAAGTTTTAGCTTCATCTTCATACAACGAATAAATTTGTTTTAACTCTTTTTTAAATACAAATTCTGGATCTTCTACAGCCGTGCTACTTTGCGTATTATTACATGCTACTAATGAAACTAAACTTATAACTATTGCTACTTTTCTTATGTTCATAGTTCCTCCTATGCTAATCCATAAAGTGTGAAAACTAATGTCCGTCCATTCATACTATTTGTTGCTTTGTCTCTCTCAAACTCCATACTATCTATTGTAACCTTAGTAGAAAACTCGTTTAAGAATTCCATAAAATCTTTTATCTGACTATAGTGTCCGTAAAAACTCTTTACTCTTACTTCTACTCTTTTATACGTAGCACCTTCATCTACTTCCGGCTCAGTAACTGTACAATTTTCTATATCTATGAAATCTGTTGTTTTTATAATTTCTATTAAATCTAAGTTTGCATCTTGAATTCTATAATCTTCTTTTAATTTAGCAGCAAGCCGTTCTTTCTCAGTAACAATTTCCTCTAATTCTTCATTTAATATTTCAACTGATGTTTCACCACTTGCAATAGTGTTATACCTATTTTGGGCTATCTCTCTTTCAATAACATACTCATCTTGCTTTTTTAAAAGTACGTTTGATAAATACAATAAGCCACCACAAATAAGTACTATTAATAATATAGCCCCAAGCTCTTTTGCGTGTTCCTTAAAAAATTTCATTTGTTTCTCCCCTTTTACACCTTATCTTCTGACTGTTAATGTTAATGTAAAATCTTCTGGTTTTAAGTTTCTTCCTTCCCAATCGAAATATTCACTTAGTCTATCCCTAAAATCATATGGTGAATTTACATATATTGCTTCATCCACACCATCTACTGGTATTGCAACACATGCAATTTGGATTGTATCTCTTGTAAATGCATATCTATCAATTCTTATTTTTACTTCATCTGACATATCTTTAATTATAGCTTCTATCTTTTGTAAATCTTCTACAAAAGTCTCTGCTCCAAATCCTGCACCTGCATTTAAGCTTTGATAATGCTCAAGTTCAGATTTTTCACTATTTATAGCATTTTGAAGTGCTGTTATTTCAGTGTTGGAGTCAATATACGCATTATATTCTCGTATCTTCTCTTTTATAAAATAAGATCTAAAATTAATTATCGCAGGTACTAATGCAAAAATTAATATAATACATGCCGCTATTTTATAGAATAACGGATTAACCAAAATACCTAAATGAGGTAACTTAACTGTCGATTGTATAAACTTGAATTTTCTTTCGCCTAACCTTACAGCGCCAATACATTTTACAAAACTAAGTTGTCTAGTTCTAAGACGTTTAGATTCGCCTTCGAATATTACTTTGTTTAATTCTTTCATTCTTACAGTATCAAAACCAAGTATGTTACCAACAAATTCTTCTAGGCCAGATATTTTACTTCCAAGTCCTGTCAAATATACTTTTTGTATTTTTGCTTTAGCGTTATTTGCGTTGTAGAAATCAATTATCCTTACGATATCCTGCATTATATCAGTTATAACTTCCTGATTAATCTTTGCAACTGTATACACATCTGCATCTTCTTTTAAGTTTCCGAGTATTAATACACTATTATATTGTTTTTTCAACTGCTCTGCTTTTGCCAAGTTGCACTTCATCTTCTGCATAATTGCTTCAGTAATTTCTTTTGAACCTTTATTTAATGAACGGTTAAATTTTAATATACCTTTATGTACAATTGCCAAATTAGTATTTTCTGCGCCTATATCTATAATCATATATCCATTATCTTTGTCGTCCATTTCAAAATCTACAAAGTTATATATTTCATATCCTGCAAAATTAAATGATACTAAGTTTAATTTTAATTCAGTAGCTAAATTTATATATGGCGTGATAAGAGTGTTTGGAATTGCTGCAATCATTATTCTACTCATTTCAACAGCTTTATCTACAAACTCCTCAATTACACTATATCCTAAAGAATAAGTATTAAGCTTAACTGGAAATATATCTGTTGAATTGGCAAGAATAAATTTATCTAGTTCTTCTGGTTTTATCCTTGGCACTACCATCTCACGTGTAATTATTTCTGAAGAAGAAAGTGATATAATCAAGTTCTTATTGATTATATGCTCGTCCTTCATCTTTTGTTCTAAAACAGGTACTAATTCTGAAATATTACTAATAATACCATCATTAATTATTCCTGCTGGTGTTGAAAGAACGAAACCTTTTAAGATTTTTATTAGCTCGTTTTCTAGAACAAATTCAATCATCTTTGTGGTATGGTTTCCAACTTCTAATACTAAATATCTTTCAGAACCATTTAAAACACGTTTTATTGATGATGATATTTTTTTACTATTTATCTTAAGTTCTCTATTCAAGTTTTTCATTCGTTCACCTTCCTACTTACACACAATGTACAAGTTCCAAAAGGATGTGAAGACACATTCTTCTGAAATTTATATATTCTGCTTTATCCTTTTTTGAGTAGTTTTATCATGAGCATTACTATTAATATAGATGAAATAGTAGATAATAAAAGGGTAATAATACTTAATTTGAAAAAAACATATATACATAAATATATAGTAGCATTTAACGCCTCTATTAGTGGATACTGTATTGATATCTTTTCTTTACAACTACGACATTTGCCACCAAGAATTATAAAACTTATAACTGGTATCAAATCATACCATTTGATGCGTTTACCACAATTTGTACAGTGGGACGCACCAAATGCTATTGATTCATGTCGTGGGATTCTATAAATACATACATTTAAGAAACTTCCTATTAATAAGCCTACTATAAATATAATTGTGCCATAATAAATTCCCATATTATCTCTCATAATAAGCCCAACCGGCTTCTCCACCTTGATATGTTACTACATTTTCTCTTGGTTCAGATGGATCTGGTAAAACTAAAGTTTTAGGTGTCTTACCATCCGCATTCGGTTCATCTATTCCTACCAAGATTTTTAATTCTGAATCATTAACGCCTTGACCTATTGATGAAATAAAATATGTTGCCTCAGGGCTCATTGATTTTGCTACATATCCAGTACCAACATAATAGTCTATACCAGCAAATTTAAAAAATCCACCTGTGCTATCATAATATGCATAGTATAAAATATCATCTGTTGTATTATCTCCATCGTTGTATGGAATTCTTCTTAATAAACCATCATTTGCTGCATCAGCATCTGTTTGCCAAATTCTTATTGACTTACCAATTGTTTCAGCAGTTCTTATATCTGCACTTACTTGCGAACGTTGTCTTATACCTGCTAAGTTTGGTACTGCAATTAATGCTATAATTCCTAATATTGCTATTACAATAATTAGCTCAATTAATGTAAAACCTTTTTCGTTCCTCCTCATATGTAACCTTCCTTTCAATTTAAGTATCACTTTTCTACATAAGCCCAATCAGATCTGCTACCATCATAAAATACGTTTACAGAACTTTCGGGTTTACTTGGTTTCTCGTTTCCTATATAAACACATATTTTTTGGTGTTCATCATCCGGATATGTATAATAAGATACATAATAGCTTCCTGTTTTTCTATTTAATGATCTTGCTGTATAACCTGATGATATATATGCTGGACATAATCCTTCAATCTCGCTATATTCAACAGGATCATCAGGTAATTCTCTTTCTATCTTTTGACCATTTTCATCGTAAATATCAGTTACCCATATTCTTACCGCCTTACCAATTGTTTCAGCTGTTCTTTTATCTGCACTTACTTGCGCACGAGTTCGTATACCTGATAAGTTTGGTACTGCAATTAACGCTATTAATCCAAAAAACAATATTGCTGGTATTAATAGACAAGCTAGTACTATTAAAGCAACCTTTGTTGAATTGCTCATAGTTATTTCTTCTCCTTTGTATAATTTTATCTTTCTGCATATGCCCAGCCAGGCATTAATCCATCATAATCTACAGTAATGGCATCAGTTGGCTGAGTAGGTGGTTCTTCACCTATATAAACACATATTTTTTTATAATAGCCTGTACCAACAGAAGTAACGTAATATTTTCCTGTACCTAATGCTAAAGACTTTGCCGTATAACCAGAACTTATATATGCTGGTGTAAGGCCATAAACTTCGCTATATTCTAATGGCTCACTAGGTAAAGTCCTATCTCCATCTGCATCTATATCTGTTGCCCATATCCTTAATGCTTTTCCTATTTGTTCTGCAGTTCGTATATCTGTCCTTACTTGTGCCTCTTGCCTCGTCTGGGTCAAACTTGATGCGCCTACTATTGGTACTATAACAGCTGGAACAGCAATTATTGCAAAACACATTCCTGCTGCAACAGTCAAGGCAATGCTTCCCCTATTAAATTTAATCATAAGTAATTCCTTTCTCTTAATAGCACAAATAGTTATCGCAAAAAAGTTTACACTTTATTGCGATAACTAATCTATGACAATATTTAATTATTTCTCAGCAAATGCTAGATGCGCAGCTGATACACCAGAAGCTGTAATTGAACCATCATAAGCAGGTGTTGCTGATGTTGGTGTTCCTGTAGGTGCTGATCCAGAAGCTCCTATATAAACATATATCTTCTGCTCAGCGTTATTTACGCCTGTACCAAATGATGATACATAATATTGACCATTTCCGCCTTTATATGATTTTGCTGTATAACCACTACTTATGTATGCAGGGCATAAACCTGATATTGTACTATATTCAACTGGAGCACCAGTTTGAATATTTCTTGCACCAGCATCAATATCTGTTGCCCATATTCTTACTGCTTTACCTATTTGCTCTGCTGTACGTTTGTCTGCACTTACTTGTGCTCTTTGACGGATACCTGCTAAGTTTGGTACTGCGATTAACGCTATAATACCAAGAATTGCTATTACGATAATCAATTCAATTAATGTAAAACCTTTTTTACTTCTTATGCTCATTTTTATTCCTCCTTAAATATATAAAATATTATTACTTCCTATTTCTCTGCATATGCCCATGCTGCTGTTCCACCTGCATAATCAACTGTAGGTGCTGCATTTCTACCAGCTGTTACAGCGGCTGGTGCTGCTGTTCCTATCCATACACAAATTTTTTGATTAGCACTATTTACACTACCAGTTGCTGGTTCATATGTTGATACATAATATTTACCTGCTGTACTTCCTAATGATTTTGCTGTATACCCTGCACTTATATATGCTGGACATAAACCATCTAACTTAGGTGTTCCTGTAGAGTCATATTGTACACCTGCTGCCGTATTTGCTGGAAGGTTATGTGCTGTTGCAGCATCAATATCTGTTGCCCATATTCTTACTGCTTTACCTATTTGTTCTGCAGTACGTTTGTCTGCACTTACTTGTGCTCTTTGACGAATACCTGCTAAGTTTGGTACTGCGATTAACGCTATAATACCAAGAATTGCTATTACGATAATCAATTCAATTAATGTAAAACCTTTTTTACTTCTTATGCTCATTTTTATTCCTCCTTAAATTCTATTTACTTCCTTTTATTATTTTTCTGCATACGCCCAAGCTGCTGCAGATCCATCATATGTTACAGTAGTAGTGGAACCAATTGCTGCAGGTTTTGCTGGCGCGTCACCACCTAGCCCAATTCCAACCCATATTTTTTGGTCTGCATTGTTTACTCCACTACCATAAGACGAAACATAATATACGCCTTCACCTCCTGGATATGATTTTGCTTTATATCCACTAGAGATATATGCTGGACACAATCCTGAAAGAGTACCACCAGCATCATATTCTGTTATTGCTGTTGGTATTGTTCTGGCTGCTGCATCAATATCTGTTGCCCATATTCTTACAGCTTTTCCTATTTGTTCAGCAGTACGTTTATCTGCACTTACTTGTGCTCTTTGACGGATACCTGCCAAATTTGGTACTGCAATCAATGCAATTATACCAAGAATTGCTATTACGATAATTAGTTCAATTAACGTAAATCCTTTTTTACCTTTTAGCTCCATATTCTTACCTCCTTACTTTATAATGTTTTATATTCAAAATTCCTATTACATATCTAATCCTTCAAACATTCCGAACATTGGTAAAACAATTGCCATTACTATAGTACCAACTATTCCTGCTAATATCAAAATGATTAATGGTTCGATAAGAGATGTAACACGCCCAGATAATACTTCTACTTCTTCATCGTAGAAGTCTGCGCATTTGTCCATCATTTCATCAACAGCACCTGTTTCCTCACCAATCTTTATCATAGAAACTACCATCTTAGGGAAAAGCTCTACTTTTTGTATTGGTGTTGACAAGTTACTACCACTTGTTACATCTGCTTTTACTGTCTGCATTGCTTTTTCCATTACGGCATTATTTAATACCGCCGATGAATATTCTATTGCTGTAATCATCGGAACGCCTGTTTTTAATAGAATTCCTAATGTTCTTGCAAATCTAGATATTACTGATTTTAATACCAATGCTTTTATTAGAGGTATTTTTAAAAACAGTAAATCTTTATTATATCTACCCATTGGAGTTTTTATGTAATATCTAATTCCAACCACAGCAGCTATAATTAATACTAGTAATAATAGCCACCAAGAATTAAAGAAATCACCAACTGCCATTAACATTCTTGTTAAAAACGGCAACTCCAAATCCATAGAAGCAAACATTTCAGCGAATGTTGGAACAACTTTGGTTACAAGAATGTAGCTTACCGCAACCGTTACTATCAAAACTAGTGATGGATATATCATTGCACTTTTTACTTTTGAAGAAAGTTTAGTGGTTTTTTCATAATAATCTGTCATACTTACCATTACTTCATCTAGAAAACCGCCACCTTCACCTGCTTCTACTGTGTTTACAAATAATGCAGGTAACTTTTCTGTACTACGCATTGCTACAGATAGTGGCGCACCTTTTTGCACTTCATCACTTATATCACTTACAACTTTAACCATTTTTTTGTCTTCTAATTGATCTCTTAATATTTCAAGTGATTCTGCAATTGATATTCCGGCTTTAAGTAACATTGAAAACTGTTTTGCAAAAAGTGCAAGCTGTTTTGGTTTTATTTCACCATTGCCGCCAATATTTAAGTCTTTATTAAATATTGTTTCTTCATCAACAGAAATAACATATATTCCTCTTGATTTTAAAAGCGACATAACAGCTTCTTTGCTTGAAGCTTCTATAGAATTTTTTATTCTTTTGCCCGTATTATCTACGGCTGTATAAATATAATTGGCCAGAATAACTCACCCCTTTTTTGCTATATCTACTATTAGAATATCGACACTTTTTTTTAAAACTTTATATGTTTTTTATTAAAAAGCCAATATCACAATATGTAAACTTGCAAAAGGAATGTCAAATTTTCAAGGTTCAAATATTCCCCTTTTATATATTTATCGGCATTTTTTCAACCTTTCAATATACTTTTTTTAAAAAAACTTCATTTTTTTGAAAAATTTTGTCAAATTAAAGAAAAAAATCCCCTACTTGGTTCTAAAGTAAAATTCATAATTTCATCTTTTACCGGATGCTTAAAACTAACTTTATATGCCCATAAAAATATGTGCTTTGCGCCAATTTTACCGTATTTGGTGTCGCCTACTAAAGCATGTCCACGCGAAGCAAACTGAACACGAATCTGGTGCGAACGTCCTGTATGCAAATTTATTTTTACAAAAGTTTTTTTATCCTCAACTTTTATTACTTCATAATCAAGTTCTGCTTCTTTAGCATTTGGTGTATTAGCTGGTACTACTTTTACCATATTTTTTTCTTCATCTTTTAATAAGTAATCCTTGAAAACTCCTGCTTTTTCTTCTATTACTCCCTCTACTTTTGCAAGGTATGTTTTTTTGAATCTATGCGTTCGTATTTCTTCAGATAACCTTGCTGCTGCCTTTGATGTCCTTGCAAATACCATTATTCCACCAACATTTCGGTCCAACCTATGAACAATACCGATAAAAACATTACCTGGCTTATTGTATTTCTCTTTTACATAATTTTTTACTAATGTTTGCATATCAATATCATTTGATGAATCTGCTTGCGTTGGTATCCCATATGGCTTTTCTACTACTATTATATGGTTATCTTCATATACCACTTTGATTTTCATGCATACCACCTAAGCATACTATATTATATTTTTTTACAATATTCAACAAATTTTTTTAATTAATTTTGGCATAAAAAAAGATGGCGTAAAGCCATCTTTTTACTCTAGTGCACTTATTATTGATTTTTCTATATTTCTAAGTTTTACTTTTAATCCTTCAAATTCATCTTGATCCATCCCATGTCGCAAATCTTCTTTTATCATTAAATACATTTCGTCTACTTCGTCTTTTAATAGTTCAAGTTTTTCAAGTATTTCTAAGCACATAAACCTATATTTACGTTCACGAGCTTCTTCGCCAACTTGATTAATACGGAGATCACTAATTTCAAATACATCACCACGGTTTGGAATTATTACGTTTAATCCAAATTGTTCTTTAATTAAGTTTGCAAATACTTCTTGAGCCCCTTCTTCACCATGAACTATAAACACATTTGATGGTTTTTTATCGATATGTGCTATCCAGTTTAACAAAGCAGTTTGGTCGGCATGACCTGAGAAACCTTCTATATATTCTATTCTTGCATTTACCGTTATATCTTCACCAAATATTCTTACTTGCTTTTCACCATCTATAAGTCTACGTCCTAACGTTCCCAATGCTTGATATCCTACAAATAGCACTGTATCATTTTCATTCCACAAGTGATGTTTTAAATGGTGTCTTATTCTTCCTGCTTCGCACATACCACTTGCTGATATTATCATAGCAGGTTCGTGGTCTTCGTTTATTGCTTTTGATTCTTCTACTGTATGTGTTAAGCGAAGTGTTGGAAAATCTACCGGATTTTCGCCTTCCATTATATATTTTCTTGCTTCTTCGTCGTAACAATCAACATTTCTTCTATAAATTTCGGTTGCTGATACTGCAAGCGGACTATCTACATATACTGGTATTTTTAATAATCTTTCATACTTTTCGCCATATACTTCTTTATTTTGGTTTAAGCCATATACTATTTCTTGTGTCCTTCCTACTGCAAATGATGGTATTACTACCCTTCCGCCTTTATCTAAAGTATCATTTACTATATCTAAGAATTGTTCAAATCTATCTTCTCTATTTTGATGATCTCTATCACCATAAGTTGATTCCATTACTAAAAAGTCTGCTGATGAAACAAATTCTGGATCACGAAGTATAGGAGTATCATAATTTCCTATATCGCCTGTAAATACTGCTTTTGTTTCTTTTCCATTTTCTTTTATCCAAAGTTCGATTATTGCTGAACCAAGCATATGACCAGCATCCCTAAACACTACTTTTACATCTTCATTTATAAACACTGGCTCATTATATCTTTGTGGTTCAAATTGTGTAAGACATCTAATTGCATCTTCTGCTGTATATAAAGGTGGGATTACGTGTTTGCCTGCTCTTATACGCTTTTTATTTATCCAATCTATTTCCATCTCTTGAATGTGACCACTATCAGGTAACATTATGCTACAAAGGTCCGTTGTTGCTTTTGTGGTATAAATTTTACCGGTAAAACCATCATTACATAGTTTTGGTATCCTTCCTGAATGGTCTATGTGGGCATGAGTAAGTATCATAAAATCAATTGTCTTTGGGTCAAATGTGAAATCATCAACATTTAACATTACCTCTTTGTTTTGCCCTTGAAACATACCACAGTCAACCAAAAATTTGTACTTATTGGTTGTAACCATAAAACATGAACCTGTAACAGTTTTTGCTGCACCTAAAAATGATATATTCATATCTTTAGTTTCCTCCTTAGTGTTTTACAAATTATTTCTTATCCATTAATTTTTTTATCTCATCCATAAACGTATTTACATCTTTAAATTGTCGATAAACTGACGCAAATCTAACATACGCAACATCATCTACCTTCTTTAAGCTCTCCATTACGAGTTCGCCTATCTCTTGTGTAGATATTTCTTTGTTTAGCTTATTGTAGATTTGTGTTTCAATGTTTGATACAATTTCTTCAATTTGTTCTGCTGTAATTGGCCTTTTTTCACAAGCACGAATTATTCCATTCGTTAACTTTCTTCTATCAAATGCTTGCCTACTTCCATCTTTCTTTACTACCATTAGCATTATTTCTTCTACCCGTTCATAAGTAGTAAATTTTTTACCACAACCAACACATTCACGTCTTCTTTTTATACTCATTCCATTGTCGGCTGCACGACTATCTATTACCTTGCTTTCTGGTGTATAACAAAAAGGACATTTCATAAAGGGCCTCCTTTATTTAATTATATTATATATTATATCAGATTTTTTTACTAATTCATCACTATAATTATATGCTGTTTGTATTTTATTAATTATTTCCTCGTTATCTTCTTTATTAGTGTATATCTCTGCAATATCCGTATCTTCATCTACATAATCGCCAATTTTTTTGTTTATCTTTAATCCAACCGAATAATCTATGGTGTCTTCTTTCTTTAATCTACCTCCGCCCATTAGTACAGTGGCTATTCCTATTGCCTCAGTATCTATTGCTTTTACATAACCCTTGTGTCCTGCTTTTATTTTTATTGTATTTGATGCAACTTTTAAGTTTGTGCCATCAATATCTAAAGTGCCCCCTTGTGCTTTCACAAATTCCATAAATTTATCTAATGCTTCACCATTTTTTATTTTCTCTTTTACTTTTTCTCTAATTTCTTCTTCGCTGCCTTTACCTGCAAGAATCAACATATGTGTTGCAAGTTCTACGCAAAGCGTTGTTAAGTCCTCTGGCCCATTACCTTTTAATGTGGTTAGTACTTCTTTTATTTCAACCGAATTACCAACATATTCGCCAAGTGGTTCATTCATATTAGTAATTAATGCTACTGTTTTTCTATTTAATTCTGTACCTATTTGTACCATTGCTTTTGCAAGAGTTGTCGCATCGCCTAGTGTTTTCATAAATGCACCGCTACCGCATTTTACGTCTAACACTATTGCATCTGCACCACCCGCTATTTTTTTACTCATTACACTTGATGCAATAAGTGGAACACTTTCTACAGTTGCCGTTACATCACGAAGTGCATATAATTTTTTATCAGCAGGCACTAAATTGCCTGTTTGTCCTGCCAATGCAAAATTTATACTATTTACATTATTTATAAACTCTTCTTCTGAAAGTGCTGTCCTAAAGCCCGGTATTGATTCTAATTTATCTATTGTACCACCCGAATGCCCAAGTCCACGCCCAGACATTTTTGCTACTGGAACACCGAATGATGCTACAATTGGTGCAACTATTAATGTTGTTTTATCGCCAACACCACCGGTACTATGCTTATCTACTTTTATGCCATTTATTTTTGAAAGGTCTACCATGTCTCCTGAGTGTGCCATTGCTTTTGTAAGACACGATGTTTCTTTTATATCCATGCCACGTATATATATTGCCATAAGTAGGGCAGATGCTTGATAATCTGTTACATTTCCTTTTACAAATTCTTCTACAAAAAATTCTATTTCTTCATCTGTAAGGGTAAGTCCATCACGTTTTTTAGCAATTGTATCGTATATCCTCACCAAAAACCCTCCTTTAACACATAAATGCATTTTTTATTAAATTAATTTTTTCTACTTCAAAATTATTATCGTCTTTTTTTACAAAAACTTCAACTATATCAAAACGTGCTTTATAATTTATTAATTTATTTTTTGTTATGTATATTTTTGCAGCATTTATCAAATGATTTCTTTTTACGTAGTTTACTGCATCCATCGGCTTACCGTATTTATCTGTAGTACGCGTTTTTACTTCAATAAAGCATAAACAATCTTTATTTAATGCTACTATATCAAGTTCTCCAAGACGTGTATTAAAGTTTCTATCAAGTATTTTGTAATGTTGCTTTTCAATGTACTTTGTCGCCATTTCTTCGCCAAAGTTGCCTACAGTTTTATTGTATTTTTCCATAGTCCTCCTATATTCGCATATCGAAACCTTCATCTATCTTTTCTTGCTTTATATGCTTTAGTTCTATCCTATCATCAGTTCTTGCGGTTACCTCAAATTCCGCAATATCTCCTATATGAACGCCCATATTAGTTGCAATTCCTGCTGTCATTATGCCCTCTTCTACTTCAAGTTCCACTGTATTTGGTGTTATATTTTTTACTCTTGCCTTAAAACGTCTTCCTTTTTGGAATCTGTCCTTTGGCTTATCTGGGTTTATTGCTCCTACATAATTAATATCATCAACTCGCATATTAATCATCTTCCTTTACAAAATGTTTTTGAGAAAACTCTTTCTATGTATTGGGCATGGTCCATATTTTAGTATCGCATCAATATGTTCTTTAGTGCCATAACCTTTGTTTTTTGCAAATCCATACTGCGGATATATTTCATCATATGCCATCATCATTCTGTCCCTTGTAACTTTAGCAACAATTGAAGCGCATGCTATAGCATAACTATACATATCACCTTTTATTATTGCGGTTTGAGGTATTTCCGTTTTTAAGTGTTCTGCGTCTATCAATATGTGTTCTGGATATATTGTAGACTTATCAATCGCTTCAAGCATTGCCTTATGCGTTGCATTTAATATGTTTATATCATCAATTACTTTTTCGTTCATTATGCCTATTCCATAACTTTCAGCATTTTCTACAAGTATATCAAATAGTTCTTCACGTTTCTTCTCAGATACTTTTTTTGAGTCGTTTACCCCTTCTATTAGTACATCTTTTTTAGGCGTATAGCAACATGTAACAACAGGGCCAGCAAGCGGTCCACGCCCCACTTCATCGATGCCACCAATATACTTTACACCCTGCAAATATAGTGGGTTTTCAAATTTTAGCATATTGCTTAATCTTATTTTTTCTGCTTCGTATTTTTTTATTCTTGCTTCTGTCATTTTTGCGTCTTTATTTATTGGTATAAATTCCATAAGTTTGTCCTTTCTTACGGGCGTTCTAGCGATATTCTCCCGATTATACCTTTCCTAAATTCATCTACTATCATATTGGCGGTTCGTTCATAATCTATTTCTCCACCTGAAATTAAATATCCTCTATTTTTACCTATTTTTTCATATATAGATAATGGAGTACCATCGATATCTTCTAATTTATAACGCGTTTTTAACTCTTCACTATAATTTTCTTTTAACTCCTCTATAAGCTTTAGTGTAAGTTCAGTATTATCAAGCAGTTCATACTTTATCGCACCTGTATATGCTAAATGAAGTGCAGTTTCTTCATTTTCAAACTTTGGCCACAAAATACCCGGAGTATCCATAAGTTCTACACCAAAGTTTGTTTTTATCCATTTACCTTCCTTCGTAACACCTGGCTTATTGCCAACTACAGCCACTTGCCTTCCTGCCACTTTATTTATAAAAGAAGATTTACCCGAATTTGGAATACCAAGAACTAAAGCACGAATTGGTTTACCTATTCTACCTTTTTCGGCATGCATATTTAGTTTATCTTCCATAAGTTTTGAGGTAAGACGCATTGTTTCACCTATGCCATTGCCAGTTAATGCATTTATGAGTGTAACAGGTGTACCCTCTTCCTTAAGACGCTTTACCCATAAATCATTAACAAGCTTGTCCGACATATCACTTTTATTTAAGGCAACTATTCTTGGCTTTGATAGTACTATTTCATCAAAATCTGGATTCCTACTGCTACGTGGAATACGAGCATCTATTATTTCGATTATTATATCGATTAATTTTAAGTTTTCTTTTATTTCGCGTTTGGCTTTTGCCATATGGCCTGGATACCAGTTAATATTAGTTTTATTTTCATTCATCCACATCAACTCCTTTTATTTTTACATCTTTACCCTAATCGATACTATTAGTATTTCTTCTTTTCATATATTCTTAAAAAACTTCTATATCATTAAATGATTCATAATTTAATTCTTTATGAATAATACATAACTCACTATAAACTGTATTATAATCATCTCCATAAACTTTACAAAACTATCTAATTACATTTTTAAACTCATTATATAACTTTATATTTGAATTAATAATATTATTATAATATAATTATTATATTATTAAAATACAAAGGAGATTATATGAGTACAATTAAAGACATACCACAGTTTTTGTGGTTAAAACACTATATAATGGATAAGGGTTATAATGTTGGTCATCCATTATTTTCCTTGGGACATATTATATGGTTAGCAATTATTATACTAATATGCATATTGGTTGCAAAGAGATATTCGAAAACTACAAAAAACAAACAAGATTTATATAGAAAAATATGCGCAATAACAATATTTGCACTAGAATATGTCAAAATAGTTCTTATATCTTTTTTATTTCCACACTACATAGATTCATACGTACCTCTACATTTATGTACGTTTTCTGGGATATTTATAATAGTTGATGCATTATGGCCAAATAACAAAATTGTTAATATGTTATGGTTATACGTATTTCTACCTGGTGGTGTACTTGGTATTGTATCACCTAGTACTACGTATCCATGGCTTAATTTCTTTTCAATACATGAATTTTTATTCCATGGTTTAATAGTAGTATATGGAGTATTCAAAATTGCAATTGGCGAATCAAAAGCTACTTATAAAGGTGTTTGGGTATCAACGCTATTTATACTATTACTTATAATTCCAATATATTATATTGATATAACATTTGATAAAGGTTATATGTTACTAACTACTCCTAGTGATTTCCCATTAACAAAACTATTATGGAATATATCAACTCCTATATTTGGTAATAAAGGTTATATAGCTTTGTTACTATGCCTTGAATTAATATTATTTCATATCATATATTTTGTTGGTAAAGTTTTTCAAAGAAAAAATAAGGAAGCATAAAAAATGTGGTTAAACGACATTTTTCCTAGTTTCCATTCATTTTTTCTTTTACAATTTTACTTGTTATTTATTTTACTTGCTTTTTGACCGTTTATTAGCCCAGTTATGTATGACTTAATTAAATCTTCTGTATTCACATGAGATTTTTTTGCAATATAATTAAGAATGTCTAAAGGTATTAGAATACTATTTTCATCTTTAATCTGGCTCATCATACTTCCAAGTCCATAAGCCTCTATTTTAGCTTCAACAGGTTCTAAACCATTTTCCAAGTATAAAAACCTTTTTTTTACTCGTTTCTTAGTTAAGAAATTGGAAATAATTGCAACCAGCCAACTTACACAAAATCCCAAAAACAATAACATTGGTACAGCAATAATAGGTGACATATGTTCTTTAACTTCATATATATCAATCCAACCACCATTTGCCTCTCCAATAAGAAATACTTCAATAGAATAA
The DNA here is from genome assembly GCA_017450465.1 of Clostridia bacterium. Classification (GTDB taxonomy): domain Bacteria; phylum Bacillota; class Clostridia; order TANB77; family RGIG9151; genus RGIG3495. Next base: position 59,792 of record JAFSUW010000007.1, on the reverse strand, counting down.
ATGAATACATATATATAGAATGGAATACCTGCCAAAATAATATTTTTTAAAGAATAAATGTATCCATTTTCTATTTGAAAAAATGAAATTAGTATTAAAACTGGGCAAATGACATGCGTAATAAAGTTGGCCCCTCCAAAAGCATTATCTGGTGCTATCCAACTCATAATAGCCAAAACTAAAAACATCGTTATTGCAATAGTATTAGCTGAAATATAATGTAGTACAGCTATCCATTTAGGCAATATAAAACTTTTTCTCTTAATTCCTTCAACTGCAAAAGGAATTATCAAAGTAACAGAAAAAGCAGCAAAAGTATTTGAAATCATTGTATAAAAGATAAAACTATAAAAGCCATTTATTTCCATCACTTCAACTGTTCGAATTATCCCTGCAACTATTCCATAAAAAGCAAATACTAGAGTAATTATTCCACTACAAAGTGCTATTACACTGCGTCGCATTAAAAGATTTGTCACATAATCTCTATTTAATTTATTTGTAGATTTTTCTTCCATCTTTTTTTATCCTTTCTCTTTTATTTATTATTTAGTTATTCACTAATAGTAATAACCATTAATCTATTTTTTTAGTTCAACTACTCTATCTCCAATTTTGTATAATGATAAATATAATTTTCTCCACAAGTTAATTATTTTTTCATATTAAATATATTTACTTGCTTCTTTTATACTCAAACTATTCATTTTATCTTTATACGTATTTATAAAATCTTTTACAAATTCAGGATTAGTTTTTGAATAATCTCGTAACGCCCATCCAATTGCTTTATTTACAAAAAACTCATTACTACCAAAATTATTTATTACGATCTTTTTCAATAGTTCTGTGTCTGTTTTTTCTTTTAATCCAAGCTGATGCTCTATTGCTGTTCTTTTTAGCCAGATATTTTCATCCTTCGACCAATCTAACATCAAATCTTTAACCTTTATATCTCTAACTCCAATATCACCAATTACCTTACACAAAAAATCTATCGTATCCCACCAAGACTTATCTAAAATATACTTTTTTATCTTAAAAATATCTTCGTATACGGCATACTTTTTCATAGCAAGTAAATAATCAAAAACTAGATATTGAAATTCTCTATGATTATCTTTATAGCACTCATCTAAAAATTCCCAATCTATCATTTTTGCTTTCTTTTCTGATTTTATGAAATCATCGTATACTTCTTTTCTCTTTGGTGCGGGTAATCCATAAAATTCAAACATATTTCTCATATACTTTGACATTTGAATTGCATTTTCTTTATTTGCATTTAATTCAAATATCTTTTTTACTGATAGATACTTGTCCATAACTTTACCTCTTTTTATACACAATAATTTCTGGATTATCGCCATTTGGTCCATACTCAGAAATAAGTATAAAATCCATATTGACCACTACTCCAAAGCATCTAATTAAATTACCATCATTAAATTCGCATTCAACTTGAGTACCCAAATATATATCGTCATTATTCAGAAACTCCGCATTTTGTCCATTTGGTAAAGGATAACTTAAGTTTACAAACGAGCCATTTAACGGAATTAAATCGCTTATTTTGGGCATACCTGATATATTTAATTCATTTATCTCGTCTACCAATTGCTTCTTAAACAGTTCATAATTCTCTTTGCCACCTGTTAATATGTATTTAGCAATAAAACATTGCCTTCCAAATGGGCAACCATCTGTTTTACTACATCCTTTACAGTTATTATTCTTACCATATCCGCAATTAGTACAATCTGCTCCACATAATGACTCCATATTATCTTTGCTCCTTTAACCAATCTAATAAAATCTCAAATTCTTCATAATGTTTATCAAAAAACTTATCTTCTTTCATTAACTGTTTTATTTCGTCTTCAGAAAACCAATTAACAGAACTTACTTCATCTTCTTGAAGCTTTAATTTCCCTATATCTTCAATATCAATTTTAGCATAATAATCATCGAAGAAAACTCTTTCTGTATCTGACCTACCAGAAAAATAAAGTGTTAAGTCATCGGGGCGTAGTTTTAAGCCAATTTCTTCCTCTACTTCTGCTATTATGCCTTCAACACTACTTTCGCCCGATTTTACATGTCCACCCGTTGTTGCATATTTACCATTTTTTATTTCGCTTCTTTTTTGAATCAAAAACTTTCCTTCGGAGTTCTTAATAAAAACTAAAACCACTACAATATATCTATCTATAGGTATCGCTTCGCCTTTTAATATAGTTTCGCCAGTAATGTTTCTTCCTTTATCATATAAATCTCTTCGTTCCATGTCTTGCTCCTTAAAATTCAACTACTTTTGGCTGCGATGTAAAAGAATAAAACGTTGCTTTTGCCTTTTCAAAATACAAAACTTCTGTATTGTCGTCATCTGCTGAATACATACTTTTTAGCATTGGATTAGCATTTAACATACTTTCTTTTGCTTCTTTCCTATCATCTCTTACAACCTTGCCTTCAATTCTTACCCATGTATCATCCTTAAAAGCACATATCTCTACATTTGGGTTTACCTGCATTTGTTTTGATACATTTTTAGATTTTCCTGTTTGGATATATAACTTGTCTTCAAAAATATTTACTACTCCAAAAGGTCTAACTCTTGGCTTTTCTCCTTCCTCCGTTGCAATATAGAATGTGCCACATTTCTTTAAAAAATCATAAACCTCTTTCATTTTGCTTCTCCTTTCTGAATCGTTATTAAATATTTGTTTCCAAAACTCATTTGTTGAATACTCTAGGCCCTTTCTACTTACTTTAAGCCAATAGTTATTTTCCTCGCTTTGATTACCAATTGAGTTTTGATAATTTGTTTGTATTATACCCATTGCATTTGCAAGCTCAAAAAACAATGGCAAAATTTCTTTTTCATATTCGGTTAGTTTATTATACTTTTCGTACTCATTTATTATGAAACCAATCATTTTAGCAGTTTTTTCTTTACTTCCAGGGTCTAAGCACAAATTACATGATGTTACAACAATATCTACTATCCTTGGAAAATAATTTGAAACTGACCAATCAACAATCCATAACTTATTATTCCTATCTTTTATTACATTTGAGCTAATGATATCGCCATGCACAAATGAATATGGAAGTTTATCAAAATCAATGTTATCAAATTCAAAACTCAAATTAGATACATCTAACAAATCACTTCCGTTTAGGCACTCACTTTTCATCGCATATTCTTCTTTAAAGTTCGTAAGTGTCCAAGGATCATATATAAACTTTGAATCAAGTTTTGCCTTATGTATCAAAGCCATCTGCCTTACTATTTCTTTTATATCTTCTTCCGTTGGTATTAAGTCTATATCAAAAAAGCTTTGTCCATCTATATATTCAAAAACACATAACCTAAACTCTAAATTATCTTTCTTATAAACATACAATATTTCATCATTGCATTTATATACATGAGGTGAATTAACTTCGATTTCTGATGATAATTTTATTCTATCAAGATACTTTTTTAAGTTGTCTTCGTTACGTTCTTTATTGAATATTTTTACGAAATATTTCCCTTTTTGTGTAGTTAATACATAGTTAAAATCTTCGTATCCTACTTCTACTAGCTCATTAGAAACAAACTCGCCAAAATCATATGCATTACATACATTAATTGAAACTTCGCTTAAATCAAAAGTCAAATTAATTCGTTCGTATAAATCATCCATACTCTTCACCTCGTATTAATTAGATAATTCAAACTTTATTAATGCTTTACTTTGAAGATTTTTTATATATATTGAGCCGGCACTACTTGAAAACACATCATGGATAAATTCATCTTGCTTTTCTTTTTTGATATCTTTTAATCCAACAACTACGCAGTGCTCTTCTTCGTCTACATAATTATAAACAAAATTAGTCTTGTCTACATCATCTCTTTCAAAATATGAGTCAATTAATGTTTTAACGTTTTCTAATGGAATATCTACTTCATCTATCGGCCTTAGTAGTATACTAGCCACAATAAATAAAACTATTATGCTAGCGATGGCTAAAATTTGCTTTTTCATCTCTATCCTCCAATTAAATCATTAAACCCACATGTTATTATTCGAATCTACCTTTTGGGTCCTTGACATTTTCATCTATCCACTCAAAAAACTCACTACTCGCATTTACTATCTTCACACACGATATCTCCGCCACTTCATAATCGTGTATTTTCTTTATTTCTTTTTCTATTTCACTAAATAAACTTTCTTTAGTCCTAAATTCTATTTTATGCTCATCGCATTCTTCAAGCGAATTATTCCAAAAATATTTAGAATGGACCTTTGACATTTGACTTCCAGCTACTAATCTTTTTTCTAGCAAACTATCGATTATTTTATGCGCCACTTCTTCTTTATTACAAAGTGTTGTTACAATAATATAATTATCCATCGTAATTGCTCCTAACATATTTTATCTAACCAATTTTTGTAGAACTCTAACTGCTCTTTGGTGTGAAAATAGTGCTCACCATTCTCTAATACAGTAAGTTTAGCATTAAATTTATCTACGAAATCGCGTATTAAGTCCTCTTCTTGCATATTATCATTACTACCATATAAAATATTTGTTTCTTTGTTCCACTCTACTATAGGGTTTTCTTTAACATATTTATAATAATCCCAATATAGTGTCGGGCCGAAATTTGTTTTTATTTCTTTTTCTTCTTTTAACTCTTCCTCGGTTATATTTCCCCATTTCATCATATTATCTATAATTACTTTCATGTTAACAACCGGCGATAAAAATATGCATTTATTTAATTTTTCTTCTTTATACGCAAGCAAACTAAAATATGCTCCCATGCTACATGCCCATAAATTTATTTCATCAAAATTTTCTTTTGCATATTCTACGATTTTTCTTAAATCATTTACACAGTTTTGAACCTTACATAAATAATTTGTGTCATTTTTTCTTTCGCCATGCTCGGGTAAATCAAAACTAATTACTTGATAACCCTTATTTGTAACTAAATTTGCAAACATTTTTATTACTTCATCCTCTTTATTGGACATATTACCATGTACCGCTATGAATACTTTCTTGCTATTTTCTCCCCATAAAACACTCGGAATGCCACAAATTTTCATTCTCTTTAGTTCCATTTTTATCTCCTTACTTTATCCATTCATCTTTCAGTAGCCCTGTAATATACTCATCTTCTAATTTACCTGTTGCCTTGGATACAAATTTTTGCCTTCTTACTCCTTCGTCCTTATAACCAAACCTTAGTTGCATTTTATGTGATCTTTCGTTTCCACTAAAATATCCGTTTTCTAAACGTCTTAAACCCAAAACTTCAAAAGCGTATTTAATTCTAGCACCAAATGCTTCTGTGCCATATCCCTGCCCCTGATACTTTTCATTTATCCAAATGCCGCCACCGGCTGTTCCATTATCTATACTTACATTTGTTAATTGAACTCCACCTATTGCCTTATTTTCACTTTTTAGTACTATAGCAAAATTATATAAATCATTTTCTATAGTGTAATTAATAAACTTTTTTGCATCTTCTTCTGTATATGGATATGGTGCACCAGCTAACCATTTGCTAACATTAATGTTATTAAGTCCCTCTACCATATCGCTAACATCATTCATGTTCCATTGTCTTAATATCAAACGTTCTGTTTCCATCGGAGTTACCTTACTCATATACTTACCCCCTTATTTTATTAATTTACACTTTACCTCAAAATCTTCTTTTTCACTATTTGTTCTATAATATTCAAAAAATATTTTATCTAATTTTTCTTTATCTAACATCTTGGCTTTAGAATATATTATTGGTGTATAGTGCACATCAAATACTAGATATTCTGAATCTATTTTCCTAAAGCCCAATTTTTTATAAAACTGAAATCTTTTTATAGTGTTTTGGTCACTAGCATCCTCTTTTTCAATTTCGCCAATTAGTTCGTTATCTAGTTTTTTTAACAATATTTCTAATGCTTTCGTTCCATAACCTTTATCTTGATACTCCTTAAAAATAGCAAAATAATCTAAATAAAATGGTAAGTCCTTTATTTTTTCAAGTGTTAAAAAGCCAATAGCTACATTGTTTAATACTATTTTATAGAACTTTTCTACACCAGCATTATATGACTTCGAAAGTTTCGCTAAAGGTCTACGTTCATCTTCTGGGAAAAGCTCTAAATATTTGCTATAGATATCACTCTTAAATTCTTCTATCGTTATTTCAATTATATCAATCATACTAAAACCTCTTATCTTGCATGTGCGGTAATTATTGTATAACTATACGAATTAATAGTTATTACTGCATCCGTCGTCTCGCAGTACCAATTTTTGCCTTTCTTATAAATATTCGCATCATTGCTCAAAATTTTATTTTTACAATACAAAACTGCATCTGTTGTTATCTGTAAATTTTTCTTAATCCTTTCTATGCCTAACTCTGTCGTATGAATTTTATCTATATTGTTTAACAATATTTCTTTATTTTCCATCTTTTTCACCTACGATGTAATTTTAACATAAAAGCAAGTGATTTACAAATAATCACTTGCTTTTTAATAATTTGTTTATATTAATGTTTTTATATGCGAAAATCGCATATGAGGTTCACATAATTCTAAAAAGTGGTTGTCTTATATTCGCTATGTACTCACGTTTGATACATTACATAAATGTGGTCAATTGCCCCCGTCCCTTCTGACAAGACTGTCCCTCGTGACATTAATATTTCTTTTTATTATACTTATTTATTCTTGTTATTTCCTTGAATTTTTCTTTTTTGTTTTTTAAGTACTGCTCCGGGTCTGTGTTGTACTGCGATTCTTTCATGAGTTTTACATATTCATCGTATCTTTCACGGGTAAGTTCCCCTTTTTCAATTAGTTCTAATATTTTGCAACCTGGCTCGTTTGTATGCGTACAGTCACTGTATTTACACATTTTTATATACTCTTCTATATCGCTAAATGTTTTACTTATGCCTTCCTCTGCATTCCACATTCCAAGTTCACGCATACCTGGTGTATCTATAACCATTGCACCATTTGGTAGCATTATTAAGTTTCTTACTGTTGTTGTATGCCTTCCTCTAGAATCTTCCTCACGTATTTCAGAAGTTTTCATTACTTCTTCACCATATAAAGTATTTACAAGTGTCGATTTTCCTACACCTGATGAGCCCAAAAAGCAAATGGTGTTTCCTTTTGCAAAGTATTTCTTTATATCGTCTAACCCTTCTTTTGTTATACAACTTATTGCATAAACATCAACGCCAAAAGCAATATCTTTAACTTTATCGATATATTCGCTAACATTTTGCACTAAATCGCGTTTTGTAAGTACTATTACAGGAATGCCACCTGATTCCCAAGTAAGTGCCAAATACCTTTCAATTCTATTTAAGCTAAAGTTATTATTTAATGACATAACAATAAAAACATAATCAAAATTCGCAGCAACTAATTGCTCATGCTGACTACGTAGTTCTTGGTCCCTATCACTTGAAGACGCCGTTCTACTAAACGAACTATTCCTTCTTAATGTTTCATAAATCATACTGTCGCCACTATCGTTCAATTCAATTAAAACAAAATCTCCAGTCGTAGGATAAATAGCATTTGGGTTATCGTAAAACGCTCCTCGCTTTATTCTTGCGAATCCCTTACCCTTGTTACAAACGATTTCATACATATCTTTGTGCGTTGCAATAATTCTTGCAATGTTATCGATGTTTTCTGTTACATTACTTTTTAACCCATAATCTTTTATATTCATTTTTATTCCCCTTTTCTTAAAATATTTTTATTTTAAGAAACTACGGGCTCCATTTTTACCATAAATTTTTTCAAAAAAATTCTCCTTTCATTTTTATCATTCAATAAATTATTGTTGTTTATGTTAGTGAATGAAGTATGTGTTGGCAAATTATCAAACTGTAGGGGCGAGTCTCCTGGCTCGCCCGTGTACAATGTTGGTGGGCGGGGATGGAACCCCGCCCCTACGATTTTAATAAATTCATTTACTCAGATAAACAACAATTTATCTAACACTCTTTGCAATAAACTCTACTACATCGCTTTCATCTTCATTTAGTTTTAATCTATCTTCTGGTGTGATATATGTAAAGTATTTATTTAATTTTTTATTTATAGATATTGTATTTAATGGATATCCTGGATTTACTTTATCTGATAACTTATCTACCATATAAAAATCTTCTTTACTCCAAGTATATGTATATTCTTTCCCGTCGTTAATTACTGCCATTCCATATATCCACTTACAAGTAAGTTTTCCATCTACACCATAAGTTTTTACTAAGTTTATGTAGTGTTCTAACATTTCTTCATCAGTTAACCGCTTACCATTTACACGTCTTACATTTAATCCTGGCTGTTTTTCTTCTGGCACTCCTTCAAGATACAAACTGTCATCCATAGCGAACACTGGTATATCAACAACTTTCGCATATGCCCTCGCTTTTTTTAATGCATTCTCAATTGCATCTTTACCATCTTCTTCAATATCTATTTCTTTACCTATGTCTTTTAATGTCAATACTTCTATTCCTTTGTCTTTAAGCCCTCTAGTAAATCTCTTAGACTTACTTTCATTACTTGTTGCAAATAATATCTGTTTCATTTTATGTTACTCTCCTATAGTCAAATTTTAGCACACTAAAAACTACTTATCAAGAAAAAAGAGTAGTGTCGCCACTACTCTTCTATTATATCATATTCGCCTCGTATCATTACTGCTCCGCCAATTAATACATTTAACCCTCTACCATCATTTCTTGGTATTACAATGTGGTGATTAAGTGGTACCGGTACGCCACCAGCAATATTTTCGCCACTCGTTACATCCGAAAGTCCTCCTGAGCTTGATGCTACCGCATCCATTTTACCAGTTCTTATTATAAACTCAGTTCCTTCACCACAAACAAGAATTGAACCCGCTTTTATATTAATTAATTCGAATGTTGCAGAAGCACTTTTTTCTGGTTCTTTATCGGTATCTAGTTTCTCTTCTAAATAATCTTTTAGTTCCTCTAAAAACTCTTCCATCTTTTCATCAAATTTTTCATTAAAATAACTAAGCGTTATTAGTGGGTCATCTGCACTACCTGGCGTTACCGCAGCATATACCACCGCACTAAATAATAGTATTAAAACTGATGCAATGATAAAAATTCTTTTGTATTTCATGAGTTTTATCATATGTATCTCCCCTTTTATAATTTATTCTTCTTCTAAACCGAAACTTATTTCTATTGCTTCATTAACCCTATTCATAAGGTGCTCGTTTAGGTGTCCTATACGCTCTTTTAAGCGTTTTTTGTCTATGGTTCTTACTTGTTCGAGCAGTATAACTGAATCTTTAGATAAACCATAGTCTGCTGCACCTATTTCTATATGAGTAGGCATTTTTGCTTTATTTATCTGCGAAGTTATTGCCGCTGCTATCACCGTAGGGCTAAACTTGTTGCCAACATTATTTTGCACAATCAAAACAGGTCGAACGCCACCTTGCTCGGAGCCAACAACAGGGCTTAAATCTGCATAGTAAATGTCTCCTCTTTTTATAATCACGCGCTTCACACTCCGTTAGAAAACTTTTGTAGGTGAAAAGTTCAATTCAAATCACCTTAATACAATTATTTCCTAAAGAATGCTTATTTATTCAATTTGTTAAACTTTATTTTAACGTATTAATTCTAACATAATTTTTTTATTAAAGTCAAACATATTAAAGTGACTCAAAATCGAACTTATTATATATTATGTTGACTAATGGCGTATCGTTCTTATCGAAGTATGTAAGCGAATAAGGTACATTATTATTAGTTTTTAGTGTTGCTTTATATAAATAGGAATTATTATCCGGCAAAACAATTGTTACTTCACTACTGTCCTTTGATACGTCACTTCTATTATTAAAATATGTGTTCAAAAAATATGATAAAAAAAGTGGATTTTTATTTATGTTTTGGTAATCTGATATTTCTTTTTTATCGCCTGTTTTCCCGTTATGTATTGTCAAAATATTATTTATGTACGAAATATTAGTATCATCATCAAAACATATAGAATAATTATCTGGATATTTATACGTTTCTTTTGCGTTAAAAACCAATACGTTTTTATTAGAAAATCTTTCTATTCTTGTGTCGCATGTATAATTTTTTATAGACATAAGTATTGTATCAACATCTTTAATTTCCTCATTTTTCTTACAAGAAACTAGTAATAATAAGCTTATAAAAATTATTTTTCGCATAAAAATTCCTCCCAAACAAATTTATTCGGGAGGAATTTTTTTATGTGTTATCTTTTTTTAACGTAAACCAAAAATCACTACCTTTGTTTAACTCACTTTCAACACCATACTCCGCATCATGGAGTTTTAATATCTCTTTTACTATTGAAAGGCCAAGGCCTGTACCAATCTGCGCCCTTTTGTGCGTCTCTTTTACTTTATAATATCTATCCCAAATATATGGAATGTCATCCTTTGAAATACCTACGCCTGTATCTATAACTTCAACTTTTACGGTATCACCATTTACCGTTTGTTTTATTGTTATCTTTTTATCTTCACCCGTATAAGTAATCGCATTATTAAGTAAATTATATATTACCTGCGTGATGCGTATTTTATCTGCATTTACAAATGTGTCTTCATCTTTTTCAAAGACGATGTTATATCCATCTTTTTCGGTAAGTTTATCATAACGAAGCTTTATTTCGCCCAATAACTCAGTCAAATTAAACTTTTCCGGAGTAAGCACTTGCGTACCAGACTGATATTTCGAAATATCCAAAACGTTGTTTACCAAAGATGTTAGGCGTTTTGCTTCATCAATAATTATCTGGATGTTTTCAGGTGTATTCTCACCAGGTAAATCACGCATCACTTCACCATATCCCGTAATCATAGTAAGTGGTGTTCTAAGATCATGAGATATATTTGAAATAAGTTCGCGACGTAAATTTTCTACTTTTGAAAGTTCTTCTGTTGTATAATTTAATGTATTACTAAGTTCAACAATTTCACTATAACCTTTATTATCAAATTTCGTTGAATAGTCACCTGTAGCAAGTTGCTTTGCGTTTTTATTTAAGTCAATAATTGGATTGGCTACAACTTTTGAAACACGAAGTGAAAGTAAAAATGATAAAATAAGCATTATTATTGTTATTATTATAAGCTGCGTTCTAAGAGTTGATACAGTTGCAGCAACAGGAAAAATACTTGAATTTAGCATTATATAATAAACATTATTGTCACTATCAACCGCCTTAGTAACACTCAAAATGTTACCTGGCTTAAAATTCGATAAATCTAATTGATCTGTATATCGACGTATATTATCATAGTTTTGCTCTATGAAATTTATATTTTCGCTTTCCATTTTTTTCGCGAATTCAAAACTTATACTGTGTGGCATTCTATGAATAACGCAATTTTTTAATATATCTGATGAATATTTTATCTGACCATTTTCAGAGAAAATTAACATACAAATATCTTTATCTGCTAATGTATCATTAAATTTAGAATCAAAAGTAATATTATCTATGTTCGTACTTACATAATTTGCATATGTTTTTAGTTGATTTATTTTTATATATTTATAAAAATCATTTAATAAAACTATTTGAAATAACCAAAGCAGTGCTAGCATTATTAGCGAAAATATTAAAAAATATGAAAATACTTTCCATTTTATACTAATATTATGCTTCAAATCTATATCCCACCCCTCTTAAAGTTACAATCAAATTATTATATGGTGCAATACTCTTACGAAGAAGTTTTATATGCGTATCCAAAGTTCTATCATCACCAAAGAAATCATATCCCCAAACATCTGTTAAAAGTTTTTCGCGAGTAAGTGCTATTCCTCTATTCTTTACCATATAAAATAGTAAGTCATATTCTTTGGGCGATAAATCAATTTTCTTACCATCTATTGTGACTATTCTTGCAGTAAAATCTATTTTTAATGTATCTTTTTCAAATACTTCGTTTTGAGTATTTGCCACCTTTTGCGTACGCTTTAATATCGCATCAATACGCATCATAAGTTCCTTAGGTGAGAATGGCTTTACAACGTAGTCATCTATACCTATTTCAAAGCCATGAATTTTATCATACTCTTCACCACGTGCTGATAGCATAATAATTGGAGTATCTATAGATTTGCGAAGTTCTTTGCAGGTAGAAAAACCATCAAGTTCCGGCATCATAATGTCTAAAACAATGATATCAAACTTTTCTTTTTTACAAATATCTATTGCTTCCATACCATTTGATGCTTCCACTACATTATGTCCTTCAAATACTGCATATTTCTTTACAAATTCTCTTATCTTTTCTTCATCATCAACTATAAGTATCTTTGCCATAACACCCTCCTAAAAATAATCTACTAGTATTATAATACAAAACTAATGTGATGGAAATATGAAGATTTTTTGAAAAATATATAAATTGTCGATTTTTGACGAATTTTTGTAGCAAAAAAAGTATTGATTTAAAATAAAATATCGTTATATAATTGTTTTTGTGTTTTTTACTAAAGATAAGGGAGGAATTTTTGTGAATAATAAGATTAACATACTAATTGCTGATGACAATAATGAATTTGCAGAAATTTTGAAAGAATTTTTGTCAAAGCATGAAAATTTCAATGTTTTAAGTGTTGTAAATGATGGAAATCGTGCAATAGAAAAAATTTTAAGCCAAAAACCCGATTTAGTATTACTTGATATCATCATGCCTTACATGGATGGCATTGGTGTTATGCAAAAGATAGATGAAAGTGATATAGACAAAAGACCTATATTTATAGTTACTTCTGCCGTATCACAAGAAAAAATGGCAAAGAACGCAATAAACCTTGGTGCATACTGCTTTATGCTAAAACCATTCGATTTTGAAATTTTGGCAAAAAGAATTACAAACGCTTTTGAAGAAAATAATTTTGAAAATAAAAAAGAACCGCAACATAGTTTTGTAGTTCCAAAAAGATTAACAAAGATGGAAAATTTAGAAGTAGAAATAACAAATATAATGCATAAAATAGGTATTCCAACACATATGACTGGTCATAAATATTTAAGAGAAGCAATTCTTGAAGTAATAAAGAATGATGAAATACTAGAATGCATTACAAAGCAGTTATATCCAATAATTGCGGATAAATTTAATACAAATCCAAGTAGAGTAGAACGTTCTATACGCCATGCTATAGAAGTAGCATGGGGAAGAAATAAAATAGATAACATCAAATCAATGTTTAGTTATACCTTAAATATGGGAAAAGGTAAACCAACAAACAGTGAATTTATTGCTATGATTGCAGATAAATTACGTTTAGAAATGAATTTTTGATTAAAGTGCCTTTAGGGCACTTTTTTCTTCCCCATTGCAAAATTATTATATATTTTTATCTTTACAAAATCAAGAATTATTGTAAAATATTACAAGAATTTTCCGACATAATTCGACAAAATCCAACATTTATACGACACAACCCGTCACCAAAATTCCCTCATTTTTTTGATATATACCATTAAACTGGCTTATCGGAAGCGGATTATCTCCAAGCCCTACCTCAATCGTAAAACCTGGCCTATTATATTCTTCTATAAACCAGTCTTTATATCCAGCAAATCCAGACGCAAAAGGCGTACTAGACAATGTGTATCCACTAATATCGGCAAACTTATTTGCGATCTCGCTAGCATTTTCAGGCATATAATTTAAGTATCTCCAATATATCACTTCGCCCTGTGTATGGTATGCAATAATTAAATAAAAATTATGTTCCTTCGTAAAATTATATAATGCCTCTGACTCTGGTACACTAAGTGGTGCATTCCCTACAAAATCACGCGGTGCAGGCACTTTATATCCTTGTGAAAACTTTATTTGCCTTGCCTTCTCCCATCCTGCAGGAAACTGTAGATTTAAGTCTACTCCCTCAATATTCGCCTTCCAACCTGTTGGAAAAGGTATTACTGTATAATTTTTAGAAATATTTTCTGCATTTTTATATTCATCGCTACTAATGTTAATCGCTCCAGTTACCAAATTTACTCCATCTGGATTACACATTGGCACAATATATAAAGAAACATTTTCAAATATTTCTTTTGCCCTGTACCCAAAAATTTTAGAATCATTTACATATGAAAGCGATATATTTTCAATAAATTTCATTAATAAAACCGCTGTTATCCATTCATTTGCATGGATTGCAGCACTATAAAACACTTCTTTTGGGCCCCTTCCAAAACGTATGTACGGAATAATTTTACCCATAACGCTTTTACCAATACTCCCAACAGATAAAAAAGGATATATCTTCTTTAATGCTGGAATATTTATATTCATTATCTCGTAACTATAATTTATATCTGTTGGAACTATTTTTAAGAAAGGCACTACAATTTTTTGCCCTTCATATAGTGTAGCAAAATCTACATTCGGATTTGCCGCAATTATCCTATTTACATTTGTTTCAAAATAATTTGCAATACTAAATAAACTATCGCCTCTTTTTACGGTATAGTTTGTGTATCCATTTATATACGGTGCAAGTCTACTCCATGTTTGTTCGCCCACAATACCATCAGGAATGAGTGAAAAACTTTTTTGAAACGAAAACACCGCTTCTTCTGTTTTAACGCAAAAAATTCCGTCAACAATATCATTATAAAAACCAATCTTTTTTAGTGTACTTTGTAAAAGATACACCCATGTACCTGTCAAACCTATTTTTATTGTTTCCATGTCATCCTCCTAAAAAACTGAGTTTGCCAAAAACCACAAAATGTTGTATATTATACTATGAAATGAGGTGTAGAAATGTTAAGCAGTTTGATTAATGCTATAATATACCGTGTTCCAGCAGTACTTATTGCCATATGTTTTCATGAATTTGCACATGGTTTTGTATCATATACATTAGGCGACCCTACTCCAAGAAGAACTGGCCGACTTTCACTTAATCCACTTAACCATTTAGACCCTTTAGGTACCCTTGCACTACTATTCGTTGGATTTGGTTGGGCAAAACCTGTAATGGTTAATCCAGAGTACTATGAAAATAAAAAAATGGGCATGGTTAAAGTTGCACTCGCAGGTCCTGTTATGAATTTTTTAATTGCTTTTATATGCTTACTTATTTATCATATACAAGAAAACTTAAATACTGATTTTGGGACATATATCAATAATCTATTGCCAATAATAATTATAATAAATATTGGTCTTAGTTTATTTAATTTAATACCAATTCCGCCACTTGATGGTTCAAAAGTACTAGGTGCAATTTTGCCCGAAGATAAATATTTCGCCTATATGAAATGGGAAGCATATGGTCAGATAATTGTTTTTGCGTTGCTTTTCATGGGACTACTTGATGTGCCACTTACTACGGCCTTAGGTAAAACCTTATCTGGTATGGAAACTTTGGTTATCAAAATATTAGATATATTTTAAGGAGGTAATAAAATGTTAATAAAAAATGGTTTAGTTTTGAATTCTAACATGCTAAAATTCTACGAAAATGATGTATTAATTCGTGATGGAAAAATTATAGATATTGGTAAATTTGATAATTTAGATGAAGAAATCATAGATGCCAAAAACGATTATGTAATACCAAGTTTTATTGATATCCATACACATGGTGCTATGGGTGAAGACTTTTTAACAGTAGCCGATGAAAACTTCGATAAACTACTAAAGCATTATGAAAATCACGCTACTAAAACTATATATGCAACTACAGTAACTGCTCCTCATGAGACTATAGTTTCAGCAGTAAAAAGAATTGCTGTCGCAGCAAAAAGAAACAATAAAGTTAAAATTGAAGGTATACATGTTGAAGGTCCATACATAAGTACTGCTTGTCCTGGATGCCATATGATTTCGGAAATAAGGAAACCAAACTTGAAAGAGCTTGATGATATATGTGAAGCAGCTGACGGTTTGAAACTTAGAATAACTGTAGCACCTGAAGAAGAAGGTGCCGAAGAATTTATAAAAGAAGCTGTAAAACGTGGAATTAATATCGGTATAGGGCATTCAAACGCTGATGCCGAAACTGTAAAAAAAGCATTCTCTTGGGGATCAAATGTAATGATACATTTATTTAATGCAATGAGTCCACTTCACCACAGGAAAGCCGGTTGCGTAGGTATCGCACTTGCATCAGATGTATTTACAGAACTTATCGTAGATGGCAAACACGTAAATCCTGATGTTGTTGCTCTTACATTCAAGGTAAAAGGTGCAAAAGAGCTTGTCCTAATTACCGATTCTATGCAAGCTGCTTCTATGCCTGATGGCGAATATGAAATCGGTGGCGTAAAAGTAACAAAGGAAAATGACATGGTAAAAACAAAAGAAGGTGCTCTCGCTGGTAGTATATTAAACTTACTTGATGCAGTTAAAAACTTAACAAACTTTACTACTGCATCTTTAGCAGAGGCAGTTGTTTGTGCAAGCTTAAATCCTGCAAAAGTAGTTGGAATAGATGATGTGACTGGTTCAATTGAGGTAGGTAAAAGAGCAGATATTGCTATTCTTGATAGTAATCTATCACTAAAAAAACTAATCTAAATTTACAAATTATTATGTTGAAATATGGCCGATGTAGGCATCGGCCACTACAAAATATTTGGATAATTATTGTATCAAAAAAGAGTGAAATTATTCACTCTTTTTTATTATACGGTTTCGACATCAGTAAAAATCCAGTCGGTATTATTCTCATCACAATCTTTCTCAAGTGTAAGCAAAATAGTCTTCTTAATTTGCTCTTTATTGTTACCCCTGAGAATTTTTTTAGTCATCTTGTCTTCAACATAATCCATATATTTAGTAAGAAGTTTTACTTTTACTACAAATTTATTATCAACAATCTCGGTATTTTCGATTTTTGTCGATTCAACATTTAGTAAATCATACATTTGTCGTTCGTTATTTTTATTTAATTCAGATAAAAATTTTTCATATCTATTCATTAAAGAGTCACTTAAGAAATTGGAAACTCTTTTTAAATTATCTATCATGATTGAAATATAGAGCATTATAAACATGCTGTCTATTTTCGCTTTGAATTCACTTTCAGTAATCTTTTCTTGGCATAAGTTCATTATAAAATCAAGCTCCGTTTCGTAAATATGTGTGTCTTTTTATTAATCGGCAGAAATGCCAAAACTTTATAGTAAAATCTTGAAAATACTTGAAAAAAAATTAAATTTATAGTAATATATGAAAGTAATTTATTTGCTGTTGTGGCGAAATTGGCATACGCACAGCACTCAAAATGCTGCGGGAAACCATGTGGGTTCAAGTCCCACCAACAGCACCATAAAAAAACTGTAGCTTACGCTACAGTTTTTTTATAAACTATTTACTATATTTAGGTCTTTATCTCCTCTTCCAGATAAATTTACTATAATAATATCTTCCTTATCATAATTTTTCGCAATTTTTAATGCATATGCTATCGCATGACTACTCTCTAATGCTGGTATTATTCCCTCTAATTTTGTAAGTAACCTAAATGCATTAACTGCCTCTTCATCTGTTACACTATCATATTTTACTCGACCTATTTTATTAAAATACGCATGTTCTGGCCCAATTCCTGGGTAGTCTAACCCCGCCGAAATTGAATATGCATCTTTTACATTACCTTCTTCATCTTGCATTACATTAGTTTTCATACCATGCAATATTCCAACTTGATTATTGTATATGGCTGAAGCGTGTTTACCTGTATCTAGTCCCTTACCTGCTCCTTCAACGCCATAAATTTCAACATCTTCGTTTATAAAATCTGTAAATAATCCAATGCTGTTACTACCACCGCCAACACAAGCTACAATAGCTTTTGGAAGTATATTTTCTTGCTCTAGTATTTGTTTTTTTGCCTCTATCCCTATTATTTTTTGAAAATATTTTACCATTTCAGGATAAGGACTAGGCCCTACTGCAGAGCCAATTAAATAAAATACGTCCTCATGTTCTAATAAATAATTAAATGCAACATCTACCGCTTCTTTTAATGTAGCATTGCCTACTGTTACCTCTTCTATTGATGCACCAAGTAATTTCATCTTTTCTACATTTACCTTTTGTCTTTTTACATCTTCTGCTCCCATAAATATTGTGCATCTTATATTAAATAACGCACATACGGTCGCTACTGCAACACCATGCTGGCCTGCACCAGTTTCCGCTATGATATGAGTTTTTCCCATTCGTCTTGCAAGTAATGCCTGACCTATCGCATTATTTATCTTGTGTGCCCCAGTATGATTTAAATCTTCACGTTTTAAGTATATCTTTGCACCACCTGCAAATTCGCTTAAATTCTTTGCAAAATATAACGGCGTAGGCCTTCCAACATATTGTTTCAAATAATAATTAAACTCACTTACAAAACTTTCATCTGAAATTGCTTTATTAAATTCATTTTCAATTTCATCTAACTTAACCTTTAATCCTTGTGGTACATATTGTCCACCAAATTCTCCATAATTCATAAAAATCTCCTTCTTTCTTTGTAATATATTTTAACCAAACCCAATCAGTTTCCATACGCACCACCTCCTTTTTGGTAATAAAAAAGCACATATATGGTTTTTACCCATACATGTGCTAAATTCCTAATTTTATAGCACGTCAAATCTGTATGGGCTATTTTTTTCCCATACACGCCACCAGTTATTAAATTTAACTGTTAATAGATTTGCCATACTTATCACCTTATGTTTATTATACTATCTTTAAGCCAAACTGTCAATCTAGGAAACTACTTATATGTGCAGTTGAAAAGCCAGTGTTTTCATATATATTAGTTAAAATATCAATTGTATCTTCAATCATCACAAGTTTATAATCTGGTAACTCTTTATACCCTTTTTTGATCTCACACAAAACTTTTGCCTTATCTTTATTATCTGTAACATAGTATACATGATCCTTCGGTATGCCATAAAACTTATTTACAAAATTTCTTTTATCGTCTGCCTCATTATCGTTAAAGGCCTTTGTTATAACATAAATTCTTGATTTATCTTTGTCTTTTAAGAACTCTTGCATTTTCTTAATTACAAATTTTTCAGTATAATATGTTCCACCTGCTTCGTACATTTTTGCCCAGCTCTCATCATCATCTGCATAATGATTATGCTCACCCCATTCAAATAATGCAAGCACACCATCCACATCAAAAACTAATACGCTTTCTTTGTCATTTAATATTTCTCTTATTTTGCTCATTGGGTCCTCCTATTAAATTTTCTTCACTAAAAAATACTTTGTAAGGCGTGGGTCTTCTTTATCTTCCCTTATATATTCTACCTCGTAACCACACTTTTTATAAAATTCAGGTGCTTGAAAACCATAAGTAGTTAAGTTTATATTCTTATATTCTTTGCCTTTAAAATACTCTTCAACGGCAGCCATTAACTTACTTCCAATATGCTTATTCCTATACTCTTCAAGCACAATTAAATCTCCTATATGTACTTCTTTATAATACGAATGACCGGTTATTATTCCTATTATTTTGTCATTTTCTTTTGCAACAAATGTAAATGGTGTGTAATTACAAACAATATCGCTCTTTTTTGCAAAATCATTAAAACCTTTATCTAGCATTTGCCCCATTTCATCGTTAAATTCTTTTACAAAATCTATCTTTAACATTGTGTCCTCCTCATAAAATAGCCAAGCATACGCTTGGCTACAATTAATTTTCTTTTTGTACTTGCTCTAAATATGAATAAACGGTCCTTACACTTTCAGTTGTTAAATCTTCATATTCAGATTCATTATATACAACTACTACATATTTGCCCTTTACATATACATCTTTTACAGTATCACCTTTTTCAATATAACTTGCTGCAAATTTTGCTGTAGCAGCATCAGAATATTCGAAATATGCCTCAAAACCAGTAATTTTGTCGCCTTCATAATAAAATACCAAGTCTGAATTATCTAAATTTTTAAATACCATTTTGTGATCATCTGAATATAATTCTATTTTTTCTATATCAAGCGTATCTACATCATTTTCCACTGTAGTAGTCTCTTCTTCTTCAATAGGAATTAATTCTCTTGCTACATCTGGAATATCTGTAGTTTCTTCTACTTTTTCACCACAACCTGTTAAAGCAAAACATAACGAACCTACTAAAATTCCTGTTAATATCAAATTCTTCTTCATAACTATTCCCCCTAAAAATAAATTTACATTAAAATATTACACTTTATTTTCTCACTTTACAACCCAAATTTATAACTTTCCGTCCCACTCGGCATAAAACTCAGTTAAAAAGTCTTCCATATATTTATGCCTATGCTCCGCCATTTTCTTGGCCGTATTGGTATTCATCATATCCTTTAGCTTAAGTAATTTTTCATAAAAATGATTAATTGTCGTACGCGTTGTATTGTAGTATTCAGTAGCATTCATGTCAAAATTAAACTTAGCACCTGGTATATGCATTGGCGTATTATGATTGCCACTATACGCAAAAGTTCTTCCAATTCCTATTGCACCTATTGCATCTAATCTATCAGCATCTTGAACTACCATGCCCTCTAATGTGTCTGGAGTTACGGTATCTTTGCCCTTAAACGATACTTGCGAAATAATATGGCAAATCTTTTCTATTCGCTCTTCATCATAATTTTTACTACGCAAAAATGTTTTTGCATTAATAAACTTCTCTTCTTGTTTTCCAACTAATTTATAATCATCAACATCATGAAGTAATGCAGATAGTAAAACCAACTCATTATCACCTTTTTCAAAAGTTAAAATGTATTTTGCTAAGTTATATACCCTAAGAGTGTGATAAAAATCATGCCCACTAAAGTCATTTTTGAAAAAATCTTCCGCAAACTTTATTGCATCATCTATTATATTTTCCATCTTGCACCCCCAAAATATTCATATATTGGTTAATATTACTAGTGCGTTATTTCTATTATGTAAAGCAATAAAAAAGTCCTGTTTTATATATTATCAGATATTTTGGACAATGTGTCAACTAAATTGACACATTTATGGCAAAAGTGGTAAAATATTTATATACTTGTTACAAAAGGTGAAATGGAGGATTTACTATGGATAAAGCTGTCTTTGATTTACTTTACGAGACTTATAGTTCAACTATTGATGATATTATAAGTTCCAATGATACCAAAATAGATACTTTCTCTCATTCGTTAAAACTTTCAAGTTGTATGATTGAGTTTATAGACTATTTACGTCAAATGCCAGTCGAAATTTTAGAAAAAAAGATTTCACATAAAGATGTAAAACTTTTCGTTGATTATATAAAGAATTTAACTTTAACTCAGTACGATAAATTAATCGTAATGTGCTGGTGGCATGACATCGGAAAAATAAAAATAGAAAAAGCAATTCTTGCAAAACCAGGTAAATTAACTGAAGAAGAATATGTAGAAATGTCTAAACATTCGGTATATAGTGCCGATTTACTAAAAAAATTTGGTTTCGACTCAGATATAATCGCAACTGTATTTTTCCATCATCCAAAGAATTTTTCAGAGAAAAAAATATATGCCCTACTTCCAGAAATATCATTACTAGAAATAACAGACATATATACTGCTCTGCGTGAACCACGCATATATCGTAATCGTGATCTTAGTTTTGAAGAAGCTGTAAAATTATTAAATGAAGAACTTGCAAAGGGCTTAGGTAATCCATTCATAGAAGTATTTAGCGAATTTATTACCGAAAAAGAAAACGAAGGTTATGACATCTTCCAAAAATTCAAAAACTTAACTGTAAAAGATATCATAGAAAAAAGTATGCATTACATACATAAAAATCAAGTTTCTTCATTACCAAACATAAATGTTCACACAACTCTATAGAATAACCCTGCTGTGCTATTAGCACAGCTTATTTTTTTGTTCTCTTTTATTGATTTTATAATGTTTTCACGTTCACTTTCTGTCTCATCATAAAAATATAATCTTAAAAAATCTACATCTTCAATAATACTAATCGCATCAGATAAAACTAGTTTCTTAGAATTTAATATCATACTCCTGCAATTTGCTCTATCAGTAATTATAGGGAACTTCGCACCAGTTCTATCTTTTAATTCATATGTGCCTTTTTCACATAGTCCACAATCTATTTTCTTTGCTATTTCGCTTCCTATAGCACAGTGCTCACTTATCATAAGTGGCAAAGTACCATAGACAGTTACTTCTTTTATTAAATCAGTTTTTATATTATTGATTTGTTCAAGATTAAGTTCAAACGATAAATTTATACCCTTTAGCCCCAACTTTTTGTACGTTAAACAAGTATGCGAATTAAACGCATTTAACGAGTAATCTCCATAAATATTTTTTGCAAGGTTTTTAAAAATATCTATGTGCTCAAGATTAGCAACCAATATACTTTCAACTTCATCCTTTAATGTAACATTTTTAGTTATCGGTCTTAAATAAGGTATTACTTCTATACCCTCTAGTTTTGATAAAATTTCTTCTTTGTTATTTATATAATCAAAATAAGGAACATATACTCTATCCGCTTCTTTTAAGCCACCTAAGTTTTTAGTATTGTATAAATAAACGGATATTTTTGGCTTTCTACTTACATTATTAACTTCTACTTCTTCTATCTTTTCAAACTCAACCTTATGTGGAATAGAAGTTTTTAATTTTATAAGTTCTTCTACCGCATTTCTTCTAAGTTCATTCAATACTTTTTGGGGCACTGAACTATCTTCTTGCATACCGATATTTACATCACTCAAAATAAATGGCGTATCACCTAATTTTCCAAGTGACTTTTCAACATCCTCAATAGTTGTAGCATGTTTTATTGCCTCTTCTACAATAAAATCACTTACAACTTTTACAGTGTTATTCCCTTCAGTCATTTCTAATTCTACATTTTTACCAATTTTTATAGTTATACTACACGTAACAGGAATCTTTTTATAAAACTTTCCATTAAAACTTTCACGAAGCACCTTTTGTTGCTCAATGCTAGACATCTTATAAATTTCTTGGTTTATTTCAAAATTACCTTCAAAATCACCAATTGTTACAACTTGCCCTTTATATGCTTTCTTTACCTGCGTTTTTCCGTCATTTATATATGTAACAATATTACTAACTGGCTCACCAGATAATATTTCAACTACGTCACCTTCAGCAAGGTCTTCCTCAAGTTTTATTATTAAAAACTTCTTCCTATGGTTGTAATTTAACACCTTACCTAGGTACGTACCCCAGTTTTTGGCCCTTTTGGTTGCCATTAAATCTGGGCCTAAATTTTTTATAAAATATCCAGTTGAAAAATTACCCCTGTTAAACACTTGTTTTAAGTCAAAAATATCATTTTCATCAACTTTATATTCTTTGCCAGAATAATATAAATCGATATATTTTCTATAAATTCTTGTAACACATGCCACATATTCAGGCGACTTCATTCTGCCTTCTATTTTTAATGAAGTAACACCTGCTTTTATTAAATCTGGCAAAAGCGAAAGTGTACACAAATCTTTAGGTGACAAAGCATAATTTGTTTTTATTTCTTTGCCATTACCTACAATTGTATATGGAAGTCTACAAGGTTGTGCACACTTCCCTCTATTGCCACTACGTTCTCCCACCATACTACTTAATCTACATTGTCCGGAATAACAAACACATAACGCACCATGTATAAAAACTTCAATTTCTTTATCTGTATTTTTACAAACATTTTCTATTTCTTTTAAGGATAATTCACGTGCCAAAACCACACGGCTTACGTCTAAACTATCAATCGCTTTTATCCCTTCACTGCTATAAATAGTTGCCTGTGTACTTACATGTATATTCACGTTAGGAATATTTTTCTTTAACAAATCCATTAAGCCAATATCTTGAACTATAAAAGCATCTGCGCCCATGTTGTGTAACCTAACTGCCAAAGAAACTGCGTCGTTTACTTCATCATCATTTAACAAAATATTAAGCGTAATATACACTTTTACATTTCTCGCATGAGCATAATTTATTGCTTCTTCTAGTTCAGTATCTGTAAAGTTATTTGCAAAATTTCTTGCATTAAAAGAACTCGCGCCTAAATAAACCGCATCGGCACCATTTTCAACTGCTGCTATAAAACAATCATATCCACCAGCAGGGGATAATAACTCTACTTTTTTCATAAGCTCCTCCTAACGATTGTATTATAGCATAGGTTTGACATAATATCAAACGATATCTATTTTATTGACTTATGTGTTATTCTGCTGTATATTATTAATAGAGACATTGCTTTCCTTAGGGTCTGCTTTTGCAGTTCACCTATAAAGTAATGTCTCTATTTTTCAATAATACCATAAAACAAATTTTGAATCTAAATACCATTTATTGACAGATATACTATCCTGTTATTTTGATGGATTTTTCCTATTCTCTGAATTTTTTTCAAGTTGTTTACTTTTTGTGAGTACCCTACTAAAGTGTTAATTGCTGTATCATTTTTAACCTTCTGGGAATACTATGTATTGACAGATTTGTTATTCTGTTGTATATTATTGATAGAAGATGTTCCTGTCTTGCGCTGTGCATTATTTACACTAGTCGTATTCTGGAGCACCTTCTTTTTTATATTAACAATATCATAGAATATTTCATTATTATTTTTAGTTATTCCTGTAACAACATCTACTTGATACATTTGGTTCCCGACTTTTACATCAATATTGCTTCTATTAAAGCTTACGATATCATCTTTCCTTAAATGCTTAATATCCTCGTTTCTAACATTATACGCATTTTGTACAATTTCATCTGCATTATTTGCCATTCTCATCTTGTCTGCAAATAGATTAGTGTTATTTCTTCGTAATTTGTTTGAATACTTTGAATTTGTATATTCATTTCTGCTTTGTTTTGTTATTGAGATATTAAAAAATTCCATATCAATCCCATTTGGAAACTTTTCTTTCAAAACATCTTTTACTTTTTTTACCCATTCTTTTTCAGGAACTCCATCTAATATATCGTTTTTTATTTCAATATAAGGTTTTCCGTTAACGTCATATCCTACATCATATTGAATATTATTATTGCTCTTTTGAGTTATTTTGCTTTTTTCTAATGCTTCTTTATACATCTTCTGCATACGTCTTACCTTTCTCCTCATTACTGCTCATTCCTTACCTCTTACTAAAGCTGTGCTTAAAAACCTTTAACTTTATTTCCTGCTCCTTTATTTTAGGTATTATTGAATCCTCAAAGCTTGGTAATTTCATGCTATGTTTATAATTAATTATTAGTGATATAGGGTCCCCATATTCTTGTAGTTCACTAGTTGCACGTATTGTTATATTTTCTTCTTTTAAGCCCTTGCCCACTAATTCGGATTTTAATTTACTTCTTTCTTTATCCGTTAAATAGCCATATTCCTCCATTGTAACTATGTATTTAAGAGATGATGATGACATCTTTTCATATATAACAAACGGCTCCATCAAACGTATAAACATTACTGCAAAACTTATAAATATGAAAAATACAACAATCAGTACAATTGGCGTAGCTATCATCGTGTTGCCTGAATTTTTATTAAATTTCATACATCTTCCTCCTATGCATCTAATTTATCTAGTTTTAAGTCTTCATGAAATTTGAAATAAAAAATGTCATCAAACGCTTTTTCTAAAATTATTGGTTTTACTTTTACACCTAATATTAAATGAACTGTTAAACAATTAACTGTTTTATTATTTGTCTTATCTTTATCGCCTACTTCTAATATTTCTAGGTCCTCTATTTTTGCACTTTTTATGACACCTTTACCATTCTTTAAATTTCTATCTAATCCCCATGCAAACCTTATCTCGTCTTTTATATACTCCTTTAAGTCTACATAGTTGATTAAATCCACATCTTCAGCCATCATGTCTTTTTCTATAGAAAATATTGAATTTCTACTAATTAGGAATAAATCATTTTTCAAATTATGCAGTACTAAATTAACGTTATGCTTAAAAACAATCGCTGTAAAAAAAGTAAACAGTACCATAAGAAGTAAGATAACTAACACCACTATAAAAACTATACTCCCTCGATTTTTATTCTTAATCATAATTTTAGTCTCCACTTCGTATTATAATTTGATATTAAATTACTTACATTTCTGTTTAGTATAGTGTCCCAGCGTTCAAATACATCAAAACTGTATACCTTTTTATTATCCTCTTCTCCGTTTATTTTTATTTCTAATTCGTATGGTTCAAAAATCCTATTAAGTAATTTTGATTTATCTATTGTTTCTGCATCGCCAGATTTTTCGCGAAGTGTCGCCCAGGATTCTAAATTTTGCTTAGTCCTATAAGGAACAACATAACTAAACACAAATCTACTTGTACCATCACTATCTACTCTCGTTGGATAAATAGTTCTAG
Source organism: Clostridia bacterium (assembly GCA_017450465.1). Taxonomy (GTDB): domain Bacteria; phylum Bacillota; class Clostridia; order TANB77; family RGIG9151; genus RGIG3495. The sequence goes on along the minus strand of JAFSUW010000007.1, from coordinate 33,282 downwards.
GAAATTCATAGTTTTCTGATATATTACCTATATCCTCACCACGTCTTTTCGGCTCATCTTCTATAAAACGTTTTGTAAGTGAATCATAAGTTTTTATGCTTTCATTACCATTAAAATTAACTTCTATAAATTCTGCATTTTTTAATTCTAATACCAAACATAAAGTTTCCCCGGCAGAAATAAATCCTTCGCCATCAGGATTTTTATATGGCTTTGATAACTCTTCTACATAACCGTTACCTGACTTATCATAAAAAAATCTGCCTAAACTTGTCGTATGAGTAGCAACTTCATCTTCTATTTCTTCCTCTTTTTCTAGCACTTCTATTGGTAATCTAACCACCTTTTCATTGCCGCTATCATCATATGCGGTAAGAGTTATAAAATAAATTCCACTTTCTACGTTTTTAGCCGTATCAACATTAAGTAGTGTAAAATTACATTCTCTTTCTTGAACTTGACTTCCGAAAACTCCCTCATTAGTATCCTCGTCTATTGAAATATTTGTGCTTTTTATTAAATTCAAATATTTTTTTAATGTAGAAATACTTATATCTTTATCCAAAAATAACATCCTATTTACATTTCTTATTCCTAAATTGTTATATGCCACTAAAGTATCTTGTGCTATTCCCTTAGAATCCTCAGTAAATTTATAACCAAGCCATGTGGTTTCAAGTAAATTTGCCATCTTTTTCATTTGCGTCCATTCATAATAATTACCACTACTTGGTATAGCAAAGCCGTCAGTTGTCAAGTTTGCCTGGTATGCAGTTTTCCCAATATTGTATTTTGCAAATCCTTCTATGTTATTCTCAATACTAGAAAAAGGCACTTCATATGTATATACCAACTCTGTTCCAAAATATATATTTATATTGGTTAATCCATCTTTAGTGTTCCAAAGTATAGAAATTGGATCACCTGCTATACTTGGATCTATGTATACTTTTTTTGTTTTGGGCTTATTATTCGTATATTCAAAGGTATTAACCTTTATATATGGCTTAAGTTTTAAGCTAGTTGAGCTACCAGAAACTGAAGCAGTATCATTCATAAAATAGATAAAGTCTTCTGTTGAATTTGTATTTTTGTTCTTCATACTCAAAACACTTCTACCGCGAATCCACCACCACTTATTATTGGCCTTAAAAATATCTATAGAATTATCTACATAATTTTGATTTGGCACTACTACTGTACCAGACACATCAAATGGAAATATTTCTGGCAAATCTGTATATAGCATATATTCCTTTGTGTAATTACCCTTTGTGTAATATGAAGAAACTATTTTATCACCCTTATTTTTAGCAAGAATACTGTTATACACCATTATTGTTGAATCTTTTGAGGTATTATATTTGCACCAAAGTTCAAAAGCAAGTTCATTGAAATTAACTTTCGATTCAGAAACTTTGTTTAATGATGCGTCTATACCTAGCTCTTCACAAGAAGCATGAACTCCTACTATATCTGTTAAAGATTTAGTGAGTGCTTCTATATCTATTTTATCTCCGCTATAAATTCTGTTCGGTGTAACACTACCAATAAGCTCTATCTCGTCCTCATTACTATAGCCCCAATCGGATACTTGGTTTAATTCATCTACTGTACGAACCCTAAACTTTAGGTCTTGTCCATTTTCATATTCATACTCTGTTTCACCAAAATCCGTTTCATCAAGATGTTGCCACGTATTACCTGTTTCAACTTCTATTTCGTATCTTAATCTATCTTGTGGAGTATAATCGTCTGTACCAGCATTCCAAACAACTTTTTCATTATAGTGTATATTATATGGTGCCGTTGGTGGATAATCATTTACTGATTTTGTAGTATCATAACTTATTTTTACCCATCCATTGTACATATAGCCATTTTGCTTTTCTTCTTCCTCATAACTATATGTTACATACCCTGAATAAACAGTTATTGGTTTTTTATATTCATACTCTACTTGAGCAGTATACGGATAAGTGAAAAAGCCACCAAATGTGTTTTTCTCTTTAGGGCCATAGAAAAACTTAAAATGCTTTACATACGTTTCCAATTTACCCGTTAGTGTATTAAAAAAACTTTCTTTACTCTCATCATCACGATTAGGGTAAGTTTCTCCCCAACCATATGTGTTTTTTACAATATCGCCCATGCTATAAAGTTTTCCTTCAGGTATAAATTTAATTTCACTATCAGTAAATTCTATCTTTATTTTTTCTGAATTACACCACTCGCCATCTAATGTTATATTATCCTCATCTAATAAAATTCTATCTTTAACATCGGGTATGCCTTTTGTGTCATCAAATATATACATATATTTAACGCCATTTATATTTACACCCGCATAGTCTTTCCAAGAGGGTTCAAAACTTACATTATACATAAGCTCATCAAGTGATTTTTTACCTTCTATATACTCACCTTCACCGTAAAAATCTTTTTTATCTGTTTTATACACTGAATTTGGATATTCTTTTTTGAAACTCCCATCCAATGCTCTATCTGCCCAATAATACGTATAACCATCTGTTTTTTTTGTTTCAGTTAAATTAGGCGTACCATTATCAAATAATATCCTAAAACTATTTTTAGATTTATACACTTTAGCCGTACCATCTGCTACACTTAAAACTTCGGCATTAACCAAAGTATTAGGCAAAGTTATATACTCACTATACACAGTTCTATTTTTATTTGTAGATGGGATTTCTACGTTTACCCGCTTTACTTCTGTTTCTGTATCACTTTCGATTATACTTCCAACTGCATCAGTTTTTACTTTTAGTTCTATATCTCCATTTGATACATTACCACTAGAAAAATCTCCGCCCACATCAATTATTTTTGCCACTTCGTTATCAGGCGTCACTAATACTGTCCTTCTTTGCTTATCCGTTAGCTCCTCTTCCAAATATAGCGTTTCATTTTTTGTAACAATCTTATTCCCAGAAAAAAATTCTCCATCGTCTAGATTTACTTCTATAAAATTTTCAATTAAATCCGTTTCAATTTCACCATTATCAACATATGTATCTAAAACTTTCACATTTTTATACTTTTTTATATCTATTAATTCTTCAATCTTTGCTTTACTTGAAGAAAAACTAAATGGTATTATTTCTTCTTTAGTTAAATCTATTTCTCTTTTTATATATGCTTCTGATACACTTAAAAAAAGAGTACAGCAAACACAAAGAAGAGATATAATTCTTCTCATTATATCAGTCCTTTCTCTACAAATTGTTAAAGATTACCTATTACTAACGAGCTATACACATTTGTATCAACATATTCTTTGTTCACTTCATCATACATAGTAGTTATATTACGAGTAAGTTTTATAACTTCACTTGGTTTATTTCCTACAATATAAAACGCAACTGTCTTATGCGATTCTTCTTGCTTTAACTTTTTACCATCGTAAGGTATATTCTTTTTGGCATTTTCTATCTCATCTGTGTCAAAGCTATCTAAAATCTTTATATCTTCCTCTGGAAAAGATACATTTAAGTAATCATATCCCGTAACAGTTTCGTATTTACTATCATTCTTTGTTTCAAATTCTATAGCAATTACAAAGTTATCCGTGCCCTTCTTTCTTCTATACTCAAAATATTGGTTCTCACTATTTTTTATTTCTTCAAAAATAGCACTATACTTCGTATCTGCATTAAATTCAAACACATCTACAGAATTAATAATGGTTTTTACACTACTATCTCCTTGACTATTCTTCCATAGTTCTAATTTATGCGGCAATTCTTCTTTACTTATAAACACTGTTTCATCATAATAATTTTTTACATAATTATAAGTATCTAGCTTTTCTTTGTTCTCTAACAGTTTACAAATAAACGTACACGCCTCTGCTCGTGTCAAATTAAAAGCAGTTCTTACCGTTTTATCTGGAAATCCGCTTAAAATTCCAGTATTATATAACATCTCTATGCTTTTTAGTAATTCTTCATCTAAATTTAATGTGTCTACAAATATTGTTTTTATATTATTTACATCTATTTTAGCGTCACTAGAACGTGCTATCATCCTTATTACATCGCCTCTAGTGATAGTTTCATCTAGATTTCCTACATCATCTATTATATTTTTATTTTTTGCAGCAGTCACAAAGCCCTCTGCCCAATGTCCTTCACTATCTTTAACCGGAATATCTAACGATTTAATTAGTAGTGTTACAAATTCGGCCTTTGTTACATTATTATCTGGCCTAAAAGTATTATCTGGATAGCCCTCTATTATACCTCTACCAGTTAAATCTATTATAAAATCCTGTGCCCAGTGATTTTCTATATCTGTATGTGCTAATATTGTTTTGGGGAATAGTAATATAAAAACTACTAGCAATATTATTCTTTTCATAAATGCCTCCTTTAAGTTTTATTTGTTGGGGGATATCCCCCCAACAAATAATAATTTACAGTCTACCATTAAAATTAACCCGTAATGTCAAATGTACCCTGATTTCTCAAATTGTTTATTAGTTTTGCCTCATCATAGGTTACATTCATTACGATTGTATCAGGTTTTACGAAACTTTCATTATTACTTGATACACCATTTGCATCGTAAATCCCGAGTATCTCACGATTTTCAAGGAGTTTTGCTGTATACATTTTCCCTTCTATGTTTTCAGCATCATACAAACCAAGACTAAGTGCTGAAACATATTTACCTGTGAAATACAAATTAACTTTATCGCCTTGCTTTATTTGATAAGATATTGCGTTCTCAGGTCCTTTTAATTTTATAGAAATTGTTTCGTAACCAAGCTCCTTGTCTAATATTTTTAGCTCCTCTTTACCACCCACTGTATTTTTCAAAAGAATTTGGCCTATGTGAATATTTTCTCTTGCATAAATATCAGCAGGTAATTTTTGACTAACTACATTTCCATCAATCATGCTAATTGGTGCTAAAACTTTTTTTACCATTTCATCAGTAATTTTTTGATTGGCATTTATTTCACGAACAGCTATAAAAATATTGCCTTTTGGCTCATAATTTATAATTTTATTTTGAACTCCAGTTAAAATAAAGAACAAAAGTATCGAACTAACTAATGAACAAATTATTATATTTATTTTTTTCATAACTGTTCTCCTCAAATTACTCTACAAACATAGTAACTGCTTTTTCAGTAAACCAACTTGAAAGCATTCCTGATGCTGTTGAAGTAAATGTTTTTAGGTTTGGGAATAATGATAATATTACAAGTGCTATTGATGCTCCTGCAAGCATTAATGATTGTGTAATTTCTGATGCTCCTCTGTTTCCTTTTACTAATTTCTTTGCAAATTTCTTCATAAAAAATCATCCTTTCTTTTGTGTAATAATTTAATTTATATATATAAAGCCGGTCCCATTATATCCAATTTGATTTCCTTTTTATAGGAACTTTAACCTAAAGTATGAATTATTCTTAAATTTGTAGTGGAACACCATGTGTTCCACTCTTATTATCCGCAAAAAGTGCGGATAATAAGCTCAATGTGACGGGGGTGTTTTACCCTGTTTGTGTCAAACACCCCCGTCCCTTCTTTCGCTGGAAGTTTTTTCACAAATAAATACTTATCCTAACATTGTCGATAAATTTTGATTTACCTCTACAATTATTGGATAGCACCCCATAACTGCAAGATTTATCAAAACTATGACAATCCCAAGTGTCATAAATAACATTTTGGTTTGAGTATTATTTTCTATGTACTCGATATATTTTTCTTTTAATATAGTAATTAAATTTTCATATGTTTCAGCTGCCCTGCCGTACTTTACCTGTTGTTCTATAGCAGATAAAAACATATTTATCTCAACAAATTTAAATTTTTTCCTCATGCTCTTACAACTAGATATCAAACTATACCCACTTAATTCATACTCTAGCTGCATATCTACTAAAGCATTTTTTAGCTTTTTATTCTTACAAACAGAAGGTATGTTTTTTAGTGCAACAATAAGTGGAATGTTTGATGACATCTGAATTTTTATACTTTCAACCACATTTAATAAATCAATTAGTACTTGCTTTTTTTCAGCATTTTTCATTATTTTTATCATAAAATCAGGTAGCATAAAGCCAAGTATACTAAAAACAAGTCCCATAAAAATTGACTCATAATTGGTAGTTCCTAAATACAAAAAAGTAATAAATAACATAATTTTTGTGACTATATATGTATATAAATTTTCAACATCTGGAATATACTTCTTAAATTGTAGTAACACGTTGCTTACATTTTTCTTTTTTACCCTTCGCCCTTTAAGCTTTATTGCTTGATTTTTCGCGTATATTTTGTAACCAATAAAATAAGCAAATACAAAAAGTGATACAAAAAATATTATCCTTAGTAATTTCAATTTGATCTCTCCTTAAAAATCTAATTTCTTAACAACACTTGAAAGCCATAGTACAAACCATATACAAATAAAATTCATATTAACTATTAAGTTCCCTGTAGCAGTATCTCGCATTAAGTTTAGGTACTCTATATTACTGGTCGCAAAATTAAAATATATGATAATATCTATAAATATTAAGCAATATAAAACAAAGCAGATTGATTTAGTTTCTTTTATTCGCTTCTTTTTTTGAACTAATATATCAGATATCATTTTTTGCGTTTCGTGAGTCAAATTTTCGACATCTCCTCCATAAACTGAACAATACCTTAGGTTATTTACAAACAGTGTAAATCTTTCTACGTCCACTTTTTTTGCTAAATTATATAAAGCGATTTCTGGAAGTTCTCCTGAACTTACTTCGTTTAAATAAACCTTTATATACTCCTTAAACGGTGAAATACAACTATCTTGTATCCTTTTTAACCCTTCTGTTATATCTGAATTTACTTTTAATGCCCCTTTTAATTGAATAAAAAAATCATTCATAACTGTTTCAAGTTTTTCCTGCTTTCTTGTAGCAAGCATAAAAATTATAAAAAACATTGTAAAAACTTCTGGCAAAGCTATAATTAGTGCAACAGTTTTTATTTTAAACACAACTAATGAGATAGCATACACTGTTATGCTTATCAAAATGCCTATACTTAAGCAAAAGCCCACTGTATATACGTTAAAAGGCAAATCTAGCTTTATAAAGTTTAGTTTTAATTTATCGAAATACTTTTTATTTAGTACTTCTTCAAAAAATTCATTATCTACATACTGCTTTATGTCTTTCTTTTTTATATTTTGAACAAATATATATGTAAACAGTACTATTATTGCTATTTTTAGCATAAAAATTAATATGTACAAGAAAATACCTCCCCTACAAAATTCTAATTTATATAACTAATTTTTAACTCCCTATTGATTATTTTCTTATTCCGTGCTATATTATTAAAGTAACAGATTTTATTTTATCTTATGGCGCCATGGCCAAGTGGTAAGGCACGAGTCTGCAAAACTCTTATCCCCCGGTTCAAATCCGGGTGGCGCCTCCAAAGAAAAAGTTATTTTCATAACTTTTTCTTTTTTTGCATTTTTTTATCACCACTTACATACACTATCTTGGGTGATAAAAATGTGGAAAAAAGTTAAACCATACGTAATTTCTATTATAATTGCACTTTTAGTCGGCGGATTATCTGCAATTCTCACAAAAGACAATATGGAAGTTTATAGCACTATAAATCGGCCTCCCCTTGCTCCTCCTGCTTCAATATTTCCTATTGTTTGGGGAATTTTATTTATCCTCATGGGTATCAGTAGTGCAATAATTTATAAATCACATAGTAAAGATTCTAAAAAATCGCTTACTATATATGCTATACAACTTTTAGTTAATTTCTTTTGGAGTCTTATTTTCTTCAATTTAAGAAACTATTTATTTGCATTTATCTGGATTTTATTTTTATGGCTACTAATTATTTACATGATTTTCGAATTTTATAAAACCAATAAAATCGCTGCATACTTACAAATTCCTTATTTACTTTGGGTTACATTTGCAACATATCTTACTTTTATGATTTGGATACTAAATTAATCTTTTTCAATATTTTTGCGGTTGGCTCTTCCCTCTTAAAAAACTTACCTTGTACACCATTTTCATCTATATAATCTGGTACAAATTCAAACAATCTTTTATAAGTAATTTCTTTTTCATAAGAAAACTCAACTGCACACATTTCATATATTTTAAAATTACGCATATAAATTATAACGTCTATAGACTGTGCCAAAATATCTTTTAAGTACTTATCTGTATATTGTTGCGCCAAAATATCGCGTTTCATCAGCGTAACTAATCTATCTATAACAAGATTTGCACTTTCTGAATGGACAGTTGCATATCCTATATGACCAGTACTTATACCATCAAAAAAGGCCATTGCTTCACTACCCTTTAGCTCTCCTATTACTATTGCGTCATTACTCATAACTAATGAATGCCTTGTTAAATCTTCAAGTAGTATATTATTTGTTGCGCGATTTTTTACAATTTCGCGTTGTATCATATTCCCGTGATTTGAATAAAGTTCAGCGGTCTCTTCATTTGAAGTTATTGAAACTGTGTCCGGAATATCGTTTAATATTGCTCTAAGCAGCGTTGTTTTTCCAGAGCCACCTTTACCAGCTATTATCACATTACAACCGGCCAACACCACTTGTTTTAAGAACTCATACATCTCGTTATTCATCATATTTTTATCATAGTAAAGATTTTCTAAGCTTACATTATTATCCGGCCTATGAATTCTCACTACCAAACTTGGCGAAACAATATTTACAGGCGATATACCCGCCTCTATTCTTAAATGATTTTCTTTATCTGATACAACAACAATTGGCTGTTCGTATGTAATTTTGCCATTGTTTTTTATCACACAATAGCGCACAAAATTATAAAATTCAGTTTCATTTGCAAATGAGTCACTTACTTTTAGCCATTTGCCCTCTTTCATTATATAGATACTATTCCACTTAACAGCACGAATATCGCTTACTTTCAAGTCATCTATATATTTTTGAAGAATGTTATAGCCAAAAATTTTATCAATAATTATTTTTATTAACTCTTCTGTATCAATATTTGAATAATTATAATCTTTATTAATCTTTTCTCTTATAATATTTTCAATTGACACCTTATTTTTAGTGCCATATTCATTACTACCTATTACTTGTGAATAATTTTCTATTAAAAAACTTACGACTTCGTTTACTATTTTATCTGTTCTATTGTTTAGTCGTGTTACATTGACGGCTCTATTTACTGACTTTAACGGATCAACTAACATACTTTTCCTCCTTATATTGAAAAATCGAATACTCTACCAGACATCAAACGCTCTTTAAAATTTTTCTTTTTTATAAAATCAAATTCTTCAAGCATGTTTTCATAATCTAGCGGTTCATTATCAATTACATACGGCCGCCCCATATTTAGCTGCCTTACATATTTTTCATCATAATTTATAAAAGATATAATTTTATATTCACTAAAAAATTCTCTCATAACAGCTTTTTCAATAGAACCCTTAGTCACTTTATTTAACACAAGTTCTATTTTTTCTTTTCCAATATTCCACGCTGTATAAACTTCTTCAAAAATTTTCTGCGTTCTATCAACACATATTTTAGTAGGTTCAGTCACAAATAATATTTTATCTGACACACTTAAAGCAAATTGTGTTGAATCTAAAAATATATTTGATGATGTATCTATAAAAATAAAATCATATAGTTCTTTTGCCTTATCAATTATTTTCTCATAATAACCTGAATTTAATACACTTTTACAAACATGTATTGAATTATTTCCAGTAACAATCGATAAATTTTCATATCTTTTATACTTAATTGCGGCTTTTGATAAAATACCTGTATCAAATGTATTTTTGTCTATAAAATCTACCAGATAATTTATTGACGAATTTTTATTATCAGGTAATGTATAATCAAATACATTATCTGCTGATACATTAAAAAACTGTCCTACATTTCCATTTAACGTATCAAAATCTAGTATTAAAATTTTAGCAACAGATTTTTCTGCAAGCAGTGCTACTAAATTAGTTAAAATTGTAGTTTTCCCAGCTCCTTCTGTGCCTGCTACTGCTATTATTTGCTGCTTATTACCTCTATTTACTAACTCTGTACTTCCTTCATCTAATAAAATTTTCTTTTGCATTTTATCTCCTTCTTCTGTAAATGTTGTAATATATTACCTGTAAATAAATTACAACATATGTAATAAAATGTCAATACATTTTTTGTAAATTTTTCAATATTTTAAAAATAAATTTAAATATTGGCCTAAATGGCTAATCTACCATTTTTTGCCTTGACTTTTTATTTTTAAAATAATATACTGCAAAGAGGTGAGTATGCTCACTTAATTTAAAAGGAGGAATCCGAATATGGCAAATTTGACTGAAATAAGATGGCACGGTCGTGGTGGCCAAGGTGCTAAAACAGCAGCTTTACTTCTTGCTGATGCAGCATTTAACACCGGCCTTTATGTTCAGGGATTTCCTGAATATGGCCCTGAAAGAATGGGTGCTCCTATCACTGCTTACAACAGAATAAGCTCTGAAAGGATTACAGTTCACAGTAACATTTACGAACCAGATTTCGTAGTTGTTGTTGATGACTCTTTAATTAATTCTGTTCCAGTAACCAAAGGATTAAAAGAAACAGGTGCAATTATTATTAACACTACTAAATCACCTGATGAAATTCGTGAAAAATTAAATGGTTACAAAGGTAAGGTTTGTACTATTGATGCAAGAACAATCTCTATCGATTGTCTTGGCAAATACTTCCCTAACACTCCTATGCTTGCTGCTGTTATTAAAGTTAGCGGCATTATGGACGAAAACGCATTTTTAGCTGATATGGAAGGTTCATTCAAGCACAAATTTGCTAAAAAACCAGAAGTTATCGAAGGTAATATGAACGCACTTAAACGTTCTATGCAGGAGGTGAAAGGACTATGAGCGAAAAATATGAAATCGTAAAGCCAGACGTTGCTTGGAAAGATATCACAGAAGGTGGAACAATAGCTCAACCTGGAAACTCAAAACAATTCAAAACAGGTGACTGGCGTTCAATGATGCCTGTATGGCATGAAGAAAAATGTAAACAATGTTTACTTTGCTATCCTGTTTGTCCTGATGCTTCTGTTATAGTTGATAAAGAAACAGGAAAAATGATGGGTATAGATTATGAACACTGCAAAGGTTGTGGTGTATGTACAAAGACTTGTCCTTTTGGTGCATACGACTTTGTTGAAAACCAAAAATAAAGGAGGAAAAAATAATGTCAATACGTGAAAGATTAAGTGGTAACGAAGCTGTCGCTACTGCTATGAAACAAATAAATCCTGACGTTGTTGCTGCATTCCCTATTACTCCTTCTACAGAAATACCTCAATACTTTTCATCTTTCGTTGCAAACGGACAAGTTGATACTGAATTCGTTGCAGTTGAAAGTGAACATAGTGCTATGAGTGCTTGTATTGGTGCTTCTGCAGCAGGTGCAAGAGCTATGACAGCTACTTCATCAAATGGTATGTCACTTATGTGGGAAATGTTATATATTGCTGCAAGTTCAAGACTTCCAATTGTCTTAAACTTAGTAAATAGAACTGTTTCTGGCCCACTAAACATCCATAACGATCATTCTGATGCTATGGGTGCTAGAGATGCTGGCTGGATTCAATTATTTAGTGAAACAAACCAAGAAGCATATGATAATGCTATTATGGCAGTAAGAATTGCAGAACACAAAGATGTTCGTCTTCCTGTTATGGTTTGCCAAGATGGTTTTATAACAAGCCATGCTATTGAAAATATTGAACTTATCGAAGACGATAAAGTTAAAGCTTTTGTTGGCGAATATAAAGCTCCATGGAGTCTACTTGACCCAGCTCATCCTGTAGCTTGTGGTCCTCTAGATTTACAACACTTCCATTATGCACACAAACGTCAACAAGCTGAAGCAATGAGAAATGCTAAAAAAGTTATTCTCGAAGTTTCAAAAGAATTTGAACAAATGACAGGTAGAAAATATGAACTACTTGAAAAATATATGATGGATGATGCTGAAGTTGCAGTTGTAGTATTAAATTCAACAGCAGGAACAGCAAAATACGTTGTAAATGCACTACGTGCAAAAGGAATTAAAGCAGGACTCGTTAAACCTCGTGTATTTAGACCTTTCCCTGTAGAAGAAATTGCCGATGCACTTAAAAACTGTAAAGCTGTTGCAGTTATGGATAAGGCAGATAGCTTAAATGCTGCTGGTGGTCCATTATTTACAGAAACAGCAAGTGCAATGTTAGTTCGTGGCGTAACTGGTCCAAAAGTTATTAACTACATCTATGGTTTAGGTGGAACTGATGTAAGAACAGACGATATTGAAACTGTTTACAATCGTTTACTTGACATCGCTTCTACTGGTAACGTTGGTGAAGTTTATAACTATTTAGGTATTTAATAGGAAAGGAATGATAACAAATGGCATATAATCTTAAAGAATATGCAAAAAAACCAGAGCGTCTTGCTCCTGGTCATAGAATGTGTGCTGGCTGTGGTGCTCCTCCAGTTATAAGAGCCGTACTTCGTGGATTACATCCAGAAGATCATGCTGTAATTACTTCAGCAACAGGTTGCTTAGAAGTTTGCACATACATTTATCCATATACAGCTTGGGAAGATTCATTTATTCATACTGCATTTGAAAACTCTGGTGCTACATGCTCTGGTGTTGAAGCAGCATATGAAGCATTAAAGAAAAAAGGTCACTTACCAAGTGATAAAGATGTTAAATTCTTAGCTTTCGGTGGCGATGGTGGAACTTATGATATAGGTTTCCAATCAATGTCTGGTGCCTTAGAAAGAGGACACGACATGGTTTACTTCTGCTACGATAATGAAGCTTACATGAATACAGGTGTTCAACGTTCATCTGCTACACCAAAATATGCAGATACAACAACAACACCAGCAGGATCAGTAAGACCTGGTAAATTACAATTCAGAAAAGACTTAACAAGAGTTATGGTTGAACATCACTTGCCATATGTTGCACAAACAGCATGTTTTGGTAACTTTAGTGATATCACAACTAAAGCTGAAAAAGCAATTTACACAAAAGGTCCTTGCTTTGTAAACTGTTTAGCTCCATGTCCTACAGGTTGGAAATATAACTCAGCAGATTTAATGCTTGTTAATAAACTTGCAGTTGAAACACGTTTCTGGCCTTTATATGAAGTTGTAGATGGCAAATACACAATAACATATACACCAAAGGAAACAGTTCCTGTTTCAGAGTTCTTAAAACTTCAAAACAGATTTAAGCACTTGTTCAAACCAGGAAATGAACATTTAATTGAAGAAATTCAAGCAGATGTTGACAGAAGATGGGAAGAACTTGTTAAACTTTCAAACATTGAATAAAAATGAAATAATCCTGAATTAAATTCAGGATTATTTTTATACAAATAAATTGTTGTTTTGCAAAGTATTTTGTTGTGTCAAAATGTGGCCGATGTGGACATCGGCCACTACAAAATATGTGTATAAATGGCACAAATAATGGATTACACAAAACCAACGTAGGGGCTGATGCCCACATCGGTCCACCAAATATCAACTCACATAAACAATTATTTACCTTACACTAAGAAAAGGAACTTCATCAGAACCCATATATGTAGGAAGTTTGCCATCCCATTTTTGTATTGCTTCTAACACAAGTAATTCTTTTGTTATTTCTTCTTTTCTAAGTTTTAATGCATCTGCTTCTGCTTTTGCTTGAACAACTTTTTGTTCTGCTTCTATTTTTACTCTTTCTAAATCTTGACTTGCCTTTAATGCGTTTTGTTGTGCTACTTGTTTTTGCTCTATAGCATAATTAAATTCTGCACTAAAATCAAAATCTACTACGTTTACGTCGTTTACATTTATTCCTCTTTCTGCAACTTTTTCTATAAGTAGCTCAAGCATTTTTGAAGATACTTCACTTCTTTTAGAAAGTAATTCTTCAGCTGTATATTGTGATGTCGCCATTTTTACTGATTCAAATACTGCCGGCTCAATAATAACTGTTTCATAATTCTTTCCTACTTCTTGATAAAGTTCTGTTGCTTTATCTGACCTTACTGCAAAGTTTACCGCTACTTTACTTGTAACTGTCTGAAGATCTTTACTTGCAGCACTTGTGGCTACTTCAATTTTTTGAATCCTACAATCAATTTTATTTATTCCTTGAATAACTGGTACTTTAAAATGCAAACCTGGTTGTAATTCGCTACCAACTACCGCACCAAACTGTGTCTTTACACCAACAAAACCTGCTGGTATTGTTACAAATGCACCACCTAGAAGTGTTATTACAAGAAATATAACTACAGCTACTACAATTGCACCGATTGCTTTTTGCATATTCGTTTCCTCCTTTGTGTTTTTTCAATATCTATATCGTCAAATTTTGACAATTTATTTACAAAAAAATAACGGGCAAACCCGTTATTTTATTTCTAAATGATTCTTTGCAAGTTCTGTTGCACACCTGCCTCGTGGCGTTCTTGTTATAAATCCAAGTTGCAATAAATATGGTTCATATACATCTTCTATCGTGTCTGGATCTTCTCCTATGGAAGCCGCTAAAGTTTCAAGTCCTACTGGACCACCGCCAAAGTTTTTAATCATTGTTTTTAATAATACTCTATCAATATTATCAAGTCCCAACTCATCTACTTCTAGCTTCTTTAATGCCTCTTCGGCAACACTTAAAGTTATACTTCCGTTACCTTTAACCTCTGCATAATCACGAACTCTTTTTAATAATCTATTTGCTATTCTTGGAGTGCCTCGTGATCTTGATGCAATTTCTAGTAATGAGTCTTCGTCTATTTCTGTTTTTAAAATATTTGCAGAACGCCTTACTATCTGTGAAAGTTCCTCAGGTGAATAAAGTTCAAGTCGTTCTATTACACCAAATCTATCACGAAGTGGTGACGTTAACATTCCTGCTTTTGTTGTTGCTCCTATTAAAGTAAATTTAGGTAAATCAAGACGGATCGAACGTGCCGAAGGACCTTTCCCTATTATTATATCTAGTGCATAGTCTTCAAGTGCAGGATACAACACTTCTTCTACACTTCTACTTAATCTATGAATTTCATCTATAAATAATACATCGTGTTCTGATAAATTAGTAAGTATCGCTGCTAAATCTCCAGGTCGTTCTATTGCAGGACCAGATGTTATTCTTATATTTACACCTATTTCATTAGCAATGATATTGGCCAAAGTAGTTTTGCCAAGACCTGGAGGACCATATAAAAGTATATGGTCAAGTGCTTCTTCACGCTTTTTAGCTGCTTCTATACATATTAATAAATTTTCTTTTACCTTAGTTTGCCCCATATAATCTTTAAGCCATTTAGGGCGAAGAGATGTTTCTTCTTTATCCTCTTCCTTTATACCCGGACAAACAATTCTTTCTTCATCATTCATTAGTTTTCTCCTTAATCGTTTTATATTTGTATTATATATGATTAAGAAATTTTGTTCAAGTATACAAATTATTGTTTATCGGGATGATTGAATTTCTATTTATAATGATTTATCAAACTAATGTAGGGGAGACCCGTGGTCTCCCGCACCAATAAATTGACTCTTTTTTGTGGGCGAACACAGTTCGCCCCTACAGAATTTTTAATATTTCATATTAAAAATTCTCCCCAACAAACAATAATTTATTAATGTTCAAACTCACCAATTTTTTCTGATAATTCTATACCTGTTTTTCTATGTAATGGATTTTTTGAATTTGATAACTCATTAACTAACTTCATTACAAAGTTAAAAAATTCTTTTGACTTAGCAACTGTAGCTCTCGTTTCAGCTTTTGCTTCAGCTACTTGTTTCTCAGCATCTGCTTTTGTCCCAGCTATTTGTTTTTTAGCATCATTTAATTCATCCGTTAACCTTGTCACTTCACCGCTAAGACCTATAACAATTGTGGCTGCATTTTCATATTGTTCTTGTGAATTAGAACTTTTTTCTCGTAAGTTATCATTTATACCTCTTAATGTAGTATTTTCCCCTTTCATAACTTCTAAATCATGAGTTAACCCAGCAATTTGTTCTTTCCTTTCTTTTAAGCTTGCTCTTAAACTTCCATTTTCGTCTATTCTAACTACTAATTCAGAATTTAATTCTGCATTAGATTTTTTTAGTTCGGCGTTTTCTCGTTCAGCGTTTTCTCTTGCTACTCTTTCTTTTTCTAATTCAGCTTTTAAACGTGCTAATTCAGAATTGTTATCATCTATTCCATATCCCTCTTCAGGTACTTCAACCACTCTATTACTTGCATCCAGTGTTTCTCCTGCTGTACCTTCTCTTTCCTCTGGTACTTCAACTCCTGCTTCCTCTCCTGGAAATATATCACTTGAATCTAATCTTTTCCCTGTTGTCCCTTCTCTTTCCTCTGGTACTTCAACTCCTGCTTCCTCTCTTGGAAATATATCTATTGGATCTAATCTTTTTCCTGTTGTCCCTTCTCTTTCCTCTGGTACTTCAACTCCTGCTTCCTCTCTTGGAAATATATCTATTGGATCTAATCTTTTTCCTGTAGTGCCTTCTCTTTCTTCTGGCACATCAATTCCTGTTTCCTCTCCTGGAAATATATCACTTGCCTTTATTGAAAACTCCCTTGTATTTTCTGGTCTTTGTTCTGGCACTTCAACACTTGTTCCCATTGTTTCTTTCCCAACTTCCATACCTTCTTCTTGCTCTGGTACTTCAACAGATAATTCTGAAGTGGCACCTTTTTTTAATCCAAAACGATTGCCTGTTGGTTCTTCTCCATCTATTCGTTCTTCTTTATGCTCTGAACTATCAATTTCAGCTTCTTTTACTTGCATCTTCAATTTATCACAAAAATCTTTAATTGCTTCTTCTAATTTAGAATCTGATGCTCTAGAATACTCATTTAATTTTTCTAAAAAAAGATTTATGTTTCTTTTTACAGCAAGTTTTATAACATCAAGATCTCCTGCTTCACTTATTATTTTACTTGCTCTAGTTAGTGTAGCAAAAATATCTTCTCTTCCAGTAGCTGAAGATATATCCCCTGGATCTAAATTTATATCTATTTTATGATATAAAGCTTCTAGAATATACGATCTTACATGTTCAGAATCAATCTTGCCATCATTTTTACTACTAGTCATATTTACTTCTAAACTGTTTACATGTTTTTTTTGATCATCAATATCTTCTTGTTCTTCTGCTTGAGATAAATTACGTTTTACAGCTATTTGAATGCCATTACGCACTTTATCATCTTGTTTATTAACATATCTTTTTATTTCAACTATAGATTCATTAATTAACTGCTTAACTATAGCTCGTTTTTCAGCACTTATTTTACTTAAGTCACTATCTATTTGGTCCAATAATTTTGTTAATTCACTTGCTATATCAGTATTTCGACTATTTAAAATTTTATCTACCTCTTTCAAAAAAGAGCTAGCTACATCATTTATTTCTTCCACAAAAACCACCTCATTTCATATATCGGTCAATATTTTAATTTTAAACATAAAAAATGCGAATTTCCATTCGCATTTTTTTGTTTTAATATAATTCTCCATCATCACTAGTATTTTCTTCATCATGAGCAGTACTTATTGTAATATCTTTATATCTACTCATACCTGTACCAGCTGGTATTAATTTACCGATGATTACGTTTTCTTTAAGTCCTACGAGTGGATCTATCTTACCTTTTATTGCTGCATCAGTAAGTACTCTTGTTGTTTCCTGGAATGATGCTGCTGATAAGAATGAATCTGTACTTAAAGCTGCTTTTGTAATACCAAGTAATGCTTGTTTTCCTTTTGCAGGAGCTCCGCCTTCTTCAATAATCTTGTTATTGATTGTTTCAAATTCGAAGATATCTACTAATGTTCCAGGGAGTAAGTTTGTATCTCCTGAATCATCTATCTTTATCTTCTTAAGCATTTGTCTTACTATTACTTCAATGTGCTTATCGTTTATATCAACACCCTGCATTCTATAAACTTTTTGAACTTCACGAAGCATATATAATTGAACTCCATCAACACCTTTAATTCTTAAGATATCGTGTGGATTTACTGAACCTTCTGTAAGTTCGTCACCTGCTTCAATTACATCGCCTTCATGAACTTTAAGTCTTGAACCAAATGGTATTAAATATGTCTTTGAATCGCCTGTTTCATCATCTGTTACAGTAACTTCACGTTTTTTCTTAACGTCACTTATTGTAACTTTACCGTTTATTTCAGTGATTACAGCAAGTCCCTTTGGTTTTCTTGCTTCAAAAATTTCCTCTACACGAGGAAGACCTTGTGTAATATCGCCACCGGCAACACCACCAGTATGGAACGTTCTCATTGTAAGCTGTGTACCAGGTTCACCGATTGATTGTGCAGCAATTATACCAACTGCTTCACCAACATTCATCTCAGCACCTGTTGCTAAGTTTGTTCCATAACATTTTGCACATACACCATATTCTGAGTGACATGTAAGTGTTGAACGAATTTGTACTTTTGTAATACCTGCTTTCACTATTTCATCAGCTTTTGCTACTGTGATTATTGTATCACCTGGAACTATAACTTCTTTGGTCTCTGGATTTATAACATCAACTAATGCTGTTCTTCCTGCAATTCTTTCTGCTAATGGTTCGATTGTTTCATTACCTTCTTTAATTGCTTCAACCCAAATACCACGACTTGTTCCACAGTCTTTTTCTCTTATAATTACATCTTGGCTGACATCAACCAAACGACGTGTTAAGTAACCAGAGTCTGCTGTACGAAGTGCTGTATCTGCTAAACCTTTTCTAGAACCGTGGGATGAAATGAAGTACTCTAGCACGTCAAGACCTTCTCTTAAGTTTGAACGAATAGGAATTTCAACTGTTTTACCTGATGTATCTGCCATAAGTCCACGGATACCGGCTAACTGTCTAATCTGGTTAACGTTACCACGGGCACCTGAGTGAGCCATCATGTAAACTGGATTTAACCTATCTAGTCCATCCATCAATGCTTTTGTAATTTCATCAATTGTTTCTGTCCAAATAGCAATTACAGATTTTGATCTTTCTTCATTTGATATTAAACCACGTCTATATTGCTTTGTGATAACTTCAATTTTATCTTCGGCTTCTTTAATCTTCTTCTCCTTAACATCCGGAACCTGCATATCACTTACACCAACTGTGATAGCACCACGTGTTGAATACTTAAAACCTGTTGCTTTAATTTTATCAACAACGCTTGAAGATACTGTAAAGCCGTGTTTTCTAATACATTTGTCTATAATTTTTCCAAGTGCTTTTTTATCTACTAAGAAATCAATTTCTAAATCGAATTGTTTTTCTGGGTCTGATCTATCAACAAAACCTAAATCTTGAGGAATAGATTCGTTAAATATTATTTTGCCCATTGTTGTTTTGATTACTTTTGATTTAACAACTCCATCAATTTCTTTCTTAAATCTTACATATATTTCAGCTTGAAGTGAAATATCTCCACATTGATAAGCCATAAATGCTTGGTCTTTATCACTATAGATTGTACCTTCACCTTTAGCTCCTTCACGAACGATTGTTAAATAGTAACTACCTAAAACCATATCCTGTGTAGGAACTGTTACTGGTTTACCATCTTGTGGTTTTAACAAGTTATTTGCAGATAACATTAAGTATCTTGTTTCTGCTTGTGCTTCTGCAGATAGTGGAATGTGGATAGCCATCTGGTCACCATCGAAGTCGGCGTTAAATGCTGTACAAACAAGTGGGTGAAGTTTTAATGCTCTACCTTCTACTAATACTGGCTCGAATGCTTGAACACCAAGTCTATGTAGTGTAGGTGCACGGTTTAACATTACAGGATGTTCTTTAATAACTTCCTCTAATATATCCCATACTTCTGGTTTTACACGTTCTACCATTCTCTTTGCACTCTTTATATTGTGTGCTAAAC
The DNA here is from genome assembly GCA_017450465.1 of Clostridia bacterium. Lineage (GTDB taxonomy): Bacteria > Bacillota > Clostridia > TANB77 > RGIG9151 > RGIG3495. The sequence continues at coordinate 13,259 of JAFSUW010000007.1, read as the reverse complement.
CATTTTCAACAAGGCGTTTCATAACAAATGGTTTGAATAATTCTATTGCAATTTCCTTTGGAACACCGCATTGATAAATCTTAAGTTCAGGACCAACTACGATAACTGAACGTCCAGAGTAGTCAACACGTTTACCAAGTAGGTTTTGTCTAAATCTACCTTGTTTTCCTTTTAACAAGTCTGATAAAGATTTTAATGGTCTGTTACCAGGGCCTGTTACAGGTCTTCCACGTCTACCATTATCTATTAACGCATCTACTGCTTCTTGTAACATTCTCTTTTCATTTCTTACAATGATTTCAGGTGCTCCAAGATCAAGTAAACGTTTTAATCTGTTATTTCTATTTATAACTCTTCTGTATAAATCGTTTAAATCAGATGTCGCAAATCTACCACCATCTAGCTGTACCATAGGTCTTAAATCTGGTGGAATTACAGGAATAACATCCATAATCATCCACTCAGGTCTGTTGCCAGATAACCTAAATGCGTCTACAACTTCTAATCTTTTTATAACTTTTATTTTCTTTTGACCTGAAGAACTTGCCATTTCTTCATGAAGTTCAGCAGATAATTCTTCTAGGTTAATTTCTTTTAATAAATCTCTTATTGCTTCAGCACCAATAGATACTTTAAATGCATCTTTTCCGTACTGTTCTACTGCTTCTTTATATTCTTTTTCACTAAGTAATTGTTTCTTCATAAGACCTGTATTACCAGCATCCATAACAATATATGAAGCAAAATATAAAACTTTTTCTAATGCTCTTGGTGAAATATCTAAAATTAAGCCCATTCTACTTGGTATTCCTTTGAAGTACCAAATATGTGATACTGGAGCAGCAAGTTCAATATGCCCCATTCTTTCACGTCTTACTTTAGATTTTGTAACTTCAACACCACATCGATCACAAATAATACCTTTATATCTTACTCTTTTATACTTACCGCAATGACATTCCCAGTCTTTTTGTGGTCCAAATATTCTTTCACAGAAAAGTCCATCACGTTCTGGCTTTAATGTTCTATAGTTTATTGTTTCAGGCTTTTTTACTTCGCCCTTAGACCACTCTCTTATTTTCTCTGGTGAAGCAAGACTTATTTTGATGCTATCAAAATTGTTCAATTCAAACATACATTTTCCTCCTACTTTCAAAATACATTAAACAAATCAATTAATGAATTTTATTAGATATCATCGTCGGTATCGTCATCATCGGTATCTTCAAGTTCATTTATTTCGTCTTCGAAATTTAAGTCATCGTTAAAGTCTAAATCTGCACCGCCTAAATCATCATCTAATTCATCATCTTCAAGGTCTTCGTCATCGCCATCTTCATTTTCAATAGTAATGTCATCCCCTGCTGGTTCGTCGTATTGATGAACAAATTGCAAATCTTCTGTGCCTTCCATGTTAACTGAAAGTTCGTCATCAAGTTCATCCTCAACACATTCTTTAATTGCAACTTCTTCATTTTCATCTGAATATACTTTAACATCTAATCCCAAACTTTGAAGTTCTTTTACAAGTACCCTGAATGATTCTGGAATACCAGCTTCAGGAACGTTTTCGCCTTTTACAATTGCTTCATATGTCTTAACACGTCCAACAACGTCATCGGATTTTACTGTTAAGATTTCTTGAAGTGTGTAAGCAGCACCATATGCCTCAAGGGCCCAAACTTCCATTTCACCAAATCTCTGTCCACCAAATTGTGCCTTACCACCAAGAGGTTGTTGTGTAACAAGTGAGTAAGGACCAGTTGAACGAGCATGGATTTTATCATCTACAAGATGGTGGAGTTTTAACATATACATATAACCTACGGTTACTTGTCTATCAAATGGCTCTCCAGTTCTTCCATCATAAAGTGTCGTCTTACCATCGTGGCTTAAGCCAGCTTCATCTAATGCTTCCCATATATCTTTTTCTTTTGCGCCATCGAATACAGGAGTTGCAATCTTAAAACCAAGGGCTTTTGCTGCATATCCTAAGTGAACTTCAAGTACCTGACCTATGTTCATACGAGAAGGAACGCCTAGTGGGTTTAACACTATTTGAAGTGGAGTTCCGTCTGCCATAAATGGCATATCTTCTTCAGGTAATACTCTTGATACAACACCTTTATTTCCGTGACGTCCAGCCATTTTATCTCCGACTGAAATCTTTCTTTTTTGTGCTATATATACTCTTACAATTTCGTTAACACCTGGTGTCATTTCATCGCCGTTTTCTCTTGTAAATATCTTAACATCTACAATGATACCAGCTTCACCATGTGGAACTCTAAGTGAAGTATCTCTTACTTCACGAGCTTTTTCTCCGAATATTGCACGAAGTAATCTTTCTTCTGCTGTAAGTTCTGTTTCTCCTTTTGGAGTAACTTTACCTACTAATATATCGCCAGAACGTACCTCTGCACCAATTCTAATTATTCCACGATCATCAAGATCTTTTAAGGCATCTTCACCAACGTTTGGAATATCACGAGTAATTTCTTCAGGTCCAAGTTTTGTATCTCTTGATTCTGATTCATATTCCTCAATGTGAATTGATGTAAATACATCTTCACGAACAAGTCTTTCACTAATTAAAATAGCATCTTCGTAGTTATAACCTTCCCAAGTCATGAAACCAATTAAAATGTTTTTACCAAGTGCAAGTTCACCATTATCTACTGCTGGTCCATCGGCAATTACGTCGCCTTTTGCAACTTTTTCACCTTTCTTAACAATTGGTTTTTGATTTATACATGTGCTTTGGTTTGAACGTTTAAACTTAACTAATCTATAACTATCAATTTTTCCTTCTTTTGTCTTAATTGTGATTTCATCTGCAGTTACTCTTTCAACTGTTCCTGCATTTTTTGCACAAATACAAACACCAGAATCTTTAGCAGCCCTATATTCAATACCAGTTCCTACTATTGGAGAATCTGTTCTAATTAAAGGCACTGCCTGTCTTTGCATGTTTGCACCCATTAACGCACGGTTAGCATCATCGTTTTCTAGGAATGGTATCATAGCTGTAGCAACTGAAACGATTTGTTTTGGTGAAACGTCAACAAGTTCAATCTTTTCACTTTCTACCTCTAAGATTTCTGCACGTTTTCTAACCTTTGTTTTTGGATTTACAAATTTATTGTTTTTATCAAGTGGCTCTGTTGCTGTTGCTAAGATGTAACCATCTTCTTCATCAGCTGCCATATATTCGATATCATCAGTAACAACACCTGTTTTTGGATCTACTTTTCTATAAGGTGTTTCAATAAAACCATATTCATTTATTCTTGCAAATGTAGCAAGTGAACCAATAAGACCAATGTTTGGACCTTCTGGAGTTTCTATTGGGCACATACGTCCATAGTGTGAATAGTGGATATCACGAACTTCGAATCCGGCTCTTTCACGACTTAAACCACCAGGACCTAAAGCAGAAAGTCTTCTTTTATGAGTTAATTCTGCAAGTGGGTTATTCTGATCCATGAATTGTGATAACTGGCTGCTACCAAAGAATTCTTTAATAGCGGCAGCTACAGGACGAATATTTACTAACGCTTGTGGTGTTGCAATATCCATGTCTTGAATTGTCATTCTTTCACGAATAACTCTTTCCATTCTTGATAAACCAATTCTAAATTGATTTTGTAGTAATTCACCAACACAACGAATTCTTCTATTACCTAAATGGTCGATGTCATCTGTTGTGCCAATGCCATATTCTAGATTTAAGCAATAGTTAACAGAAGCAATAATATCATCCATAGTAATTACACCAGGTGTAAGTTCTGCATATCTTTGTCTTACTGCTTCAATTATATCTGCTTGTTTTTTGTTTTCTTTTAAAATCTCCATTAAAACTCCAGTGCAAACATAACCTTTTACACCTAAATCACTTAAATCAGTTTTAATGTATTTTGTAACATCAACTGTATTGTTACCTATAATTTTTAATTTTTTACCTTCTACATCGATATATACAACGTTTATACCAGCATTTTGGATATCGATAGCTGTTTGTCTATCGATAACTTCTCCAGCTTTAACAAAAACTTGTTCTTTAGTTTTTATAGTTTCTGCTGCTACCTGTCCACGAATACGATTTGCTAAAGCTAACTTCTTATTATATTTATATCTACCAACACGTGCCATTTCATAACGACGTGGATCGAAGAACATAGCCATAAGTAAGCTCTTTGCACTATCTACTGTAGGTGGTTCACCAGGACGTAACCTTCTATATATTTCAATTAAAGCATCTTCTATTGTCTTTGCAGGATCTTTTTGAAGTGTAGCCATGATTTTTTCATCTTCGCCAAAAATTTCAATAAATTCTGCATCGGTTGCAATACCAAGTGCTCTTAAGAAAGTTGTTACTGGTACTTTTCTTGTTCTATCTATTCTTGCTGAGAATATATCTTGAGAGTCGGTTTCGTATTCTATCCATGCACCTCTATTTGGGATAATAGTTGCAGAGAATAGTTTTTTACCAACTTTATCATATGCCATATCATAGTAAACACCAGGTGAACGAACAAGCTGACTTACAACAACACGTTCAGCACCATTTATGATAAATGTTCCACTGTCTGTCATGATAGGGAAATCGCCCATAAATATTTCTTGTTCTTTTACTTCGCCTGTTTCTTTATTTATAAGTCTAATTTTAACTTTTAATGGAGCTGCATATGTAGCATCTCTTTCTTTACACTCTGCGATAGTATATTTAGGTTCATCCTTCATAGAATAATCCAAAAATTCAAGAATTAGATTTCCCGTATAATCTGTGATTGGAGATACATCTCTAAATACTTCACGAAGGCCTTCTCTTACAAACCATTCGTAAGAATCTTTTTGTACCTCAATAAGATTAGGTAGTTCGAGTTTTTCAGGAATTCTTGAGAAAGACATTCTTTCATTTTTTCCCAACTTAATTTTGTGCATACTAAAAATCAATCCCTTCTTTTTGGTAATTATTCTTGTAAAAGTAAATATTATTTGAACGACAAAATGGAGCAAGCGATTTTCATCTTAACTTGTTCCTTTAACATCCTTTAATTACAACAATACTCCACTTTATACAATATCTAATCAGTCCTTATTTCTTAACTTTTATGTAAACTTAGGCATTCTAACCATACATTTTATGATTTTATAATAAAAATATTGAAAAGTCAATATATTTTATACGAGTTTTTTCAAAATTTTAATTGAAGAAATTTTGTTAAATTAATTAATGTTTATGCGAGTAAATCTAAAGTTAGAAATATCCGCAAACTTGTAGTGGCGAACTTAAGTTCGCCACTCGCATTATACGTCTTTCGACGTAAATGCGTTCAATGGGACGGGGCTAACTGACCCTGTTTGTGTCATTTACCCCCGTCCCTTCTTTCGCCAGAATTATTCGCTAAATGATATTTTTTTCTATATAATAATGAAAATTTTTGGTTAAAATATTGTCAAAATCGCATAAATAAAGTATAATTATATATAAATAGACTATAAAATCGGAAAAAGAGTTGAATATGGAAAAAATATTACGCTATAAAGCGACAAAAGAAATCTTAGTACGAACTGTACTAAAAACACATTTTTCAATGTCGGAACGGTTTACTAGAAAACTAAAGCTTAACAAACGTATTAAGTGCAATAATAAAGAAATATACTTAGATTATTTGCTAAAACCAGACGACATACTTACTGTAGATATAAATTTTGATGAAACTTCAGAGATTTTACCAGAAAATATACCGCTAGATATAATTTTTGAAGATGATTACTTAATTATTATTAATAAACCTGCTAACACAGTAGTTCATCCTACTTGTTTACATAGAGAACACACACTTGCAAATGCTGTTCAGTTTTACTTAAACCAGCATAACATACATACGAAAATTCGTTTTGTAAATCGACTAGATAAAGACACAACAGGATTAATAATCTTTGCAAAAAGTGAGTACATTCAAGAAAGTTTTACTCAGCAAATGAAACAAAATACTTTTGAAAAAGAATATATAGCGGTGGTAAAAGGAGACGTGAGGCAAAAAGAAGGTATAATAACATTTCCAATTACGCGAGATGAAAATAGTATTATGCTAAGGAAAATTGCCCCTGATGGTGAAAATGCTGTAACGCATTTTGAAGTTTTAAAAAAATTAAAGAATGGTAATACGCTTATGAAGTTCGTATTAAAAACAGGACGTACACATCAAATACGTGTTCACTCAAAAGCGATAGGTCACCCAATACTTGGAGATGGTCTTTATGATACTGCGTCTAGTTTAATAGATAGACAAGCGCTGCACGCTTATAAGGTTTCTTTTGTACATCCTGTGGCCCATGAAAAAATGGAGTTTTTTGCAGATATTCCAGAAGACATAAAAAATATCATTCTTTAACATTAAAAAAATGTACATATTTTGCCAATTTTCCAATAATAAATTTATAAATTTTTTTTGAAAAAACTATAATTATTTATTAAAATTTTTCCGATGTCATTTTTGATTAGAAGTTTAATATAAAAGGGGGACGTAAAAATGAACAAAAGATTTAGGGCATTAGCATTTATTACTGCTATGCTACTTCAGGTAAATGTATGCTTTGGTGCTGGCTTTACCTATAAAAAAGCCGACTTCGAAGGCAAAAACTTTCCTGATGTAATTGGTACAAAATACGAAGATGCTGCACTTTACTTAAAAGCATTCGATTATATTTCTGGTTACCCTGATGGTACATTTAAGCCAGAAAAAGAAATTACACGTGCTGAAATGGTCGCAATACTATTTGCATTTTCATTTCCAGCAAAAAACAAATTGAAAGCTCAGGAAGAACCACTTAACACATTTACCGATGTTCCTATGGACCACTGGGCAAAGCAACAAATAGAAATTGCAGCACAGCTTGGTCTTGTTAGTGGCTATGGCAATGGCATATTTAAGCCAGATGCTCACATAACTCACGCTGAAGTTATTACAATGCTACTTAACTTACACAACTTAAAAGCAGATGTACTAAAAAATGAAGTTACGTCAAAAGAAAAATGGCCAAACAATTATGTATTTTATTATATAATGACTACAGAAAAACCTACTTACTTATTTGACGACGTGTCTGTATATTCTTCAACTAACGCAAAACGTGGTGACGTTGCAGTATATATATCAGACATTCGTGATATACAGTGGGAATAATAATAGGAGGAAGTTATTATGAAAAAACGAAACATATTATCTTTTATACTTTCAATCATACTTATTTTGAATTCTTGCTCTTTTGCTAGGACTAATGCACAGGGTAATATCGAAAAACAAATTAACTCTTCAGAATGGAGTTACTGTTCTAGCTTCGGGCCTGATGCTTCAAGTAGTACCCTTAAAAGTGCTGCTAATTCAATAGCTAGTTCTGGCAGATTTAATGAAGGAACTGCTACAGCAGAATTAAATGGTAACTATAGAAGTGAAACAACCTCTAATGTTGTAAAAAATGCGGATGATGACCACGGTGTGTGGGGTGCAACCGAAAAAGTTTGGACAGAATTCTACAATGCTTCTAGGGGTTACGATAATGATGGAGCATGGGCTGCTGGATATAAAATAGAAAAAATATCTGATGATACAGATCCTGGACCAGGTGGTACTGACCCAGAGCCATCATGTGATCACACATATACATCCACAACAGCAAGTCATACTTGTAATAAACCAAGTGACCAAGGCTCAGCTGTAAACTACAGTAGCAATCAAGCTTTAACGGCAAACATTGCACGTTCGAATTCTTACACAAATCCTTTCATCGTTACTGATAAATTCGATGTATTTGGAGACTTACATATTAATAGATCATCAAGCCAAGGCGAACCTACCACACATTCTCAAACTTGTGGTGCTGAAATAACAACCACTCATAGATGTACTAAATGTGGTGATACATATACTACTTCTACTACATGTAATCAAACTTATAGTTATAAAGTATATCCTACACCTACTTATACATTTACAAGACATTCTATAAGCAGTATAACATTTACTGGTTTTACTGCAAATTTACTTAGCAAAAACTGGCCTGCAAAAGATAGCTTCTCAAAAACACAATGGAATGTGCCAGAAGACTTTGCAGAAAAAACTTATACAACAACATATCAAATTACTTCACTTATACCTAGTGGTTTAACACAAGTTACTACCGCTAATGGCAAAGGACTTGCAAAAGGTACTGCAACAGTTCATTGTACTTGTGGTGAAACTCGTACTTTAGATTTGTATTTTAACTTAGCACCAGTTATTGATCCAGAAATTCCAACGGGTCCACATACTTTAACCGCTAGAACAGATGGCGGTGGTTTAGTAGGTATTGCGCCTAATGGGGCTACAAAACTTACTGATACTGCTAAAAAATCTGTAAATGATCAATCAACTGTTTATGCTAAGGAAGACACTGGCTATACTTTCGAAGGTTGGTATGATGGAGATACATTAGTATCAAAAGACAAGGAATTTACTTTCCCAATGCCTGGTACAGATTATACATTAGTTGCTAAATTTAATCCTGTTCCAAAACATAAAGTTATTGTTTATTCTGATGGTAATGGTACTGCTACTGTAAGCCACAGTACTGGAGAAAATATACACGTTACTGACAAAACAAACTTCAAAATAGAACTTATGGTACCTGATGGTGAAGTACTTCACTTTAGTGCTACACCAGATCCTGGATTTAACTTTGAACTCTGGGCTGAATATGTTGGCAAAAATGAAAGTAACTTAAATAAACCATCTAGTTTCGATTACACAATTACTCGTGACATGGAAATAATTGTTCACTTCAAAACTACTACTTTATCCTACCATACATTAACCGTAACTCATAATGGTGGCGGTATAACACGTGGCGGTACAAAGTATGCTATAACTGGTAAACAATATCCTATTTGGGCAAGACCAAATGTAGGTTATAAATTTGTTCGTTGGGAAGATCCAGCTGTTACAACTTACACACAAATTGATACAATAACTATGCCAAACAATGATTATACTCTAACCGCTATCTTTGAACCAAACAACGGTGATGGTTATTATTCGGTAGATATTTATAGTGATGGTAATGGTACCGCTACTACTACCGGTATTTCAACAACAGCAGACAACACTTATCACATCCAATTATGTGTATTAGGTGGAACAAGTGTTGCAATCACATCTGATCCTGATGCATATTTCAACATAGATGGATGGTATGAAATTAATGATATAGGTGACGAATTACTATTATCAACTACTGCTAATTACAACTTCACAGTAAATAAAAATATAATATTAATAGTTCACTTCAAACCTGAAAGTGGCCTTCCAACTGCCTATAGAGAACTTCGTGTAACACATAGAGAAGGCGGATATGCAATTGGTGGAACTAAATATGCTCTTATAGGTAATGATTATCCTATTTTTGCTATAAATGATAGCAGACATGAATTTAAGAATTGGTTAGAATACAATGAGGATAGCCGTGTAAAAGAAAATATTGCACAATACGATGTTATATCAATGCCTTATTGTACAGACGATTACTATGAATTAACTGCTACATTTGAAGAAACAGACTTAGGTGATCTTGCTACTATAGAAGTTATTGGTTCTGGTCCTGGTATTGTTGCAATAGACGAAGATCCAGACCCAGCTAATCCAAAAACAGAAGATAAGATACATGCACCTGTAGATTCTGTACATGAAATAGTTGCTGAGCCAATACCTGGTGTTGGAGAATTTTATGAATGGACTGACGAGGAAGGTAACCCAATTCCTGGTGACCCTCACAATCCAAAACAAACTGTTTCAGTTACAGAAGATACAATTTACATTGCTCACTTCACTCCTGTAATTACTGATAACGTTTTTGATTTAAGTATTGAATCAGCAGGTCATGGTAGTGTAACTCCTACGGGAACAATAAAAGCTGTCGCTGGTTACACATATTATATAACCGCAAAACCAAACAAAAATTACAGATTTGATTATTGGGAAGATAATATTTTAGGCGTAACTGATATTCCTGCAACAACTCATTACTTAATGCCTGAACGTGATGTTACATTAACCGCACACTTTAACGGTGGCTCTGACCCATCTAGACCAGATCCAACTGATGAAGTGGCATCAAGCTATAGATTAACTATCGTAGCAGATCCTGCAGCTGGTGGTAATCCAAAAACTACTGATGGTAGAACTAGTGGTTCTTATGCACCATTTACTAATATTACATTAAATGCAAACACAAAATCTGGTTATGCGTTTGTTGGTTGGTACGATGATTTATATAGACTAATTGGTACAAATTCATCAATCACAATAACAATGCCTGCTCGTGATTACAAAGTTACAGCAGCATTTAAAGCAACATCTGCTACTACAAAAGAATCAGCATTCTCATTAAAATCAATTCGTGATATACGTTGGCAAAAATATTTCTCACCAAATGGTTCATATGTAGATAGACACTTTACAATTCCTGGTTATGCTAACAGTAACACAATTTTGTTAAATGCTATATCACTTGAAGATAATTCATTTAGTCAATATCGTCAAATTGTATATGGATATGCTGTAGAATCAGAAATTAAGACATCTGGTATACCAGCATCAGAAAACCCAGGTCTTAAGATTGATTACACTTTAACTGGAGTTAAGAATGATGGTACAACAGTTAATATCTCTGAATCAGACTTTAAGACAGATGTTAGTAAGTACTTACACTTAACCTTTAATTATAACACACAAAACGAAGAGTTCTTAACTAGTGCTAAAGAAACAAAAGCTACAAGCAATGGTATTGAATATTCTATAATCACTTGGGATTGGATATTCTACTTACCTACAAATCTTCAATTAAATAATGGTAACTTCTTATATCAAGAATATAAAGAAATAACCGTTAAATACAATATAACAGTTACAAAAGGTGGTCAAAGTTGCTACAATTACGTTGAAGCAATAAACCATGTTACTGATAGTAGCTTATCCAACTGGGGAGGTAAAGTATTTACCTATAGAACACGTCAAGATCCTGATAATCCATATAGCAGATATTTAACAGTATTAACAGATTTAGAAGACAACTTAACATACTAGAATAAAGAAGACCGATGGAAACATCGGTCTTTTTTGTTGCATATTATTTATAAAAATTATTGTTTGTAGGGGAGAATTTTTAATATGAAATATTAAAAATTCTGTAGGGGCGAACTGTGTTCGCCCGCAAAAAAGAGTCAATTTATTGGTGCGGGAGACCACAGGTCTCCCCTACATTAGTTTGATAAATCATTATAAATAGAAATTCAATCATTCCGATAAACAATAATTTGAATAAAAAAAAATGGCTCATTCATGAGCCATTTTTTATTCTAGTCACCAAAACTTACCCCTATACTTCTTGCCACATCTATTAGTTCGCAGTTTGGTGGAACTGTTTTTAACTGTCCTACTGCTTCTTCTAATGATACATAGCCAACTTTATTTCCTTGTAATGCTACCATCTTTCCAAATACACCTTGCATTGCAAGTTCTATTGCTTTTACACCATATCTTGTTGATAACACTCTATCATATGGTGATGTTTGTCCACCTCTTTGAATATGTCCTAATGTTACTGCTCTTGTTTCTATGTGAAGTCGTTCTTCTATTTGTTCTGCAAGTTTATTTGCTATTCCTCCAAGTCTTATTGAATCAGGACTATAATCTAAAACTTTCGATACTGTCATTTCACCATCTTTTGGTTTTGCACCTTCTGATACAGCGATTATACTAAAGCTCTTTCCATTGTCACTTCTTTTCTTAATTACTTTACAAAGTTTATCTATATCATAAGGTATTTCTGGAATAAGTATTGCTGTTGCTGCTCCAGCAATTCCCGACTCTAATGCAAGCCATCCAGCGTATCTTCCCATTATTTCAACAACCATTACTCTATGGTGTGATTCTGCTGTTGTACGAAGTTTATCAATTGCTTCTGTTGCGGTTGTTACTGCTGTATTAAATCCAAAGGTTATATCTGTTGCAGATAAATCGTTATCAATTGTCTTTGGTACACCAATTACAGGGAAGCCCATTCTTGAAAAATCACGGCCCGATGTAAGTGTTCCGTCACCACCAATTACTATTAAACAATCTACTTCGTTTTTATTTAAGTTTTGAATACATTTTTTTGACATATCTACTGGCATATCGCCTCTATTTTTGATATACGCAAAAGGATTATCACGATTGCTACTACCAAGTATTGTACCACCCTTTTCTATAATTCCTATTACATCTTTCATTTCAATTGGCTGCCACATGTTTTCAACTAAACCCCTGTAGCCATCCTTAAAACCAATTACTTCAAGTTTATACTTATTGATTGCTGTTTTTGTAACCGCTCTTATTACTGCATTTAATCCAGGGCAATCTCCTCCACCTGTTAAAATTGCAATTTTTTTCATTTGTACTCCTCCTCATCTATTTTTTTATTTAAGTCTATTATTATATCGCAATTCTTCTTTATGTATTGCTCATCATTTTCTACATTTATAATAAGACCGTCATTATCTAAAACTTTTTCTACTAATTTGCTACTATTTCTATAATTTAACATCGTCAAAAATTTAGAAAATTTACATAGTTTTAAAATAATTTTTTCACCTAATCTATAATCTTTATTAAAAAAAATAACTCCTACATTAAGTGGCCCTTTTTTATTAAATAGTGTTGCCATTTTCTGTTCAAAAAATGTAGGAATAAAAATGTTTTCATCTTCTACGGCAATGCCTTTTTTATTGCATAATTGTACAATCTTTTTGTCATATTCTTTTAATGTAAATACTATATCTTTATGTATAACTTTATTTATTACTTTCTTATAATTACCTTCTCCTATATCATTTATTTTGATTATTGGATTTTTTAAAATAGGCGTGATACCTATTTTTTCTATTCGGTAAATTGTTATCTATAACACACTCCTTATAAATTGTTTATGTAACTAATTAATTGTTTTTTAATTTAAGTAATAGCAAATTACTAGAACTACAAAATATAAAAAAGATAAGCGAACTTTTAGCGAAGTTTTTATCATTTCTCCAAAACAGTTTTTGCCGGTCAAAAAAACTGGATGTTTTTTTGAGTGACGATTAAGGCATGGATGCCGCATCGGAACGACCGGCAATCGTTTTGGCTAGAAATGAAAAAACGTAGCGCTTGTGAGCGTTATTTTTTATATTTTGTAGT
>JAFSUW010000037.1 GCA_017450465.1 Clostridia bacterium | reverse complement strand
TGTGTTGGTAAATTATCAAACTGTAGGGGCGAGTCTCCTGGCTCGCCCGTGTACAATGTTTGCGGGCGGGGATGGAACCCCGCCCCTACAGAAATTTTAATGTTTTACATTAAAAATTAATCCCTACAAACAATAATTTGTATGTGAACAATACATATTTATACTTTTCACAAAACATTCACAATATAAACATTGGTATATCAAAATCATCCCCTATAATAAATATAACAGGAGGCGATGATGTGGAAAATTTATTATACACGTTTGAAAGAGTTGAAAAAAAATATTTGCTAACTAAGGAACAATATAGAGAATTAAATCTTAAACTAAAAGAATATGTAAAAGAAGATGAATATGGTAAAAGCACAATACTTACAACTTATTTCGACACCGAAAATTTTAATATTGCAAGGCATTGTGAAAGTAAGCCAGAATATAAAGAAAAATTACGTCTTAGAAGTTATGGAGTTCCTACAAAGGATACGACGGTTTTCTTAGAAATAAAAAAGAAATTTAATGGAATTACTTATAAAAGAAGAATAGGAATGACATTAAAAGAGGCAGAAAATTATTTATTTCATAACATTTTACCCAATAAGCAGGACCAAATTTTTAAGGAAATAAATTATTTTAAAGAGTTTTATAATCCAGTTCCAAAGGTTACTTTATCATATGAAAGAAATGCATATTATGGAATTACAGATAGTAATTTAAGAATCACTTTTGATAGTAATATAAGACAAAGACAAGATGATTTGTCGTTAAGTAAAGGTGATAAAGGTACTTTGCTACTTGATGAAGGTATATGTCTTATGGAAATAAAAGCATTAGGCGCAATGCCAATTTGGCTAACAACAATGCTTTCTGAACTAAAAATATATCCAACATCGTTTTCAAAGTATGGGAAGTTTTTTGAAGAAGTTGTTTTTAATGAAGGGGAGGAAGAAAAATGTTTGAAAGTATCTTAAGTTTAAGTAGCACACTTACATTAACAGCAGTTTTAAGCTGCACAGCGGTATCGTTAATTTTGGGTTTTATAATAGCAATTACATATATGGCAGATGAAAAGAATTCTAAAAGCATGGCGGTATCACTTATAATTTTACCTGCATTAATTGAAGTTGTAATAATGATGGTGAATGGTAACATTGGAGCCGGAGTTGCAGTTGCAGGAGCATTTAGTTTAGTACGTTTTAGGTCTGTTCCAGGCACGTCAAAGGAAATATGCTACATATTTTTCGCAATGGCAGTAGGCCTTGCAACAGGCATGGGATTTTTAGCATTTGCACTTATAATTACACTTATTTTATGTTTGGTAATGTTTATTTTAACAAAGGTAGGTTTTGGCGAAACAAAGGAGCTAAAAGAGTTAAAAGTAACAATACCTGAAAATTTAGATTATACTGAAATATTTGATGATATATTCAAAAAATATACAAAAGAGAATGAACTTTATAAAGTAAAGACAACAAATTTAGGCAGTATGTATGAACTTTCGTATGAGATAGTATTAAATGATAAAAATGAAGAGAAGAAATTTATAGATGAAATAAGATGCAGAAATGGTAATTTACCAATTATTTGTGGCAGAGCACAAAAGGGAAGAGAAGAATTATAAACAAGAGAGGATGATATTTTATGAATAGATTTATAAAAAAACCAGTTGCGTTTTTCTGTACGCTTTTATTACTTACAGCATGTGGCAATAATGCAGGTATTGTAAAAAATAGTGATGTTGAAAATGAGATAGTGGCGCAGACAGTAATAGCAGATACACTACTTAGTGATGTTACAACAAAAGTAAAATTGGTAGAAAGTGAATTAAGTAGTGGGGAGAATACAAATATATTGTTAAAAGGTGATACTGCACAAATCACGGGTGGTGGTGTAACTTTGAATAATAATACTATAACAATCACTAAATCTGGTACATACACTTTAAGTGGAGCATTTGAAGGTACTGTAGTAGTAGATGCAATCGATAAAGGAACTGTAGATTTAGTACTTGATGATGTAAATATAGTATCTAAAGATACATCGGCAATATTTGTAAAACAAGCATCAAGAACAGTTATTACATTAAAAGATGGCACAAATAATATAATTGCGGACACATCAAACTATGTATTTGAAAAAGACGAAGATGAGCCAAATGCAACTATTTTTGCTAAAGATGATCTTGTTATAAAAGGTAATGGCAGCTTAAATGTAAATGCAAACTATAAAGATGCAATAAAGAGTAAAGACGAATTATTAATTTTAGCCGGAAATATTACTATAAATGCAGTAGATGATGGAATAATTGGTAAAGATTCATTAATTATTAGTGGTGGAAATATTAATATAACTGCCGATGGAGATGGATTAAAATCCACAAATGATAAAGACGATACTGTTGGAAATATTGTAATAACTGGTGGAACGGTTACAATAAATTCTAAAAAAGATGCAATAGATGCTGAAAATACAGTAGTAATTTCGGACGGAGTTATAGATTTAGTAAGTGCAAAGGGCGAAGATATAAGTTACTTAAAGGAAAATAGTGCAAAAGGTATAAAGGCCCAAAATGATATAACTATAAAGGGTGGAACTTTTTCGATTAATGCATTAGATGATGCACTTCATTCTAATAATAGTATAGTAATAGAGGGCGGAGATTTCATAATAGCTACAGAAGATGATGGTGTTCATGCGGATAATTTACTTACAATACGTGATGGTAATATTGATATAACCAAAAGCTATGAGGGATTAGAAAGTTCAACTATGACAATAGATAAAGGTAATATAAATATAGTAGCAACGGATGATGGAATTAACGCAGCAGGTGGTACAAATAATCCGGAACAGAATGTGGAAAATAATGATTTTAGGCAAAAAGATAAGTTTGGTCGCGCTGGCAATAACAAAATTACTATTAATGGTGGTAACATTACAGTAAATTCTACGGGTGATGGAATAGATGCGAATGGTTCAATCTATATGAATAGTGGCAGTGTCACTGTAAATGGCCCTACAAGTAGCTTTAATGCGGCAATTGATTATGATGGAGATTTTGTATTAAGTGGAGGAAGTTTGATTGCGCTAGGTAGCAAACAGATGGCACAAACTCCATCAAGCACATCATCACAGTGCTATGTATTTGTAAATTGCAATTTTGATAAAGATACATTAATAGAATTAAAATCAAGTGATGGTAAGACGATATTAAGTGCTAAAACATTAAAAGCTGTACAGACAGCAGTACTATCAAGTGAAGAAATACTAGAAAACAAGGAATATACACTATATGTAAATGGTGAGTTAAAAAATACATTTACTGTAAGCAATAAATCTACAATTGTTACATTAGAAGGTGCAGAATATAGCAGTGGTTTCGAAGGATTTAAGCCAGGAGGGGATTTTAAACCAGGCGAGGACTTTAAACCAGGTGAGGACTTTAAACCAGGTGAGGATTTTAAGCCAGGTGAAGGTTTTAATCCAGATGAAAACTTTAAGCCAGATTTTAAGCCAGACGGAGAATTTAACAAAGACGGAAATTTTGATTTTTCGGGTAAAGGACCAAAACAAGGAAAAAGGAATGAAAACAGAGCTAAGTAGCTCTGTTTTTTATGTGAACGTTTTCTGAAAATTAAAAAACTAATTAATATTTGTAGAAAAAACAAAACTTTTATGATAGAATGAAAATGAAATTAGTATCTTTAAAAGGGGTTAAACCTATGATTGAATTTGTAGATGTGCACAAAACCTATGAGGGTGGCGTTGAAGCAGTAAATGGAGTTAATTTTTATATAGATAAAGGTGAATTTGTTTTTTTAACAGGACCTTCTGGTTCTGGTAAATCGACTTTGTTAAAACTTATGATTCGTGAAGAAAAAGCAGATTCTGGCCAAATAATTTTAAACAACTATAAAGTTGTTACAATGAAGGATAAGCATATTCCATACTTAAGAAGAAGTATAGGTATTGTTTTCCAAGACTTTAGATTATTACCAGATAAAACAGTTTATGAAAATGTAGCGTTTGCTATGCGTGTTGTAAGAAGTTCAGCAAGGCAAATAAGAAGGCAAGTGCCAATTTTACTTAGTCTTGTTGGATTATCAGCAAGAGCACATAATTATCCAAACGAATTATCTGGTGGTGAGCAGCAAAGAGTTGCAATGGCAAGGGCTCTTGCCAATAATCCACTTGTTTTAATTGCTGACGAGCCTACAGGAAATTTAGACCCTGAAAATGCTTGGGAAATAATGAGAATATTAAATGAAATAAATATGCGTGGAACAACGGTAGTTGTAGCAACACATGCTGAAGATATTGTAAATAAAATGCAGAAGAGAGTTATCGAAATAGATAAGGGTAGAATAATTCGTGATCAAAAGCATGGTAGTTATTAAAAGGGGTTGTAAAATTTGGGGAGATTATTTTATTTAATAGGGCAAGGTTTTGAAAATGTATTAAAAAATAAACTAATGTTTATTGCATCAGTTTTTATAATAACGACAACTTTAATAATGCTTGGAATTTTTACGATAGTTGGAGAAAACGCAAATGCACTAGTTGAGCAAATGAAATCAGAACAAAGAATGCAAGTTTGGCTTGATGGAGATTTAGCAAGTGATAAAACAAAGGAAGTTGGCGAAAAATTAAAGAAAGTTCAAGGCGTAGATGAGGTAGTATTTAGGAGTAAAAAAGAGACTATAGATAATATGCGAGAGTTATATTTTGATGAGTCTACAATAGCTCTTACTGATGGTTGGGAAGATACAAACATTTATGCTACTGATTCTTATATAGTAACTCCTCATGATTTGACTATGGGTAAAAAGTTACAAGAAGACATTGAAAAGATAGACGGGGTAAATCGTGTAGCTTTTCAAGAAGAAACATTTACTAAAATCTCAAAAATTGCCGATATAATAAAAGTAGTAGTATTAATAATATTAATTTTTTTAATAGGGTTATCTTTTTTAGTAATTTCTAATACTATAAAGTTAGGACTTCACGCAAGAAGAAAAGAAATTAATATTATGAAATATATAGGTGCTACAGATAATTTTGTAAAAACACCATTTGTAATAGAGGCAATTATAGTTGGTTTAATTGGTGCATTAGTATCATGGCTTGTTACAATTGCATTATATGATATATTTAAGAGTGTTGTGATGTCTAATCAAATTTTATTTGAACCACTTACATTAGATCGTCAAATTTTAACAATGAATGTTATAATAGGAACAATTATTAGCTGTTTTGCTTGTTTATCTTCAATAAATAAGTACTTAAAAGTTTAGTTAAGGAGGACTATACATATGAAGAAGTTTATGTGTTTAGTTGTAACAGGAATATTCACATTTACGACAATTGGTTTTGCTACAACTTCTAGTGATCTAGAAAAGAAATTGCAAAATTCTAATAACAATATAAAAAATACACAAAATGAAATTAAAAAGGTAGAAAACCAAAAGAAAAGTTTGCTTGAAGAAATTGAAGACCTAGATAATGAAATTAATGGAATTCAAACAGAAATCAATACATTACAAGGGCAGATAAATTCCTTAAATGGTGAAATTTCAGCTAAAGAAAAAGAAATAGCAGATGCTGAAAAGAAGATGAAAGATGAAAATGAACTTCTTCAAAAAAGGATTCTTGTTATGTACGAAAATGGCAATAATATGTATTGGCAGATGCTTCTTAGTTCCAAAAATGTAATTGATTTTCTAGAACGTTATGAACTGATAAATCAGATGATAGAGGCAGATAAAAATTTGGTAACAGACCTAACGGCAAAAGTAGAAAAAATAGGTGTTGAAAAACAAGAGCTTGAAAATGATAAATTAGTGGTAGAGGCAGCGAAGAAGCAGGAGACAGAAAACAAAAATAAATTGGCAACTTCAAGAAGCAAAAAAGATGATAAAATGAAAGAACTTGAACAAGATGCAAAAGAGCTTCAGAAACGACTTGATAGAGAAAAAGCAGAATCGGATAAAATAGAACAAGAATTAAGAAATTTAAGTAGTACAAGTACAGTTGTATATGATAATAGTGCGTTTATTTGGCCACTTCCTGCTACGTCACATAAAATTACTTGTGATTATGGCTATAGAACTCATCCAGTAACAGGTGTAAAAAAATCGTTCCATACTGGTATTGATATAGGTAATGCCCCAACGGGCACAAATATTTATGCTTCTAAATCGGGTAAAGTAATAAAAGCTGGTTGGAATACAGCTTATGGTAATATGATAATAATAGACCATGGTAAAGGTATCTCTACATTATATGGTCATGCGTCAAAATTATTGGTAAAAGTAGGAGACACAGTAAAACAAGGGCAAATAATTGCTAAAGTTGGAAGTACAGGATATTCTACTGGTCCACATTTACATTTTGAGTTTAGAGAAAATGGAACTGCAGTAAATCCAGGCAAATATATAAAATATAAATAATGAGAAGGTGCAGCTTTGAATAAAAATAGGCGGTATGCTATTTTAGGATTATTATCCTTGGTTATTATGACCTCTATAACAACAGTTATAATTTTAAGTGCTGTAGGTTTATTTTTAACTGATATACCGGGCATAGGTTCAATATCTAAAGACGATATAGATTTCTTTGCAAAGTTTTTAGCTTATAAGAATTTATTAAAAGAGACGTATTATGAAGAAGTAGATATGAAAAAAGTTTATGATGGCGCACTTCATGGCATGGCAGATGCTGTAGGTGACCAATATACAATGTATCTTGAACAAGATGAAAACACTGTACTTATGGAAGATTTAGATAGTAAGTACACAGGACTTGGAATTTATGTGGGTATTAGTGCAAAAGATAATAAAATAGTAGTAATGGATTTTGTTGATGAAAGCCCAGCAAAAGAAGCAGGGGTAGAAGTTAATGATAAAATAATCAAAGTAGATGGAGTAGAGTATGATGGTGATACATTAGATGATGCAGTAAGCCATATGAAAGGTACTATTGGTGAAACTGTAAAACTTACAATACTTAGAAAAGATGAAGAACTAGAAGTAGATGTAGTAAGAAGAGAAATAAATATTAAGAGCATAGAATTTGAAAATAAATCTGGTATTGGATACATAAAAATAGTAAAATTTGATAATAATGTTGCAAAATCTTTCGATGAAGCGTATGATACTTTAAGAAGTGAGAATATAGGAAGCTTAATTATAGACGTAAGGGATAATGGCGGCGGAGTATATGACGAAGTTGTAAAAATTGCAAAACGTATTATTCCAGAGGGCTTAATAGTATATACAGTAGATAAAGAAGGTAAGAAAGAAGAGGAGAAATCTAGTGGCATAGGTATTGATATACCTCTTGTTGTACTTACCAATGAGTATTCAGCAAGCGCATCAGAAATATTTGCTGGAGCAGTAAAGGCAAGGGGATGTGGTACACTTGTTGGAACAAAAACGTATGGTAAAGGTGTAGTCCAAGGCGTATATGAAATGAACGATGGAACAGCAATGAAAATAACGATAGCTAAGTATTATACACCAGATGATGTTTGTATTGACGGAACAGGCATTGAACCCGATGTTTTAGTAGAAGATAATATAAGAACAACTAAAGATGAACAGCTTGAAAAGGCTCTAAGTATATTAAAGAAGTAGAAGGAGAATTGTTGTGGTAGCATCGAAAAAAAGTACTGTAGGAAAATTTTCACTAATTAAGAAAATGAATATGGCATCAGTCTTAGATATAATAAGAAAAAAAGGGCCAATATCAAGAAGTGAAATAGCGGAAATTGCAAATTTAACTCCCGCGACTATAAGCAATATAACAGGTGAATTAATCGATAATAACCTTGTTGTAGAAGGTGAATCAGGAGATTCAAGTGGCGGAAGAAAACCAATAATGCTTAGAATCCGTTGTGATTATTATAGGGTTATAGGTATATATATTGGATCTAAAAAAATAAAAATCATTGCTTCGGACTTAATGGCGAATAGTAAGTATAAAAAGGAATATTCGTATGAAGAAAAGGGCATAACACCTGAAGAAGCTCAAAAGATTTTACATGATGAAATTAGTGAAATAAAAGATAAGTATGAGAAAAAAGGCAAAAAAGTTGTAGGCATTGGAATAGGTATCCATGGCATTGTAAATTCTGAGACTGGTGAAGTAGTATTTGCACCAAACCTTGGTTGGAATAATGTGCCTATCAAAAAAGATATAGAAGAAAAATTCGGCATTCCTGTTTTTGTAGATAATAATACAAGGGCGATGGGACTTGGCGAAAATTGGTTTGGAACAGGAAAAAATGTTAATAACTTTTTCTGCTTAAACGTTGAATATGGTGTCGGCGGAAGTCTTTTTATAGATGATAAAATCTTTAGAGGTTCATCATTTGGTGCAGGTGAAATTGGACACACCACGGTTGATATTAATGGCGAACTATGTTCTTGCGGAAACCGTGGCTGTTTAGAGACTATAGCATCGGTAAAGGCATTAAAGAAAAAAGCATTTGAAGGATATGAAAAAAATAAAAATTCATCTATCTTTAGCGGAAAAGAGATTGAAACAGCAGATGATATAAGGGCATCGCAAATATTTGAGGCGGCAAATAATGGTGACAGTTTTGCGGTAAGTTTGATACAAGAAATGGGAGAAAAAATAGGTATAGGAATAGCGAATATAATAAATATATTTAACCCACAACTTGTAATAATAAATGGTGAAATAATATCAACAGGCGAGATACTATTAGACCCGATAAGGAAAGTAGTAAAGGAGCGTGGATTTAAAAGCTTAGTAAATGCAACTGACATTGTTTTATCAAAACTTGGGAATGTCGCCTACTTAAAAGGTGCCGTGGTACTTGCGACAGAACATATATTTGAAGATCCAGAAAGCATAATAAAAGAGAACTAAATTAGTTCTCTTTTTTAATTTGTTTTATTATCTTACAACTTCTAGAACAGGAGTATTATCTACGATAAAAGTTTTGTTTTCAAAAATTTGCATTATGGTTTTTAAAATCTTTTGGTTATAGTTTTCTGAAGTAAGTTGGATGAAAACTTTTTTTGGTGCAAGTGAAATTAAAGAACTGATTAATAAATCTTCGTTGGTTAAATTATTGCTTCTTTTTGCATCTCCAAATTCTTCAAAACATTCAGATGTTATATCGTGGTTATGGTCGTTTAGTATTGTGTATCTACCATTGTTTTCGAATACTATATGAACCTTGCTTGTTCTTTTTGCTTGTGTATCTACAAAATATTTTAGCATATCTATAAATTCTTTATATTCTTTTTGTAAGATGAAATCTTTTGTAACTTTTTCTACTACTTCGGTAAGCATATTCTTATAATTTTTTAATCTAAAATTAACAAAGCCATCAATGTTAATTTCAGATGTTTCGTTAAGTAAATCTAAAACGCTTTGCTTTATTAAAAATCTTCGTTTTAGTATGATGAGCATTTTTAAGAACTCATTTTCATTTGTCGTAATTAAGCTATATGCCTTGTCTAAAATTTCAAGTTTTTCATCATTTGTTAAGTAAAAATAATCTGAAAGAATAATATTTTTTAAAATTGAATATTCATAGTTTGTGAGGATATATTCAGTAAGAATTTCTGAGATTTTTAATTTTAAAAAGTCAGAATCGTTTGAATAAATAGCATATTCACTAGAATTAATTTTATTAAATACTACTTTGTCAGAAATATTATTTTTTAATGTAGTATCAAAAAGTTCATTACTATGATCAACTAATAGTTTTATAGTATGCATGAATTCCTCTCCAATCTTTAAGCCACTCTATATAATAGTGTATGTCGTTTCTGGTATTATTGCCAATCTATAGAATAGTTATTAATTTATTCAACAATTTCTGTATTACATATCGGCAAAACTTAATAAAACTATAGTAATTTTTAACGACAAAAAAATAAAAAATTTTTTTAAAAAATGTCAAAAGTTTAAATATTGAAAAAGCATAATATTTGTGCTATATACATGAACTTATTTTAAAATTTTTTTAAAAACTTCGACTTTTTTTTTGCATTTAATTATGTTTTGTATTTACAAAATGAACTTTTTTTATTAAAATAAAAGGGTATTTAATATATGGTAATTATTACATTAATACAATGTTTATACTTAAAGAAAAAATGTTAAAAATACTGTTAGAGGAAGGAGCAATAACATGAAAATTTTGATGTTATCATGGGAATATCCACCAAGAATTGTAGGAGGTATTTCAAGAGTAGTTTATGACTTAGCTCAAAAATTAGGAGAAAAAGGAAACGAAGTACATGTAGTAACATGTATGGACAAGAACACTAAGGAGTTTGAGAAGGACTTAAATGTATATGTTCATAGAGTATATACAGTAGGACCTGATACAAAAGGCGACTTCTTAAAACAAACACTTCACATGAATTTTGCTTTAGTAGAAAAAGCAGTTGAAGTTATGAATGAAATTGGTAAATTTGATATAATTCATGCTCATGATTGGCTTGTTGCTTTTGCCGCAAAGACATTAAAACATGCATACAAAATTCCAATGGTTGCAACAATTCACGCAACAGAGCATGGTAGAAATAATGGAATTTATACAGACATGCAAAAATACATTCATGATAGTGAGTGGTGGTTAACTTACGAAGCATGGAAAGTAATTTGCAATAGTCAATATATGCAAAATGAAATAACAAGTATTTGGGGATTACCAAGAGAAAAGACAAGAATTATTTTCAATGGTGTTAACCTAAATAAATTTGATGGCATATATAAAGATATGGACTTTAGACGTAGATATGCAATGGACAACGAAAAGGTAGTATTCTTCGTTGGTAGAATGGTAAGAGAAAAAGGTGTACAAGTTTTAGTAGATGCCATTCCAAAGATTTGCAGTTACTACAACGATGTTAAGTTTGTATTTGCAGGAAAGGGTCCTGAACTTGAACACTTAAAATGGTTAGCAAATCAAACTGGTTATGGTCACAAAGTATTATTTACAGGATATATCAGTGATGAAGATTTATTGAAATTATATAAATGCGTAGATATCGCAGTATTCCCAAGTTTATATGAACCATTTGGTATTGTTGCTCTAGAAGGAATGGTTGCAAACGTACCAACAGTTGTTTCACAAGCCGGTGGTCTTGGAGAAATAATCAATCATGGATACGATGGAATGAAAGCATATACAGGTAATTCAAATTCGCTTGCAGATTGTATTTTAGAGTTATTGTTCAACAGCAACAACATAGTAGAAAAAATAAAAGCAAATGCAATGAAGAAAGTTCATGACATGTATAATTGGGATTTAATTTCAGATCAAACTTATGCAGTATATAAAGAAGTTATTGAAGAAGCAAGAAAAACAAATTGGGAAAACACAGAATTAAAAGAAGGACTAAAAGAATTAAATGACAAGAAGATAATTCCTGCAGTAATCGAAACATCTTCTAAGACTAATAAAAAAGCTGCTAAAAAAACAACTAAATCAACAAAGCAAAGTGAAAAATTGCAAAAAATAGGTTAATTTGATTAGCAGGTTTATAGTAGTATAAGCCTGCTAATTTACTAATTAAAGATAAATTCAAAGAAGGGGTGTTAGTAGAATGAAGGCAATTATTATGGCAGGAGGCGCAGGTTCAAGACTTCGTCCACTTACTTGTGGCAGACCAAAGCCTATAGTACCAATTATGAACAAACCGGTAATGGCTCACATTATAGAGTTACTTAAGAAAAATGGTATAACAGATATCGGTGTAACACTACAATATTTACCTGAAAAAATCGAAGATATTTTTGGCGATGGCAGTGAATATGGTGTAAATATGCAGTATTTTGTTGAAGACTCTCCACTCGGAACTGCTGGTAGTGTAAAGAATGCTGAAGAATTTTTAGATGATACTTTCGTAGTAATAAGCGGAGATGCATTGACAGATATAGATTTAACAAAGGCAATTAAATTCCATAAATCAAAAAAGACAATATGTACTTTGGTACTAAAAGAAGTAGCGGTACCACTTGAATACGGAATAGTTGTTACAGACGAAAATGGAAAGATTACAAGATTTTTAGAAAAGCCAAGT
This sequence comes from Clostridia bacterium, assembly GCA_017450465.1. Classification (GTDB taxonomy): domain Bacteria; phylum Bacillota; class Clostridia; order TANB77; family RGIG9151; genus RGIG3495. The sequence goes on along the minus strand of JAFSUW010000037.1, from coordinate 25,762 downwards.
TGGGGCGAAGTATTTAGTAATCTTGCTAATACAGGTATATACATACTAGAACCAAAAGCACTTTCTTACTTTGAGAAAAATAAAAAATTTGACTTTAGCCAAGATTTATTCCCACTCCTTATGAACGAGGGAAATGACTTATATGGTTATACAACAACTGAGTATTGGTGTGATGTTGGAGATATTGGTTCATACATACAATCGCACATCGATATCTTAGACAACAAAGTTAAAGTAACCTTAAATGAGGCAGAATCTACAAAGGGAATTTATATTGGTAAAAATGTTGATATAGATAAAACTGCTACAATAAAGGCACCAGCAGTAATCGGTGACAATTGTAAGATAGGCAAGAATGTTCAAATCGAAGAATATACAGTACTTGGTGAGAACACTGTAGTAGATGATGGCTCAATAGTAAAAAGAAGTATTGTATGGCCAAACACACATATAGGTAGTAACGCAAGAATTAGTGCTGGCATACTTTGCTACGGAAACAACTTAAAGTCAAATGTTACAGTGCTTGAAGAAGCAGTAGTTGGTGATGAATGTCAAATTAAAGATAGAGCAGTTATTAAATCTGGCGTAAAGATTTGGCCAAACAAGATTATTCAAACTGCTACATCTGTAAATGAAAGCATAATTTGGGGCACAAAAGTAAGTAGAACTTTGTTTGGCAAGACTGGAATTACAGGTGAAATGAATGTTGAAATCACACCTGAGTATGTTTCAAAACTTGGTCTTGCATATGCTTCAATATTAAAACCAGGTTGCAAATTTGCAGTATCAAGTGATGCATCAACAGCTGCTGGATTACTTAAAACAGCAGTTTTAGCGGGTGTTGCATCATCTGGTGTTGAAACATTTGATTTAGGACACACAATGCTTCCTGTAGTAAGAAATGTTATTAATTTCTTTTCAATAGATGCAGGAATTCACATAGCACTTGAGCCACAACATGAGGATAGAATAAAGATAAGTTTCCTTGATAGCAAGGGTATAAATATAGCTCGTGGCATTGAAAGAAAGATTGAAAATATCTTCGTTACAGGAGAATTTAGGAGAGTAAATGTAGAGAAGATTAAAGGTACAAGCGTTCTTGAAAATTATAATTATTTCTACATCCAAAACCTAATAAATACATTAAATGTAGAAGCAATAAGAAGAAAGAATGTAAAAGTAGTTGTTGGTAAATGCAACAACTTCATCTATGAAATGCTTGAAACAGTACTTCGTGACTTAAATTGTACAGTAATAGGTGCAAGACGTGAAAGTAGTGAAGAAACCCTTTCAGTACTTAGTCAAAAAGTAGTAGATTTAGGCGCTGACTTTGGTGTAAATATTGCAAATGATGCTGAGTCTATGACACTTATTGATAATAAGGGTAGAGTAATTTCAGGAGATTTATATACAGCACTTATTTCAATAATATCAGTAAAATTAAAAGTATCAGATAAAATCGTAGTCCCTGTTACTTCTTCATCAGCTTTTGAAGAAATTGCTACAAAATATAACGCAACAATAGTAAGAACAAAGACAGCTCAACAAGAGCACATGTCAAAGTTGATGGCTAGTTCAACAGCTGAAGCCAAGAAGAACTTCATATTAAACTATGATGCAATCGCTGCAACGGCTAAAATCGTAGATTATATAGCAAGTGAAAATACAACAATATCTAGTTTGATAGAAACAATTCCAGAGTTCCACTTAATTAAGAAAGATATTGAATGCCCATGGAATGCAAAGGGTAAGGTAATGCGTGAACTTGCAAATAGTGGCAACAGCACAAATGTAGAGCTCTTTGAAGGCGTTAAGATTCATCATGATAAGGGCTGGGTACTTGTACTTCCTGATGCAGATGAACCAGTATGTACAATTTATACAGAAGGGGTTACAGCTGATGCTGCAGAAGCACTTTCAAATATGTATGTAGAAAAAATAAATAATATAATACACTAATAAAAAGTAAAACCCGAGTAGATTTTCTCGGGTTTTATTTTTTTAAAAACTATTACATATTATGTTGACAATGTAACTTCTCTATGATAACATATGGGCAATAGAGGAAAAACAAATACACACTTAACGTGTGGGACGTATCACTTTAAAGGAGGTGATAAAAATGAAAAGCTACTGGTTGGTGTTCGTAGGGTACTATCTGATTTGGAGCATTTTGACCATTATGAAGCGGAAGTCGGATGATAAGGGAGAGAGCTTGTATTACATCGCATTTGACCTGGTAAGCTACGCGGTTTCACTTGTTTTTTTGGTATATCTCATGTTGGCAGTCCGTGGGCATATGATTTTCGAAGTTGCATTTTTCAGCATCTTGCTTGAAACGTCAGTAGTTTTTATTCTTGGTTGTATAAAATATAAAGAAATTTTGACCTTCTACACGCCGAGAGAAGAAATTAGGAACTGTACAGAACTGCTGGAAAAAGTCTACTTCGCAACGCAGGCAGTGGTAATCGTATTGACGATTATTTGTAAGATTTTCGGTTTTTGATTATATATTTGGGTAACCCGTAAGGGTTACCCATTCGATTTTTAAAGTATGTAAAGGTTGATTGTTAATGGATATTGTGAACTTGTAGTGGAGCACACTGTGCTCCACTCGCATTATCCGCCAAAGGCGGAAATGCGTTCATTGGGACGGGGGTATTTGACCCTCGTTCGTGTCAAATACCCCCGTCCCTTCTTTCGCCGAGACAAAGAGACAAACAATAATTTATTTAACCTAACCATTGTAATTATAAAAAATAGTTTGACGAATTACTGTATTGTAAAAATCAAATTCATTTTCTTGCTTTATAATATAATAACTTTTTGGATCTACATATATTTTTGCTTTGCAAAGAGTTCTGCTTACAGGATAGTAGCCATTAAAAATCATTTTGTTTTGGTCAGAATTGGTCCTATCAAATGAAAAACCAACAAAAAATTCTGGATTATAAAAGGTATTGTTTGTAAAATCAATTTTTATTTCACTTTCCTTCCAAGTGTCTTCTAACACGTTTTTCATTAGTAGAGTATTTGTATCCCTATTCATATATAGGCAGTTACCAAAAGAAAAACTGGAGTTTCCACTATAAAGTTCATTTATAATATTGATTTCTAATGAATTTACAGTATTTAGTTTTTCGTTTAGCATATTAAAGAAAGTTGTGATTTGCTGATATTCATTTAAGTCTTTTATAAAAATGCTTTTAGAGGGAATATCATAGTATATATAAGAGTCAAAGAAGCTACTAATAACTTTTAACGGGACATAAGTAAAGTTTTTGTAAAGAATTGGTGCAATATTAAGTAAGACCTGGGTATTATCTATAGAAGCGTTTTTACTATCTATATTTAGTTTTAGTATAGAATCATAGCGTGTTATAGTAAGCTCTTTATTGTAGTAGTCGATTTTACTTGGAAAATCAAAAAAGCCAAGGATGTTTTTTATAGGAACTAAAGTAAAATCGTTATAAGTTATGGGGGGAGGAGTAAGTTCTACTTTTTTGCTATTTATTATGATATTTAAGTCATTTCTCTCATAAATAGTGGCATAGGAAAAGCTTGTACAAAAATAAAGCACAAAAAATAAAAAAATTTTTTTCATAGCTTAAGTCCTTTCATCTAGATAATAAATTTATATTCTAAATGCTTATAAAATAGAACAAAAAGCAAAATGTTTTAAAAAAGCAAAAAATTTTTTTAAAAATGACTTTATTTTTGTATAATAATATTATAAACTCAATAATATGAGATAGAAAAAATTTCTTAAAGGATATGGTTTATATTTTGTCGAATCATAGAAAAGAGTAATTCTATGATAATATTTACATAATACTAAAGAAAAAATGAAATGGAGGCGTTATATGAGTAATCTTTTTTCCGGTCTTGATAATATTAATCGAGGCCTTGATGCATCATGGACTAAAAACGAAGTTATCTCAAGTAATATCGCTAACATTGATACACCAGGTTACAAAAGAAAGACGATGGATTTTTCGAACCTACTAGAACGTGAGGTAAAATCTCAGCTTGGCTTAAAAAATACACGAACTCGTCATATAAAAGAAACGGGTTCTAGTGATTATTTAGGCCTTATTGGTGTCGATAATTCTACGACAGCCCTTAGAACAGATGAGAACAACGTAAACATTGATACTGAAATGGCGGAGATGTCTAAGAACATAATTTATTACAACATGTTATCACAAAGAGCATCGAACGAGATATCTAAGTTAGAGTCAGCAATTAGGGGCTAATATACAAAAGAAGGAGTGAATTAAATGGGTTATTTTAGTGCACTTGATGTAAGTTCATCAGGTCTTGCTGTTCAAAGAGCAAGAATGGATTTAATTTCACAGAATATAGCAAATGTTAATACAACGAAAACTGAGGATGGGACGCCATATAGACGGCAGGCATTACTTATTGGGACAGACAATAATTCGTTTGCAAGTCAGCTTATGACTGCACAAAGTAAAAATGCTGCATCTAAAGCGAAAGTAGTAGGAGTTTATGAGGATCAAAGCGATTTACAAAGAGTTTATGATCCAAATCATCCAGATGCAGACGAAGAAGGTTATGTAACAATGCCAAATGTAAACATTGTAACTGAAATGGTTGATATGATTTCAGCTACACGTTCGTATGAAGCAAACATTACGGCGATGGATGCTTCTAAGACTATGGCAATGAAAGCAATTGGCATCGGTCAATAAAATCCGTATGATGGGAGTAATGGTATATGCAGATAACAGGTGTTAATAATTTACAGGGCTCAAATAATTTAACTAAAACTACAGGTACTAAAAATAAAGGAACGGATTTTGGGGCTTTATTAAATGATGCTATAGATAATGTAAATAAGTTACAAGTAGAGTCAGATGAAGCTACAAATAGCTTTATAAATGGACAAACTGATAATATTCACAACGTAATGATTGCAAGTTCAAAAGCTAATTTGGCACTTCAAATGACTATTCAAGTAAGAAACAAGGTAATGGATGCATATAACGAAATTATGAATATGAATTTGTAATACACACAAAATTTAAGGTGGTGTAATATTTGCCTACTTCAATTACGAAATTTATTAATGCATATAAAAATAAATGGAATGCCTTAGATAAATCACAAAAGATAAGATTAGTTGCCTCACTTGCGATTATTTTAGGCAGTGTGTTAGTTGCGGTCTTTTTAGTATTAAGACCAAACTATGAAAAAGTAATAACTGGCACATCGCAAGAGATAGGAGAAATGAGTTCTGTCTTAACGGCGGCTAATATTGGGCACAGGATTACTGATGCAAATACTGCGATTATGGTAAAGGCAAAAGATAAAGATGCTGCTCAAATAGCACTTGCACAGTCAGGGCATTTAGGTGAAAGTACAAAATTTGAAGATTCACTTGATTTAATTACTTTTTCAAGAACAGAAAGTGATAAACAAAAGATATATAAAGAGTATTATGAGAGTAAAATCGCGTCAAAATTAAATAAAATGGATACTATAAAGAATGCTGTAGTAAATTTAAGTATTCCAGAGAAGAGCGTATTTATAGGAGATAGCAAAGATGATGAACCAACAGCAAGTGTAATGGTAACTCCTATGGCTAATTTAACAGAAGCACAGTTGATAGGTATTGCAAAACTTGTGGCTTCTAGTGTAGAAAGATTAAATTATGAAAATGTAACAATAGTTGATAATACAGGAGCAATATTAAACAATATTGCAGAAACAACAACTGCGGCAGGGCTTAGTTCATCGAATTTACAGCTCCAAGCAAAGAAAAAGGCAGAAATAGAAACTCAGATAGTTCAGCTTTTAGCTGATTTATCAGATAATGTAAAAGTAGTTGCAAATGTTGTTTGTGATTTTGACCAAGAAACAACATCATCGATAACATATGAACCACCAGTAGAGGGCTCTGATGCAGGACTTGTAGTTAGCCAAGAAACAGAAAAAGAATCTTTACAAAATGCAGGAACTGCAACATTAACTGGTACAGATGCAAACCAAGGAATTGGAGCAACCATAGCAGGAACAGGCGAAGGTAGTTCATATAAAAGAGATAAAAGTGTAACAAATTATGAGATAAATCAAAAAACTTCTGAAAGAGTAAAAGGACTTGGAAACGTTGATCCTGATAGATCATCAATTACAGTTAATTTCCTTTATGGCAATAAATTTGAAAATTCTCCAGTAGGAACTGAAGAAGAAGAAGAAACCGTAATAAAAATGGTTAGCAATGCAACTGGTATAAAGTTAGAGAATATAACGGTATCTGCATTTAAGATTATGCCAGCTGATGCAGAAAAGAAGGGCATATCATTTGCAGCTATTATGATAATCTTTGAAGCAATTGGACCATATCTAGCAGCAATAATAATATTGTTAATTGCGTTTATATTTGCTGCAAAGTTAATGAAATCTTCGGGTGAGAGTGATAATTCATTTGCTTTTGCTAGTAATTTAGGAAATAATTTAGATGTATCTATTGGCGCTGAAGAAGAACAAACTGAAATAAAACAGATAGACCCTAACTCAGAAGTTAAGAAACAGATAGATGCGTTTATTGATAAACAACCAGATATAGCAGCAGGTATGCTACGTAACTGGATTTATGAAAATGAAAAACAACAACCAAACAATAACTAATTTAAGAGGAGGAGTTAAGAATGGCTGAAAAGGGTAAAGCAGAAAATAATGAACAACAGCAACAAGAAGCGGCACAACAAGCACCAGCTGAAAAGGAAAAACCAGCTAGTGGAACTATGCGCCAAAATCTTACAGGTAAGCAAAAAGCGGCTATGTTCTTAATATCCATAGGACCTGAAAAATCTGCTGAAATAATGAGACACTTAAAAGATGAAGAAATAGAAGAAGTAACAAAGGCCATAGCTGGTATAAAGAAGTTAAAAAATACATATCAAGAAAAAGTTATAGAGGAATTTTATCAATTGTCTTTAGCACAGGAGTATATCACTGAAGGTGGTATAAATTATGCAAAAGAAATACTTGAAAAAGCATTTGGTAGTTCTAAATCAGAAATCATATTGAAAAAGATGACAGCTTCTTTAAGGAGTAATGGGCCATTTGAATTTGTAAAATCTTTAGATCCTATGAAGATTGCACAACTAATAAAGAATGAGCATCCACAAACAATTGCTCTTATTCTATACAATATAAAGTATCAGCAAGCGGCAACAGTTTTGTCTTTGCTACCAAAAGATAAGCAGGCGGATGTTGCAAGGCGTGTTGCTATGATGGAGAAACCATCTTATGATGTCGTAAAACAGGTAGAAGAAATATTACAAAAGAAGATATCATATGACTATATGAATGATGATATGAGTTCTACAATAAGTGGTGTAGAAACATTAACAGAAATTTTAAGAGCGTCTGATCGTGGAACTGAACAGGTTGTTATGGACTACTTAAAGAAAGAAAATTCAGAGCTTGAAGAAGAAATTAGAAAGAAATTATTTACATACGAAGATATTATTAAACTTGATGATAAGAGTATTCAAAGAGTTCTTAAAGATATCGATAATCACGTTCTTGCACTTGCTATTAAAGCATCACAAAAGAATATTCAAGATTTACTATACAAGAACTTATCAAACCGTGTTGCAGACCTCATTCGTGAAGATATAGAAGTTATGGGACCTGTAAGAGTAAGAGACGTTGAGGCAGCACAAGATGAGATAGTTATGAAGATAAGAGATTTAGAAAAGACTGGTGAAATAGTAATTAATAGAGGCGGAGAGGATGAGGTATTTGTATAATAATATTATAAAATCTACTAATGTTTCTCTCGGAAAGAAAGCTGTACAGATAGATTCTGAGATGCCCAAGGTTATAAAAAGGACAGGTGGCATAAAAAATACAGTAATGAAATCAGTAGGTGCTGCTACTGCACCTAACCAAAACGGTGTTAATGAATTAAATCCTGAACCAGCAACAGAAGAAGAAATTCTTGCAAAATATATGGAAGAAGCTCGGAAAAAATCTGAGCTTTTCTTTCAAGATGAGATGAAAAAAGCATATGCAGAGGGGTTAAAAAAAGCCGAAGCTGAGGCAAATGGAATTTTAGATGAAGCACAGGCACAAGCAAATCAAATCATTAGTGAAGCAGAACAAGTAAAAAAAGATGCAGAGGCAATGTATAAAGATACAGTAGCAAATCTAGAGCCACAAATAATTTCACTTTCAGTTGATATTGCAAAGAAAGTAATTAATAAAGAAATAGCTGAAGATAGTGAATATATAATAGGCATTGTAAAAGATACTTTGCTTGATTTAACTTCTAAAAAGGGTATTATACTTAAAGTATCAGATAAAGACTATACAACAATTATTGGTAATATGGATATACTTCTTGCACAAATTCCTGGCTTTAATGAAGTAGAAATCGTTAAAGAATCATCGCTAAAAGATGGAAGTTGTGTGCTAGACACAGATTATGGAACGATAGATGGAAGTTTAGAAACAAGAGTTAGTAAAATTCAAGAGGGAATTCTTAAGTTACTTAATTCTTAAAATTTTAAGGAGGCCTATTTGTGGATATAGATTTAACAAAATATAAAACATTTATACAAAATATGCGTCCAATAACATATCTAGGTCGAATATCCCAGATAATAGGGCTTACTATAGAATCAATTGGCCCAAAAGTTAGTATGGGAGAAATGTGTAGAATTAAGATAGATGAAAATACTTCTATAAGAGCAGAAGTAGTAGGTTTTAAAGATTCAAAGGTTTTACTTATGCCACTTGGTGAAATGAGTGGTATAGGTCTTGGTCAGCAGATAGTAGCAACAGGAGAAATACTTAGTGTAAATGTTGGCGAAAATTTAAGAGGCAGAACATTAGATGGTTTGGGTGAACCGATAGATGGTAAAGGACCACTATTATGTGATAAAAAATATCAAGTACAAAATGACGCACCAGACCCATTAAAAAGGAATAGAATAAGTAAGCCATTAAAGATGGGTGTAAAAACTATAGATGGATTACTTACTATAGGTAAAGGGCAAAGAATTGGTATTTTTGCCGGAAGTGGTGTTGGTAAAAGTACACTTATGGGTATGATTGCAAGAAATACAAATGCAGATATAAATGTTATTGCACTAATTGGAGAAAGAGGAAGAGAAGTAAGGGAGTTTATTGAAAAAGACTTAGGCGAGGAGGGCTTATCCCGTTCAGTTGTAATTACTGCAACATCGGATAAACCGGCCCTAATTCGTGTAAAAGCAGCATTTTTAGCGACAGCAATTGCGGAATATTTTAGGGACCAAGGACATGATGTAATGCTTATGATGGATTCACTAACAAGGTTTTCAATGGCACAAAGAGAAATAGGACTTGCAACAGGCGAACCACCGGTATCACGTGGATACACGCCTTCCGTATTTGCAACGTTACCAAAGTTACTTGAACGTGCAGGTAATTCAGATAAGGGTTCAATAACTGGTCTTTATACGGTATTAGTTGATGGCGATGACTTAACAGAGCCAGTTACAGATACGGCGCGTGGTATATTAGATGGACATATAGTGTTATCTCGTGCGATAGCAAATAAAAATAGATATCCAGCAATTGATGTTTTAGCAAGCATAAGTAGGGTTATGCCAGATGTTACAACTGAAGAACACAGAAATTATGCTGGTGAAATAAAAAGAATAATGGCTGTCTATAAAGAATCAGAAGATTTAATAAATATAGGAGCATATGTAAAAGGTAGCAATCCTGAAATAGATGAAGCAATTAAGAAAATGGTACTAATAAACAAATTTTTAACGCAAAAAGTTGGAGAAAACATTTCAGAAGAAGAAACATTTAATATGATGAAAAATATAGTAGAAGGTACGGAGGCTAATAATGGCGTTCAAGTTTAAGTTTGAAGCGATACTTAATTTAAAAGTTCGTATGGAAGATATGAAAAAAGCAGAGCTTAGGCGAATCTCTAAAGAACTTGAAGATGAGAAGGAAAAGTTAAAAAATCTGATGCAAGAAAGAGAAGTTTTATATGAAAAAGTTAGAGAGAAGTCTAGTCGTGGTATAACAAAACAAGAGCTTATAACTTTTAATAACTATGTAAGCGTGTTAAAAAGAAAGATTACTAATCAAAAATCTGTAATATTTGAGATTTCTACACGACTTGATAAAGTAAGACAAGAGCTTGTAAAAGTTAGTCAAGAAAAGAAAATGTTTGAAATCTTGAAAGAGAAAAAGTATGATGAATATATGAAAGAGTACTACAAGAAAGAGCAAGAAGTTGTAGATAACTTAATTAGTTTTAGGTTTAGTGGAGGGGAAATTGATGATCCGTCTTAAAAAAGGTGGCACAGGAATGATTGTGCTAGTATCAATTTTAATAGTACTACTTATAATATCAGGTATATGGGCATATCTTATAAAGACCAATAAGTTTATTGGTTTAGGTGAGACACTAAGGCCATACTTAAAAGATATACCAATACTTAATATGCTTTTACCTGAGATACCAGATGCATCTAATCCTGTTGTTTTAGGTAGACAAGAATTAGAAGATAAATATTTGGTTTTATATACTGAAAATAGTTTGTTAAAAGATAGAGTTGATACACTTGAAAAAGATTTAGCAGAAAAAAATGATGTTACACAAAAATATAACATTTTGCTTCGCGAGGTTGATATATTAAATGCAGAACTTTCAGCGTACAAGACTTCTACGGTTGCGAATGCTGGAGCAAAGTCGGAGCTTGAGGATTTAGTAAAAGTTTATGAAACTATGGAAGCAAGTGAGGCAGCGGATATTTTAGAACAAGTTGGTACTCTTAATATAAAGCTTGTTGTAAGGGTTTGTAGGGAAATGAAGACTGCGAAATTTGCAGCGATATTAGCGGAAATGGATAAGGATTTTGCAGCTGTTTTAAGTGAGAGAATGCTCACTGACTAAAAAAATAAATTTTTCTTAATAAAAAGACCAAACAAATATTGCATACGGACATAAAGTTTGGGCATTTTACCCAAAACAATTGGTGGTCGTTCACACACGGCATCTGTGCCGTGTCTTCGCTCAAAAAAGCATCCGGCTTTTTTGACCACCAAAGACTGTTTTGGATAAATGTTGCCAAACTTTATTTAATGTATGCGTATATTTGTTTGGTCTTTTTATCTTAAATAGCTTTGCCAATAAACATTCCACTTAAAACAGCTGCAAAAGTGTGGTAATTAGAAAACAAAGTCGATGAATAGCCCTCCTATTATTATTTCGGCCCATACGGTGACTGCTGATTTTATGAGTTCTTGGGCTATAAATTCATGTGGTGTTTTATATAGTAAGATTACTCCAATTGCAATTAGCAGGCAGGAGAATAGTGTTCCGTATTTTATTATGTTTTTTGATATTTTATTTATATTTTCTATTTTTTCTTTTATCTTTTTTGTCATTTTTGTTAGCCCCTTATGAGTTAGTATATCTATTAATATTGTAGCATATGGGGTATGGCATAACAAATGTAACTTATGGGACTAACTCTAAAAAAAGGCAAAAAAATATGGCCTTGTGGCCATATGTAAACTACTTTGTAGTTTTTGCACTTAATTTCTTACCTAAAGAAGCTTTTTTGTTGCTAGCTGAATTTTTCTTTATAACTCCCTTAGCTGCTGCCTTATCAATAGTGCTTACAGCTTTTGTATAAGCGTTATTTATAAGTTCAGTATCATTTGATTCGATTGAAGAATCAAATTTCTTAATAGCATTTTTTAAAGATGTTTTCATCATATTATTTCTTTTTGTCTTAACATCTGTTACAAGAACTCTTTTCTTAGCTGATTTTATATTTGGCAAAACATTCACCCCCTAAAACTACATTAACAGAAGTTATTTTATCACAGATGTTATGTAATTGCAAGTGGTTATGGAAATATTTGTTTGACAGTTTACATAATTTGTAGTAAAATAGTATTAGTCGTTTTATGCGACAAATTAGCCAGTCTCTTTTGAGGGGCTGGACGTTTCTTTATGGAGGACGTATGAAAAAAACGTCGTTTATCGTAGCCCTGATCCTGTTTTCCCTTACCCTTGCATCCTGCTCTAAACTCCCTGCTGAAGAACCTGCTGTTGGCATCGGTCGAAATTGGCACGCTGTGCTTGCCGATATTGAGGCCGATGGGACGATGAATTTTACTTTTGAGTGGGGACCGGACAGCAACTACTACCGTACACCAATCGACACCGCTCAGGAACGTGCCGAAAAGGCCGGCACGGTGCTGAATGGCGCCGAGACTATGTTCAAAAACCTTCAAGAGGACAGTTACGGCATTTGGTATGCCGAACTTGAAGCCCCTGATGGTGGAGAACCGCTGGTGTGCTGGCGTGTTGAAGGACCTGGACTCGACGAACCGGTTCTTGAACCTCCGACTCTTTGGGAAATGCAGACCCTGATGTATCAACCGGAGGTGGATCCCGAACCTGAACCTGCAGCTACATATCAATGCGTATCCGCGTTTCCCTGTTCTGATGATGACCGCTACTGGTTTTATCAAATAGTAGAGGCCGAGGTAGAGGGGCAATCGTATGAGGATAAGATGATCATAGCGGAAGTAATATTAAACAGAGTAAACTCTCCGCTTTATCCTGATACGATTACCGAAGTTATCTATCAGTATGATAACGGCTGGCAGTTTACTCCCGTAATCGACGGGCGACTGTACAGCGTTGGCCCTACTGATGAGACCAAACAGGCGGTGGATGCAGTGCTTTCTGGCGAACGAGTTCTTTGGGACGACCATATCGTGGGTTTCTGCACCTGGGCGGCACAGACTCCCTGGTTTTGGGAACACTGCGAGTACGTCTCTGGATATGAACATCTTGCCCACATGCTGTGGCGCATGAACTGGTAAATACTCATTTGGCGGTTTTGCTTAAGGCAAGACCGCCCTTTTCTTTTTTAAAGAGTATTGTTTGTAGTGATGATTCAATTCCTATTTATGTTGATTTATCAAACGAATGTAGGGGCGGGGTTCCATCCCCGCCCACAAAATGATAAATTCTATTTTCCTCGATAAATAAATTATTGTTTTCTAAAGCCAAGGGTTGAAATTAACGTAAAAAATCAATAGGTCTTATGGCCTATTTTTTATTTTTTATATTGCAAAAATGGAGAGAAAATATTAAAATTCAATTGTAAGTGGTACGAAGTGGAGCAAAGTGGTTTAAAAATCACACTCCATGAAAGAAGGTGAAAGTTTTGTTTATCGGAGAATACAGGCATAGTTTAGACCCAAAAGGCAGAGTCATAGTACCTGCTAAATTTAGAGATGGTTTGGGCGATAAATTCGTTATTACCAAGGGCTTAGACGGGTGTTTGTTTGCCTATTCCAAAGAAGAATGGACAAACTTTGAAAACAAAACTAAGTCGTTACCTCTTACAAACAAAGATGCTAGAGCATTCGTGAGATTTTTTTTCTCAGGAGCCGTCGAATGCGAAATAGACAAGCAAGGGCGTATATTAATACCGCCAGTGCTAAGAGATTATGCTACGCTGACTAAAGATCTTGTTGTAATTGGCGTTTCCAGTAGGGTGGAAATCTGGAGTCAAGAAAAATGGGATAATTACAGTGAAGCAGAAGATTTAGAAGCGGACGTTTTGGCTGAGAAAATGGCTGAGTTGGGAATTTAGTCAGTAAAAAAGGCCAGGCAGGGAGAGTAATTATGGAATTTGTACATAAGCCGGTTTTATTTAATGAATCTATTGAAAACCTTTGCATAAAACCTGATGGTGTTTATGTAGATGGAACTATTGGAGGCGCCGGACACTCACTTGCAATTACGAAGTCGTTAAACGAAAGAGGAATGTTAATAGGAATTGACAGAGACGTTGAAGCACTTAATGTTTCTAGGCAGCGTCTTATAGATGCAGTACCTAGAATAGAATTGGTTAATGATAATTACAAAAATATGAAAAGTATCTTAGCCAATTTAGGAATAGCTGGTGTAGATGGTATTCTTTTAGATTTAGGAGTTTCATCATACCAACTAGACAATGCTGATAGAGGTTTTTCGTATCGGTTTGATGCACCTCTAGATATGCGAATGAATACTAACGATAAAATTACCGCAAAAGATGTGGTAAACAATTGTACAAAAGAAGAACTAGTCAAAATTTTTAGAGACTACGGAGAAGAGAAATGGGCCTCCCGAATAGCAGACTTTATTGTTGAAAAACGGCAAAAAGTAGAAATATCTACAACATTTCAGTTGGTAGATATAATAAAAGCTGCTGTTCCAGTAGGCGCAAGAGATGATGGTCATCCTGCAAAAAGGGTGTTCCAAGCACTCAGAATTTACGTTAATGACGAAATTAGTGAGTTAAGAGAATCAGTCTTAAATGCAATTGATTGTCTTAACACAGGTGGAAGGTTATGCATAATAACATTCCATTCATTAGAAGACAGAATAGTAAAAGATGTCTTCACAGAAGAAGCTAAAGCTTGCATCTGTCCACCTGATTTCCCTTCTTGTGTATGTGGTAAGGTAAGTAAGATAAATATAATTACTAAAAAACCGATATTACCATCTACAAAGGAGCTATCAGAGAATAATCGTTCTCATAGTGCGAAACTTCGAGTGGCGGAGAAGAAATAAGAATGTTTAGGGTAGCCCCCTTTACATATACACAAAAGAAAAAATAAATAAAATACAAAAGATAAAAATTTTAATTTACAAAAGATAAAATGTTAATTACATTAATTTATACAAAAGAAAAAATATGTAGTTACAAAAGATAAGAACAGGGGACTATATAATAGTCCCTGTTTTAACATTAATGTGAAAATAATTTTAATTTATATATAGGGAGGGATAAACAGTGCCATTACGTCAAGAAGAATATTATTATGAAGATTATAAAAAAACTGTTTATGAAAAACCTCAAACGATTAAGCAAGAAGAACCAGTTAAAGTAAAAAAACCAAAGAAAAAGAGCAAAAATAGACTACTTTTAGGTGTAATTATATTTGCTCTTGCACTAACCATGGTATATAGATTTACTGCTATAAATGCACTGAATTTAGAAGTAATAAAACTAAAGTCTGAACTTGATGAAATAAACACATTAAATACTCAGTTAAAATTTGCAGCAGAAAGTAATGTTAATTTAAGTGAAATAGAAAAATATGCAACCGATGAGCTCGGAATGCAGAAATTACAAAATTATCAAATAGAATATATAGTATTAGATAAACAAGATTTACTCGCAAATGAGAATGCAGTAGAAGAACCAAGTTTCTTCAAAAAAATAATAAATAATATAGTAGAATTTTTTAATTGAGAATGGTTTTACATTCTCAATTTTGTTATAATAACTTATACGATTACATACAATTAAAAATATGAGGTGATAGTTTTGGCTAAAGAAAGCGTTAAAATAAAAACAAAGCATAGAATAATTTTTCTATTAGTAATTTCTTGCTTGGCACTTATTGCTTTAATTTTTAAAACTGCATGGATTCAAATTGTAGATAGTGATTGGCTACAGAAAAAGGCATACGAATCACAAACGCGTGACAGAACTATCTCGTCAAAACGCGGTACGATTTATTCTTCAGATAATACTATTTTAGCCAAAAGTTATTCAGTTGAAACAGTAAAAGTTATTCCTGCTCAAGTCACAAATCAAGCAGAAATGGCAACTAAACTTTCTGAAATTTTAGAGTTAGACTATCAAGAGGTATATGATAAACTAGGCGAAAAAGTATCGGAAGTAACTATAAAAGATAATGTAGATAAAGAAAAAACAGATTTAATAAGACAGTGGATCTTAGATACAAAATCAAAAGGAATAAAAATCGATGAATCAGTAAAAAGATTTTATCCAAATAATAATTTAGCGTCACATGTTATTGGCTTTTATGGAACAGATAAGGGTTTATACGGTATAGAAAAATCTTATGATGATGTTTTAACAGGTACTCCGGGTAGAATTATTTCTGAAACAGATGGAAGAGGAAATAATATACCGTTTAGTTCGGAGTCGTATTATGCTGCCCAAGATGGTAGAGATTTGGTACTTAGTATAGATTCATCTATACAGTATTTTGCTGAAAAGTATTTAGAAAAAGCAGTTGTGGATAACAAGTGTAATAAAGGTGGAGTAGCAATTGTTATGAAACCTACAACAGGCGATGTACTTGCGATGGCGGTAAAACCAGACTTTGACTTAAATACTCCTTTTGGACCATATAATGATGAACAAGAAGAAATTTGGGATACAATAACATCGGAAGAAAAAAGAAACATTCGTGAATCGATGTGGAGAAATAATGCAATTTCTGATACATATGAGCCGGGTTCAACTTTTAAGGTAATTACGGCATCAGCTGCGATAGATTCAGGTAAATTTACGACAGATAGTAAGATGGTTTGCACGGGTTCAATAACCATTGCAGGTTCTACCATGAAATGTTGGAGATATTATCGCCCACATGGTACACAAACTTTTACAGAAGCACTAATGAATTCTTGTAACCCAGCATTTATAAGTGTTGGTCTTGCAATTGGTAAAGAAACACTTAGAAAATATATAGATGCATTTGGTTTTACTGAAAAAACAGGAATAGATTTACCAGGTGAAGCAAGTGGCGTATTCCACGCAATACAGGCAATGCGTGATACAGAAGTTGCAACAACAGCATTTGGACAAAGATTTAATATAACACCAATAGAACTAGTAACAGCAATTTCAGCAGTTGCTAATGATGGTAAGCTTATGAAACCAAGAATCGTAAAAGAAATAAGAGATGCTGAAGGAAATACGATTTCAGAAATCAAGCCAGAAGTAGTAAGGCAAGTTATTTCAAAAGAAGCTGCAGAAACCGTAAAAACAATGATGGAAAGAGTTGTTGATAAAGGTACTGGTGGTAATGCATATATAAAGGGCTATAGGATTGGTGGCAAAACAGGAACTGGTGAGCAAGGAATAGGAGCAAGCACATGGTATGTAGCGTCATTTGTTGGCGTTGCACCTATTGAAAAGCCAGAAGTTGTAGTTTTAGTAGCACTATTTGATCCTAAAGGCGATAGCCATGGTGGTGGTGCAATTGCAGCACCTGTTGTAAAAAATATTTTGGCGGATACGCTTAGTTATTTACAAATAAATCCGTATATTGATCCAAATGATCCAGGTAAAACGACAATTTCGGTTCCAAATGTTCGGGGTATGGATTTAGAAGAAGCGATAAAAACGTTAAAGAATGTAGGACTTTCATATAGTACGCAAGGTAAAGGAAATAAAGTAGCTGATCAAATTCCAAAGGCAAATATAGAAGTAATTGCAAATTCTAAGATAATTTTATATACTGAAGAGGGCGTAGAAAAATTAAAAGTAACTGTGCCAAGTGTTGTTGGCCAAAGCCCTAACAATGCGGCAGAGATATTAAAAAATGTAGGACTTAATATAAATGCAGATGGTCTTGGTGTTGCAGATTCACAGGAACCAGCAGCAGGGACACAGGTAGATAAAGGCAGCATTGTAAATGTTAAGTTTAGGATTAAGGAAGTTGACTAAGTTTTTGTTTGATAGATTTTGCGCTTTGGCTTCGTTAAACTTCGCAAAATTGTAGCGGCGAACTTAAGTTCGCCACTTACATTTACGTTGCAAACGACGTATAATGCGTTCGATAAATAATTAAATTAACGAAAGGAGACCAATATGAAATTATCAAAGATTTTAGAAAATGTTGAAACAATTACTAAGGATTACGAAGATGTAGAAATAACAGGAGTAACAATAGATTCAAGAGAAGTTAAAGATGGCTTTTTGTTTATTTGTTTTGAGGGCACTAAATTTGATGGGCATACATATATAAAAGATGCAATAGCAAATGGTGCTAAAGCAATTATAGTGCAAAAAGATGTAGAAAATTTACCGGGAGTAGAGTTTATAAAAACAACTTCGGGTAGAGAAAATATTGCAAGAATTGCTTGTAATTTTTATGGGAATCCTTCAAAAGAATTTAAGTTAATTGGAATAACAGGTACAAAAGGGAAAACAACAACTACCTATATGATAAAGTCAATACTTGAAGCACATGGGCTTAAAGTTGGCTTGATTGGCACAATTGAAATAATAGTAGGTAATAATAAACTTAGTGTTTCTCACAATACAACACCTGATGCAGTAGAACTTCAAAAATACTTTAGGATGATGGCAGATGAAGGCGTGGATGCAGTAGTCATGGAAGTATCTTCGCATGCGCTTGCTCTTGATAGGGTATTATATAGCGATTTTGATATAGGAGTATTTACAAATTTAAGTCAAGACCATTTAGATTATCATAAGACCTTTGAAGAATATTTTACTGCTAAGAAAAAGTTGTTTAATCTTACAAAACTTGCAATTGTAAATATTGATTCAGATTATGGCAAGAGGGTAATTACTGAAACGCCTTGTCCTAAGAAAACTTATGCGATAGATAGTAGTGCAGATATTACTGCAACCAATATAAATATTCATCCAAGGAATGTAATATTTGATGTGGAAGTAGGTAGTGAAAAACATAGTGGTATGGTTGTTAAGATACCGGGCAAATTTTCTGTATACAATGCGTTATCTGCGATTTCTGTAACAAAGGAACTTGGTTGTAGTTTTGATGAAATGCAAAAGGGCTTTGATAAGTTAAACGTTCCTGGACGTTCGGAAATTGTTGATATAAATAGAGATTTTACAGTAATGGTTGATTATGCGCATTCACCTGAAAGCTTAAAAAGTATACTTGAAACAACTAAAGAATATGCTAAAGGTCGAGTAATTAGCGTCTTTGGTTGCGGCGGTGACAGAGATAGAACCAAAAGACCTATAATGGGTAAAATTTCTGGTGAGATTGCAGATTTTACGATAATAACATCGGATAACCCAAGAACAGAAGAACCGCTTTCAATAATTCACGAGATTGAAGAGGGAATAAAAGAAACTGGCAAGGGTTATATAACGATTGAAGATAGAGCAAGTGCGATTTTCTATGCATTAAAAATTGCAAAGAAAGATGATGTTATTGTAATTGCTGGTAAAGGCCATGAGCCATATCAAATACTGAAGAATGAAACGATTCATTTTGATGATAGAGAACAAGTAGTAATACAAAATGAAAAATTAAACAAATGAGGTGCCGAATATGAGGGAGATACCAATTCAAATAATTTTATTATTAGCAAGTTTTGCAACGACAGTAGTTTGGGGGATTCTTGCACTTCCAATGCTAAAAAAGCTTAAAGTAGGGCAAAACATTCGAGATGATGGACCTGAAAGCCACTTAAAAAAAGCAGGAACTCCAAGTATGGGTGGAATAATATTTTTAATACCATTTACTATCATTATTCTATTGTTAGCACATAGGTATGATGGCATGGCAGGAACAGTACTTCCTATGCTTGCTGCTATAGTATTATTTGCGTTGGTGGGATTTGCAGATGATTATATAAAAGTAGTAAAAAAACGTTCTACGGGTTTACTTGCGTGGCAAAAAATGCTGCTACTACTTATAATATCTGGAGGATTTGCTTACTATGTTCAATATATATTAAAAATTGGAACAGAAACATATATCCCTATATTAAGGCAGTATGTAGACCTTGGAATGTTCTTTATTCCTTTCGTTATGCTAGTTTTAATATCAACTACTAATGTTGTTAATATAACAGACGGATTAGATGGGTTAGCAGCAGGTGTTATGACAATAATCATGGTATTTTTTGCGGTATATGGTATCATATATCAAAACACAACAATATTGTATTTTTCAGCTATACTTGCAGGTTGTTGTCTAGGTTTTTTAGTATACAACATTAATCCTGCTAAAGTATTTATGGGTGACACAGGTTCACTAGCACTTGGTGGTGCACTTGGTGTAGTTTCAATAATAATACAAATGCCAATAGTTTTAATTGTGGTTGCTGGAGTATGCGTTGCCGAAGCACTTTCAGACATTATTCAGGTTGTATATTTTAAGTATTCGCATGGCAAAAGGATATTTAAAATGGCACCACTTCATCACCATTTTGAATTATGTGGATGGTCTGAAACTAGAATAGTTTGGACGTTTTGCATTATAACAATCGTTTTGTGTGTTATTGGATTATTTATCATTTAAGTGAGATTTTAAAATTATCACACTTGAAAGGAGTACTACCTTGAAATTAAAGTCAAAACCCTTTGATACAACTTTATTTATAACCATCCTAATGTTAGCAGGCCTTGGAATAATTATGGTTTTAAGCGCTAGTTCACATTTAGGAAAAATAAGTTATGGATCTCCTTATTTCTTTTTTAAGAGGCAAATAATATGGGTAGCAGGTGGCATTTTTGTAATGCTCATACTATCTAGAATCAGTTATAAAATATATAAAAAATTAGGTATTTTTATATTTATTGCCGCAATAATTTGTTTGATTTTGGTATTAGTACCAGGCGTTGGACGCGGTGAAATAAGAGGAGCAAAACGTTGGATAGATCTTGGTTTTATGGATTTCCAACCTTCAGAATTTGCAAAACTTGCGGTTATAATATTTTTAAGTTCAAGTTTATCTGTAAATCATAAAAGACTTGCGAAATTTTGGTCTGGGCTAGTTCCATACTTTTGCATGATAGCAATAGTTTTAGCACTTTTATATAAAGAACCACATTATAGTGCAATGGTTTTAATTGTAATTATTTCGTTTATTTTGATATTTGTAGCTGGTGCAAAAATATGGCATTTTATTTTGTGTGCTGTTCCACTTGGCATAGGTGCAGCTGCATTAATTATAATGGAACCATACAGATTACAGAGAATATTTGGTTATCTTCATCCATTTGATGATGTAACTGGTGATGGATGGCAGATTGTACAGTCACTTTACGCGATTGGTACAGGCGGTATATTTGGTCTAGGACTCGGGCAAAGTAGACAAAAGTATTTGTATCTACCTGACGCACACAATGACTTTATTTTGTCAATATGGGCCGAAGAAATGGGTTTAATAGGTATGATATTGATAGTAGCACTATTTATAGTGTTTATATGGCGTGGATTAAAAATTGCTACAAAAGCACCAGATTTATTTAGTTCGATTCTTGCAACAGGGCTTACAATGCTTGTTGCAATTCAAGTAATATTTAACATCGGAATAATAACAAATTGCCTTCCTGTAACAGGTATGCCAGTGCCGTTTCTAAGTTACGGAGGTACGTCGATGCTGCTATTTATGGGGGCAAGTGGAATACTACTTAACATATCAAGAGATATAGAAAAATTATAAGGAGGAAATATGTCAAAATTAGTAGTTGTAGATGGAAATAGTATAATGAACAGAGCTTTTTATGGACTAAGTGGCAAAAACATGTTAACGAATAAAGAAGGTATACCTACTAATGCATTATTTGGATTTTTAAATATATTATTTAAGTTAATTAGCGATGATAATCCAGAATATATGGCAGTTGCCTTTGACTTAAAAGCACCAACTTTTCGTCATAAAATGTATAGCGAATATAAAGCAGGGCGTCATGCAATGCCAGAAGAATTAAAGACTCAAATGCCTATAATAAAAGAAATACTTGATGATATGAACATAACAAGAATAGAAAAAGAGGGCTATGAAGCAGACGATATCATTGGAACAATAGCAAAGAAGGCAAAAAAAGAAGGAATTGATGTAATAGTTTTTACAGGAGACCGCGATTCTTTTCAGCTTATTGAAGATGGAATACTAGTAAAACTTCCTTCGACACATGGTGGAAAAACAGAGACAGAAGATTATGATACAAAAAAGATTCTTGAAAAGTATGGTGTAGAACCATTAAAATTGATTGAAGTAAAAGGTCTTATGGGGGATAGTTCGGATAATATTCCTGGTGTAAAAGGTGTAGGCGAAAAGACTGCATTAAAGTATATTGAAAAGTTTGGCACAATAGAAAATCTTTATGAAAATATAAACGATAGTGTTATAACAGAAAAGATGAGAAACTTACTTATAGAGCATAAAGAAGATGCTTTTATGAGTAGGACACTTGGTACGATTGATATAGATGCACCAATTGATTTTGATTTAGAAAAATATAAGAAAAAAGAGTTTAATAATTATGAATTATATAAAATATTTAAGCGACTTGAATTTAATACATTTATAAAAAGATTAAACTTAACTGTAGCTGAAGATTTGCCATCTACATATGAAATAGATGTTGATAAATTTGATGAAATAGAAAATTTCGAGGCACTAACTAAAAGGTTAACTAAAGGCAGCAAAGTAGCTATTTTTATTGATAAATTAAATTCACTAGATGAAATAAATAAAATAGGATTTTGTGATGAGGTTGGGGCGTTTGTTTATAAATTATCAAGCGATAAAAAACGCGATTTAAAATATATTTTTGAAAATGATGAAATAGAAAAATATACGATAAACTTAAAAGAAATTTATTTATTGTTTTTGAATCATGATATAAATATAAAAGCAGTAAAATTTGATTTAGCTATAGCAGAATATGTGCTTGACCCAACAAAGGGAGATTACGAGTTAAATAAAATAGCAGAAGAAAAATTCGGACTTGATTTATCTAATATATCTGGTGCTCATAATACACAAATGAGTTTATTTGGTGCATCTGAAAATGAGGATAACGCAAAACTTCTTGCTGCATCGAGTAAGGTGCTATTTAATGCATATAAACTAGATGTTAAAGAGATTGAAGATAATAATTTAAGTTATCTATTTAATGAAATAGAGATGCCACTTGTTGAGATTCTTGCTAATATGCAGTATGTGGGAATTGGTATAGAAAAGAATGAATTAAGTGAATATGGGAAAATACTAAACGAAAAAATTGAGAATTTAAGTTCTGAAATAAAAGAAATAGCAGGATGTGATTTTAATATAAATTCTCCTAAACAACTTGGTGAAATTCTTTTTGACAAAATGGGGTTAGATGCGGGTAAAAAGACAACACGTGGTTATTCAACTGATGCAGAAACACTAGAAAAGTTAAGAGATGAAAGCCCTATAATAGATAAAATTTTAATGTACAAGCAGCTTAGTAAAGTAAAATCGACATATGTTGATGGGCTAGTTAATGTTATTGATAGTAAAACCGGAAGAATTCACTCTAACTTTAAGCAAACAGTAACAGCAACTGGTAGATTAAGTAGTGCTGAGCCAAATCTTCAAAACATTCCAATAAAACTTGAAGTAGGTCGTCTTATAAGGAAAATGTTTGTAGCAAAAGATGGCTATAAGTTTATTGACGCAGATTATTCGCAGATTGAACTTAGAATTTTAGCATCGCTTTCAAATGATGAAACGATGATAGCAGCATTTAATAATGATGAAGATATTCATACGTCGACAGCTATGAAAATATTTAATATTCCTCGTGAAGAAGTAACAAAGGAAAAAAGAGCAAAAGCAAAAGCGGTAAATTTCGGTATAGTGTATGGGCAAGGCGATTTCTCATTAAGCCAAGATTTATCAATCCCTAAAAAAGAAGCAAAAGCATATATAGATGAGTACTTTAAACATTTTTCAAAGATAAAAATATATTTAGATGGCCTTATAAAAAGTGCAAAAGAAACCGGTTATGCAAAGACTTTATATAATAGAAGACGCAGAATGGATGAGTTAAAATCAAGCAATTTCCATATGCGTTCGTTTGGCGAACGTGCATCTATGAACATGCCAATTCAAGGCACAGCAGCAGATATAATAAAAATTGCTATGATAAAAGTGTTTAATAATTTGCGAGGCATGAAATCAAAACTTGTACTTCAAGTGCACGATGAGCTTATTGTAGAAGCAGCTGAAGATGAAATTGAAAAAGTAGAAAATATAGTAAGAAAATCGATGGAAGAAGCCGCTACTTTAGCTGTAAAATTAAAAGTAGAATTAAATGTCGGAAAGACTTGGTTTGAGGCAAAATGAGGTATGTAAAGTGAGAAAAAAGAAAAATAAAAATATACTACTAGAATTAATTTCTAAAGGATTAGTTTTATTATTTGCAATAGTTATGATATTTTATAGTAGTGAAAAAATTCAAAATACGATGTATCCTGTAAAATACGAAGAAACCATATTAAAATATTCGGCAGAATATAATTTAGATCCGTTTTTGATACTAGCCGTGATAAAGGTTGAAAGTGCGTTTAATGAAACTGCAGTTTCTAATAAAGATGCACGGGGATTAATGCAAATAATGCCAACGACGGCACAGTGGATATCAAAAAAATTGGGGCAAGAAGAGTTTAACGAAGCCGATTTGTTTGAGCCAGAAAAGAATATAATGCTAGGTACATGGTACATAAATTATTTGATAGAAAAGTTTAATGGCAATACAGAACTTGCGATAATGGCATATAATGCTGGACCTACGAGCGTTCAAAATTGGTTAAAAGAAGGTACTATTGATGAAGAAAACATAGTAGTTTCAAGTATACCATATGATGAAACAGCAAACTATGCAAAAAAGATAAAAGATGCTTATGAGATGTACAAAAAAATTTATGATTAAAAGGAGTGGTAAAGTTGCGAAGAGACAAAAATAATTACTATTTAGACATAGCAGAAACTGTAACTGAAAGAAGTACATGTATAAGAAGAAACTTTGGAGCAATAATAGTGAAGAATGATGTAATAATTTCAACTGGTTATGCTGGTGCACCACGAGGAAGACAAAATTGTAGCGACTTAGGTAAGTGTGTAAGAGAAGAATTAAATATACCAAGAGGCACGAGATATGAACTTTGCCGCTCGGTTCATGCTGAGGCAAATGCAATAATAAGTGCAGCAAGACGTGATATGTTAGGTGCAACATTATATCTTGCTTGCAAAGACTATAAAACAAAGGAATTAGTGCCAGGAACAAGTTGTTGTTCAATGTGCAAAAGGTTAGTAATAAATGCTGGAATAAAGAATGTAGTAGTGCGTGATGACAGTGAGAACTACAGAATACTTGATGTAGAAGATTGGATAAAGAATGATGAATCACTTGATGGAACAAGTGGTTATTAGTTAAATTCTTTACAAATAGATAAAATTTTGTTTACATTCTAGTTTCTGTTTATCAAAAATAAAAGTTGATATATTATAACCAGTAAGTATGTTGGGGGTTATAGTATGTTAGATTACGTAGAAGTAGGTAAAAGGATAAGACGAGCCAGAACTGAAAAACGGATAACTCAAGAAAAATTTGCTGAAATGATTGGCGTTTCTACGGGATATATAAGTCAGATAGAATCGGGACTAAAATGTTTTAACTTAAAAAGATTTAATGAAGTTGGTAGGATATTAGATAAGCCAACTAGTTATTTTATAGAAGGAACAGATGAACACAATAGTGACTTTTTAATAACAGAAATAGTAGAGCTATTAAAAGGCGCGAGTGAAGAAAAGATAAAAGTAATAAAAGATGTGGTAAAAACAATATTAGATAAAGAATAAAAAACTTCTCGTAAGAGAAGTTTTTTTGTGGCGGAAAGAACAGGATTCGAACCTGCGGAGGGTGTTACCCCTCGCACGCTTTCCAAGCGTGTGCCTTAAACCAACTCGACCATCTTTCCAAGTAATGTTATAGTAACACAAAGTCATAGAATATTCAAGAAAAATTAGATAAATTGTTGTTTATCGGGGTGTTTAGACTTTGTTTTTCCACCTCATCCGTCGCCTTCGGCGCCACCTTCCCCTCGAGGGGAAGGCTTGCGGATAGTGCAAATTTAAAGTCTTCCCCTTGAGGGGAAGATGTCACGAAGT
>JAFSUW010000036.1 GCA_017450465.1 Clostridia bacterium | reverse complement strand
TTTTTCCACCTCATCCGTCGCCTTCGGCGCCACCTTCCCCTCAAAGGGAAGGCTTATGGATAGCACAAATTTAAAGTCTTCCCCTTGAGGGGAAGATGTCACGCAGTGACAGATGAGGTGTTTTAAACTCCCCAACAAACATAAATTTGTTATATTCAAATATTGTAAAAACTGCATAACTATGATAAGATTACTATGGTAATTTAATATGAAAGGAATGTTTAACATGTATACATCAAAAGAAATTAGAGAAAAATATTTAAAGTTCTTTGAATCAAAAGGACATAAAATTATAGATAGTGCGTCAGTTATTCCAGAAAATGACCCTACTGTATTATTTACTACTGCAGGAATGCATCCACTTGTGCCATACTTACTTGGTGAACCACATCCATCGGGACATAGACTTACAGACGTACAAAAATGTATAAGAACAGGTGATATAGATTCAGTTGGTGACGATACTCACTGTACATTTTTTGAAATGCTTGGTAACTGGTCTTTAGGAGATTATTTCAAAAAAGAAGCAATTTCATGGAGTTTTGAATTCTTAACATCTAAAGAATATTTAGGACTTCCAAAAGACAAATTACATTTTACTGTATTTGCAGGTGACGAGTGTGCACCTCGTGATATGGAAGCATATAATTTTTGGGTAGAAGCAGGAGTTGATCCATCGCACATTTATTTCTTAGATAAAAAACATAATTGGTGGGGCCCTGCAGGACAAACAGGTCCATGTGGCCCTGATACCGAAATGTTTATAGATACAGGTAAGGAAAAATGTTCAGAAAATTGTAATCCATCTTGTGATTGTGGAAAATATGTTGAAATTTGGAACGACGTATTTATGCAATATAACAAGACAAAAGAAGGAACTTTTGAGCCACTTAAACAAAAAAATGTAGATACAGGTATGGGCTTAGAAAGAATTCTAGTTGCATTAAATGGCGGTTCAGTTTTCGATACAGATTTATATCAGAATATAATGAAAAAAATTGATGAGCTAACATGCAACACTAATGTAGCAGATATAAAAAAGAAGAAGAGAATAATTGCAGATCATGTAAGAACGGCGTCAATAATTTTGGGCGACAGACGTGGTGTAACTCCATCAAATGTTGACCAAGGTTATGTTTTAAGAAGACTTATAAGACGTGCACTACGTTATGCCATGCAACTTGAAATGCCAGACGGTGCAATTGTAAAGATTGCAGAAGTAGTTGTTGATCAATATGCTGATGTGTATAAAGAAATGGCTGAAAATAGAGAAAAAATCTTAACAGAACTTGATTTAGAAGAAAAGAGATTTAGTAGAACATTAAAACAAGGCGAAAGAGAGTTTGAAAAGATTGTTTCAAAAGGTGTAACTAAAATTGATGGAGAAAGTGCTTTCCACTTATATGATACTTATGGATTCCCACTTGAGCTTACTATAGAAATGGCTACCGAAAAAGGTATAGAAGTAGATACAGAGGGCTTTAAGGCATTTTTTGAAAAGCATCAAGAACTTTCAAAAGCAGGTTCAGAGCAAAGATTTAAGGGAGGCTTAGCAGACCATTCTGAAGAAACAGCACGACTTCACACAGCAACACACTTACTTCATGCAGCACTTCGTAAAGTGTTAGGCCCACAAGTTGCACAAAAAGGTAGTAACATAACTGCAGAAAGATTAAGATTTGACTTCTCATTTGAAAGAAAAATGACACCTGAAGAAATCGCTGAAGTTGAAAAACTAGTAAATGAGGCAATAGATAGAAAATTAGATGTTATTTGTGAAGAAATGACAGTTGAAGAAGCAAAAGCACAAGGTGCTATTGGTTTATTTGAATCAAAGTATGGCGATAAAGTAAAAGTATATACAATGGGTGATGTTTCAAAAGAAATTTGTGGTGGACCACATGCTAAAAATACAGGCGAATTAGTAAACTTTAAAATTCGCAAAGAAGAAAGCTCATCAGCTGGTGTAAGAAGAATAAAGGCAACTATAAATAATGATTAATAGTTTTAGGGGGGATTGTTATGAGCAATATTTCGTATGATGATTTTATCAAAAAATATGGTATAGCCATAAATGGCTTATCACAAAGAATATCGCTTAATAACGGTATGAAAATTGCAGATGAAAATCTTGCAAAAAGACTTTATCAAGACGCATTAAAAAATCAAGTAGATATGAACGATATGACACGTGCAGTTGCAAATTTTTATCAAGGCGGGGTAACAGGCCAAATAAAAATGAAGGACTATGTAGAAAAGTATAAGTAAAAAATGCGGGTATGACCCGCATTTTTTGTGAGGAAAATTCAAAATATTATTGTTAAATAGACTTTAATGTGTTAAAATATTGATTAAATAATGATGAATGAAGGGATTGATGAAATTTGAGTAGTTATAATCCGAAAGAATTTGAGAAGAAATGGCAAGATTTATGGGAAGAAAAAGGTGTATTTCATGCATCTAATGATACAAGTAAAAAGAAATTTTATGCTTTAATAGAGTTCCCTTATCCATCAGCGCAGGGCTTACATGTTGGCCATCCAAGGTCATATACTGCTATGGATGTTATATCAAGAAAAAGAAGATTAGAGGGCTATAACGTATTATATCCTATTGGTTGGGATGCGTTTGGATTACCTACTGAAAATCATGCGATAAAAACAGGTATACACCCAGCAATAGTTACAAAAAGTAATATTGCAAATTTCACAAAGCAGTGTAAATCACTTGGCTTTTCATTTGACTGGTCTAGAGAAGTAGATACAACAGATCCAAACTATTATAAATGGACACAATGGATATTCTTAAAATTATTTGAGAAGGGTCTTGCTTATAAGACGGAGATGCCTGTTAACTGGTGTACTTCTTGTAAAGTAGGACTTGCAAACGAAGAAGTTGTAAATGGTGTTTGCGAACGTTGTGGTGGTGAAGTAGTAAGAAAAGTAAAGAGTCAATGGATGTTAAAAATAACTGAATATGCTGAAAAATTACTTGATGGTCTTGATACAGTTGATTTCTTAGATAAAATAAAAGCACAACAAAGACACTGGATAGGAAGATCTGAAGGTGCTGAGGTTGATTTTAAGCTATCTGGTTTAGATTATACTTTACGTGTATTTACAACAAGAGCAGATACATTATTTGGTGCTACATACATGGTTGTTTCTCCAGAACATCCATTAATTGAGCAATTTAAAGATAAAATAACAAATATTGATGAGCTACTTGCATACAAAGAACAAGCAGCAAGAAAATCAGACTTTGAAAGAACAGAAATTGCAAAGGATAAGACAGGCGTTGAGATAAAAGGAATTCGTGCAATAAATCCTGTAACCGAAAAAGAAATACCAATTTGGGTATCTGACTATGTACTTATGTCTTATGGAACTGGTGCTATTATGGCAGTTCCAGCGCATGATACACGTGACTGGGATTTCGCAAAGAAATTCAACTTGCCTATAATTGAAGTTGTGGGTGGGGGAAAGAACGTACAAGAAGAAGCATATGTTGATGTAGACGATGGCGTAATGGTTAATTCCGGTTTCTTAACAGGTTTAAAAGTAAAAGATGCTATTGAAAAAATGAAACAGTATCTTGAAGAAAAGGGTATTGGAAAAAGAAAAGTAAATTATAAATTACGTGACTGGGTATTTAGTAGACAGCGTTATTGGGGCGAACCTATTCCACTTGTACACTGTGAAAAGTGTGGCTGGGTAGCTATTCCTGAAAGTGAATTACCACTTAAGTTACCAGATATAAAAGACTTTAAACCAGCAGAAAATGGTGATTCACCACTTGCTAAGGCAGAAGACTGGATAAATACAACTTGCCCTCGCTGCGGTGGCAAGGCACGTCGTGAAACTGATACAATGCCACAATGGGCAGGTTCTTCATGGTATTTCTTAAGATACATTGACCCACATAATGATGAAGTATTTGCAGATAAAAAATTACTTGATTATTGGTTACCTGTGGATTGGTATAATGGCGGTATGGAGCATACTACACTTCACTTATTATATTCAAGATTTTGGCACAGATTTTTATATGATTTAGGTTATGTATCAACTCCTGAACCATATCAAAAGAGAACTTCACAAGGTATGATATTAGGCGAAAACAACGAAAAAATGTCTAAATCAAGAGGCAATGTTGTAAATCCTGATGATATTGTGAATGAGTTTGGTACTGATACACTTAGAACATATGAAATGTTTATGGGTGCTTTTGACCAAGCAGCACCATGGTCAACTCAAGGCGTTAAAGGATGCCGTAAGTTCTTAGAAAGAGTTTGGAATTTGCAAGATATTTTAAGTGATAGTTTAGAAATTTCTTCTGAACATGAAAAGGAAGTAAATGCTGCTATAAAAAAAGTTAGTGATGATTACGAAAAAATGAAGTTTAATACAGCAATTGCAACATTAATGTCACTTGTAAATAGCATTTATGATGCAGGTAAGTTAAGTAAGGGTGATTTAAAAATATTACTTATACTACTTAATCCAGTGGCTCCACATATTACAGAAGAAATGTGGATAAATAACAATTTTGGTGGCTACATACATGAACAAAAATGGCCAGTATGTGATGAATCCAAATTAGTAGAAACTGAAATTGAAGTGCCTATTCAAATTAATGGCAAATTAAGAACAGTTGTAAAAGTAAGTGTTGATGCAGGCCAAGAAGAAATACTTAATATTGCTAAAGAAAACTTAAAAGAGCAGCTTGCTGGAAAAGAAATAGTAAAAGTTATATTTGTACCAGGCAAGATATTTAATATAGTTGTAAAATAATAAAGTGGGATGGCATAAGCCATCCCATTAGTTTTGTTGATTTTTGCTTCTTAAGTGCGTGAGTGTTATGGTAATTGATTTCGCGTTTGGAACAGGGTTAGTTTCAAGGAATTTTAAAAATGCATCGACGTATGGAGTATCTTCTTTAGGTTCAAAGGTAACGTAATTGGTATTTATTACTTCATCTTTTTTTTCACGAATTTGCGCATCGGTTAAAAAGTTGTTTTCCTTTGCGAAGTGCCAAAAGTCAGAATTCAGGTGTTCATCAAACATAATGCAGCGTATAATCTGCCACAAAGTTGCGTACATACGACTTCCTCCTTTAAGTAAAGATAGATACATTTTTTCAAATTCCTTAATTAAATAATAGCATTTTGAAATCAATTATACAATAATTTGTTTTCTTGAAAAACATTGTAAATTATTATAAAATATAAAAAATAGATTAGGAGGTAATGTGTAATGACCAATGTAACACTTTTTGATCATCCTTTGATTCAACACAAAGTAGCGATGCTACGTGACAAAAACACAAATACTAAAGATTTTAGAGAATTAGTTACAGAGATTGCAATGCTTATGGGGTATGAAGCAACGCGTGATTTACCATTAAAAGAGGTGGAGATTGAAACTCCTATATCAAAAGCAAAAGTTAATATGTTGTCAGGCAAAAAGGTAGGAATTGTTCCTATACTTCGTGCAGGAATTGGAATGGTTGATGGAATACTTAGTTTAATGCCATTTGCAAAGGTAGGACATATAGGGTTATTTAGGGATGAAAAGTCGTTAGAACCTGTTGAATATTATTGCAAATTCCCTAAGGATGTAGAAGAAAGGGATATCATTATTTTAGACCCAATGCTTGCAACTGGTGGTTCGGCATCAGCTGCAATAAAACTTGCAAAGAAGAGTGGAGTAAAAAATATAAAACTCATGTGCATAATTGCAGCACCACAAGGAATAAAGAAAATAAACGAGGATCATCCAGATGTACACATCTTTTGTGCAGCACTTGATGAAAAACTAAATGAAAATGGCTATATTGTGCCAGGTCTTGGAGATGCAGGAGATAGATTATTTGGTACTAAGTAAATTTTAAGTAAATAAAAACGTGTGTGATTATTCACACACGTTTTTTGTTAAGCTTTTATTTAATTCAAATATAGCAGTGTTTAGTATTATAGGCGTTCCATATTCGGTAATAATTCCTTCTGTGTACTTAAAATCATAACAAATTTCACCGAATTCCGAAAACAATATAATAAGTCGCTTAAATTCATTCGCTTGAACAATGTTTGGCTTTATTACTAAATAGTATTCATTGTTATATTCATAAAGACTAGAAGTAATTTTAGTAGGAAGTGAATTTTGCCTTATTGCATCAATAATACTATCAAAAGAGCTAAACTTTATAATACAGTTTTGAGAGTATGAAGTATTTTTTCTTTTTACTTTTAATGAGGCGGGTATTGCCTTTGCTTTTAAGCTACGCTCACCATTTAATGCAGGTACATCATGCATTTTTGTTATTGTTACTATGAAGTTTCCATTCATAATTGATGCAGCTTCAATGAATAATTGACAATTTGCTGCTTTAAATCCATGTTCGGTTTCTGCAAGTTTCATCATATCCCAAAACAAAGTTTGGGCTTCTTTTGAGTTATAGCGAAGCGACTGAAAATCTAGATTTCTATCTGCTAAATCTTTAGCAGATAATGTAATTTTAATTTTGTCATCATTTATTTTCTCAATTTTCATAAAATCACCTTCCTTAAGTAGATTAATCGAATAGTACGGATAACTATGTTAGTTACATTATACACATATATTTTGGTTTTGAAAAGTATAAAATTTTGTAAGATTTTGAAAATAATACGTTAAATCTTCTCTTTACTATAAAATGCTTTTTGGTTACTAAATGTTAATTAATTATAATTTTAAAAATATTACTGTAAATAAGGAAAAAAATAAAGTTTAAATTTACAATAAAAAACAAAAAAGTTGTTAAGTAATAATAAAAAAAGCCGATAAAAAGTATGAGAAAGAGGAGGAGACCGATGGGCAGAACGAAGAAGCTATTAGGTGAATTACTAGTAGATGAAGGTTTAATAACTGAACAACAAGTTTTAGAAGCCTTAGAACTTCAACGTAAAATGGACAAAAAACTTGGTGAAATACTAGTAGAATCTGGCTATTTATCTGAAAATGATTTATATAAAACATTGTCAAAACGTTTAGGTATCGAGTTTATAAGTTTAGAGAACTATGATATAAATCTTGAAGCGGTTATGAAGATTAATCAGGCTCTTGCTTATAAATATTGTATGATTCCTATTAACTTCGAAGGCGATAAATTAGTTGTGGCAATGGAAGATCCTACTAATATTGTAGCTATCGATGACCTTAGTTTGTATACAAAGTTAAAAATTGTTCCAGTTCTTGCTTCTCAGCGTGAAATAACAAAAGAAATAAATAGGTTCTTTGGACAAGAAGTCGTTCAAGATGCTGTTGAAGAATATAAAAAAGAGAATCAATTAGGTGAGGAAGAAGAAGCTATTGCAGCTTCTACTGAAGAGGCAAATATTGATGCGCCTATCGTAAAGATGGTTAACTCAATACTTGAGCAGGCAGTAAGGTCAAGGGCATCAGATATACATATAGAGCCATATGAGAAGAAAGCAAGAGTACGTTTCAGAGTAGATGGAAGTTTAAGAGAAATATCGCAAATTGACTTAAGAATATTGCCAGCAATGATTACAAGAATAAAAATTTTAGGCGGAATGAATATAGCAGAACGTCGTAGACCTCAGGATGGTAGAGCAAACTTTAAGCTTGAAAATGCAGAATACGACTTACGTATATCGTCCGTTCCAACAATGTATGGTGAAAAAGTAGTATTAAGGGTAAATGATAAAAGCGGTTTAACAAAAGATAAAAATTCAATAGGTCTCTTGCCAGAAGACATGAGGGTTTATGATGAAATATTAAAAAGTCCAAATGGTATAATTTTGGTTACAGGACCAACAGGTAGTGGTAAAACAACTACACTTTATGCAACACTTCGTGAATTAAACAAAGAAGATGTTAACATACTAACGGTAGAAGATCCTATAGAATCCTTAATTCAAGGTGTAAACCAGGTACAAGTTAATGTAAAGGCGGGCGTAGATTTTCCAAGCGTTCTTAGAACTTTCTTACGTCAGGACCCAGATATAATAATGGTCGGAGAAATAAGAGACTCGGAAACGGCAAATATCGCAGTACGTGCCGCTATTACTGGACACTTAGTTTTAAGTACACTTCACACCAATGATGCTCCATCAACAATAGCAAGACTTATAGATATGGGTATAGAGCCATTCTTGCTTGCAACAGCATTAAATGGCGTAGTTGCACAAAGACTTGTAAAACGACTTTGTGATAAATGTAAACAAGAATATGAGCCAACTGAAAAAGAATATGGATGTCTAGATTTATTCGATAAATCGGATGTACATTTCTATAAACCAGTAGGTTGTAAAGCATGTAATAATACAGGTTATTCTGGACGTATTGGTGTTTTTGAAGTAATGCCTATTTCGAGCAATATAAGGCAGTTAATAACGCGTGGTGCAACGACAGATGAAATAAAATTCGTTGCAATGCGTGAAGGTTTAAGCACAATTTGGAGGAGCTGTAGTAAACTTGTAGCTCAAGGTAAAACAACAATAGATGAATTAATAAGAATTGCTTATGTAGAAGAATAATTGATTATTATAGATAAGGGGGATACAAATGAAATTACTAGATATAATTGAAGAGGCACTACGAAGTGATGCTTCAGATATTCATATTACGGTAGGTGCACCACCTGCAATAAGAGCAGGAGGAGAAATTACAAGACTTGCTTCTCCTGATTTGACTCCTAAAGATACAGCAGATATTGCAGATGAAATTTTTGAATATAATGATGTAAAAGCAATGTTAGAAGAAAAAGGTGAAGTCGATTTTTCCTTTGCTATTCCAAACAAAGGAAGATTTAGAGCAAATATTTATAAGCAAAGAGGTTCTATAGCTATAGCTATAAGGTTAATAGGAATGGAGATCCCAGACGTAAAGGAACTTTGCTTACCTGAAGTAGTAGTAGATTTATGGCAAAAACAAAGAGGGATGATACTAGTTACAGGACCAACAGGTAGTGGTAAATCTACGACACTTGCTGCTTTGGTAAATCTTATAAATGAAAATAGAAGTTCGCATATAATCACGCTTGAAGATCCTATAGAATATATGCATAAGCATAAAAATAGTTTAGTAAATCAAAGAGAAATAGGAATAGACTCAAAAAGTTTTGCTAACGCACTTCGCTCTGCGTTAAGAGAGGACCCAGATGTAATTTTAATTGGTGAGTTAAGAGATAATGAAACCATTTCAACAGCTCTTACAGCTGCTGAAACAGGGCACTTGGTATTTGGTACATTACACACAATGGGTGCTGCAAAAACAATTGATAGAATAATCGATTCGTTCCCAGGCGAACAGCAACAACAAGTAAGGGTACAACTTGCATCTGTTTTACAAGCCGTAATAACACAACAGTTAATACCAAATCGTGATAGAAGAGTTCCTGCATTTGAAGTAATGATATGCACACACGCAGTAGCAAACCTTATAAGAGAAGGTAAAACACATCAAATAGATAACATGATACAAACAGGTACACGTTTTGGAATGCAGACAATGGATGGAGACTTAATGACCTTGTATAAGAAAGGATTAATTTCTAGAGAAGATGTATTAACTTATAGCTTTGATACAGAAATAATGGAAAAAATGGTTTAATGGAGGCGGGTTATGCAAAATTTAGCAAACAAAAATATACTACTTATGGGTTTAAGAAATAAGTCAAGTATTGCATGGGGGATTGCAAAATGCATTGATGCACATGGTGCACGTCTTATTATAAGTTATGAAACAGACAAAGATGAAAAAAATGTAAAAGAACTCACAAAAGATTTCAATAATCCAATACTTATAAAATGTGATGTATCAAGTGATTTAGAAATAGAGAATCTTTTTAATGAAATAAAGGAAAAAGTGGGAGTACTTCATGGAGTGGCACATTGTATAGCGCATGCTAATAAAGAAGATATGAAAAATAACTTTATCTACACTACTCGTGAAGGTTATTCGCACGCAATGGATATAAGTGCATATTCATTAATAGTAGTTTCAAAATATGCCAAAGATTTAATGATAGATGGTGGTAGCATAGTAACACTTAGTTATTATGGTGCTGAAAAAGTAATGGCAGGTTATAATATAATGGGTGCTGCAAAAGCAGCATTAGAAGCAAATGTTAAGTATCTTGCAAATGAATTAGGCCCTATAGGTATAAGAGTAAATGCTATATCGCCAGGTCCTATTAAGACCATATCATCAAAGGTAATAAATGATTTTGACAATATATATGAAGTAGTAGAAAGGAAATCTCCACTTAGAAAATCTGTTACACCAACTGATGTAGGAAACGCAGCAGTATTTTTCCTTAGCGACCTATCAAGTAGTGTCACAGGTGTAAGTCTTTTTGTCGATAATGGATATAACATTATTGGTATATAGAAAGGAAGAAAGACATGGAATACAAAATATGCGAAAACTGTAAGGAGAAATTGCATGTTAGGACACAAAAATGTCCTTTTTGTAATACCGTACTTACAGAAAAATCTGAAATAGTTACAGAAGAAGAACCAGTTGTTGTAGCAGCTACTGAGCAAAATGTTCAAGCTGCGAATATAATAGATGAAACAGCAAACATTGAAAATGATATTGAACATACTAACTTGCCAGGGAAAGAAGTAAAAGACTATATATATAAAGCAGAAGTAAGACATACGCTTGAATACACAAAGTTATTACCCAATGGTGTAAAGGTATTTTTAACAGCAATTTCGATGTTGCCTGTATTCGGACAAGTTTTGGGAGCTTTTTTTGGTGTATTCTTCTTAACATATGATGATAGTGATAGAAGATCCTTTGGAATATCATTAATAGCATTGTCAGTAATAATGTTTGCCATATACTTTTGGTATATGACGGCTGTGACAGAAATGATTGCTTCAGGAGAATTTAGTGATATGTTAAATCAGATGCAATAAGATGGACGAAAGTCCATTTTTTTTGCCTAAAAAGTGGTCAGTAGGGACACTCTTGTCACAAGGGACGGGGGTAACTGACAACAATTATATCAACCACTTGCGGCTTATTAAAGGCATTGAAATGAGAAACAATAATAAGGGATCCTAAGTGTTATGTCAAGAGCATTGATATTTTTAATAGTAAATTTTTGTTGCAAAATATGATCGTTTGGTATAAAATAAGTGGCATCAGCGGTAAAAACTTAAATACTGATGCTGGAGGTATTAGACGTGGAAAAGTTTGATGTTTATGATAAATTCTGTAAAAAAACTGGAGACATCATAATAAGGGGGGTAGGATTACAAAAAGGTCAATATAGGTTAGCAGTAAATGCATGGATAATTAATAATGGAAGGATATTGTTGCAAAAACGTGCTTCAACATTAAAAAGTGGTCCAGGGAAATGGGCAGCTACAAGTGGTGGAACGATTGCTGGCGAGAGACCAGAAACAACAGTTATACGTGAGTGTAGAGAGGAGCTTGGATTAAATTTTTCTCGTAGAGATGTTATTTATTTAAGTAGGGCATTAGCAGTTAATTCATATTGGATTTTTTCTTACGCAATTCATAAAAAAGTAGACTTTTCGAAAATTGTATTGCAAAAAAGTGAAGTAGAGGATGTAAATTGGTTTACAGTTGATGAAATAGAAGCCCTAATAGATGCTGGAGAATTCTTTTATACAGCGAAAATTTGGGAATATGTTAAAATTTATACAGAATTTTG
The DNA here is from genome assembly GCA_017450465.1 of Clostridia bacterium. GTDB lineage: Bacteria > Bacillota > Clostridia > TANB77 > RGIG9151 > RGIG3495. The sequence continues at coordinate 26,173 of JAFSUW010000036.1, read as the reverse complement.
GAAAAATTTTTTAAAAACATATTGACATTTATGTAAACAAAGTGTATAATTAAAATATAATCCGAAAGGGCAAACCAATCGAAAGGTTGGGACGCAAAGCTACGGACCTAACGTCGTAAGACTATGGAAGCCGGGTTGCCGAAAACTGAGAGTTGAATTTTAGCTCCGTTTTAGGTGTACCCTGAAACGGAGTTTTGTTTTAGCTTGACGCTAGCCGAGGTCTAGGGAGGAAGGGGGCTACTTGAATTCCCAGATGGCGGATGGTGAGAAAGTTGTAAATGAAACTTAAAGGAGTTGTATATACGGCTCTTTCGGATATAAATCATGTATCTGGTGCAAGACCCTAGCGAGTCCCGATGGGTTGACCGTAGATGACACTACATCAAGGTGCGTGGTACAATTTAATAGGGAGGAGGGATGTTATAAGTCCCTGTAGTTAATATTAATATATCTAACTAAAAACACCGTAAGAAGTCTAGTGATTTCTTGGCAAGAAAATGCCGTCCAAAAAAGAGTGAAGAGAGATAAGTTCTTTATCTCTCTTCGTTTTTTAAATAAAAATATAGGAAAAAATATTATATTGACTTTATTTGTCGATAAATATAATATAACAATATGGAGGAATACTTATGAAAAAAATCGTTTCTATATTGCTTATATTTTGTTTATTATTCTCATTTTCTTTTAGTTACACAGAAGATGAGGCAGCCAATATATTAGTTACAATGAAACTTATGTCTGGATATCCTGATGGTACTTTGGGTTTAGAGCGAGATATTACTCGTGCTGAATTTTGTACACTCATAGCCAAAATGCTTTCTATTGACAACGAGGAGAGTTTTGCGGTAGAAGATTTTTCTGATTTGCCAAATAATCACTGGGCATACAAAAATGTTATGGCACTGGCTACAAGAGGCATTATAAGTGGCTATGGTGATACTACATTTAGGCCTTCTAACAACGTAACTTATGCAGAATGTTCAGCAATTTTAGTTGGAGTTTTAGGTTATAAAGAAGATATGGAAGGCGTTTGGCCAACAAATGTTACATCTATGGCAGAAAATTTAAAATTAGATAAAGGCTTTTCGGTTGAGGCATCCGAAAAAATGACAAGAGGAAATGTTTCGATTATGCTTGTAAATAGCATGGATGTTGAAATGAAAGGAAATTAAAACGGGGGATTTTTGAAAATGGTAGATGAAAAACTTATAGATTCATTAGATTCACAAGTAGAAGATTGTGTTATAAAAAATAGGCGAAAAGGTAATGATTTTATTTTAAATATTGTTAATTTATTTAGTTACTTTGTATGGGGAATACTACTTATACTTACTGCTATGTGCCAAAAAGCAAAGGTTGGGGTTAGTAATCTAAAATACATTACAAAGCAGAATATGGAGCTAGATTTTGCAAAATTAGCCCTAAATTTTTCAATAGTTATATTTGTGTTAAGTTTTACATTACTTATGATAAGTTTCAAAAGATGCAGAAGAAGAGGAGACAAAATAAAAACGTCTCTGTTTTTTGGAGAGATCGTTTCATTTTTTGTTGGAGTATATTTTTTACTTAAGTTATATCATTAAGTTATGGTTTTGCAACACTTAAAGAGATATCTGAAATATTAATATCTTGCATTTTTAATCTACTTCGTACAGTTTCGAGTGCAAGTTCAGGAAAATTATTTTCTTCACTTAAATGGCCAAGGACAAAGTCTTTTGTGCCATTTTTTATTAGGTATTCAACAGTTTTGGCGGTTAAAGCATTTGATAAATGCCCAAAGTTTCCGAGTATCCTTTGTTTTAGTTGCCATGGATATGGGCCTGTTCTTAGCATATCTATGTCATGGTTTGATTCAAGTAAAATTTTATTACTTTCTATCATTTTTGAAAGTAGATAGTCGTTTATATGGCCTAAATCTGTTGCTATTGTTACTTTATCTTTTCCTTTATAAAAACTAAATCCACATGGGTCTATTGCGTCATGTGGGGTAGAAAATGGTGAAACAGTAATATCACCAATAGTAAAATCTTTATCAGGCGTGAATGTATTTTTATAAGATTCACTAATCTCAAGAGAATCTAATTTTGTCCAAGTTTTTTCTGTAGCAAAAACAGGAATAGAGTATTTATTTGCAAATACCTTTATTCCTTTTATGTGGTCACTATGTTCATGAGTTATTAAAATTGCTTCGATTGAAGCAGGATTTATTTTATTTTCAGTAAGTGCATCGACGATTCTTTTGCAACTTACACCAAGATCTACTAATAAAGACGTGTTTTCAGATTCTATATATGTACTATTTCCTTTACTACTACTAAACAGTGGTAACATCTTTAGCATAACTAAAACCCCTTATATTATCTTTTGTTATTCAACTTTTACTCTTTCGATTTTTGCTCCTAAATTCTTTAATTTTTGTTCAAAATTTTCATATCCACGATCAACATGGTCTAGGTTATAAACTTCTGTAACATTTTTTGCGGCAAGCCCTGCTATAATAAGTGCAGCGCCACCTCTTAAATCTGGTGAATTTACAAATGAACCAGTTAAGTTTTTTACGCCTTCAATTATTGCAGAACGACCTTCTATGCGAATATTTGCACCTAATTTTTGAAGTTCACTTACATATTGGAAACGATTTTCCCAAACCCCTTCGGTTAGTATGCTTGTGCCATTTGCAATTGAAAGTAAAACGGCCATTTGAGGTTGCATATCTGTTGGAAAGCCAGGATAAGGTAATGTTTTTATTGTTGCTTTTTGAGGACGCTTGTCACATTTTACATGTATGGAATCGCCCATTTCTTCAACAGTAATGCCCATTTCGATTAATTTTGATGTAAGTGAATCTAAGTGTTTTGGTATGCAATTTTTTACGATTACATCGCCGCCAGTTGCAGCTGCCGCAATCATAAATGTGCCAGCTTCTATTTGGTCTGGTATGATTGAATAAGCTGTATTTCCTGGTAGTTCTTTTACACCTTGTATTTTTATAGTATCGGTTCCGGCTCCTTTAATATTTGCACCCATTGCATTTAAGAAGTTTGCAAGGTCGACTATATGTGGTTCCTTAGCAGCGTTTTCAATGAATGTTGTGCCCTCTGCAAGTACGCTTGCAAGAAGAATATTTATAGTAGCACCAACGCTAACTACGTCCAAGTAAATTGATGTGCCGACAAGCTTTTTGGCATTGGCTTTTATAATACCATCTTCGAGAGTTACTTGCGCATTTAAAGCGGTAAAGCCCTTTATATGTTGGTCTATCGGACGTGTTCCAAAATCGCATCCACCAGGGAATGGAACTTCGACAGATTTATATCTCCCAAGCAATGAACCAAGTAAATAATAAGAAGCACGCATTTTCCTGCATTTTTCAAATAAACATTTTGTTGAATTTACTTCTGTGTTTTCAACAAAAATTTCGTTAGGTGATTCGTAAGTTATTTTTACACCTAGCTCTTGCAATACTTCTATATATTTTTTTACATCACTTATGTTTGGCAAATTTTCTATTCTGCAAGTTCCTTTAACCAAAAGAATTGCAGGGAGTATTGCAATGGCGGCATTTTTAGCGCCACAAATATTTACTTCACCTTTTAAGGGTTTTCCACCATTTATAATAAATTTTTCCACACTTATGACCTCGCTATTCCTCTATGCTTTTACTTTCTATTTCATATATTCCATCAATGTTATAAATATTTTCAAAAATAGGTACTAAATTTGTATCTTCATTCATAGTTAAAACTAGCGTTGCATTTGTTACATTTTCTTTATCGGATTTTAATTTAATGTTGTTAATAATAATTTTGTTTTCTGAAAAAATAGCTTTTATTTTGTCGAGTAAATCCTCTGAATATGCGAATTTAATTGATACTGCTTCGGTAGTATTGTGAGTATAAGGACCTTCAATAAAAGTCTTAAAATATGTGAGTACGAAGAATATTACGACAGTAGCAAGAGTAGCACCCATGTAAAAGCCAATACCTGTTGCAAGACCTACACAGGCAACCGCCCAAAGACTTGCTGCAGTAGTTAAGCCCTTTACAGTATTACCATTTCGTATAATAGTTCCGGCGCCTAAAAAACCAATACCGCTAATTACTTGTGCACCGAGCCGTGTTATATCATATGGAGAGTAACCAAATTTTGAAATGAACTCTGCTGTTAGCATTACAAGACATGCACTGACGCAAACTAAAACGTGAGTTCTAAGTCCGGCGGGACGTTTTGCATGTTCCCTTTCTATTCCTATTAGAGCACCAAACAGTGCTGCTAAAAGTAATCGTACAATTAAGTGAAATTCAGTAGTTGAATTTAGCATTGTGAAGAAATTTAGCATTTTTATCCTCCCCAAATAAGTATTTTTAGTGCAAACCTATTCTACTTTTTTTAATTCACTAATGTCAATATTTCTTGTATGTAATGTATGACTCCATTCTTTTTTGTCTGAATGTAAGGCACCGATTAAAGTAATTGGTACCCAAGTTAGGTTGTAGAAAGGATAAATTATATAAGATAATAATACCTTAAAATTAAATCTCTTTTCAGACATAATTATTAATGGACCATATAAAAATTGTGCAACGATTAAGATAGCCCAAATATAGTTTGGAATGATGTAATTCATTTGGAACACATTACCTTGTGGATGGAAAAATTGGAAGTAGGCAAGTATTGTAATTATTCCAAAAACTATTATTCTAAGTGGTTGCAAAAGATATGTAGCACAGTCAAATGCAACCAAATTTTTTTCTTTTATAGCTTTATGCAATAAGCTACCAAAAAATCTTCCTGTACATTCTGCATATCCTTGCATCCATCTAATACGCTGATTCCAAGATTGCTTTAATGTTAGTGGTTTTTCATCGTATACTATAGCATCATGAGCCCAGCCAACATATATGTTATCAAGAGCAAGTTTCATTGTAAATTCAAGGTCTTCAGTAAGACATGTAGCGTTCCAACCCTTTTCTTTTATGATGTTAGATTCCACGCAAAATCCCGTACCGCATAAACCACATGACATACCAAGGTAATATCTAGGTAGTTGGTATAGTCTATTTGCAGTCCAGAATGCGATAGAATAAGAAGCGGTCATCCAAGAATCAAAAGGATTTTTGCTATCTATGTAGCCCTGAATTACACGATATCCTCTACACATTTGTTTATTCATTTCAAGAAGAAAATTTGGACTTACTAAATTGTCTGCATCAAATATGCAAAAAGCATCGTAATTCTTGTCCATTTTGAAAATCTTATCAAAAGCCCATTTAAGTGCGAAACCTTTACCTTTTTCAATATTATTATTTCTTTCAAGAACAATAGCACCATGTTTTCCCGCGATGTGAGCTGTCCTATCAGTACAATTATCTGCAATAACAAAAACATCATATAATTCTTTTGGATAATCCATAGCAACCAAACTGTCAATCAGCTCTCCGACAACCATTTCTTCGTTGTGCGCTGCGACTATCATAGCAAATTTTTTGACTGGCTTAAAACTAGAAGAAGGAACTTCTTTTCTTTTTATCCAACCAACAATTTGTATAACAAAAAAATATATTCCGAGTATTAACAAAATAATTTGAAAGAATGCACTTAAAAAGTATAAAACACCTTTTTGTATAACAGGCATTATAATCTCCCTTTCAGCAATAATTAAACTTATACTTATATATAATATATTTTTTTAGTGTAGATGTCAAGAATAGTAATGTTTAGGTAAATTATTTTTAATATTAAAATCAATAATTTAAATATTAAATAAACTGTCCAATAATCTAAAAATGGCTTGATTTTTTTCGTAAATTTATGTAATATATATAGTGAATTATTACAAATGAAAAGTGAGGCTGATTTTTTTGGGTAGAACTTATTTTAACCATGGAATAACGGGCAACGGGAAGTTGCTTGCAACCTTTACTGACAAAGGAGAATTGAATAGAATTTTTTGGCCAGAACCAGATTATTATCAACAGATAAATAGTATATCTATTGGTTTTAAGTTGGATAATACACCGACTAAATTTTTGAACGATAATCTCTGGTATACAGAACAGTATTATGAGCCAAATTCAAATATATTAGTTACAACATTTGAAAACTCTGACATAGGTCTTAAAGTATACCAAAGGGACTTTGTGACAAATGGCAGAGATATTTTAGTCAGAAATTATAAAATCGAGAGTATGGGCGATAAAAACTTTTATATAGATGCATTTTTACATACAGATTTTGTTACTGATTCTATGAACATTAGAAGTAGTATTATGGATTTTGAAACTGAGTCAATAGTTATTTATAATAAAGAATCAGCTATAGCAATTGGTTCAAATTCTGCTATGACTGGGTTCCAGTTTGGTGAAAATGCAAAAGCAGCTACTACAGAAGATACTTTATATGGTAAAGATGATATATCTATGACTTCGGATACTGCAGCAAAGTGGTGCCTTGGTGAGTGCGGCGGTAAGAATAAACTTGAGTTTAATTTATTTTTCTGCTTCTCGAAAGATATTCATGAAAGTATAGATATGTTTGCAAACGTAAAAAGAGAAAAAATAGTTGATTTAGTGGAAAAAGAAAAGAAATATTGGAGTGAGTATTTTGCTTCGAAAAAGCAATTTGTAACCAATAATGAAAAAGTAGATGACATATATATAAAATCGTTACTTACATTTGCGTTATTTACTAATAAAGATACAGGAGCGATACTTGCTGCTTCAGAAATAGATGAGAAGTTTACTAGATGTGGTAGATACGGCTATTGTTGGCCAAGAGATGGAGTATTTATAACAAAAGCATTTGATATATGTGGTATGTATGAAGAAGCAGAAAAGTTTTATACAGTTTGGGCTAAAAAAGCACAATTACTTGATGGGAAGTGGCAGCAAAGATATTATTTAGATGGACGTCTTGCACCTTCTTGGGGAGTACAAGTAGATGAAGTTTCATCAATAATATATGGTATTTGGGAACACTATGGATATGCGAAGAAGATAAATTTCTTAGAAGAAATGTGGGGAACAGTAAAGAAGGCTGCTAATTTCTTAACAGGATTTATAGATCCCGAAACTGGTTTACCAAATGCATCATATGACATATGGGAAGAACGTTTTGGTGAACATACATATTCTGCAGCATCCGTATATGGTGCTTTAATCGCGGCAGCAAAAACTTCGCGCGAATTAAATGTCGAAATACCACTTGCAGAGCATTGGGAAAGCGAAGCAGATAAACTAAAAAAAGCAATCGCTGCACATCTTTGGAGTGACGAGATGAAAAGATTTTTGCGTGGTACGCGTACAAGACTTAACTGGTGGAATTGTCCAACAGTTGAATTAAATGCTAATAAATTTAACTATAAAGTACCAGTAGCAGAAAAAGACCCAACAGTTGATATTAGCTTGCTTGGTCTTGTAGTTCCCTTTGATGTGTTTGATGTAAAAGATGATAAAATAAAGAAAACTGTAAAATCGATAGAAGAACACTTAGATGGTTTCCCATCTGGTGGATATGGACGTTATGAAGGTGATTCATATATAGGCGGAAATCCTTGGGTTATATCAACGCTTTGGCTTTCGCTATATTACATAGAAGCAGGAGATTTGGAAAGAGGCAAAGAATTATTTATGTGGGCAGTAAAGCATGCTACGAATCTTGGCTTCTTACCAGAACAGGTAGATAAATTTAATGGCAATCCAGCATGGGTTATGCAACTTTCTTGGTCACATGCAATGTTTATCATTGTATTAGATAAATTAATAAAGAAGGGTAAATAGTCTTTAAGAAGGAGTAAAATATGGCAAAATCAACTACTGTGTTTTTTTGCAATAATTGTGGTTATGAATCAGCAAAGTGGGTAGGTAAATGCCCAGCTTGTAATGAATGGAATACTATGGTTGAAGAAAAAGTAGTAGTTTCAAAAGGTAACGAAAAAAAAGTTGCCTCAGAAAGTGTAAAGCCAGTTTTGCTTTCGGATATTGCAATAGAAGAAGGATATAGATTTGATACCGGTTTTCATGAGTTTAATCATGTTTTAGGTGGTGGACTTACGAAGGGCTCTTTAACACTAGTTGGTGGAGACCCTGGTATTGGAAAATCTACACTCATTCTTCAAATGTGTGACAAAATAAATATTGATGGTAAAATTTTATATGTATCGGGTGAAGAATCTGGTAGCCAAGTAAAAATGCGTGCTGAACGCTTAAAAGTGAATAGCAACAAAATACTATTCCTTGGCGAAACAGATATGTTAAACATAGAATCGCGTATCGATGAATGTGCGCCGCAACTACTTGTTATAGATTCAATTCAAACTATGTATGATCCAACAATGGAAAGCACCGCAGGAAGTGTAGGACAAGTTCGTAGTGTTACAGCGAAGTTTATGGAAATAGCAAAGAAACGCGGCATTACAACACTTATTATTGGTCATGTTACTAAAGAAGGAGCCATTGCAGGACCTAGAGTTTTGGAGCATATGGTTGATACGGTTTTGTATTTAGAAGGCGAAAGTTCTTTCTCGTATAGAATACTTAGAGCAGTAAAGAATAGATTTGGTTCTACAAACGAAATTGGAATTTTTGAAATGCAAACAGAAGGTATGGTAGAAGTAAAAGATTCATCTGAGTTATTTTTATCAAAAGATAAATCAATGCCGGGTTCTGTTGTTGTTTGCACGATGGAAGGAACACGGCCAATGCTTGTTGAAATACAAGCTTTAAGTAGTAAAACTCCATTTGGTATGCCACGAAGAATGTCTACGGGAGTTGATTATAACAGGGTTACACTTCTTACAGCAGTTTTGGAGAAAAAAGCTGGGTTTATGCTGTATGATCAAGATATTTACTTAAATGTAGCAGGGGGCGTAAAAATAAACGAACCTGCTGTAGATTTAGGAGTTATACTTGCGATAGTGTCTAGTTTTAAGAATAAGCCGATAAAGCCAGGCGGAGTCATAATAGGTGAAGTTGGGCTTACAGGCGAAATTAGAAACGTTAATTTTATAGAAAAAAGGATCTACGAAGCAGAGAAAACAGGATTTAAGTATTGCGTTATACCTAAAAATAATTTAAAAAATATAGACAATAATTTTAATATAGAAATAATCGAAGCAGATAATTTGAGTGATCTTGTAAAGGAAATAATAGTTTAATTATATTAAGCTGAAAGGAGCTTACTTATCATGTGGGAAGATAAAGAAGTAATCGATGTATTAAAAATTATTGCACCTGGGACAAGCTTTAGAGAGGGACTTGAAAATGTCTTAAAAGCAAGAACTGGTGGACTTATTGTGGTAGGAGATTCAAAAGAAGTTTTAAGTGTTGTAGATGGTGGTTTTGAAGTAAATCAAGATTATTCACCAGCACTTTTATATGAACTTGCAAAAATGGATGGCGCTATAGTTGTAAGTAAAGACTTAAAGAGAATATTATATGCAAATGCACAACTTACGCCAGAGCGTAATATTCCAACAACAGAAACTGGAACAAGGCATAGAACAGCTGAAAGAGTAGCAAAACAAACAGGTGAACTCGTAATTAGTATATCTCAAAGAAGAAACGTAATAACGCTTTTTAAAGGCAGCCAAAGATATGTACTTCCTGATACAGGCGTTGTATTAACACGTGCTAACCAGGCACTTCAGACACTTGAAAAATATAAATCTTCACTTGATGGAGTTATGAATAACTTAAATGCTCTAGAATTTGAAGACATGGTAACTCTAGAAAATGTGTGCAGCGCTATTCAAAGAATAGAGATGGTATTAAAAATTGCAACAGAGGTAGAACGTTACATTTACGAACTTGGTGATGAGAGTAGACTAGTGGAAATGCAGTTAAATGAGCTTATAGGCGATACTAAGTTTGACTTAGAGTTAATTGTAAGGGATTATATAAAAGGTGACGAAAAGGACGTAGAAAATGCAAAATTAGGCATAAAAGATTTGACATATACAGAGCTAAATGATACAAATTATTTATCAAAAATTTTAGGATATTCTGGTGTTACACAATCAGATATGCTAATTAAGGCAAGAGGTTATAGAGTTCTTTCTATGATACCTCGTATGCCAAGTTTCATAATAGATAAGTTAGTATCACAGTTTGGAGACCTTCAAGGCATTATGAATGCAAGCATAACAGAGCTTGATGATGTCGATGGAATAGGTGAAATTCGTGCTAAAAATATAAGCGATGGTTTAAAAAGAATGAGGGAGCAAACACTTTTTGATATTAGGTTTTGACAAAATTCAAATTTCGTGTTATAATATTAAACGTTGGGGGGCATGAAGAATATGTTCAATATAGGTGATAAAGTAGTTTACCCGATGCACGGCGCGGGTGTCATAGAATCTATCGAGGAACGCGAGATTTTAGGTCAAAAACAAAAATACTACATAATGAAAATGCCAGTTGGTGATATACAAGTTATGGTACCTACTGCTAATGCATTAAAAGTAGGTTTAAGAGAAGTTATAAAATATAAAGACGCTGATCGTGTTTTAAATGCATTATCAGGCGAACAAAGTGCTATGAATGCAAATTGGAACAAGCGTTATAGAGAAAATATGGACAAAATTAAGAGCGGAAATATATTAGAAGTTGCAGAAGTAGTTAAAAATCTTGCTCACAAAAATTCTGACAAAGGTCTATCTGCAGGTGAGAAGAAACTCTACAATAGTGCAAAACAAATTCTAGTAAGTGAACTTATTTTAGCAGAACAAGGGACAAAGGAAGAAGTAGAGGCTCTTATTGACGAAAAGTTAGGCATAGAGAAAGAATAATTGTGAAAGGATGGTAGTTATGAGTAATAAAAGAAGATTTGAAAGATATGACAATCCAGTCGGAATGTTTAATGTAACTACTGATAAGAAAAACTGGTATGAAATTGGCTTAACAGATATATCAGCAGGTGGAATGAAATTTACTTCTCCAGCTACATTTGATATAGATGAAGATATACATGCAGTTCTTACTATTAGAAACAAACTTAAAGATAATGTTTTAAATCTTGATGGCGTTATAAAAAGAAGAACTGAAATGGGACAAGGTATTAATTCATATGCTGTAGAATTTGCTAATTTAAAAGAAAGTCAACTTACTAATTTGTCAGAAATAATGTTTTTTGTAAAATAATTAATAGTAAATGTGGCCGATGAAAACATCGGTCATAAATTTTTTAAAATATCATATAATTTAGCTAGGAGGATATATGAGTACATCAAAATTACAGATAAATCTTACGAATTTTGCACATAATATAAACCAAATAAAAAGCAAAATAAATAAAAATACCAAAATAATAGCAGTAGTAAAGGCAGATGCGTACGGTAATGGGGTATGTAAATTGATTGATACACTATTAAAAAACAACATAGAATATGTTGCGGTAGCAAATGCTATAGAAGGTAGTAATATTCGTAGTTTAAATAATGACTTAAACATACTAATACTAAATCAACCACCTAAAGAGGATATAGAAACTATAGTTAGTAATAATTTAATTTGTGGAGCTTGTGATAAAGAGTTTTTAATGAAATTAAACGAAGTTGCATCAAAGAAAAATGTGACCATAAAAATCCACTTAGAAGTAGATACAGGTGCTGGTAGAAATGGTGTTTTATTAAATAATGTAAAAGATATAGTAAAATACATTTTAACGCTAAAGAACATAGAATTAGATGGCATATATACTCATTTTACTTGTAGTGATTGTGATGACGAATATACACTAAATCAAATAGAAAAGTTTGATAAAGCGATAGAAATTGTAAAATCTTATGGATTAAATGTAAAAGCACATGCTTCAAATAGTGCTGCTATAATTAATTATCCTGAAGCAAATTATGACTTAGTAAGACCAGGTTTGATTTTGTATGGGTATTATCCAGATGAAAGCATAAAAGGGAGAATAGATATAAAGCCCGTTGAAAAATGGGTATCAGAAGTAACATATATTAAAGAAGTGCCAAAAGGTAGTGCTATTAGTTATAATAAAACATTTGTAACTAATAAAAAATCAAAAATAGCGGTAGTACCTGTTGGCTATGCTGATGGATATAGACGCAGTTTTTCAAATAAAGCAGAAGTAGTTATAAATGGCCAAAAGGTAAAAGTAGTAGGAACCGTTTGCATGGACATGATAATGGTAGATGTTACGAATATAGATGTAAAAGTTGGCGATAAGGTATACTTGTTTGACAATGAATTAGTCACAGTAGAAGACTTAGCAGCATTAGCCGGTACGATAAATTATGAGATAATTGCGGGTATTGGCAAAAGGGTAGAAAGAGAATGTGAAAACTAAATGATAAAAAAAGAAGGATGGTTAATAAGACCATCTTCTTTATTTTTCTATAAAATTTGCAAAATCGCATTCGTGTATTTCTGTAAAACCGTCAATTTCATTAACGTATCCTATTAACGTATCGTCAATAAGGTAATAATGTAGATTGCATTCTAGTTCATAGTATAAAGGGATAAAAAGAGCACCTTTTTGGTTTATTCTTGGGAAAATAAAAATGTAATTTTCCGGTACTTCCACAAATGCCATATTCCCCTCTAATAACATATCATCAGATAGTTCTCGCGCAAAATAAAAATTGTTTAATGTTTTGTCATTAGTTAATGCCCAGTCGGTGAGTGAAAACAAAAATGTTCTTGTAGGGAGTGCACCCATTGCAATATGTTCAATAGTTTTGTTTTTAGCAATTGTATCCCAAAATTCTACGTTTTTTAATTCAGTGACATATGTTTTTTTGTCATTAAATTCATCATAAATATTAGTAGTTGTCTTATGTAGGTCAAAAACTTGAATAGCAAGAATAACTAATGCTATGGCAATAAGTTTTTTTGTTCCTGTAATTTTTTTAGATATTATGATAAAAGAGCTGATTTCTATAATGTAGATTATAGGCCACGAAATTCTACCAGAAGCGCGAAATATTCCCCACAGTTTAGTAATAATATTTGGAATAGGTATTGATATTGAATGTGAAAAAAAGCTTATTGTTGGTGATAAAGCCATTATGAGAGATATAAGCATTATTATAAAAAGTGATACTATTTTTCTCCAGTTATTAAAGAATAATTTTTTTAAGTCATAAAATTTTATTAGCCAAATTAATGAGAGTACTAGTAAAATAATCGCACCAATTCCTAGATATGCAAAGCCCTCATATTGCAAATCGTTATATAGAGGAAGTGGTGGTATAATACATGACCATCCGATTGGGTTAAAAAAGCTGTTTAAGTTAAGACTATATTTACCTAGGCCTAAATCACTCATTATTGTTCCGGAATAAAATCCGCCGAGTAGAGCGGTTGATGCAGTAGCTGCCATTAAATAAGTAACAAGGTAATATATAATTTCTTTTATGTGTTTTTTATTTAAAAAATTTAGGATGCAAAATCCAATAAGTATAATACCATTCATTAAAACAAAGTATATGTGAATAAAAGCAGATAAAGCGCCCAATAATGCTATATAAATATGTGCTTTTTTAGCACTAGAATAATCCTTATGATTAAAAATAATATTTAGCCCAAGTAAAATAACCCATTGTCCAGCTAATGCGGAATGATAATACATCCTAAATATCATAGCAGGTGTAAAAGTCAATAATATACTAAATAGAATAATTGCGATATTATTATTTGTATATTTTTTTACTATTTTTGCTGTTAAAATGCCTTGCAAAATAAAACACAAAATTCCCCAAAATCCGAAGTATTGAAAATTAGAAGGCAAAAAAGCTGAAATCATTTTAAAGAAAATTGCCATTATAGGAATTGAGTCGGTAAATATTATAGAAGTTAAATTTGGATAAGCTAAAGTATCAATCATACCGATAGGAAAATGCCACGCACTTTCACGAAATGCTCTCCATCCAAGGTAATGTTGCGTTAGATCTTCATTTTGAAAGAGCCAATCTACATAAGTAGGATTTAGTATTTTTGTACCATATATACTTATAAAAGCTATGGCTGATAAAAGAGCAATAATAGTATATAAACCCTTATTTGATTTTAAGAAATTATTTATTTTTAACATATGTTTCCTCCTACTTTTGTATTGTAACATTTTCTTTTACAAACAACAATTTATATAATTATAATTTTTTTTAAAATATTACTAAAATCTATTGACATTAATATGTATTAGTGATATTTTTTTAATTGAAATTAGCAGTCGATTAAAAAGAGTGCTAATTTAGGGAAGAGGAATGAATATGTTTCTTGATGATAGGAAAAAACGTATTTTACAAGCGATAATTGAAGACTACGTTAGATTCGCAGAACCTATTGCCTCGAAAATAATCGTTGAACGGTATGAACTTGACTTAAGTTCAGCCACAATTCGTAATGAAATGGCCGCGTTAGAGGAACTTGGTTTAATTGAGAAAACACATACATCTTCTGGTAGAGTTCCTTCAGATTTAGGTTATAGGTACTATGTGGATAGTATAATGAATTATAATGATAATGTTGATGAAGCATTTGAAAATAGTGTTGAAGAAATAAGAAATAAAGCACATCCAATTGATAGTGTTTCAAAGATTTTATCATATTTAACTCACTATACGGCAATTTCTGCTGACGAAGATAATATATATTTATATGGCAGAAATAATGTTTTTGATTATCCTGAATTTAGAGATATCGAAAAGCTAAAAAGATTTATGTATCTTTTAGAAGAAGAAGATTTAATAAAAGAAATACTAGACAGCTATCTTGATAATGGAGTAACCATTAAGATAGGCGATGAAAATTTATTTGACGAAGTAAAAGATTATAGTATAATAACTTTTGGATATCAGGATCAAGGCAAAATTGCAGTAATTGGTCCAAAAAGAATGGATTATAGCAAAGTTATGAGTTATATAAACTATTTGCTAGAATTAGAAGAACGTGAAAAGAAAAATTAAGGGGAGGTATAATAATGGAAGAAACCAACAATAATGTAAATGAAGCCGAAAACATAGGTGAAGCTCCTATACAACCTACTGAGGCAAATACAGAATCAAATCCAGAAGCAGAAGAATATTATGCACAGCTTCAACGTGTTATGGCCGATTTTGATAATTATAGAAAGAGGACAGCAAAGGATAAAGAATCACTTTATTCTTTAATATCTTCAGAAATAATAGGAGAATTTTTGCCTGTAATGGATAATTTAGAAAAGAGTATTAATACTAAAGGAGATGATGAAGTTTCAAAGGCATGGCGTGATGGTATAAATATGATACATCGTCAATTTAATGACGTACTTATAAAACTTGGTGCGGAAGAGATAAAGACAGTTGGCGAAAAATTTGACCCAGCGTTGCATGATGCAGTAATGCATGTCGATGACGATTCAGTTGGAGAAGGCATTATTGTTGAAGAACTCCGTAAGGGGTATAGATTAAAAGATAGAATAATTAGACATAGTATGGTTAAAGTAGCCAACTAAAATTAAGAGGGGGAATAAAAAATGTCAAAGATTATAGGTATTGACTTGGGTACAACCAATTCATGTGTTGCAGTAATGGAAGGTGGAAATCCTACTGTAATTGCAAATACAGAAGGAGCAAGAACAACTCCATCTGTCGTAGCATTTTCAAAGAATGGAGAAAGACTTGTTGGTCAGATAGCAAAACGTCAGGCAGTTACAAATCCTGATAGAACTATTATGTCAATAAAAAGAGATATGGGTACAGACAGAAGGATAGAAATAGATGGTAAGAAATATTCACCACAAGAAATTTCTGCTATGATCCTTCAAAAAATCAAATCAGATGCTGAAAGTTACTTAGGTGAAACTGTAACTCAAGCAGTTATTACAGTTCCTGCATATTTTAGTGATTCACAAAGACAAGCAACAAAAGATGCTGGTAAGATTGCTGGACTTGAAGTTTTAAGAATTATAAACGAACCAACAGCAGCAGCTTTAGCATATGGTTTTGATAAAGAAAAAGAACAAAAAGTAATGGTATATGACTTAGGTGGTGGTACATTCGATGTATCTATCCTTGAAATAGGTGAAGGCGTACTTGAAGTTTTGGCTACAAGTGGTAACAATAGACTTGGTGGCGATGACTTCGATAAAAGAGTTATAGATTATTTAGTAGAAACATTTAAGAAAGAAACAGGTATTAATCTTGCAAACGATAAACAAGCAATGCAAAGATTAAAAGAAGCAGCAGAAAAAGTTAAGATTGAACTTTCTGGTGTTCAAAGTGCTAGTGTTAACTTGCCATTTATCACAGCTGATGAAACTGGTCCAAAACACTTAGATATTAATCTTACAAGAGCAAAATTTGAAGAATTAATTAAAGATTTAGTAGAGTCAACAGCAGGCCCTGTAAATCAAGCATTAACAGATGCTGGCTTAAAAGCTGAAGACCTTGATAAAGTATTACTTGTTGGTGGTTCAACAAGAGTACCTATGGTAGAAGAACTTGTTAAGAAATTAACAGGAAAAGAACCACATAAAGGTGTAAACCCAGATGAATGTGTTGCAGTTGGTGCATGTATTCAAGCAGGCGTTTTAGCCGGTGATGTTAAAGATTTATTACTTCTTGATGTTACACCATTATCACTTGGTATTGAAACTTATGGCGGAGTATTTACAAAATTAATTGAAAGAAATACAACAATTCCTACAAAGAAAAGTCAAGTATTCTCAACAGCTGCAGATGGTCAAACAAGTGTTGAAGTTCACGTTTTACAAGGTGAAAGAGAAATGGCAGCATACAACAAGACACTTGGTAGATTCCAACTTACAGGAATTCCACCAGCACCACGTGGAGTACCACAAATTGAAGTAACATTTGATATTGATGCAAACGGTATTGTTCACGTATCTGCAAAAGATATGGGAACAGGTAATGAGCAAAAAATCACAATTACTTCAAGTTCAAACTTAAGTGAAGCAGATATTGAAAAAGCAGTAAAAGAAGCTGAAAAATTTGCTCAAGAAGATAAGCAAAAGAAAGAAGAAGCAGAAGCTCGTAACAAAGCTGAATCTTTAGTATATGATACAGAAAAAACATTAAAAGAACTTGGTGATAAATTAGGAGCAGATGAAAAAGCAAAAATTGAAGCAGAAGTAAGTAACGTAAAGAAAGCATTAGAGGGTAGTAATGTTGAAGAAATCAATAAGGCTTCTGAAAAACTTATGACATCTTTCTATGATGTATCAACAAAGTTATATCAACAAGCAGGTGCTGCAAATGGTGCAAACCAAGAAGCAACTGCGGGAACTGCAGAAACAACTGAACAAAACAGCGATGATAATGTAGTAGATGCTGATTATAAAGTTGTTGATGATGACGACAAAAAATAATTTTGTTACAAATATCTTGAAAACATTGTAGGGGCGAACTATGGTTCGCCCGTTTTCAAGTAAAGAAAATTTAGGAGTGAGGAAATATGGCAAAAGACCTCTATGAAGTTTTAGGACTCACTAAATCTGCTACAGATGATGACATAAAAAAAGCATATAGACAACTTGCGAAAAAATATCACCCAGACTTAAACCCTGGAAATAAGGAAGCAGAAGCAAAGTTTAAAGAAGTAAATGAAGCATATGAGATATTAAGTGATCCAAAGAAAAGAGCAAATTATGATCAATTTGGTACCGCAGAACCAGGAGGTTTTAATGGATTTAATGGTTTTAGTGGTGGCGCTGAAGGATTTAATGCTGCGGGATTTGATTTTGGTGGCTTTGGCGGAATAAATGATATATTTGAAGCATTTTTTGATGGCGGTATGGGCGGTAGACGTACATCATCGAATGGTCACCGAAAAGGTGAAAACATAAAGATACAGATGGAGATTACTTTTGAAGAAGCAGCATTTGGAGTTTCGAAAACTATAGAATTAAATAGACGTGAGAAATGCGGTACATGTAATGGAACAGGTGCAAAACCAGGAACAAATACTAAAACTTGTACAAAGTGTGGCGGAAGTGGCCAAGTTCAAAGCTTCCAAAATACTATATTAGGAAGAATTGCTACAAGTAGACCTTGTGAAGAATGTCATGGTGAGGGCAAAATAATAGAAACACCATGTGATACATGTAAAGGAACGGGTTTTGTAAAGAAAAAGGTAAAAGTAAAAATAGATATACCAGCTGGAATAGATAATGGTCAGACTATTTCTCTTCGTGGTCAAGGACAAACAGGAGAAAAGGGTGCACCAAATGGAGATTTATATGTAATAATCTTAGTAAAACCACACAAAATATTTAAGCGTGAACAAGATAATCTTATGTGCGATATTCCAATAACATTTGCACAGGCAGCGCTTGGCGCTGAAATAGAAGTTCCAACACTTAATAAAAAAGTAAGATTTACACTTCCTGAAGGTACACAGACCGGTACGAAGTTTAGGTTAAAAGGTCAAGGAATAAAGAATGTAAATGGTTATGGTGTTGGTGATTTGTACTTTACAGTAAAAGTAGAAGTACCAAAGCGGTTAAATCGTGAACAAAAAGAGTTACTTAGTAAATTTGCAGCAAGTTGTACAGATGACGTATATGATAATCGTAAATCGTTTTTTGATGCGATGAAAGAGATATTCAAATAAGAAAATATGCGAAAAACATTCGCATATTTTTTATCCAAAAAGTAAAATTTACATAATAATACTACACAAAATCAAAATTATGTGATATAATATACTCTATTCGTTCACAATACAAAAGAAGCAAAATTTTTAAAAGTTGATGAAAGTAGGTTTGTAGCATGAAATGTAGCAAGTGCCATGTAACAATATACGATAAGGCTTTTAAGTATTGTCCTGTTTGCGGTGAAAAAATATCGCAAGAAGAGGAATATGAGTATGAAGAAATTCTTGATTTTTCTTTATTAAAATCAGTTGTAATAGTACCATTTTTAGTAACAAATCTATTTTTGGTACCACTTTTACTTACTTATGTAGTTATATGTTTACTCACAAGTACAATGGAACCACTTGATTTATTCTTATTTACAATGCATTATTTCTTACTTGTAGTGGGTTTAATAGTAGCTAGTATATTTTTAATAAACTTGCTTAGCGCTAAGAAGAAAATTAGCAAAAGCATGGCAATGATGGCAGGTCTACTATTTATTAGTTCTTTTCTATTGTAAGGAGTAAATATGTATTATAGGATTACTGAAACTTTAGAATTATTAAAAACACAAATGCCACTTTCAGAAGAACAAATTTCGACTATTCTTGAAAGTGGCTATTTTAAAAATTTAATAAATACATATAGTGAAATATCAGATAATGGCATGGCGGCTACAATGAGGTTAAACAATACTTTAGAAGAACCGCTTATGTCAGATATTTTAATGCAAGCACTTCATGCTATAGGCGAAAAAGATTATATTCCTGAACTCATAAAATTAACACAAGATCCGCCAAAAAGTTTGGAAGATAAAACAGATTATAATTTGATAGAGGCATTTTATAAGTGCATAGATAGGCACCTAAAATTTATAGCAATGTTAGGCAAGGAAATAAATTTAGACTCTTTTGTAGAATACATGGCGATGTTTGGTGTAAAAAGAGCAACTGAAAAATTTGATATATTAGATTGGCAAGATAGAATTAATGGAATTGTAGAAAAGTATAAAGATATGCATATTTTTTGGGAGATTTATAATAATAAAGATGATGAAAAACTTCCCAATTGTCAAGAAGAATTACAAGAAGACGCAAAAATTTCAATAAAGATTTTAACAAAAGTTTATAACTTAAAAAAAGAGCAAGTGCTAAAATTAATTAAGTGTAGGTATAAAGAAGATAAAAGATTACCCAATACGACTGCAGGAGTATATCAACATTTATCGAATTTGATAAGAGTAAACCCTACTTCATCAAGAAATAGGATTCAAATTTTGATGCATGAAATGTTACATTCACTTGGGATTAATTCTGAAGGTGTTGTAGAGTTATTATCTCAGTGGGCATTTTTTAAGAGTTATGAAGATGTTTTTGCATATGATAAAAATGAATTATCGTTTGATGACCGAGATTCGTATGTTTCAAATATGTATTATAATAAACCTTTTGTACCAAATAAAAGTGAATGGTCATATTTTTCAGTTTCTTCTAGATTTTATGAATTGTTTTTATTGTTTGAAAGAAATGGATTATCAAAAAAAGTGTTAGAAATTTGGATTTCGGGTAATTCATTCCCTTTTATACATTTAATGCCCGAGTTATATAGTTTTTATTCTGCGTCCTCGATGATACAAGAAGAATACTATAAAAATGAGGATAAAAATTATACATTAATTAATAGGTGCGAAGGTAAATGTGATGAAGCTTTAAAAGATTCAGAAAGTGAATTAATGAAATTAAAGTTAAAAATACAAGATATTCAAAAAGAGATAAACGGATTTTCAAATGAAATGACATTAGAAAGTTTTATAAAATTAAAAGAAGATTTATTTTCTCTTATTTTTTCTGAACCAGGGAAGAAGTTTAAACAGAGTGTAATAAATGGTACAGCAAAACAAGATTTGAAAAATAGAAAAAAACTTTATATTACTAATGTTTTTAGTTCAGGATTTGAATGCTTGCAAACCCAGGTAGAAGATTTTAATAGGGTTATAGAATTGTTACTTAAAAAAGTTAAAGCTCCTAAAAATGTAAAAAACTTTTTAATAAGTTTAGATGACACTAAACTAAAAGATGAATTTTATATATTAAAAAAGTCGTATTTTAAGTACTATCTTGAGGAACCACCACCAATAGATATATATGATTCTTATGCGGTTGGCTTGGTTGCCGATGATGTATGTATTGATGATAAAGTTATTGGTTTATACAAATTGGATAAGATTCCAGAGGAGCTTAAGATAAAAACAAGTGATACAATAAAAAGTGTAATAGAAAAATATAATGTAGCATGTCATAGTAGAAAAAGTAGAGAAAGTAATGTAGCGGAGCACTAGAGTGCTCCTTTTTTTACAACAAATTGTTAAAAAAAATATAGTATAAAAAAATAAATTATGATATATTAAAAATACAAATGATGAGGAGGTATTATTATGGAAAAAGCAAAAGTGTATTTTTGTAAAGAAATTACTCCAGAAAATGTAGTAAAAATGTATGAGGTTTTAAATAAAAAATTGCCAGGCAAAGTAGCGGTAAAGGTACATTCAGGTGAAGAAGGTAATCAAAATTATCTTCGCCCGGATTTTATGATACCAATGGTTAAGCATGTAAATGGAACTATAGTTGAATGTAATACAGCATATGGAGGAGAACGTAATACAACTGAAAAACACAAGAAATTGATAGAAAATCATGGTTGGTCAAAATATTTTGATGTAGATATTATGGATGAAAAAGAAGATATTGAAGTAGAAATTCCAAATGGAAAAGTTATTAAGAAAAATTATTTTGGAAAGAATATTGAGAAATATGATTCAATGCTTGTTTTATCACACTTTAAGGGGCATCCTATGGGTGGCTTTGGAGGAGCTTTAAAACAACTTTCTATTGGTTGTGCATCAACAGCTGGAAAAAGTTATATACATTCAGCTGGTAGAACAACGGACCAATACAATTTGTGGAATGATTTACCTAAACAGGACTTATTTTTAGAATCAATGGCAGATGCTGCGTCATCGGTTGTAAAACATTTTAATGGTAATATGGCATTTATAAATATAATGTGTAATATGAGTGTTGACTGTGATTGTTGTGCGGTTGCAGAAGACCCTTGTATGAAAGATATCGGAATACTTGCAAGTCTTGACCCTGTTGCAATAGATCAGGCATGTATAGATTTAGTAAATGCATCAAATGATCCAGGTAAAGAACACTTCTTAGAAAGAGTAAATTCACGTCATGGTGTTCATACAATAGAAGCAGCTGCTGATTTGGGCTTTGGAACTCGCGAATATGAATTAATAACTGTTGAATAATGTAGAGGCGAATTACAATGAAATATATGTTTATATCTGACATTCATGGTGATGTAGATAGATTTAATGAAGCATTAGTTTCATTTAATAATGAAAAAGCAGATTATTTGGTGCTACTTGGGGATACAGCTTCAAGTACGAGTAGAAATTCTAATGAGTTAATAAGTGAAGAACTGAATAAATTAAATCCTAAAGTTGAAGTGATACGTGGCAATTGTGATAGTTGGGATTTTATTGAAATGTTAAACTTTGAAACGTTTGATTTAGATAATTTATTTGTAAATGGTAAAATAGCAACAGTAACACACGGTCATTACTATAGCACAATAAATTTGCCAGAAAATTGTGGAGAGATATTTTTGCAAGGACATACGCATATACCAATGCTACAAGAGGTAAATGGGAAAATACTTGGAAACCCTGGCTCACTTGGTAGACCACGAGGAACAGACCTTAGGTGTTACATAGTAATAGATAAAGAAAAGATTTCATTAAAAACATTAGAGGGTAGGTTGGTAAAGGAAATAGTGCTTAGTTAAATTTATTCAAAAATTAGTGAGGAAAAACAAATGAGATTTAATATAATAAATAGAAACAAAAAAATCCCTAAAGAAGTGTTAAAAGCATGTGATGGTAACGAGTTTTTGGCTCGCATGCTTTTTAATCGTGGTATTACAACGTATGAAGAAGCAATGAATATACTAGACATTTCTACTTATTCACCATTTAATCCAAATGATATTCCGGATATTGATAAGGCAGTAGGTATAATTATTGAGGGTATAAACGAGCATAAAAAAATTGCGGTTTATGGCGACTATGATACTGATGGTGTTACTGCGACTACAATACTAGTTGATGCACTTCGTAAGTTAGATGCAAATGTTTTATATCATGTGCCAGATAGATTTTCTGAAGGATATGGTATGAACATAGATGTTGTAAAAAAACTGCATGAAGAAAATGTAGATATCATAATTACATGCGACTGCGGTATTGCTAATTTTGATGAAATTGATTTAGCGAAAAGTTTTGGTATGACTGTAGTTTTAACGGATCACCACACAGTAGGTGAAAGTATTCCAAATGCAGATGTAGTTATAAACTTGCAGCTTTTACCAGAAGGGCATAAAGCACGTGCTGTATCAGGATGTGCAACAGCATATTATTTGGTAAAAGTATTATATGAAAAATTAGGTAAAGATGGTGCAGATGATTATTTAGATTTAGTAGCACTATCAACAATAGCCGATGTAATGCCACTTATAAATGAGTCTAGGTATCTTTTTAAACAGGGCTTTCCATTACTTCAAAATCCAGAACGTGTTGGAGTTAAGGCACTACTTAAGATTGCCGGCATAGAAAACTTAACGGAAGATGATATTGGGTTTCAAATAACTCCTAGAATAAATGCGGCGGGAAGAATGGATAGTGCAAGAATTCCTGTTGAAATGTTTTTGTCTGATAGTTTAGATGAAGCACTAGAAATAGCAAAGGAAATAGATAGTTTTAATGTTGATAGAAAAAATATTCAAAAAGAAATTGTTGAAAAAGCAACTGATATTGTAGAAAACGTAAAGAAAAATAAAAAGATATTAGTTATATATGGTGACTCGTGGCATCATGGGATACTAGGGATTGTTGCAGGAAAGATTTGCGAACAGTATGATAAGCCAACAATAATACTTACTTTATCTGAAGATAATGAAACGGTTGTTGGGTCCGCACGTTCAACTAATGATATTAATATTTATGACGTTTTATCCAAAAATGATAAAAACTTAATCAAATTTGGTGGACATTCGGGTGCAGCAGGACTTTCATTAAAAAAAGATAGATTAGAAGCATTTACAAAAGATATCGAAAGTTATGCAGATATATACTTTGGCGAGAAAGCAGAAAAAACCATAGATGTTGATATGGAATTAAATTTATCAGATATAAATGAAGAAACATTTGAAGCGATAGAGAAACTTTCACCTTTTGGAGAAGCATTTATGCCACCACGATTTTGTTCGTTTGAACAAAATGTTATTTCTGATAGAGCAACTTCTGTTTTTCATCACTTTTTAGTTTTAGAAGATAAAAATGGCGACCACATAAATGCAGTTATTTGGAATGGAGAGCCAGTAGATTATACCAACAAAAATATGGATATTTCTTATTCAATTTATAGAGATACTTATAAAGGAGCAAATGAGTTAAAACTAAAGATAGATGATATCCTAGAAAGTAACGCTGAAAACCACAGTGTAAAGGCAATTTTTATAAAGGCACAAGATAAACCGATTGAAGAACTTGTTGGAGAATATAAGGATGCAACAATTTTTTATGAGGGACCAATTTCTTTTAAGCCAAATCTTCCTACATGTAACTTGGAGAATATAGGTTTATCTGAAGAAGTGATTTTATATTCGCTACCAAGGAATAATAAACGGCTTAAAGAGATTATGGAAAAAACAAAAGCAAGTAAAGTAATATTAAATTATTCATATGCACAAAACTATGAAATAAATTATTTTACAAAAGTTTTTTTGGGATATATAAAATATATAATCTCTAATAAAAGCGGACTAGCAAGTATAAATAAGGTAGCAGAAACCTTAAATATTGATGATAGTTTTGTCTTAACTTTTGTTGAATTTTTATCTCAAATAGGATATATTGATTATAAAGTTATCGGCAATGATTTATATTTTGAATTTGTAGAAAAAGAGAGAAAGAAAAATTTAGCATTAGAAAAAATTGTTACAAGGTATTTATATGAAAAAGCAGAATATGTAAAATATAATATGCAATAATAAAAGTATAACTAAAACAGTAGTGGCCGATGCCTACATCGGCCAAGAAAGAGGGAACAACAATGAAAAGATTAAAGACGTTAGTAAGTGTCGTTTTAAGTATTAGCATATTGTTTAGTGTATCATTTGCAGAGTTTGATACACATACTATAGATTTATTTAGGCAAATGCTTCAAGAACTATACTATAAAGATTTAACAGATGAAGAATTAGAGGAAGCAGCAATTAAGGGAATGTTCAACAGTTTGGATCCTTACACAGTTTATTATAATAAAGAAGAAGCAAGCGAATTTGAAGAAGCTGTTAGTGGTACATATGTAGGCATAGGAATAAAAATGGAAAGCTTAAATGGCTATATAAATGTAAATCAGGTTTTTAACAATTCTTCTGCAAAGAATGCTGGAGTATTGCCACAAGATAGAATTCTAGCTGTAGAAGGTGAAAGCGTTGTTGGATGGAGCACATCTAAAGCAGCATCAGTAATCAGAGGCCCAGAAGGCACATTTGTTAAAATAACATTTGGACGTGGTGCTGAAAAGTATGAAGTATCACTTGAAAGAAGGCAAGTGCAAGTAGATTCTTGCTCGCTAGATATTTTAGAAGATAATATAGGATATATAAAAGTAGAAGAATTTAATGCTACAACTTATGCAGAGTTTGCATCTATGATAAAAACATTAAAGGTTTGCGGAGTAAAGAAATTAATTCTTGATTTAAGAGATAACAACGGTGGGTACTTAAGCCAGTGCATAGCAGCAGCAAAACTCATTGTTCCAAAAGGCAAAATCGTAACAATACAATATAGGGACCCTGAAGAAGACACTACTTATCGTTCTTCACTTGATCATAAAGATTTTGACATAGTAACATTGGTAAATGGAAATACAGCATCGGCTTCAGAAATAGTAGCAGGTGCATTAAAAGATTCTGGTGCAGCAACACTTGTTGGAAAGAAAACATTTGGCAAAGGTATAGTACAACAAATGTATAACTTAAAAAATGGTGGAGCCGTAAAGGTAACTGTTGCAGAGTATGTAACAAGAAATGACAACCATATACATGGTGTAGGAATTGAACCAGACATAGAGATAGATGGCGAAGAAGAGCAGTTGAATAAGGCATTAGAATTATTAAGAAATAAATAGTATTTAAAGGGGCGACTAACAGTTGCCCTATTTTTTTGTTTAAAAATAAAAAAATGTGTTGACAAAAGTAATAATCGGTAGTAATATAAGAAAGATTTCGATGAAATATTGAAAAATGCTTTATAAAAAGCACTTTTCACGACACGAAATTACAACTTCAAAAAATAATTAAAAAAAGTTGAAAAAAGTGTTGACAAAGTTCATCGAATGATGTAAGATATAAAACGTCGCAAGTATTGCGACAAAAAAGTTCTTTGATAATTAAACAAGCAAACAGAGTTCAACT
Source organism: Clostridia bacterium (assembly GCA_017450465.1). GTDB lineage: Bacteria > Bacillota > Clostridia > TANB77 > RGIG9151 > RGIG3495. The sequence goes on along the minus strand of JAFSUW010000036.1, from coordinate 25 downwards.
AAACGGACTATCGAAAGATAGACGT
>JAFSUW010000006.1 GCA_017450465.1 Clostridia bacterium | reverse complement strand
GCTGTTGAAGTACCAGGAGAAGAAGCTTCAAATGAATGGTGCGAACCAGTAACAGATGAAGAATATAACAAATTGGAGGTTGAATAAAATTGAAAACTTTATTAGTATATTATTCATATACAGGAAATACAAAGATTATTGTTGATATTATAAAAGAAAAAGTTGATTGCGATGTAGTTGAACTAAAACCTAAAACTCCTTTTCTTGAAGAAGATTATCAAGCAATAGTTGATAAATACCAATCTAATGAAAGCTCAAAAGAATGTGTTGAAATAGAAGATATAAATGTAGATTTATCTAATTATAATAAAGTAATAATTGGAACTCCAGTATGGTGGTACACAATAACACCAGTATTAAGAGAATTTCTTAAAAATAACGATTTAAGTCAAAAGCAAGTATATGCTTTTGCAACAAATGCAGGTTGGCTTGGAAGAACTTTTAAAGAAATAGAAAGTTATTGCGATGTAAAAAAAGAGCTTAATGTTCAATTTGCAGAGGATTATAGAGAGCATAAATGTTTAACCTCAAATGATGAAATAAATAAATGGATAGATTTAATTAAAGAGTAAAATAGAATCTTCCAAAAAAAATAGTAGAGAAATTTTTCAAAACTACTTGATTTATATAATTAGTTATGTTAAATTATAACCATAGAATCAAACATAAAATAAAATTATAAATTAAGAGCTCTTATTTTTCGCACACAGAAGTGCTAAACGAGCCAAAAAGAGTATATATGCTTTTGCATATATACTCTTTTTTTATGCTCCTGTGTGGACTTGAACCAACGACAATATGTTTAGACAGATGAGTAGGCTGTTGACTGCTATGCCACTGAGCACCGACATGAGGAGGAAGAAGAGCGAGGTGGCATAGATGCCGAAACAGGGAGCATAGTGAACGTGAGTGAAACTATGCGACCATGTTTCAAATGGGTCGCGAAGCGACTGACACCGACCGCATCCGGTGGATGAAGCAGGGAGGGCGAGGAGATGCCGGAACAGAGAGTGTAGCAAACGGGAGTGCAGCTACACGATCATGTTTCAAATGGGTTGCGAAGTGTTCACTAAAAAGAGGAGCACATCAGTGCTCCTCTTCATCAACAATAGTTTCTTTTAACTCATTATCATCACCAAAAAGTTTTTTATACTTAAAGCTATTATATTCTTCATATTTATTTTCATTATAATCTAATTGTTCTATTGGGTTGTCCAAAACTTTTTTAACATTTCTATATCGTGCTTTTGTTGTAACATATGCTGCTATAACGCCTCCCCATATAAAAGGTACAGGTGAATCGTCATCATCACTATCACTTTCGAATTCTAGTTTTAAACAAAATACTGATAAAATCATTGCAAGTACTACTAAAATAGTCATAAATATAGTAAATTTTGGCTTACTAAGCGGAATTTGGCCCACAACTTTACCTGTTTGACCATTTAATGCATATGAATATTTTTGGTTATTGTATGTAGTATTAAAAAACCATACTGGAAGTAATGTGTATTCGCTAACTTTTTTCTTAATAGTTGTAAATCTGTAACCTTTTATATGGTCATAACCACCTAATTTTTTCTTAATTGTTCTTTTTACTTCTGCATTAGTTCTTGCTTTTGCCTTTGGATATAATTCGTTTATATTTTCATCACCATTTTCAGCTGAAAATCCATTCAAATAAACAGGGTTGAAAGTAGTTTGTTCATTAAAATTAAATGGCTCAAGCGAAGTCATAATATCGTCATCAAGATTTTTACTAGTATCTTGTGGAGAACGAAGTGTCATATCAAAATCGGTTTCAAAATATTTGTAATAAGTGTGTTTGCCACTTCTTTGCATTGCTTTTCCACGTGCATGAGTACTAGTATCTATTGTAAATACATGAAAAGGCACATACATTCCCTTAATCTCAGAAATATTGGTATTATGTCTAAATTCTTCTGGTGCTAATATTTTTTTCTTTACAAAATTGCTATATATGGAAACGAATAGATTATTATCAATTTTAAAAGGAATAATTTTTTCAGGTTTAAATTCACCTTTAAACCTTTCAGTTATAAATTGATTACTACCACAATAAACGCATCTAGTGATAGTAGTAGTTTCATCAACAATTAAACTGGCACCACAAGAAGTACAAGTAGATTCATTATATTTTGTGGTATCATTAATATTCTCTTCAAATTTTTCTATATTAAATTCAGATATGTCTATTTCCGAGCCACAATACTCGCAATAGCATTTTTGAGTACTAGGCATAAAAGTAACATTTGCACCACATCTAGGACAGGCAGTTTTCATTTACATCCCTCCTAAATATATATCGGGTTATTTAAAATATCTATAATGAATAAATCTTAATTTGGATTAAATATTTTTAATTAATTTATAAAGTTAAATTATAAAATTATTGACTCATTCGAACACATGTTCTATAATGTGATTATGTGAAAGGATAGTGATAAAATGTCAAATGAAATAATTAAAACGGAATTAAAGGTAAAAGATAATTTAATTGGGATAATGCGAATCGGCGATATAGATTATATATCATTAACAGATTTAGCAAAATATGAAAATTCTAAAGATCCTTCAGGTGTTATAAGAAATTGGATGTCTAGTAAAGAATCATTTGCCTTTTATAGTTTATGGGAAGAATTACATAATGAAAACTTTAATTCTGTGGAATCACACAGAATTAAAGTTGAAGAAGTTGGATATAATCGTTTTACTATGACACCAAATCGTTGGAAGAAAGAATTTAATTCGATTGGCATAATTCCAAGTAGTGGGAAATATAGTATAGGAACATATGCACATCCAGATTTAGCTTTTGAGTTTGCAAGTTGGCTTAATGTTGAATTTAAACTATACTTAATTACTGAATTTGAACGTTTAAAGAAAGATGAGAGTTATCGTAATAAAATAGAATGGTCTGTGAGAAGAGAGCTTACTAAAACAAATTATATGATACATACTGATAGTATAAAAGAAAATATAATTCCTTTATTAACGGAGAAACAAAAACATTATATATATGCTAATGAAGCAGATATATTGAATGTTGCGTTATTTGGAATGACAGCTAAAGAATGGAAAGATCAAAATCCAGAATTAGAAGGTAATATGAGAGATTATGCAAATATTTTGCAGTTAGTTATACTTAGTAATTTAGAAAATTTAAATGCTGAAATGATTAGACAAGGTATAGAGCAAAATAAAAGATTAATAAAATTAAATGAAATAGCAAAAAAACAATCAGATATTTTGAAAGATAATTTAGGGATAAAAAAATTAGAGAAACTGGAAAAATTGAAAATTGATTTATAGATGTTGAATTTTATGTAAATATATGCGATAATGCTGTTATAGTAAAGCACACAAAAATTCATGTGGTTCAGTGATGGTCGTTTAGCTTAAAGGAGGCTAAAAATGGGCAAGATAAAAGACGTATTAAGAGCAAATGACAGTGTATTAGTTTTTGACATCGATGGTGTTTTGGCAGTACTGGAGTTTGGAGAGTATACTCATTTCGTTTTGACGGATGAAGAATGGGATGCACTTCATAGCTCGGGTAAGAGTCTTTACAGCGAAGAAAAAGTTTCTCACAAGATGCAAGAGTTCTTGAAAGGGAAAGACATGTCTAGGGTGTATGTTATCACATCGTCAGGGAGTAAAGGCGAAGGAGAAGCAAAAAGAGATTTTGCAAACAAGTATTACAAAATTCCGCGTGAGAATGTATATTATGTGGACAGAAATCGTACTAAGCTGGATATTTTAAAATCAATCAAAGAGAAATATCCTGATCTCGAAGATTACAAGTTGGTCATGATTGATGACACATGTAGTGTGCTAAACGAAATCATGGACAATTCAAAATTTTCAACAGCACATGTAAGTTCATTCTTGGATATATGAAAAAGCGCCAAGGCATTGCCCTTGGCATTTTTTTAGCTCTTTATATTTACATAAAATAGTAATTATGGTAAAATTAATATATGAGGTGATACGTACATGACGGATGAAGAAAAGTCAAAAGTAGAAAAAGTAATAAGAGATTTAGCACAAAATATGCCAAGTTTTCCCGAAGAAAGAGTATTAAAAGCTATTTCTAGTATGACTTCACTTAAAACACCTAAAAATGCTATTGAAAAATTGGCAATGCGTTTAGAAGATATATTTGGTACAAATCCAGATTTTAAGGAATTTTATGAAGATGCCTTAAATAAAGTCCTCACAATAGATGAAAATGCATTTCAAAATATTGAAGAATTACTTAAACAGGTGAAATTTAATAAAACACACAATATCAATCCTGGAGATATGTCACTTGAAGATAATCACGCTTTAGTAAATTGCACCTTAAAAACTTTGTGTGATAAGTTAAATATGCTTGGTGTGGATTATTATTTGGGAGGTGCGGTTTCTGCATTTATAGCTACTGGCGTACCTTTATTTAGATATCATGGTGATTTGGATTTTAATGTAGCAGAAAAAGACATCGATAAAGTAAGAGAGGCATTAGAAGGAACAGATTTTGTTTTTGAAGATAATAGATTAACAACAAAAAGAACATATGATCATGAAAATGGTATGCAAGGAGAACATGAAGTTATAGCAAGGCATAAAGCAAATGAGTTTCATTTAGGATTTATTGTATTTGATAGACATGAAGATGGAAGTATTAATATTAAGGAATATTATAAAGAAAGAAAAGATGGTAAAGATGTTCTTATGACATTAGTAAGACATTTACCTAAAGAAGCTGTAGAGTTAGAATTTTCAGCTGATAGTGTTGAATATTTTGGGACATCAGTTAGAACATTAACTCCTGAATATATATATTACTTAAAATCATTTATTGATAGACAAAAAGATAATTTAGATATGGAAATACTAACTGATAAAATTGATCATGAAAAAATAGGTAGGTTAAGGACTATATGGATGCCAGAAAGAACAGTTGAAGTAGATTCAAAATGTCGATAAAAAAAGCACCAAAGTTTAAAACGTTGGTGCTTTTTTATTGTTAAATTACTTATAATGAAGATTTATTTGACTATTTTTATCAAATTATTGTAGAAATTTAATGAAATTGATATACTAAAACAGAAAGGGGTTTTTAATATGAGTAATGAAAGTTATAAAGATAAGAAAAGTTTAGTAATATATTTTTCAAGAGCAGATGAAAATTATGCAGTAGGGTATATCGATAAAGGAAATACAGAATATATTGCAGAATACGTAAAAGAAATAACAAATGCAGATTTATTTAAGGTTGAGCCACTTGTGGCATATGCTAAAGATTATAATACTTGCATTCAAGAGGCAAAGCATAGAGTAGGTAATGCTCCAATTAAAGAACAAATAAAAGATATATCAAATTATGAAGTTATTTATATAATGACACCTATTTATTGGGGAACATATGCACCAGAGCTTGAAACAGCATTAAAAGATTTAGATTTTACAGGTAAAACTGTAAGAATAGTAACAACACATGAAGGTAGTGGGCTTGCGAATGTTCCAAGTGATGTAAAAAGAATTTGCAAAGGTGCAAATGTTTTAAATGATGCAATAGCAATTAGGGGTGCAGATTGTAAAAATGCTAAAGCTAAAATTGAGCAATGGATTTAATAAGGAGTATGAATATGAAAAACATTTTATATGTAAATTCGTGCGTAAGAAAAGAATCAAGGACAAATGAGTTAGCAAGGTATCTATTACAAAAATTAGATGGAAATGTCTTTGAACTTAATTTAGAAAAAGAAAACATTGAGCCACTAAGTAGCACTACACTTTATGAAAGAGATGAAATACTTAGTAATAGTGATTTTTCTAATGAAAAAATAAAATATGCAAGACAATTTGCTGATGCAGATACTATTGTAATATCTGCACCATTTTGGGATTTATCTTTTCCAGCAAAGTTAAAAGCATATATTGAAAATGTATCTGTTATAGGTGTAACATTTAAGTATAGCGAAGATGGTAGACCTATAGGGCTTTGTAAGGCCAACAAGATATATTATGTAAGTACTGCTGGTGGTAAATTTGTACCTGATTTTGGATATAATTATATAAAAACTTTGTCTCTACAAATGTTTGGAATAAAGAATGTTGAGTTAATATATGCAGAAGATTTAGATATAATTGGCAATGATGTTGATGGAATAATAGCGAAAGCAAAGCAAGACATAGATAATATTTAGGAAGGGATAAAATGAACGAGATTAAGATCAAAGGAATTTATAGGCATTATAAAGGAGATTTATATCTTGTTGAAGACATAATATACAATAGTGAAACATGTGAAAAAATGGTAGCATATAGGGCTTTGTATGGTGACAACAAATTGTGGTGTAGACCATATAGTATGTTTTTTGATGAGGTAAATAAAAATGGGCAAAAATATAGATTTGAATTACAAGATATAAAAAGCGTAAATGAAAAATAAATTTATGGGGGTATTATTATGAATGAAACATTAAAAGTACTTGAAACAAGAAGAAGTTGTAGGAAGTTTAAACCAGATATGATAACTGACGACGAGTTAAAGAGTGTAATTAAGGCAGGAACATATGCACCAACTGGTATGGGAAAACAATCTCCAATTATTATTGCTGTAAAAAATAAAGAATTACGTGAAAAAATAGTTGAGGAAAATAGAAAGATAGGTGGGTGGCCAGAAGGTTTTGATCCATTTTATGGTGCGCCAGTTATTCTTATTGTTTTAGCAGATAAAAGTATGTGGACTTATAAAGAAGATGGAAGTTTAGTGCTAGGTAATATGTTAAATGCTGCAGAAAGTTTAGGGCTTGGTAGTATTTGGATCCATAGAGCAAAAGAAGAATTCGAATCAGATTTCGGTAAAAATTTATTAAAAGAATTAGGTATAGAAGGCGATTACGAAGGCATAGGGCACTGTGCATTAGGTTATAAGGCAACAGAAAGCTTAGCTGCAGCCCCAAGAAAAGCAAACTACGTTTACTATGTTGACTAGAGGTATAATATGGTAAGGTGCAAATGGTGTAATTTAAAAAACCAAAAGTATATAGACTATCACGATAAAGAATGGTGTAGACCTAATTTTGACGATAAATATTTATATGAAATGCTAATTTTAGAATCGTTTCAAGCAGGGCTTTCTTGGGAATGTGTGCTAAACAAAAGAGAAAGTTTTGAAAAGGCATTTGATGGGTTTGATATACAAAAAGTTTGTTCATACGATGATAAAAAAATAGCAGAACTATTAAATAATAAAGATATTATTAGAAATAAATTAAAAATAAAAGCAAGTATAAATAATAGCAAAATTTTTGCCACAATAGTTGGCGAGTACGGTACATTTTACAACTACTTAAAAAGTTTTGCAGGTGAAAAAACACTTTATGAAATAGGTAAAGTAACAAATGAGATATCTGAGAATATATCAAAAGATTTGCAAAAACGAGGCATGAAATTTGTTGGTAGTACTATTATTTATTCGTATTTACAAGCAGTAGGTATCATTTATTCGCATGATATAGAGTGTTATTTATATAAAGGAAAGAGGTAAACTATGGCTATAAGAAGGAGTTTAATAGTATTACTTGGATTAACAGCACAGATATTACTTACGTTTTTTGTATATATATTTTTTATTGAACATATAGCAATTATACATTTTTTATATGCTGGCTTAGGAGTATTGTTGTTTTTGGGTTTATTAAAGAATAGCAGGAGTTATTCATATATACTTCCTTGGATAGTTATTATTTTACTATTTCCTTTAATTGGCACACTAATGTATATAGTTATTGGAAGAAATAAAAATAAAAGTAAAGTATTAAAAAGAATTGTTGAACATGAAAAGGAAATAAAAAAGTATTTGGTACAAGACAAAGATGTTAGAGATGAATATAAAGATAATAGTAGTTTAAGGTACATAAGTGATTATGCAGGTTTTCCTGTAACCAAAAATAACAAAGTAGACTATTATCCTCTCGGAGAAGAAGCATTTCCAGTAATTCTTTCTGAGCTAAAAAAAGCAGAAAAGTTTATCTTTTTTGAGTATTTTATAGTAAATCACGGCAAGATGTGGGATTCAATTCTTGAAATACTAGAAGAAAAAGCAAGTAATGGCGTAGAAGTTCGTGTAATGTATGATGATTTGGGTTGCCTTGGAACACTAAAAAGTTCATACCCTAAATTTTTAGAAAAGAAAAATATAAAATGCGTTGCATTTAATAGATTAAGTCCTCTTTCTAGCATTGTTATAAATAATAGAGATCATAGAAAAATTTTAGTGATAGATGGTAAAGTCGCATTTTCTGGTGGAATCAATATTGCGGATGAATACATAAATATAGGTAGCAAGTTTGGTCATTGGAAAGATAATGCAATAAAAATAGAGGGTGAAGCAGTATTTAACTATACAGTAATGTTCTTAAGCATGTGGAACTCATTTAGGGATGAAGATACAGATTATAATTTATTTAAACATAATTTTTATGAGAAAATTGAGAGTACGGGCTTTATTGCACCGTATGCGGAAACGCCTTTTGATGACGAAAAAACAGGTGAAGATATTTATTTAAATATTATTAATCAAGCAAATGACTATGTATATATTTTTACACCGTATTTGATTATAGATACAGATATGGTAAATGCATTAAATTTAGCAGCGAAACGTGGAGTAGATGTTAGAATAGTAATACCAGGAATTCCAGATAAAAGATTAGTTTATACATTGTCAGAATCGTATGTGGAACCACTTGTAAAGTCTGGAGTAAAAGTTTATAAATATACACCAGGATTTATACATGCTAAGGTATTTGTAGCAGACGACCATATTGCAACAGTTGGCACAATAAATATGGATTATAGGAGTTTGTATTTGCATTTTGAGTGTGGATGTTATATTGAGAATAACGAAGTTGTAATGGATATAAAAAAAGATGCGTTAGATACAATAGAAAAAAGTTATGAAATAACAAAAAAAGAAGTAAATCCAAATGCAATTAAAGGATTTTGGCAAGCATTACTTCGACTTGTTGCACCACTTATGTAGTATGTTATGTACATTAAGTTGAATTTTAAAATCAAGGTTTGACTAAAAAGGAAGCCAAACTTGTCAATAGGGACGGGGGCAAATGACCACATTTATGTTAAGTGTGGCATTTGCTTTCGTCTTTTTATTATCTGTTTATATTGATTTTATACGGAACTTATGATATATTTATTATGTTTATCTCTGCGCAAAAATCAAACACATTTGAAAGTTGAGGACGTTCGGCCAAAATTATGCTATAAGCAGAAAGGATGTATATGACAAAAGAAATTGACCTATACTTTTTATCGGTTGAAAAGCCAGAAAGAGAGTTCGCAAAACAATGGATAGCTTCGTTTACTCCTCAAACAGTATCCCAATCTGATTTCGCAGGGGTAGTAAGACGTGCTACCATGAACATCGATTACGATTTCAAAATCGCGATGTATGACCCCTCTATTGACTCCGAAGGAAAAATCTTCTACGAACGGGACAGCAACTTTACGTCATTTTCAGTTGATCGCTGGGTAGCCAAAGTCAAGGCGTTTTATCGTTCTGGCTACTGGTATTCGGATGTAGCAACAATTGAAGAGCTATTTTTGTATTATGCTTTGCTCATAGCGTCTGATATGTTTACAGTATCTGAACTCTGCGATGAGCCAAACATTGGGCATATGAGTAGCTTGGTGCAATCAGACAACTATGGCATTTGGAATACAAAGAAACTTGTTAGATTGAAAAACGAGGAAAATGTGTTCCCTAAAAACTATGCTGTTGTAGGGGGCTTGTATGTCCCTCCAACCAATGTAACATTGGACGACCGAATCGAAGGATTTTATACTAAGCCACTCGTAAGCACGGTACCGGTCGTTGTGGTAAAGCAAAGAGACTTCGAACGTGGCCCAAGAGAACGCGAAAGAGATTTGTAAAGGAAAGCCAATGTGGCAGAAAGGAAGGTCATGAAACAAATAATTGAAACGGATTCAGGTGTCAGGATCCAAATTGATAATGGCTTTGTGTACGTCACAAGCAAATCTGGTGACACCATCTGCTATGATGCAGAAGGCGAGTTTTGGCAGCCGGTAGCAGATTTCTTTCTTATGGGTCCACCCGAACGTGCTCTTGTAAGAAGATGGCTTGCCGAAGGCAGGGACGAAAGGTATTCAGAAAGATTTTACAAGCGAGTGTATAAAGCATTTGCCAATATCAACTATGACTACCAAATATCTGTCTTGGAGCCGTCAATGGATATCGAAGGATATCTTTACTTCCGCGAAAGACATGATATCATAACGAACCTCACCTTCTGGGACTACAGAGAACTCGCCGAGGAGTTCTACTGTGCGGAACTGGAGATGTACGACGAAGAGTGGATTCCGTATCTTGCGACCGATTATGAACTTACCCTTTGGTATGCATGGCGGTGTGCGGCCAAAAGGTTGGGAATTAAAGGTACTATGCAATTCGACTTGATGAAGTATGCTAAAAGCGGGACCTTACGGTATGGCTTTGCAGATGGCGTTTGCAATACGCTAAAAGTCGTTGATGCAGGACGCGGATGCTATGCGGTGTGCAAACCTGTTTCGGACAAAGATGGTATTGACTTTTCAAGACCGGAGTATTACTACGACCAGGATGCTATCGTAAAAGGTGCGACGCCTGTTGTTGCGCTCAGAAAGAAAAAATAAACCAAAAGCTTCACCCTTCGGGGTGGGGCTATTTTTTTGTTCAAAGAAACAAAGTGGTCAATTGCCCCCGTCCCTCTTGACAACCTGTCCCTTTTGACAACATAGCGAAAAATTCATAATATGTAAATGTATTCAATTGACAACTTAAACTAAAATTGTTATCATAAATCGTAAAGGGAGTGCATACATATGAAAAGATTTTTTACATTATTACTATCATTTTTCATATTAATAAATATGAGTTCAGTAGCGTATGGAACTGAGTTTAATGATTTAGATAACAACGCAAAAGAGATTTTGTTAAACATTAAATATACAAGAAATATATTATTTAATTTACTTGGTGTAGAACTTACAACTGAAACATTTGCAGAGGAAGAAATAAAGTATGATGGTGTAGTTTATTTAACATTTGATGATGGACCAGTTGCTAAATTTACAGAACCAATTTTGGATACATTAAAAGCTAATAATGTAAAAGCAACATTTTTTGAGTTGGGACAGTATGTAAATAGCAATCCATCATTAACAAAACGAGTTTATGATGAAGGCCATACAGTAGCAAGTCATTCCTATTCGCATAAAAAAGAAATATATTCATCTTTTGAGAAATTCAAGAAAGAAATAATCGATACAGAAACTGCAATAGAAAATGCAACAGGGGCAAAACCAAAATTCTTTAGGCCACCATATGGATACAAATTGCCTCAGAATTATAAAGACTTTTTGGCTGAAAGAGGTTATGAAATAATTCTTTGGAACTGTGAATCAAACGATTCAAGGAGTGGCAAATTGACACCAGAATATTGTTTGCAAACAGTAAAGGACACAAGTAAAAACAAAAAAGAAGTTACAGTAATAATGCATGACACATACAATAAGCAGCATACAGTAGATGCACTTCAAAGTATAATAGATTACTTTAGAGAATTAAATTATGAATTTAAGCAGTATGGGGAGTAAAAAATGGCAATATGGGCAATAGCCGATTTACATTTATCATTTGGTGTGGTTGATAAGCCAATGAATGTATTTGGTCAAAATTGGGATAATTATGAAGAGAAAATAAAAGCGAATTGGTTGGAAAAAATAAAGCCGGAAGATATAGTAATACTTGCCGGCGATTTTTCGTGGGGAATGTATTTAGCCCAAACTAAACCAGATTTTGATTATTTAACTAAACTACCAGGTAAAAAAGTTATGATAAAAGGTAATCACGATTATTGGTGGGAAACCCTTAGTAAAATGAATAAGTTTAAGAAAGAAAATAACTATGAGAACATAGAATTTATACATAATACTTGTGTAGTTGTAGATGATGTCGCAATATGTGGCACAAGAGGTTGGGAACTTGGCACAGAAGAACTTGATGAGGAACAAGATAAAAAAGTATATGCGCGTGAAATAGAAAGATTAAGGCGTTCGCTAGAACTAGGGAAAAATGCGAGTAAGCGTATTGTAGTAACACATTATAATGTTGGTGTGTATGATGAGTATATACAGTTATTAAAAGAATATGGTGTAAAGCTTTGCATATTTGGGCATTTACATGGTAAAGTAGATAAGGCAAAGCTTGATTTTGAAAAGGAAGGTATACATTTTTTATGTACAGCATGTGATCAAATAGATTTTAATCCGATAAAAATTTCATAAAAAAAGAGTATCCATGTTTGTGTGCATGGATACTTTATTTTTATGAATTGAGTTCTGCGTTTTCGTTTTTTCGTTTTTGAATCTTTTATATATTGTTTCTTCATCGTTATAAAAAGCCAAATATAAATAACCGGGTTGTAAAAAATGCCTTTGGGCAAGGAATGCATTGTCAGCCAAGAATTCATTGCCATTTATCTTACCAACAAAGGAGCGGTACATCAAAATAAGAGCTAACGTGTCATAGTGTATGCACACCTTAGAAAGATCTAAAGATGTATTGAAGAAAGTCTTAAGTTTTTTCCCTTTGAAAATCCTATAGCCATTTAATGTTGTGGTGTCACCGCAGTACCACGTAGTAACGTCGTATGGTCTTACATTTAATGTAACAAAGCCGTCTTTTTTGGCAAGTATTTTGCAGTTCTTAAGAATTAGTAATCTGTCGAGATTAATAACTTCTTCAGCATCAACTGCGAAGAAATACTTTATAAAATCTTTAATAGTATTGTCACCACTTTTAATGATATACTTACTATCTTCTTGTTCAAAAAATCTTGTAGATGTAAAGTATTCTTCGAGCATGTCATCACTAATAATTGGGATAGATATAAAGCTCATTTCCTTACCAATGCTATCTATCTTGAAAAGTATTTTTTCCATATTATCAGTGTCTTTTAAAACAATCAAGACAGATTTATTGAGGTAATCTCTTAATGCATTATAGTACGGTCTAATCTGCTTACGTATATAGTTACGGTTGCCTCGTGAGATAGCCATTGCTTTATGCAGTTTGTTTTTGGCTTTCTTTTTCTTTTGCTTTTTCTTATATCGGTCTTTGTCAACTTTTCTTTCTCTTTGTTTGTCAGACATAAAAGCGGTCCTCCTGTATAATTATTAAGGATTACGTGTGATTCGCTGATGATAGTATAGTATCATAGATTGACATAAAACGCAAGGTAAAAATAGCATAACGAGGTTATTGTAATTTAAAATATAAAAAAGATAGTTTAAAAATAAACTATCTTTTTTGGTGCAGCATCACGGGCTCGAACCGGGGACCCACTGATTAAGAGTCAGTTGCTCTACCAACTGAGCTAATGCTGCGTACTCTATATATTATATTTGTTTTTAAAATTTTGTCAATGGATTTTTGAAAAAATAGTTTTATAATTTACAAAATAACCATTTCGATGTACAATAAACACGGTGATGTTTTGTGCGTAGAATGTTAAGCTACATGCGAAGAGCAGTAGATGATTATAATATGATAAAAGAAGGCGATAAAATAGCAGTAGGTCTATCTGGTGGTAAGGATAGCATTGTTACCATGCTAACTTTAGCAAACTTAAGGCGTTTTTATCCAAATCATTTTGATTTAATAGCTATTACACTTGATATGGGTATGGATGGCTTTGATGTTACTCCGCTTAAAAAATTATGTGAAGAAAATGATGTCCCATATATTGTTGAAAAGACTCATATAGCAGAGATTGTTTTTGATATAAGAAAAGAAAAAAATCCTTGTTCATTATGTGCTAATCTTCGACGCGGTATTTTGTATGATACTGCAGTGAAAAATGGCTGTAATAAAGTAGCACTTGGACATCATATGGACGATGTTATGGAGACATTTTTCATGAGTCTTATTTGTGAGGGGCGCATACATACATTTGAACCGGTTACTTATTTAAGCCGTAAAAAGATAGAAATAATTCGTCCTATGATTTATGTGCCAGAACAAGATGTAAAAAGGTTTATAAAGAAGAATAATATCGAGGTAGTAAAGAATAAGTGCCCTGCAAATGGTAATACCAAAAGGCAATATATGAAGGATTTGATATATAAATTAGATAAAGATACATTAAAAGCACGAGAAAGTATTTTTGGTGCAATTACGCGAAGTGATGAATGGCAAAAAGGAAAAATGTAATCAAATTGTAATTTTGTGTGCATTTACAAATATCCTTAAATAATATAAAATCTGTTTAAGGGTATTTTTTTATAGAAAGGGTATTAATTTATGAAAAAGTTATTAACAATAATACTTATGATGCTTTTACTTACAAGCACATCATTTGGATATGTAAAAATATATGATTTGGTAGGGGAAGAGCAGCCTATTTCGAGTGGCGTAACATATAAAAATATAAAGCGTTTTACGACTACAGGTTGGTTAAATATAAATGTCTTAAAAGTAGATTTAACTAATCAATATGTAAAACTAGATATGCTAACTCCAAAGGATGGTATGTATAATTTAGATACTGTTATGAATCAAGCAAAAAATGCTGGTGCGGTTGCTGCAGTAAATGGCGAGTTTTTCACATGGGTTGGTACTAGTCTTGGTTCACCAATTGGTTTTAGTATGAAAGATGGTGAAGTTGTTAGCACTCCTGCATATCAAAATGAAGATAAAGATACTCTAGCAACGTTTTCATTAAATAAATCTGGTGTTCCTTTTTATAGCTATGTAAAAAAAGTAAAAGTAGAAGTTGAAAATAAAGCAGGAGAAACTTATGAGATTGGTGAGATAAATAAATCGTCGAGTGATTTTTTAGTGCCGGTTATTTATACATCAGATTTTATGAAGAATTCGTTTGGTAACACCAAATTTTTTGATACAGTTGAAATTGTTGTAGAAGATGACAGAGTTACAGATATACGAAATTGCGAAGATCCGGTATTGATACCTGAAAATGGCTATGTAATAACTGCACGAGGAGATAATGCATATTACTTAAAACAGTTATTTAAGGAAGGTTCAAAAATAAAACTTAATGTAGAAACTGATGCGGATATGAGCAAGATGATACTTGCAATAAGTGGCGGAACAATACTTGTTAAAGATGGTTCTGTTGTAGATAGTTTTACTCATAACATTTCTGGGTACAATCCAAGAACTGCACTTGGTACAAGTGGCGATAATAAAACCTTGTATTTAGTAGCAGTAGATGGTAGAGGCGCAAGTAAAGGTGTAACTCAAACTGAGATGGCATATCTTATGAACGAACTTGGTTCAGATAATGCGATTAATTTAGATGGTGGCGGTTCTACCAATATGGTTGGACGTTTTGCTGGAGATACTACACTTTCAACATTAAACACTCCATCTGAAAATAGAAAAGTTATAAGTTCGGTTGGTGTTATTTCTACTGCACCAGAGGGTAAATTAAATAGTTTAATAATAACTTCTAATCGAGAAAGAATATTTGTAAATCACAAAGCAGAGTTAACTGTAAAGGGATATGACAAATATATTAATCCAATAGAGATAGATAGCAAAAATATAAAATGGGAAGTAAAAGGTGTAAAAGGTAGTGTTGAAAATAACGTGTTTACCCCAACAACATCGGGCAAGGCAAAACTCACTGCAACATATAAAGGTGTTAGTGAAACTTTTGAAATGGATGTTTTGGGCGATGTAGGTACTATTGAACTTGCAAAAAGAACAGTAGAACTTATTGTTGGTGGAACTTACACACTAAAGCCGGTAGCACGTGATGTATATGGTTTTACAGCACCTTACGATATATCTAATTATACTTTTACTACTTCAAATAATAATTGCTCGGTTGATGAAAATGGTGTGATAAAAGGTTTGGAGTCTGGCGAAACATTAGTTACTGTTCGTACGGGTAACACAAAATCATTTATTGGTGTAAAAGTAAAGGGCGATAATTTAGAATTAGTAGATGATTTCGAAGATGACACTACAACATATTTTTCAAGTTATCCAAAAGATTTAGTCGAGGGCGAAGTAGAACTTAGTACGAAAGAAAAATATAGTGGTAAGAAGTCATTAAAACTATCCTATGATTTTACAGAAACGACAGGTGCTAGAGGTGCATATATAAGATTTTATGAAGAACCAGAATTAGATGAAGACACAAATTATATAGATTTTTATGTGTATAGTAAGAAAAATCAACCAGACGTTGCTGTAAAATTGCAAATATTAGATGCAGATGACGTTGAAAGATTAGTAGTCGTATCTGACTCTATAAAGGCAGATTGGCAAGAAATGAAGTACGATTTAAGTGATATAAAATTACCAGGTAAACTTCAAAGAATATATGTAGCACAGGCAAAAGACGAAGGAAACGACACATATGTATATGTAGATAAATTAAGTTTTTCGAAGAGTATATCAAGTGGTGCTACTAAAATAACAATTCCTGCAAACATTAAACCAGAAGATATTTGTAACCGTGAAGAAGAAAAGAAAGAGAACGGTATTAGTTTTGCAGTGTACAAAAATATAAGTAATAATGGTACGCTTTATAATAAATTGATAAAAAATAGACTAAAAACTATTACAGAAAATGTAGATTTTATGATTGTAAAAAGCGGAAGTTTAGGTGGCGTAGATAACTTAAAAACATTATCAAACAATAGTAGTTTTGTAGTAAATGGTACTAAGTTTATAATGTTAAATAATGAAAAATCAAGTTTAAGTACAAGTCAATGGACATGGTTTATTGAAGAGATAGAAAAGACAAAAGAGAATAATATTGTTTTAGTTTTATCAAAGCCAATTGAAAGTGCATTATCAGATAGTCAAGAACAAACTATGTTTATGGATATACTAGCTAACTTAAAAGATGGCGGTAAAAATGTTACGACGCTATATTTTGGAATTGCTACAGGATATAAAATGTATAATGGTTATAAAGAATTTGGCGTAGATATAACAGACTACAATAATGTTAAAGAAAAAGTTGAAAACGATAAGTATATCAAATTTGTTGTAAATGGTAATGACGTAACATATCAAGTCCTACCAATATATGAATAAAGGAGATTGCTATCACAATGTAGTGGTCGATGCCTACATTGGCCAACCAAACCGACTGATTGATAAGCAATAATTTGCTTAACCTTAAAATAGTTCTTGACAAAAATCGTATTATATCTTAAAATATTTAAGTGAGTTAACCAGACTATCGCGGATGCGTAAGCATATGAGGAAAGTCCGGGCTCCATAGGACAGGGTGCCGGGTAACTCCCGGTGGAAGTGATTCTAAGGAAAGTGCAACAGAAATATACAGCCGCAAGGCGAAGGTGAAAAGGTGAGGTAAGAGCTCACCGGTGGTATGGTAACATACCGCGTCCATGTAAACCCCATCTGGAGCAACACGAAGGAAGGTTAAGGTTGTCCGCCGTCTTCTTAAACGTGGCTTGAGCATTATAGAGATATAGTGCCTAGATAAATGATAGTCAAATACAGAACCCGGCTTATAGATTAACTCTATTATGCGGATGTGGTGGAATTGGCAGACACGCCAGACTTAGGATCTGGTGGGCGACCATGCAGGTTCAACTCCTGTCATCCGCACCAAATAGTATCAAACAATGTTTGGTACTATTTTTTTATTTTTGTTTACTTCACATAATATATATGATATAATTGAAAAGTTCAAAAAAGTCGGAAACCAAAAACTTGGGGTCGTAGCCATATGGCAGAAAGGAAAGTTATGAAAAAAAGGATAAATCCAAGGAAAACAATTCCGAATTTTTTCCTGATGGATAGAGAAGCAAGGGACGCGGTAGCAAATTGGTTATATCACTTAAAGCCCAAAACTGAAGGACAAAAGAGTTTCTATTTCAAGGTGCGTGATGCGTTAAGTGTGATAGACTATGATTACTATATTGCAGTATTGGAACCTTCGGTGGATGGAGAAGGGAACCTTTATTACAAAAAGTATAGTAAAATAGCAAAAGAACTCACCTATGGTGAATGGGAGAAAAAAGCGAAGGCGTTTTATAAGCAGGATGGCTTAAAATCATGCCTTGCAAATGAGTACGAGTTGTATCTTTTCTATGCTCTTCGTGTGGCACTTGGTATTTGGTCAATTGAGGGTGTGTGCGACATAGTTTATCGGAATTACAGTTATGATTTCAGACGTTCTGGTGAGGTAATGCTCGGTGGCTTCTATGATGGGATAGGAAATACTGCTAAGGTTGTAAAAACGTGTGAATATAAAGGTGTTAAGTATGCTTTGTGCGGAAAATTTAATGTCTACAAAACAGGGTATATTGCACCTATAGAGGCAGAATATCATAACGACAAAAAAAGATGTGCTGACTATGGTTCGGGCGTATTGGTAATAAAGTAACGCATCTTTTGGATGTTGTGCTGTAAAGTACGACATCCATTATTTTTTTAAAATCTATTGACAGTTGAATGGATATTCAATTATAATATAATTAGTTGAATAAATATTCAACTATTAAGGAGGCATATAATGGGAAAAGAAGAAATAGGATGTGACTGTGATGTCATACATGAAGATGTTGTAAATAGAGTAAGAAACAATATGCAAGAAGATATATTATATGATTTAGCAGATTTTTTTAGGATAGTAGGAGATAGTACAAGGACCAAAATAATGTGGGCGCTTGATGAACATGAAATGTGTGTATGTGATTTGGCAGTACTACTTAATATGACAAAATCAGCGATATCTCATCAGCTAAGGGTACTAAAAGAAGCCAATTTAGTAACGTTTAGACGTGAAGGTAAAATAATTTATTATAAACTAGCAGATGACCATGTTACGCAAATTTTCGAACGTGGTTTTGAACATATTATGGAATCGAAATAGGAGGCACTCAAATGATAAAAATAATTTTAAGTCTTATATTTTTTGTATTAGGTTTTGTATTTAAGTTAGATTTTCCTATACTATTTTTAATAAGTTATCTTATTATTGGGTATGAAGTAGTAATAGGTGCAATAAAAAATGTATTAAAAGGTGAAATTTTTGATGAACTATTTTTAATGAGTGTTGCTACAATAGGAGCAATGTGCATTGGCAAATATGAAGAAGCTGTTTTTGTTATGATATTTTATGAAATTGGCGAAATGTTTGCTGAAATGGCGGAGTCAAAATCTAAAAAATCTATTGAAAAGCTAATGGAATTAAAACCAGAAATAGCAAGAGTAAAAAAAGGCGAAGAATATATTGAGGTAAGTCCAGAAGAAGTAAAAATAGATGATATATTGTTAGTTAAGCCAGGCGAAAAAATACCTTTAGATGCTGTGGTTTTAACTGGCACAAGTTTTGTAGATAATTCGATGTTAACAGGTGAATCACTTCCATATGAAGTAGGGGAAGGGCTAGAAGTATTTGGCGGAACGATAAATAAGACCGGTGTGATTGAAATTAAAGTTACAAAAGAATACAAAGAAGCAGCTGTAAATAAGATTATAGATATGGTAAGTAATGCTGAAAGTAAAAAGGCAAAAACCGAAAAATTTATTACTAAATTTTCAAAAGTATATACCCCACTCGTTTTAATAGGTGCGTTAATTATAGTACTTGTTCATTTGTTTATAAATGATTTATCTGGCGGTGTATATAAAGCATTGGTATTTTTAGTAGTGTCTTGCCCTTGTGCGCTTGTAGTATCAATTCCACTTAGTTTTTTTGGTGGTATAGGTAAGGCAGCAAAATCGGGAATATTAGTAAAAGGTGGTAGTGCATTAGAAACAATTACGAAAGTAAATACAATAGTTTTTGATAAAACAGGTACACTAACGCATGGTGTATTTGAAGTAAGTGAAATTTATCCTGAGGACAAAAAAGAAGAAATATTAAATCTTGCAGTGCATACTGAAAACTTTTCAAATCATCCTATTGCATGTTCATTAAAAAAGGCATATTTAGGTAAAATAGTAGAAGATGATGTAACAGATGTTGAAGAACTTTCTGGCTTTGGAATAAAGGCAAAAGTAAAAGGCAAGGAAGTAGTACTTGGTAATGAAAAACTTATGAATAAATTAGACATTGATTTTGTAAAGCCAAAATCATTCGGAACAGTAGTCCATTTGGCTGTAGATGGTAACTATTTAGGATATATAAACATTTCAGATAAAATAAAAGAAGAAGCAAAGCATGTGGTAAATAAACTTTCCATAAATAGAACTATAATGCTTACAGGTGATAATGCAGAAATTGCAAGAAAGGTAGCAGAGCAAATAGGTGTAGATGAAGTAAGAAGTGAGCTTCTCCCAGAAGATAAGATAAAAGAAATAGAAATAATGATGGTAGATAAGAATAAAGTTATGTTTGTTGGTGATGGTATAAATGATGCACCAGCAATAGTTAGAGCAGATGTAGGTGTTTCAATGGGTGCCCTTGGTAGCGATGCAGCAATAGAGGCATCCGATGTAGTAATAATGGGAGACAATTTAGAAAAGATTTTAGATTTATTAAAAATAGCAAAAAAGACAATGGCAATTGTAAAAGAAAATATTACAATGATACTGCTTGTAAAATTTTTAGTATTGCTACTTAGTGCTTTTGGATTAGTTAGTATGTGGGCAGCAGTATTTGCAGATGTAGGTGTGCTAGTAATTGCAGTGTTAAATTCATTAAGGACACTTAAGTAAATTGTTGTTTATTACTGGGTTTGTCAAATATTTGCGTTTTGTCTGCGTTAAACTTCGCATCAAAAATACTCAGCGTATAACACATACGCTTCCGTTTTTTTCGCTTGTTTGCCTTGCCAAAACATCAAATCTTTGACAAACATAAATTGGGCATAAGGGTGATTGTATAATACGCATTTTAAGTACTTTTTACACACAATATTGCCCACATTGTTCAAAAACTCATTTACTAATACAAACAACAATTTACCCAACAATTCCTAAAACACCAATTAATATAACCAAAACTCCGGATAGTATTTCAAAATACTTTGAGGGAGTTTTTAATTTAATATTTTTTCCAATAAAAAGCCCTAAGTAAATTATAATAATTAATGAAATAAAATGAAATATTGTTGTGAGTAGAGCATTTATTTCACATATTCCAGCGGCGATACCTACACTTATATCGTGTATGCTTAAAGTAATAGCAAGAAACATAGTTTTAGCTAAACTTAAGTTAGATAGTTTTTCTACAGGTGTTTCTTTTTTTATAATTGCTTGATAAATTATGGAAATGCCAAGTAGTATCAGTATAAATCCACCAATGAAATTTGAATAAGTTTTAGGTAGAAATTTGCCTAGAGTTTGCCCGAAGTTTATTGATATATATGTACCAATACTGCTTATAATGGCAATTAGTAGTTTATTTAGTAGTGGTATTTTTGTATTATTTAAACCATAGGGTATAAACAATATTAGTGTATCGATGTTTGCAGATATGGCAAAAATGATTGATGCGAGGAGCATAACAACAGTCCTTTCATTTTTCAGTCTACATAACATTATATGGACAGTTCACCAAAAATGTGATATCATATATTGTTATTTTAAGAAGGAGAAAAATCGTGAATAAATTAGGTAATATATTAAATGAATCAAAAGAATTTAATGAGATATTAAAAAACATAGGTAGCAATGTGCTTGTGGTTAACGGCCTTGGTGAAATGGAAAGACGCGGTTTTATTAATGCCGTTTCTTTTAATACCAAAAGACCGTTTGTTTTTGTTGCTCAAAATGAGAAGAATATTCAAAATGTTATTTTTGATTTTGAAACTTTAACAGGTAAGGAAGTAATGTATTTCCCATCAGAAGATGTGTATGGGAAAATTTCTAAAAGTAAAGATATTGAAATAAATAGAGCTAAAATTTTTGAGAAATTGCTAAAGGGTGATAACCCTAATATTGTTACTACTTTAGATGTTTTATTTAATAAATTTTCAAAAATTAATGATTATAAAGACAAGATTTTAACATTGTCTTTAGGAGAAACTATAGAAATAAATAAATTACAAGAATGTTTTGTTGACAGTGGTTATGAATATGCAGATGTTATAGAAGGTGTTGGCCAATTTGCTGTTCGTGGTGGTATTGTAGATTTTTATTCACCTACTATGAATAATCCTGTTAGAATTGAATTTTTTGGTGATGATATAGATTCAATTCGTGTTTTTGATGTATTAACACAAAGAACTATAGACACGATAGATAAAGTAGATATTTTCCCTGTAGAAGCAAGTAGTGAGGCAAATGATGTTAGTTTTTTAGGATATATTCCAAGTGATTATCTTGTTTTTGTCGAAGAACCACAAAGAATAATAGATAAAATAGAAACTAAATTGTTTGAGTTATCTGATAAGGTAGATAAAGAAGAAGAGGAAACTACCGATATTGAAATGCCTACGAAGGAAGAATTATTAGAAGAGTTGTTTTCTCATAAAGCAATTTTTATATCTACTTTAGAAACTAGGTTAAAAGATTTTTCACGAGCATTAAAATTTTCTATGCTTAGTCGTGAACTTACAGGGTTTGCTAATTCGTTTGATACTTTAACCAAGAGTATAAAAGTTTGGCAAAGTGATGAAAATAGAATTTTTATTTTTGCTGGTACAGAACAAAAAGCAAAAAATCTAACGAAAGAATTAACGGATAATGGTATAGAGAATGTTTTGTATGTAGAAAGTATAGATAGGTTACCGAACTATGGCAGCGTGTATATAACAAAAGGGAATTTGTCTTCTGGTTTTGAATATCCTGATACGAAAACAATTGTTATTAGTGATAGAGAAGTATTTGGTATTGAAAAAGTAAAGAAAGCACCAAAGGAAAAGAGTAAAGCGTTAAAAGTTAATATAGACGAATTAAAACCGGGCGAATATGTTGTACATGATAAACATGGTATTGGTTTATATTTAGGTATTGAAACATTAGATGCTGGTGGAGTAATTAAAGACTATATAAAGATTTCCTATGCAAAAGGAGATACTCTTTATGTACCTGTAAATCAGTTAGATAATGTTAGTAAATATATAGGTGCGGATGGTAAAGAACCACGCCTTAGTAAGATGGGCGGACAAGATTGGAGTAAAGTTACATCAAGGGTTAAATCCGATTTAAGAGAAATTGCAGAAGAACTTGTAAAACTATATGCTGAAAGAGAAGTTACGAAGGGCTTTGCTTTTTCAGAAGATACAGTATGGCAAAGTGAATTTGAAGAAGCATTTCCGTATGAAGAAACACCAGACCAACTTCGTTGTATTGAAGAAATAAAAAAAGATATGGAAGACCAAAAACCAATGGATAGACTTCTTTGTGGTGATGTTGGATATGGTAAAACCGAAGTTGCAATTCGTGCAGCGTTTAAGGCCGTTATGGATGGTAAACAAGTTGCATATCTTGCACCTACTACAGTTTTAACGTCTCAACATTATCATAGTTTTGTTGGTAGAATGAAAGATTATCCTGTAAAAATAGGGATGTTAAGCAGATTAAAATCTAAAGCAGAGCAAAAGGAAATACTAAAAAGGGTTAAATCCGGTGACATAGATATATTAATTGGAACACATAGAATTGTTCAAAAAGATGTAGCATTTAAGGATTTAGGACTACTTATTATTGATGAAGAGCAAAAATTTGGTGTTATGGATAAAGAAAAAATAAAAATGACAAAAGCAAATGTTGATGTTCTTACTTTATCTGCTACGCCTATTCCACGTACACTTAATATGTCGATGGTTGGAGTAAAGGACGTAAGTGTTATTTATGAGCCACCAAGTAATCGTAGTCCTGTACAGACATATGTTTTTGAATATGATAGAGGAATAATTCGTGAAGCCATAAGGCGTGAACTTGAAAGAAATGGTCAGGTTTATTACTTATACAACAAAGTTGAGGATATCGATAAGGTGGCTTTAAAGGTTCAACAAGATGTGCCAAATGCTCGTGTAGTTTATGCACATGGTAAACTTCCTCCTACAGAACTTGAAGATATTATGCTTAAGTTTTCAAATCATGAGTATGATGTTTTGGTTTGTACAACTATTATAGATTCTGGTCTTGATATCCCAAATGTTAATACGATAGTTGTAGAGAATGCTGAAAATTTAGGGTTATCACAGTTATATCAACTTCGTGGAAGAGTTGGGCGCTCTGATCGTCTTGCTTTTGCGTATATTACGTATAGAAAAGATAAAGTTTTATCCGAAATTGCAGAAAAAAGATTAAAGGCAATTAAGGAGTTTACTGAGTTTGGTTCGGGTATCAAAATTGCGATGCGTGATTTGGAGATTAGAGGAGCTGGTAGTTTAATTGGTGAACAGCAGCATGGCCATTTAAGTGCTGTAGGTTATGAAACGTATTGTAAATTACTTGCTGAAACTATTAAAGAGTTAAAAGGTGGTACTTTTGAAACTAAAGAAGAAAGTACGCAGATTGACTTAAACATAAATGCATATATTAGTGAAAAATATATAAAAAATGAAATTCAAAAAATGGAGATGTATCAAAAAATATCTAAAGTTTCAAATGAGGAAGAGCTGTCGGACATAATTGATGAGCTTACTGATAGATTTGGCGATATACCAAAAGAAACTTTAAGACTACTTAACATTGTTGAAATAAAGTATATGGCAAATGATGCAGGTGTTAAGAGTATATATGATAAAACAGGCAATGTAGTTTTTGAATTTAATAGTAATAAAGTGCTAACTGCGGAAGAAATTAGTAAATTGCTTGAGCAAAATAAAGGCAAAATTATGATATCTGCAGGTAGTCAAATGGCTTTAACACTTAAACGTGAAGAAAATGAAGATGAGCTTTTGAGAAATGTTAAATTTGTGTTACAAAGTTTAATTTTATTGAATAATAAAGTTTAGTACGCTATAATGATAAAGTAGTTAAATTTATATGAAAGGTAAGGTAAATAGCGATGAAACGAAAGGGTTTGATTTTAGCTGTTTTTACAATCGTTTTTATATTGATAGCATCGTTGTTATGGCTTTATAGTGATAGTAATGATTATGTACTAAAAATAAATGGAGAAGCAGTAGACGCAGATGAATTTAAGGCATATTTAGCTTGGGAAATGAGTTATATGGAAGTAAGAAACAAGCAGAATGGTAATGGAACTATTGATTGGGAAGAATTAGATGAATTAGAAGGAGTTCCAAATAAAGATATTGCAAAAGACGCTGCAAAAGATTTAATAATTAATACAAAGACTTTAACACAGGAAGCAAGAAAGAGGAAAATAGAGTTAACTGATGAAGAAATACAAAAATTAAATTCGCAAGTTGATTCAACTTTTGAATTCCTTGCATTAAATGGCTTATCTAAAGAAGACTTTTTAAGAATAATGAAAGAAAATGCACTTATCGAAAAACTTGCACTTTCTTTAGCACCTGAAGAGGAAAAAACAGTATTTGATTCAAGGCACATATTATTTAATACACAAGGCATGACAGATGCGGAAAAGGCAGATGTTAAGAAGAAAGCCGAAGCTGTTTTAGCAAGAATAAAAAATGGTGAAGATTTTGCAAAACTTGCAGGTGAGTATACTGATGATCCTGGTTCAAAGTCAACAGGTGGTTTATATACAGGAATATCAGTAGGCTCTTTTGTAAAACCATATGAAGATGCAGTTTTTGCAGTAGCAGATGGTGAGGTTTATCCTGAACTTGTCGAAAGTGATTATGGCTATCATATAGTAAAACGTGAAAAAGTAGAAACTAAGAATGAAAAGCCAACTATAATAACTGATGATATTTATAATGACTTTATGCAAAATGTAGGTCAAGAATTAATAGATAAAGCAGAGGTAGAAACAAGTAATCAATATATTGCAATTGATTATAAGACATTTTATAAAACAAATGAAAATAATTAATAAAAATGAGGCAAATATTTGCCTCATTTTATATTTTAAAAATATATGTATAAAATTGTCGCTTTTAATAGATACTACTATCAAATGAAACTTTAGTTTAAGGAGGTAGTATTGTGAAAGCTACAGGTATAGTAAGAAGAATAGATGACCTTGGAAGAGTTGTTATTCCAAAAGAAATTAGAAAGACTTTAAGAATAAGAGAAGGGGACCCACTTGAAATATTTACTGATAAAGATGGTGAGGTAATATTAAAAAAATATTCTCCTATAGGAGAACTTAGTGAATTTGCGCTTCAATATGCGGAAACTTTAGCAAAAACTAGTGGCTATGTTGCTTGTATCACAGATACAGATAATGTAATTGCAGTATCTGGTGCATCCAAAAGAGAATTTTTAGAAAAAAGTGTAAGCCATGAACTTGAAAAAATAATGCAAGATAAAACAACATGGGTAACTCATAATGCACATGAAAAAAGGATACCGTTATTTACAAATGAAGCGGCAGATAAATATTGTGCGCAGGTAGTTTATCCTATAGTTTCAGAAGGCGATACGATTGGTTCGGTAGTACTAATGTCGACCGATGCATCAGCACAAATGGGGGACGCAGAAATAAAACTTGTACAATCGGCTGCCGGATTTTTGGGTAGACAAATGGAACAATAATGTTGAAAAATAAAAAAAATTATGTTACACTTTCTTTCGGTAGGAAATACAAATACGGGAGGAAAGTAATATGGAAAACATTATGTTAGAAGTATCAGCAAGACATGTTCATTTAACACAAGAACAAGTTGAGATTTTATTTGGTGAGGGGCATCAACTTACCGTTAAAAAAGAATTATCACAACCAGGGCAATTTGCTGCTGAAGAAAGAGTAACAGTTGTAGGACCAAAGAAAACATTTGAAAACGTTGCAGTTTTAGGCCCAGTTCGTGACCATGCACAAGTTGAATTTGCTAAATCTGATTGTTATGCACTTGGCATAATGGGAGAAATAAGAGAATCTGGAGATATTGAAAATACACCAGGTGTAGAGCTTAAAACAGAACATGGTTCACTTACTTTAGATAAAGGTTTAATTATTGCAAAACGTCATATTCATATGACTCCAGAAGACGCTGAAAACTTTGGTGTAAAAGATAAAGATATAGTAAGCGTTAAAGTTGAAACAGATGGACGTCCACTAATATTTGGTGAAACAGTAATAAGAGTAAGTCCTAAGTTCAAACTTGCAATGCACATTGATACAGATGAAGCAAATGCATGTAATGCTGCAAATGGTGGAAATCCAACAGTAACAATAATTAAGTAAAGTTAAAGGGCGATTAATAATCGCCCTTTAGTTATATCCAAAAGAAGAATTATTTTCATGTATTACACTTAATGGGTCAATCACTAATCCATCTTTGTACATTTCAAAATGTAAATGATCTGGTTCTTCATATTCAAATTCTGCCGTTTTACCGATGCCACTTATAACTTGCCCTTTTTTTACTTTTTCGTTTAAGTTTACAAGTTTTGTTGTAGAAAGGTTAGAATAGATAGAACTATAGCCATTTTCGTGCTCTATAGTAATTTTTATTCCATCTGTAGATGAACTGGATATATTAGTTATAATTCCATCATTAGTGGCAAAGACGGGCTCACTTAATTTACCTATTATATCTATTCCGTTATGTGTAGTCCATTCATTTAATGTTTTTGAATAGATTAGTTTGCCATTTGAAAATGTCATACCAAAGGTTGACGAGTTTACAGGCATAATAAACTCTGAAGGATTATCAGAAGTTGTGTTTTCTTCATTTGTTTTTTCAACATCGTGTGAGATTTCAGTGGTAGTTTCATCTATTTTGGTAAAATCGGTTTTGACGTCAATTTGTTCAAATGGTATTTGTGGTGTATTTTTGCTAGTGTAAATTTTGTATGTAGCGATAGCACTACTAAAAACAACAGATAGAAATATAAAAATTAAAAATAGTTTTTTCATAAAATCACTCCTTGATGTAGATTATGGACAAATTATTATTTTTTATACACATTAGTACTTATAGCGGAGCACATTGTGCTCCATAAAACCTAAACAAGATATAAAACAAATAACGCTCACAAGCACTTCGTTTTTTTATTTCTAGCCAAAACAAATGGTGGTCGCTCGCATGATGACGTCCATGTCGCATTCTCGCTCAAAAAGCATCCGGCTTTTTTGACCACCATAAGATGTTTTGGAGAAATGCAAAAAACTACGTTAAAAGTTCGCTTATATTTTTGTTTTACATCTTGTTTAGTTAAATGTATTAAAAAAATATTTTTAGGGACCGATAGGAACGGAGGCAAACAACTCGATATAAATTCACACTTTACTTTACATAACAAACGTGATATTATAGTTATGTTTTGCAAAAAACAATAACTAGCACGCACTAGAGTCGTATTCATATCATTTTTATTTTGTGAGGTTAATATGGGCAAAAAAATTGAGCATTTCTTTTTGATGGACAAAAGGGCCCGAAATGTTGTTAGATTGTGGGTGGACGATGCGAAGCCGAATACAGAAAAGCAAAAGACGTTTGTTGCAGATGTGCGTAGAGCGTTATATGTTACTAACTATGATTATTATATTTTGATGCATGAACTTGTATCAAAGTGGAATGATGGTAAAGTTATTGCTAACAGTGAATGCGCTTCGTGGGAAGGTTTTGCCAAAGGTTACTACAATAAAGATGGATTACATTCAGAACTGGCAAATAAGGATGAAGTCTTTTTGTGGTATGCTTTTAGAGTGGCATATGATTTGTGGGATTTAGAAGGAGTGTGCGAGAAAAAATTATTTTATTCTACAGGTCCGTATAAAGTAAACGATTCAGGGATGACTTACTGTGGTGGCTTTTGTGATGGTATAGGAAATACGCCAAAATTAATAAAATACTACGATAGTTTGGCTATATTAGGCGATATATATCCTGAAAACGGTAGCAACAGTGCCATAGACATTCGAATCGTGATGCATTCTAAAAACATATATCCTTTTTGCACAGGAATACTCGTGATAAAGGAATAAGTTTTAGGCACTAAACTTCGGTTTAGTGTCTTTTTTTGTTTACATATATACAGGTTTACTATATAATAAACTAGGAAAGGGAGATAATAATGGAGAGTCAATTTTTAAGAACGGAAATTTTAATAGGTAAAGAAAATATAGAGAAGCTTAAAAGAGCCAAAGTTGCAGTTTTTGGAATAGGTGGAGTAGGTTCGTATGTAGTTGAAGCACTAGCAAGAGCAGGTGTTGGTAATTTTGTTTTAGTGGATAACGATACGGTAAGTATAACTAACCTAAATAGGCAACTAATAGCATTAAATAGTACCATTGGACAATATAAAGTTGATGTAGCAAAAGAAAGAATATTGGAAATTAATAAAAATGCGAATGTAGAAGTTTATAAAGAATTTTTTATGCCCGAAACTAAAGGAATAATTGAAAGTGATTTAAGTTATATCGTAGATGCTATTGATACAATTACAGCTAAGATAGAATTAGTTATAAGGGCAAAAGAATTAAACATTCCTATAATTTCTAGTATGGGTACGGGTAATAAATTAGATCCCACAAAGTTTGAAGTGACAGATATATATAAAACAAGTATTTGCCCACTAGCAAAGGTTATGAGAAAAGAATTAAAGGAAAGAAATATAGATTCGTTAAAAGTTGTTTATTCGAAAGAAGAACCGATAAAACCATTAGTGGAATTAACGAGTTCAAATAATAAACATGTCCCAGGTAGTATTTCTTTCGTACCATCAGTTGCTGGCTTAATTATTGCAAGTGAGGTAGTAAAGGATATTTTGTCAAACGGTTGATTTTATGTAAACAATGTGATAAAATATATTCCATGAGTTTTATATATGAAATCAGTAAAACTGAGGACGTATTTAAACACTAAATAAAAACATGGAGGACGTATGACAAAAATAGAAGTAAACGGCAATACTATCGAGATAGATAAAGCCGTGATCAAAGTGGGCGAAGCAACGATTAAGATATCCGATGAAGGTTTTTCTGTTGAGGATGCATTAGGTGAAGTAGCACATTATCAGTTGAATGGATATCGTTTTGAGATGGCACAGCAGGGATTTTTCTTTATGGGGCAACATGAACGTGATATTGTAGAAAAATGGCTTAAAGGTTTTACTCCTAAGACAGTTCAGCAGCAGATATTCGCAGAAGTCACAGGGAGAGCATTAGAAACTGTTGATTACGACTTTCAGATTTCGTGTATCGAGCCGTCGGTTAATCCGAAAACTGGGTATATCTATTTTTCCGAAGGGTCGGAAGTAGCTCGTAAATATTCGCCTGAGCACTGGAAATACATGGCGACAGAGTATTTCAGTAATGGTTTTTGGCAGTCGGATCTGGCAACGCTTAACGAGCTTACGCTTTGGTATGCGTATCGTGTGGCAAGAGGTTATTGGACAATTGAGTATGTCTGCGATGACAGTTCGTCGGCCGGAAATTATCGCGATTCACCGGATGGTGTAAGAGTGTTTACACGTGCTGGTAAGACGGAAGTCGGTGGCTTTGCAGATGGTATCGGGAACACTCGCAAAATTATCAAGAACAAGCGCAAATATGCGTATGTCGGAGGATACTGTAGAGATTCTGGGAAGTATGTCCCGGTATATACTCTGCACCAGTATGAAAGATCTGATCTTACCGATGACTACGCAAGCGGCAAAATCGTTTTGAGAAGAACAGAAAAATAACATGTTAAGGCACTAAACCTTCGGGTTTGGTGCCTGTTTTTTTAATTGTAATAAAAAAATAATTATGCTAAAATAAAAATATCGGAGGAGAAAAGTTATGCCAAAAGATTTCTTTTGGAGTTGTTAAATAGCCGCAAGGCGGGAGGACGTATATCATGGAAGACAAACTTAATTACTTTTTTGAAATGGACGAAGCAAAAATTAAGGAAGTCGAAGACTGGTTAAAAACAGTAAAACCGGCTGTGCATCAGGTACGTTTTGTAAGTAACGTCGAAAAAGCAGTTAAGAGAATAAACTATTCGTATAAAATTGCGACTATTGAACCTTCGTTTTCGGATAACGGTGAGATTTTTTATGGCAAGGGTAAAAAAGTAGCTACTGGACATTCGTTACAAGAGTGGATAAAAAAAGCTTCTGAATATTTTAATACTTCATCGTGGTACTCCAAAATTTCAAATTTGGATGAATTATTTTTATGGTATGGTTATCGAGTTGCAAGGAGAATGTGGACACTTTCGTTTATTTGCGACAACAGTAGCAGTGAAGGTAATTATAAAAATTCTCCGGGAAGTTCGCATAAAATTGATTTATCGGGTATTAAAATGGTCGGAGGTTTTTCGGACGGAGTAGGTAACACAATGAAACTTGTGCAAGCAGAAAGGTCTTATGCACTCTGTGGAGGAGACGTTGAAGCATTTGGTCAAGTTTATCCTGTGGCATACTATTTTCCTTTGGCACCAGCGTTTGATATTTTGAAGATAAATAGTACAGCAGTTTTAGTTGTTAGAGAACGACCAAATAAAAATGAGGGCTGAACTTAGGTTCGGCTCTTTTTGTGTTAAGAAATTTTTCTTTACTTTACATAATTAATATGATATAATAATTATGTTTTTGCAAACGGCAAAAATCGGCAAAGTATAGTAGCTGAGGAAAGCGTAAATATATGCACAATGCAGAAAGGACGTGTCATGAACCAAAGATATTTCTTCCATATGGGGAAAAAAGAACGCAAGAAAGTACGTGAATGGTTGGAGAAGAATGAAGAAGCGTATTCGGATAACCAACAGGATTTTTTAAGAACTGTGAGATGGGCACTCAAGGCAATCAAATATGAGTACTTCATCGCAACGATTGAGCCCGTGTTTGATGACGATTACAACCTTGTCTACAAGCCCGGTGAAGAAATCGTGCGTAAAATCAAGGTTGCCAGGTGGCCCGCGGTGGCAAAAACTTACTTCGACGATGGTGAATGGCACTCTGAACTTGCTACTCTTTATGAGCTTATGCTCTGGTACGCATATAGAGTTGCCGAAGGTTATTGGGCCATCGAGTATGTGTGCGATGACAGTTCGGCTCTTGGGAATTTTGAAGATTCACCTACGAGCAGCCATGAAATTGAATCCACGAATAGCCGCGTCATTGGTGGATTTGCCGACGGAGTAGGCAATACTACTAAGGTAGTTATGTCGCCTGCCTTTAAGAGCATTGCCTTGGTAGGTGGTTCGTATAAGAGTTGTGGTAAGAACCATCCTGTGGCAATGTACAGGTTTGAGGAAAATTACAACTTCTCTGCACGTCACTTTGTTGGAGTTGTTGTAATTAAGAAGAGCTAAGGAGGATGTATGGACAACTTCTTCTTTGTAGGTCCTACTGAAAGAGAAGAGGTAGATCAGTGGCTTGAGGAAGCTTCTCCGCGTACCGGACGGCAGATTAAGTTTATCAAATCTGTTCGTGCGGCAAGGGCGGAAGTAAATTATGACTACTGGATTTCTACCGTAGAGCCCTCGATTTCTGAGAAGGGTGATCTCACTTTCAAGAGTGGTGCCGAGGTTTTTCGTGGACTTTCTTTTAAGGCCTGGCGTAAGAAGGCCAAAAAGTTCTTCCATGAGGGCGAAAAGCATTCTGACATTGCCACGGAGAGCGAACTTCTTGTGTGGTATGGATACCGTGTAGCACATGGTCTTGTAAGTTTCCACGATGGTTGTGACAACAGCCGTTATGTAGGAAACTACATCGATTCTCCCACAGCACATCATGTTTTCGAAAAAAGTGGTGTACGATGCGTAGATGGCCTCTTTGCTGATGGCGCCGGTAATACGGTACGTATCGCAAGAAACGGAGAAGACAACTTCGTAACGTACGGCGGCTTTATGGGAGATAGGGGAGAAATCGCGATGTTCCGCAGAAACGCGTATGCCAAACGTGACGAGAATCTTATTCAGCTCATCACGAGCCCCGCAGTCGTAATTAAAGCAGTTGGCTAAACATAACATAAGGCACTAAACTTCGGTTTGGTGTCTTTTTTTTGTATATTTTATAAAAAAACTTGCAGTTTAGATATCAATATTATAAAATGTAAATGAAAAAATAAATGAAGGAATAATATTATGAGAATTATTTCAGGAAAACATAGAGGCAGAAAGCTTTTAACTTTAGATGGTTTTGACATAACGCGTCCAACAGCAGATAGAGTTAAGGAATCGTTGTTTAATATTTTAAGTACAAAGGTAATTGATGCGGTTGTTTTAGATATGTTTGCGGGAAGTGGCGCACTAGGTCTTGAATCATTGAGTCGTGGCGCAAAAGAATGCGTTTTTATAGATAGCGATAAGAAAGCAGCAGACATTGTAAAAAAGAACATTTCGTTATGCGGTGAAGAAGATAAATCCCAAGTCATAAATTTAGATTATAAAGTAGCATTAAAAAAATTAGAAAATAAAAAATTTGATTTGGTTTTTATTGATCCACCATATTCAAAAGATATAGAGACTATTGCTTTGGGTATGCTAAATGATAAATTAAGCGAAGACGCAATAGTAGTTGTAGAAATTGATGAAAAAGATGATGTACAAGATAAAGTAGGAAATTTGGTAAAATGCGATTCAAGAAAGTATGGAAGAACTATTATTTCTTTTTTTAAGCAAGAATATTAATAATAACCTTTAACATTAGGTGAAAGGAATGATAAGATAAATGGAAATATTTAATATGCTTGAAAGACTTGAAGATCTTGTAGATAATGCTTGGAGTGTGCCACTTACTGGTAGAACTATGGTAAAGAAGAAGGAAGTTACAGAACTCTTAAAAGAAATAAGAGTTGCTTTGCCTGATGAAATTAAACAAGCAAAATGGATAAAGGAAGAGCGTCAAAGATTTTTGTTTGAAGCACAACAAGAGGCACAAACAATAATTAAAGATGCTGAAAATCGCATTGTTTCTATGATTGATGAAAGCGAAATTACAAGAAAATCATATGAACAAGCAAATGAAACAATAATAAATGCACAAAAAACAGCAAGAGATATTCGTGAGGGTTCAATAGATTACGCAGATGAAGTTTTATCTAAAATGGAAGATACATTAAAAGAAGCATATTTAGAAATACACAAAAATAAAGAGGAGTTAAAAGGGAAAAATACTAAATGATTAATTTTGATTTAAGCAATATAAAAGAAAAAGATTTAACACTAATAAGTCCACTAGTTTTAGCATATATTGGAGATGCAGTATTCGAAGTTTTTGTAAGAACTAAAGTAGTAAATGATGGTTATATAAAAACTTCTAAATTGCATACACTTGCAACAGGTTTTGTAAAAGCAAAAGCACAGGCAGATGCACTTGATAGAATTTATGAAAATTTAACACATGAAGAGCAAGAAATAATAAGGCGTGGAAGAAACGCAGATAGTAAGACAATACCTAAAAATGCTTCTGTTGCAGACTATAAAAAGGCAACTGCACTAGAGGCCTTAATTGGGTATTTATTTTTACTCAAAAATGATGATAGATTAAATGAAGTAATAGATATGATATTAGGGGGTTAACATTGTGGCACAAGTAAAGAAACAAACATTTATGAAAGGTATAATTATATTATTTATATCACAGATGCTTATAAAATTACTCGGTTTTGTATATAGAGTAGCAATAACAAACTTAGATGGTTTTGGAGATATAGGAAATAGTTATTTTGGAGCAGCATTTCAGGTATATACAGTAATACTTGCAATATCTACAGTAGGTATACCATCGGCACTTGCAAAACTTGTTGCAGAACGTGTTGCAACAGGTAACTTAAAGGGTGCACATAGGGTATTTAAGGTTGCGTTACAACTATTTACAGTAGTAGGTATTGTTTTTAGTGTATTTATGTTTGTAACAGCTGGATGGGTATCGGATGTCATAAAAAACCCTGGTGTTAAGTATTCTTTATGGACACTTTCTCCATCCGTGTATTTTGTAGCAATTGCGGCAGTAATTCGTGGATATTTCCAAGGTTACTGCGATATGAAACCACAAGCATCATCGCAGGTAATAGATCAAGTTGCTAAATGCTTATTCACTATTGCACTTGCTGTTTCATTTATTGGGCATACTCCAGAAATAATGGCAGCAGCTGCAACATTTGGTGCAACGGTCGGAACAGTTGTTAGTTTCTTGTATCTTTTAATGTACTATAATAGGCACAAAAAAGGCATATGGCAAGATATTCGTGATGCTAAGGATAAAGAAAATGAATTCAAAGTAGAATCAACAAAAAGAATTATAAAAAATATAATTTCATTATCTATACCAATAGCACTTGGCGCTGTTATAACATCTATGGCTGGTATGGTTAATTTACTCACAGTAATTCCAAGATTACTTGATGCAGGACATTCGCAAGAGGAAGCACAGGCACTATATGGAATAATATCTGGTAAAAGTGATACTATACTTAACTTGCCACTTGCGATAAACATTGCATTCGCAACAAGTTTGGTACCTAATATATCAGCGGCACTTGCAGTAGGTAATAAAGAAGATGCTTCAAAGAAGATATCGTTTTCAGTATTTTGTACGATACTAATTACACTTCCAGCAGCAGTTGGGTTATCTGTACTTTCAGAACCATTAATAGCAACAATATTCCCTAATGCTCCAGCAGGTGGTTATTACATACGAGCTAGTGCATTTGCGGTAATATTTATGGCACTTGCACAAACATTAAATGGTTCATTACAAGGCATGGGTAAAGTTTATACGCCAGCGATAGCTATAATAATAGGTGCAATAATCAAGTATATATCTAACTATATTTTAGTTTATAACATAGGAATAATGGGTGCGGCATATAGTACAATAATTTGTTATTTCGTTGCGGCAACTATAAGTTTTTGTGTATTAAATAGTAAGATACACTTAAAGTTAAAAATAACAAAGGTTATTATAAAACCATTACTTGCTTCACTTACAATGGGAATAGTAGCGTATTATTCATATACTTATTTACTTAGTTTGATACATTCAAGAACAATATCAACACTTAGTGCAGTAGGAATTGCAATGGTAATTTATGCATTTATGCTATTTGCACTTAATACATTTGATAGAGAAGAATTAGAGGCAATGCCGGTATTAAATAAATTACTTAAGAAATAATAATTATTTTTACAAATGAGGTGCTTCTTTTGAATAAAATACTATATGGCGGTACAGGGACAGGTAAAACTGAAACTTTAATTAATACATATATAGATTTAGTTGAGAATAAAAATATTTCAAGTAATGAAATACTCGTACTTGTCATGAATAGAAATCAATCGCTAAAATGGCGTAAAAGAATGGAACTAAAAAGTTCTAATAAAATAAAAAGAACATCTTTTTTTGGATTTATTCAAGAAGAGATAAGGATGTATTATCCAATCATATTAAAAGAATGTAGTGATATAAAATCATATAGTGTAGAGCCAAAGTTTTTGACATTTGAAGTATCGCAGTATTTACTTACTAAGTTGATTGAACAGCGTAGAATGCTAAATAATGCTTTTTATGATGTGGCATCAAAAGACAATAGAATAGCGATAGATATTTCATCTAACTTAGTAAAAGCAGCATCGGCTTCACTTTCTTATGAAAAGATAGGGACAAGATTATATAATAGTTTAGAAGTAAAATCGGACGAGAAAAAAGAAATTTACATGACAGCGGATAAAATAATAAGCGACTACAGAAGAAGATGTTTAGAATGTGGTGTTATGGATTTTGCTATGGCACTAGATTTGTATAACAATATTTTGCTTCGAAGCGATGAGTATTTGACATCGTTTAAGAACCGCATTAAATATTTAATAGTAGATAATTTAGAAGAAGCAGTACCAAGTCAGATAGATTTTATTGAAAAAATTTTACCATATATGACTGATTCGTTAATTGCGTATAACAACGAAGGTGGATATGGTAGTATTTTTGGTGCAAACAAAGAATATGTAGAGCAAAAACTACTTGGTAAATGTGAGATAGAAAAAATAGATACAGTACCATATACTTGTAAAAAAGAAATGGTAGAGTTTTCAGATATGCTTTTTGATGGCATAGAAACAGGAAAAATAAAGGCCAAAAAATGTAATCTTATCGAAAGAATACCACAAGTACCACTTCGTTCTACCATGTTATTTAATGTTATAAATTACACTAAAGATTTAATAAAAAAGGGGTATAAGGAAGAAAATATAGCAATAATATCGACCTATGCAGATCCAGTAACAGAATATGTTTTAAGTTCTGGTTTAGCAAAAGCAAATATAAATATGATAAATATATCTAGGAAAAATAGATTTATAGATAATAAATTTGTACATGCATTAATCACGCTTGGATATTTGTGTCATCCGGATGAAAAGATAGTGCCAAATAGGGATGATGTGAAGGCATTAATTATGATGATATTAGATATCGACCCAGTTCGTAGTTCTATTTTAGCCGGAATCGTATGTAGTCAAAACCCATTTGCAAAATTCCCGCAAGTAGATGAGGAAGGAATAATTGAAAGAATAGGATATAGTAATGTTCAAAAATATGAATTTATACGAAATTGGATAAATGATTATAGAGAACATGAACCACTTCCAATAGATGAGTTTTTCAGAAAAGTGTTTGTTGAAATTTTACTTGTATACGGAGCAAATGAAGAAGATATTATAAACATAAAAAGATTAATAGATAGCGCAAATACGTTTGATGAAACAGTAAGAAACTTTCATACAATAGATGTAAATAAAGAATTTTTGAAGATGATAAAAAACGAAGTAAAAGCAGCAGAAAGTATATTCGAAATGGAAGAGGAAGATTACAAAAACTCTATAACCTTTTCTACACCGATGACATATTTATCAAATTCATTAGAGCACAAGGTGATAATACTAATAGGACTTTCAAGTAAAAATTGGCTACCTAGATGCGTGAAGGAGCTTAGTAACCCGTATGTATTAACATCGACATGGAAAGATGATGATATATATACGGAAAGTTATGAAGAAGAAAATCAAAAGAAAAATATAGCAATAATAATGAGGGCATTACTAAAAAGATGTAGTGATAAATTTGTAACGTTTGAATCGCAATATTCAGGTGATGGCTTTGAAAACGAAGGAATGTTATCCGATGTATTTGATATGATAATGGGAAATTAAATGAAAGGAAGATAATAATGTATATAATTGTAGGGCTTGGGAATCCAGGTGGCGAATATGAAAAGACAAGGCATAATACGGGTTATATGTTTCTAGATAGACTTGCTAGTAAATACAATATATCTGTTACTAAGGAAAAGTTTAAGGCGAAGGTTGGTGACGGGCATATTGAAGGCAAAAAAGTACTACTTGTAAAACCAGAAACATATATGAACAATAGCGGTGAAAGTGTTATTGAAATAGTTAATTTTTATAAAGAAGATTTAGATAATGTGCTTATTGTTTATGATGATATAGATTTGCCTGTTGGGAAAATTCGTATACGCGAAAGCGGTAGTGCTGGAACACATAATGGGATGAAATCTGTTTTGGCACATTTAGGCAGCAAAAAGGTAAAAAGAATTCGCATTGGAATAGGTAAGCCAAATATTGACTTAATTAATTATGTTTTAGGTAACTTTACTAAAGAGGAAATTAAGGAGCTAGATGTAGCAATAGATAATGCAGTTGATGCGGCAAGTATAATAGTGTCTTCTGGAATAAATAAAGCGATGGAAAAATATAATTAGGGGTGATACTGTGGTTCATTTAGGTAATTCATGGGATGATATATTAAAAGATGAGTTTAAAAAAGATTATTATCAAAAGATAAGACAATTTTTAATCTATGAATATGGTCATTATAAAATATATCCAGATATGAATGACATTTTTAACAGCTTAAAACTTGCGGATTATAACAACATAAAAGTAGTAATAATAGGACAAGATCCATATCATGAAGAAGGTCAAGCACATGGGCTTTCATTTTCTGTAAAGCCAGGTGTAGATATTCCGCCATCGTTACTCAATATATATAAAGAGCTTCATGATGAACTTGGTTGTTATATACCAAATAACGGCTTTTTAGAAAAATGGGCGAAGCAAGGAGTGTTGTTGCTTAACAATGTATTGACGGTTCGTAAAGGCCTTGCAAATTCTCATAAAGATAAAGGTTGGGAAGAGTTTACTGACAATATAATAAAAATATTAAATGAAAGAGAAAAGACAGTAATATTTATGCTTTGGGGAAGCTCGGCTAAAACAAAAGAGGCACTTATTACGAATCCTCAGCATTATATATTAAAATCAGTTCATCCAAGCCCACTTTCAGCAAGTCGTGGTTTCTTTGGATGTAATCATTTTAAAAGAGCAAATGAAATATTAGGTAAAGATGCAATAGATTGGCAGATAGAAAACATATAGGAGGATACACTATGTATACAATATCAAACGATTTTTTAACTGTAAATGTGAAAGAAGAAGGGGCAGAATTAACTAGTATAAACTATAATAATACTGAATATTTATGGAATGGGGACGAAAAGTATTGGGGTAGACATGCACCAGTATTATTTCCAATGGTAGGTATGTTAAAAGATAATAAGTGCATTATAAAAGGTTCGGAATATTCAATGAAGCAACACGGCTTTGCACGAGATATGAAATTTGATTTATTTGCTAAAACAAAAGATTCTATTACGTTTATGCTTCAAAGTAATGAAGAAACATTAAAAAAATATCCATTTGAGTTTGAATTATATATTAAATACGAATTAAATGTAAGGACCGTAAAAGTTACTTATGAAGTAGTAAATTCAGGTAACAATGCAATGTTTTTCAGCATTGGCGGGCACCCTGCATTTAATATGTTTTCGGATATAACAGATTACTATATCGAATTTGAAAAGCCAGAAACACAAAATAAAGTGTTTGTAGAAAATGGTTTAGTAAAGTTTACTAACGAAGCGTTTTTAACAAACGAAAATAAAATTGATTTAGATGAACATAGTTTTGATGATGATGCTATGATTTTTAAGGACTTAAATTCATCAAAAGTATGGTTAAAATCAAAGGTAACGGATAAAGCAGTATGTATGCACATAGCAGGTTTCCCATACCTTGGTATATGGAGCAAAAAAACTGGTGCACCATTTGTATGTTTAGAGCCATGGTTTGGAATTGCAGATACAGTAGGGCACAATGGTGAATTTGCTAAAAAAGAAGGAATAGTAGAGTTAAATATTGGTGAGGAATTTAGTGCGTCATATGTAATAGAGGTAATGTAAAATGATAAAGTTATTAATAAAAAAATTTATACCTAACTTTGATGATACCGATAACACATTGGTTCGTGAAAAGTATGGAGTTTTAAGTGGAACTCTTGGTATAGTATGCAATTTATTATTGTTTATTGTGAAAATAATAATTGGCATTATTATGAATAGTATAGCGATAATTTCTGATGCGTTTAACAGCTTGTCAGACACAGCGTCTTCAATAGTAACGGTAATAAGCTCAAAACTTAGTAATAAAGAGGCAGACAAAGAGCATCCATTCGGGCACGGAAGAATAGAGTATGTTGCTTCGCTTGTAGTTTCTTTTATGATAATGCTATTTGGTTTTGAACTTCTAACTACATCAATAGGAAAGTTATTAGTGCCAAACGAAGTAGTATATAATCGTATACTGTTAATAATACTTGTATTAACAGTTATAGTAAAACTTTGGATGTTTTCGTATAACAAATATATGGGTAAATTAATAAATTCGAATGTATTAAAAGCAACAGCAACAGATAGCTTAAATGATGTTTTAACTACTGCAATAGTTATTTTATCTGTAGTACTTGGAAAATTTGTAACGTTACCAGTTGATGCTATTGCCGGAATATTTGTTGCATGTTTTATACTTTTTGCTGGTATAAGACTATTTCGTGAAATTGTAGGGCTTATACTTGGGGCTCCTCCAGATGAGGAAGTTGTAAACAACATAAAAGACACATTACTTAGCAATGACCACATAATAGGCATACACGATTTAATAGTTCATGAGTACGGGCCAGGAACAATAATGGCAACAGTTCATGCAGAAGTATCAGATGATGAAAATATAGTAGATATCCATAATATAATAGATGAAATGGAAAGGGAAGTATTAAAAGACCATGGGATAATGCTTGTTATACATATAGATCCGCTTGCAATACATTCAGAAGAAGTAAGAGGGCTTTGGAAATATACCAAGAATATGATAAAAGAATTTGATAGTAGACTTACAGCACATGATTTTAGGGTAAATGAAATAGATGGTAAGTTAGACATAAAGTTTGATTTGGTTGTGCCAGTAGATATAGAGGATAAAGAAAAGTTAGTAAGTGATATAAAAGAGAAGCTTTGTAGCAAAGATGATAGGATAGAGGTTACTGTTGATGTAGATAATGCGTATTAAACTAGCAAAATTATGTTTTATGTGATATACTAATTATGAAAATAATTGTAAAGGAGAATGAGTTCGATGGTATATCCATTTGTTAAATATGCCGATGAAACAGAAGTTGTATTTTCAGATATAAAGATAAATGATGATGGTGAAGAAACATTGTTTGTACATTTTGAGAGACCTACTGAATATGGTTTTGATAGTGTAAGATTTGAATTGCCAAGTTATAAAATAACATATAAAGAAGGTAATTATACTGATGATGAAATAGCTATGTTTAAAAAAATTGTTGAGCAAGGTGCACCATATTTTTATGGATGGGCACGTGAAGGGGGAATACAGATTGCCTAGTTTATTTGAACTCGCAGGTTATAAAATTTATTTTTGGTCAAATGAAAATAATGAACCCATTCATGTGCATGTGTCAAAAGGTTCACCAATTGCCAATTCAACTAAATTATGGTTGACACGAGGTGGAAATTGTATAGTGGCAAATAATAATAGTAAGATTCCCGATAAAGATTTAAATATCATTATAGATACAATTGTTTCAAATCATTTTTTTATAGTAGCTAAATGGAAGGAATTTTATCAAGTATCTAATGTTGATTTTTATTGTTAAAATTAGCACTTTAACCTTGACACTGCTAAATGTAAGTTATATAATGCACCTGAAAGAGGGTGCATTTTTTATGGGTACAAAACAATTTAAAGCAGAGTCTAAGAGACTTTTAGACTTAATGATAAATTCAATTTATACAAACAAAGAAATATTTTTAAGGGAGTTAATTTCAAATGCGAGTGATGCAATAGATAAGATG
This sequence comes from Clostridia bacterium, assembly GCA_017450465.1. GTDB lineage: Bacteria > Bacillota > Clostridia > TANB77 > RGIG9151 > RGIG3495. The sequence continues at coordinate 21,852 of JAFSUW010000006.1, read as the reverse complement.
CATTATCGTTCACTTACTGATTCTAAGTTTTCCTTAAAAGATTCTGATTTAGAAATACTTATCGAAATAGACAAAGAAAATCGTAATTTAATTATTACGGATAATGGTATTGGTATGACTGGATCAGAACTTGAGAATAACCTAGGAACAATAGCTAAAAGTGGTTCACTTGCATTTAAAAATGAAAACAAAGATGCAAAAGATGTTGAACTTATCGGGCAATTTGGTGTAGGCTTCTATTCTGCATTTATGGTAAGTGATATGGTTACAGTAGATAGTAAATCACCAGATGAAGAAATTGCGCACAGGTGGACTTCAAAAGGCGTAGAAGGTTATACTGTTGAACCATGTGAAAAGGTTGGCTATGGTACAAAGATTACACTTCACATTAAGGAAGACACTGAAGACGAGAAGTATAGCAGATTTTTAGAGGATTATACAATTGAAGAACTTGTAAAGAAGTATTCAGATTATATAAGGTATCCAATTAGATTAAATGCTAAAACACTAAATAGTATGGTGCCTATTTGGAAGAAGAATAAATCTGAAATTAAGGCAGAAGATTATGATAACTTTTATATGGATAAATTTAGTGATTATGAAAAGCCAATTAAAGTAATTCATAGTGCTGTTGAAGGGCAGATAAGTTACAATGCATTACTATTTATCCCTTCACATTTGCCATTTGATTATTACACAAAAAATTATGAAAAAGGTCTACAACTTTATTCAAATGGTGTTCTAATCATGGATAAATGTCCTGACTTAATTCCAGATTATTTTAGTTTCGTAAAGGGCTTGGTGGATAGCCAAGATTTATCGCTTAACATATCTCGTGAAATGCTACAGCATGATAGACAGTTAAAGGCAATTGAAAAGAATATTACGAACAAAATAAAATCTGAACTTGAGAAAATGCTTCAAAGTAATAGAGAAGAGTATGAGAAGTTCTTTAGTGTATTTGGGACACAATTAAAATATGGTGCGTATAGTAACTTTGGAATGGATAAAGATAAGTTAAAAGATTTACTCATATTTTATTCTTCAACTGAAAAGAAGAACGTTACTTTAAAAGAGTATTTTGATAGAATGAAACCAGACCAAAATGAAATATATTATGCATCTGGTGAGACATTAGATAAAATTGAAAATTTGCCACAAGTAGATAGTATAAAAGAAAAAGGTTATGAGATGCTTTTCTTAACTGAAAATATTGATGAGTTTGTACTACAAGTATTAATGGAATATGAAGGCAAGAAGTTTGTAAATGTATGTGCAAATTCGCTTGATTTGAGTACTGATAAGGAAAAAGAAGAAATCAAAAAAGAGAATGAAGACAATAAGTCGATGCTCGATTTTATGAAAGATGCAATAGGTGCAGATATTGAGTCTGTAAGGTTTACCAATAAGCTTGGTAAGCATCCAGTATGTTTAACAACCGAAGGCGCATTGTCTATTGAGATGGTAAAGACATTAAATAATCAGATGGGAAGCGAAAAAGGGTTAAAAGCACAGACAATTCTTGAGATAAATAATAGTCATCCAATAGTAAGTAAGTTAAAGAATTTATATGATACAAATAAAGATGAATTAAAAGATTATACAAAAATTCTTTATTCACAAGCAAGGTTAATTGAGGGTATGAGTATAGATAACCCTGCGGAAATAAGTAATTTGATTTGCGATTTAATGACAAAGTAATAAATAGGGGCGATTATTGAATGCCCCTATTTTTAATTTGTAAAAATGCTTTATCTACAAAAATTACCAAGAAAAATAATCAATAAAACATTTACAGCATATAATTTTATATGATAGAATTCATTTAGGAGGTGTACATATGAAAAACATTCGATTTATTCGTTTTTTCATTATAGGAATGTGTTTTATATTTTTATTTCCACTATCATTTTGTCCTATTACCAAGGCCTCTAATAATTTAACAAGGATGAACGGCGTTTGGGTAGCATCTGTATACAATTTAGATTATCCAACAAGTCCAACAAAAGATGTAAAAACACTAAAAAAAGAAGCAAATGAAATACTAGATAATGTAAAATCAATGGGATTTAATGCTGTATTTTTACAAGTTAGACCATGTGCAGATTCTTTATATAAATCAAAAATTTTTCCATGGAGTACATACCTTACAGGTACCAATGGAGTAGCACCAAATAATAATTTTGATCCACTAGAATATTGGGTAATGGAAGCACATAAACGTGGATTAGAACTACATGCATGGATTAATCCATATAGAATTACTAAAAACGGAGATAAAGATTTTGAAGCATTATCTGATAAAAGCCCTGCTAAGAAATATCCTGAATATGTAGTAAAATACACTGATGGTAATTATTATTTTGACCCAGCATATCCAAAGGTACGCGAGTTAGTAATAGATGGCATATTAGAAATAGTAGAAAATTATGATGTAGATGGCATTCATATGGACGATTATTTCTATCCGGGTACTGAGTTTGATGATAGCGTGTCATATAAAAAGTATGGAAGTGATTACGCAAATATTGGTGATTTTAGAAGGCACAACGTAGATTTATTAATTGAAGCATTACACAAAAAATTATCAGCAAAAAATGTAACATTTGGCATTAGTCCTTTTGGCATATGGGCAAACAAGAAAAATAATTCACTTGGAAGTAATACTACTGGTAGTGAATCATATTATAAGCAATATGCTGATACTCGAAAATGGGTAAAAAAAGGATGGATAGATTATATTGCACCACAAGTATATTGGAACATTGGGTATGAAGTTGCAGATTATGAAACACTAGTAAAATGGTGGAGTAATGTTGTAGATGGCACAGATGTACTGTTATATATAGGTATACCAGATTATAGGTGTGAAACAAGTAAGACAGAAAGCATATGGTATGGTGGTAGCGAAATAATAAAACAACTTAGTATGAATAAAAGAATAAAAAATATTGCTGGAGAAATTCACTATAGATATTCGTCGTTCAAAAACTACGATGAATTAAAAAACACAGTAGTAGCATTTTATAAGCAGGATGATATAAAAGTATTTATAGACGGTAAAGAAGTAGCATTTGACCAGCCACCAATAATAGAAAATGGGCGTACACTTGTGCCACTTAGAGCAATATTTGAAGAACTTGGTGCAGATGTAATATATAACGATGCCAATCAAACGATACTTGCACAAAAAGGAGATAACACGATAACACTTGCGATAGGTAGTAATGTAATGAGCCGTGGTAGTAAAAGACTAAAACTTGATGTGGTTGCTAAAGTAATAAATGGACGCACACTAGTGCCACTTAGAGCAGTATCTGAAGCATTTGATAAAGATGTTTCATGGAATGGAAATACTAAAACAGTAGTAATAAAATAACAAAAATAGAGGTATCACCTCTATTTTTTATGTTGTCACGGGGGACAGACTTGTCAATGGGGACGGGGGCAATTGACCACAATTATGTAGAATACCAAATGTTTATAGGATCACAATTCAAGCAGATGCACAGTTTGTTTTATGTCAACATCATATACAAAATTTATTTTTAATAATTACCATTTACTTTTTAAAATAAAAAATATATACTAAATTTATCAAAAGATAAAAGGAGAATAACAAATGAAAAAAATATTTACAAAAAAGGTCTATCTAATAATTGCAGCACTATTATTAGTGGCAGCAATTAGTGTAGCATCCACAAAACCCGAAGAACCAATGACAAATGATGTGAGTGAGGCATATAGCAATACCACATTAGAAGATTTTAATGTATAAGTGCCGGTACCGGCACTTTTTTTAAGGAGAATTTTTTATGAGAATATTACATACAGCTGATTGGCATATAGGTAATTTAAAAGGGCCAGAAAAAAATGGAAAGAATTTGCGTTTAGAGGATACATTAAACTGTATCAATTTTATGATAAAAGAGGCAAGTACGATTAAACCAGATTTAGCAATTATTGCTGGCGATATTTTTCATCAAGCAAAAGTTTGGGCGGACAGAGGTCTTTTTGAAACTAATCGTGCGATACAACTTATTGATAGATTATCTAGTATTTGCGATGTAGTTGTACTTCGTGGCACACCAAATCATGATGGCGAAGAACAGTTTAATATGATTAAATCGCATTTTATTTATAACAATAATGTAAAAGTATTTTTAAAACCAGATATGGAAAAGTTTACGCTACGCACTGGCGAAGAAGTACAAATTGTTGCTATGCCGGGCTTCATTAAAGGAGATAACAGAACCAAATTAAATGGGGAATCGGCAGAGGAAGAGGCAGTAGTTTTTACAGAAGAAGTAAATAACAAAATACTTGAATTATCAAACGAATGTGATAAAAATATTCCTAAAATTTTGGTAGCACACTTTGCAGTAGCAGATGCAAAATATAGCGGTAGTGAGAACATGCTATTTTCAGGAACTGACCCGATTATAACTAAGGAAACATTAAAAAAAGCAAAGTTTGATTTAGTAACACTTGGGCATATACACACTCCACAAATGGTGATGGATGATGTCTACTATTCTGGTGCAATAAATACAATAACATTTAATGACGAAAACGAAAAACGTGGCTTTTGGATACATGATATAAAAAATAAAACACATGATTTTATAAAAACTCCATATAGAGAGTTAGAAACCATAAGCTTAACGAGTAGCGATGTTCAAGAATTAATTGAAGGTAGTTTCGAGTTTAGTGATGTAAACGATAAGATGGTGCGCATCGAGTATGAATGTGATGATGAAATTTCTAATTTACTTAACAAATCTACTATTGAAAAAAAGTTATACGATTTAGGATCATTTTTTGTAAATTCTATAACGCAAAAAAATGAAAATACATCGCTTGGTAAAGAAAAAGTTTATGAAGAAACTGATCCATTTACTAACTTAAAAATATATTTAAAAGACAAAAATAAATACGATGACGATACACTAAATTTAGCCAAAGAAATAATAACAGATACTTTAGCTGAGCAAGAGGCAAAAGGTGTGCATGGTGTTTTTGAACCGGTTTCTCTAGAAGTAAAAAATTATAGAAATTATTTAGAAGAATCGTTTGATTTTTCTAAAATAAGTTTTTGTGTAATCAATGGCAAAAATGGTTCTGGTAAATCGTCATTTTTCATGGATGCTATTTTAGATGCACTTTATGAAGAACCACGTGAAAATGATTTAACTGGCTGGATTAAATCTGATGCCAAAAGTGGTAGTATTATTTTTACATTTAAGATTGGCGAGAGATTATTTAAAGTGGCAAGGACAAGAACTAAAAGTGGAAAAGCCACATTAAATTTATCTGAATTTTTGAATGATGATTGGCAAAACTTATCCAAAGAAAAAGTAAAAGATACTCAAAACGAAATCATAAATATTATTGGCATGGATAGCATGACTTTTAAGAGTTGTGCCCTTATAATGCAAGACCAGTATGGCCTATTTTTGCAATCTGATGTAGAAAGCAGGATGAATACTCTATATAGTATATTGGGCCTTTCTATATATGACACAATGGAAAATAAAGTTCGTAATATACTTACTGACTTAAATCGTGAGTATAACAATAGTTCGGATAAAATAGCAGAATTAGATAGTGTTTTATCTGAACTTGATAGTACAAAAGCAAGTGTAGAAGAATATAATGTAAAAATAAAAGATGTAAAAGCCAAAATAGATATCGATGAGCTAAAACGCGAAAAATTAAATATGCAGCTACTTAACAAAGAAAACGCGTTAAAAGAAGTAAATAGATTAAAAGAAGAAGCAAGTAAATTGCTATTAAAAGTAGATGAAACAGAAAAAAGCATTGTAGATTTTAATAAAATTGCAGATGAAAATAGTAAAATACTAAACAAAGAATCACAAATAAAACTTGGCTTAAAAAAATACAAAGATTTACTTGAAAAAGAGAAAGAATTTTTAAGTGCAAAGAAATCTTATGACTCATTAGATAAGCTTTATAATGAGCGCAAAGATGAAGAAAACAAATCTAATTTGCTTTGCAAAAAATTTGAAGATGAGTATAAGAAAAGTAATATTGAGTATGAAAAAATAAACAAAAATTTGGCTCGTGAAAAAGAATTAAAGGCAGTATCTGATGAGTATAATTTAACAAAAATAGAATATGAAAAAATGAATTTGAAGTCGGAAGAGTATGTAAAATTAAACAATGAATTAGTTAAGGTACGTGAAGAATATTCTGCACTCAATAAAGAGTTTGCTGAAAAAATAGCACCCAAAACAGAACAATTAAAAGCATTAAAAGAAAAAGTAGCTATATTAAAAAGTAGTAATTGCATTGATATAAAAAATGCAAACTGTAAGTTTTTATCTAATGCAAAGAAAGCAGAAATAGATATAGAACCGCTTGAAAATGAAATAGCAAGATTAAATACTTACTATGAAGAAAAGTTAAATCTGCTTAAAGAAAAAGGTGTTAGTGTAAAAGCCACAATAGAAAAATTAAACTATGATACTAATATAGTAAATGACTTAAAAGCTAAATTATCTAAGCTTGAAAGTGGCATGCATGAATTTGAAGCATTAGTTCTTGAAAAGCAAAAAGCACAAGTTCTTTTAAGTTCAATAAATCAACAAAAAGCATTACTTGATAATGAACTAGATAATCATGCTACTATACTAAAAAAACTTAATGATATGTCAAAAGAATTATCACAGTATGAAGGTATGTTAAAAGAGTATGATGTGCTAAAAAAAGATATAGCTGAATACGAACATTTTGCTGAAGATGAAAAGATGCTACCAGTTGCAACGGAAAGAATAAATAATGCAAAATCGAGGATAGAGGAACTTCGAAGTAACAAAGTAGATTTATTAAAGCAGCATGAAAAAGTTATGACCGACATAACAAAATTAAGTGGTGAAACTGATGGAATCGAAAAAATTACTGAAGAAGTAACAACTCTTACGGCTGATATAAATTCACAAAAAGAGGTACATAGTAATTATAGTAAAGAACTTGGCGCAATTTTGCAAAGGCAGAAAGATTTAGTAAGCAAAAAAGATAATTTAGAATCACTTAAGAAAGAAATAAAAGAATTAAATCATAAGATATCAATTTATGAGACATTAAAAATAGCGTTTTCACAAGACGGAATTCCGCATAATATTGTATCTTCTGTCATACCAGTATTAACAAAGACGGCAAACAATATATTAGGCAATATGACATCAGGAAAAACTGAACTTGAATTTAGGACAGAAAAGGTACTAAAGAGTAACAAAAAAGAGGTTGTTACATTAGATATATTTATAAAAGAAGAAGGAATAGGTATACTACCATACTTATCAAAATCTGGTGGAGAAAAGGTAAAGGCGGCACTTTCTTCAATAATAGCACTTGCCGAAATAAAAGCAAGTTGTGCAGGAGTTCAGCTAGGAATGTTATTTATAGATGAACCACCATTTTTGGATGAAGAGGGCGTAGAGGCGTATTGTGATGCCTTAAACACTATAGGAGAACGTTATAAAAACATAAAAGTAATGGCGATAACACATGATGCCGCAATGAAGGCACGATTTAAAGAAAGCATTGAAGTAGTAAAAACCGAAGAAGGTAGCAAAATTGAAAGATCGTAGGCGCTAATTTAAAGCCTTTTTTGAGAAAATGCTGATAAAACACTGTAGTGGCCGATGCTCACATCGGCCATAGTTAATTAATCATCACTTACTTTAGATGCAAGTGTCGGCTTTAGCCGACGGATTAGCTGTTTTAATATAATGCTTAATTTAAAATTAAACATTAAATAAATTTTCAGAATGCCGATACACATTAATGGAGTAATATTTTATTTATGGGAGGAAAAGTTATGAGGAGTAAAGTTAAAAAATTGCTTTTTAGTAGTTTATTAGTGGGCATATTAGCTTTTAATACTATAGTATCTTTGGCAGCAACCTATGATGCATTTATAGCAAATTTCCCAATAATAATTAGTGGAGAAATTTGGGAAACAAATAAACCGATTTTACTTATAGATAATAGTACGTATTTACCATTAAGGGCTATAGGTGAAGTACTTGGCGTTAATGTGAATTGGAATGAGGCTCTTCATAGAGTAGAGATTGATAGTAGCTCCAAAAATGAGGTTAGAAAAGTTGAAATAAGTAACGCCAAAATTAAAAGCCATTATGAAGCAGTAGATGCTAGTTTTCCAATATTTATAGATGGGGAAAAATGGGCTACAGACAAACCAGTAGTGGTAATAGAAGGTAGTACATATTTACCGCTTAGAGCAATAGGTGAAGTACTTGGCATTAATATAAATTGGAATGCAATTTCTCGTACAGTAGAGATAGGTGGAAATGTACCATCTAAATATGACTATTCATCTAAATTTAGTGAAGGAATGGCAGTAGTAAAAAAGGATGGGAAATATGGTTATATAAATGAACAAGGAGAAGAAATAGTTGAATGTAAATATGATGATGCATGGCATTTTGATGGAGGATTTGCAAGAGTAGAAAAAGGAGATAAGTTGGGTTTTATAAATGTAGCTGGAGAAGAAATAATTGAATGTAAATATGAATATGTAGATACTTTTAGTGAAGGATTAGTAAAAGCTAGAAAAGATGGAGAATGGGGTTATATAAATACGAATGGTGAAGAAGTAATAGAATTTAAATATGATTATGCAGGGGCTTTTAATGAAGGAATGGCTACAGTATGTAAAAATGACAAATGGGGTTATATAAATACGAATGGTGAAGAGGTGGTGGAATGTAAATATGATTGGGCAGGAGGTTTTAATGAAGGAATGGCTGTAGTATGTAAAAATGACAAATGGGGTTATATAAATACGAATGGTGAAGAAGTGGTGGAATGTAAATATGATGATGCAGAAGAATTTAATGAAGGAATGGCTGCAGTATGTAAAAATGATAAATGGGGTTATATAAATACGAATGGCGAAGAAGTGGTGGAATGTAAATATGATAATGCAGAAGAATTTGATGAAGGAATAGCAGAAGTAGAGAAAAAAGGAGAGGGTTTTTATATAGATAAAACAGGTAAAAAAGTGAATTATATGGAAACATGGTTAGTCGATAAGGTTAAAGCAGAACAAATATATCGAGCAATAATAATTTGGGCAACTGACTCTGATTATGGAGAAAGAGTTCTGCCTACAACACCAGTTGAATATAATACGCTAGAAGGTTTATGCCCAGCATATATATCTGATAAATATAAAGCAAAATCTTTTAATAATGAACCAAGCAAGTTTTATGTATTATCAATAAGTGATGGTGTAAACAAAAAATTATGTGTGTATGTAGGTAATGTACCTCCTAGTCAGCCAATAAATTATAACGATGTTGTTGTTGATTATGATGGTACAAAAGCTGGTTGGGCGTTCATAGGTACGTGTAATTACGTTTAACAGAAAAACTATTCGAAATTTTACATATTGCATAAATCGACAAAAAACGATATAATATATTTGCTTTATAAAAAATGAAACTACAATAAAAATATATAGGAGGTATTAATTATGGGATTAATAAGAGCAGCAGCAGGTGCCATAGGAAGCACATTGCAAGACCAATGGAAAGAGGCCATACGTTGTGAAGAAATGGGTAATGACATACTTATGGTTAAGAAAACAACACCAACAGGAGTTATTTCAAACAAGAGTGTTGTAATTGTTGGACCTGGTCAAGGAGCAATCATATATGATAATGGTCGAATTGTAGATGCAACAGCAGAAGAAGGTTTCTATACATTCGATACATCATCTACACCATCATTATTTGCAGGACAATTTGGTGAGATGTTCAAAGAAATGTGGCAACGTTTCACATTTAATGGAGCAACAGCAAAAGAACAAGCTGTTTACTTCTTCAACACAAAAGAAATAATTGGTAACAAATTTGGAACACCAAATCCAGTTCCATATAAAGATTGGGGCCACCCAATAATGAATGCAAGAACAAACTCATATCTCGCTATGAGCGTAAAGGTAAAATGCTTTGGAACATATACATTCCAAATTGCTGATCCTTTTGTATTTATGTCAAAGATAGCTGGTCTATCAGAAGTTTACAAAAAGGAAGATTTAACAGAACAAATTAGAGCAGAAGTTATTGGTTCATTTGTAAACGTTATGAACAGTTTAGGTAGTGACCAATATAAAATAGAAGTATTAGAGCTTCCAAACAAAACTGATGAAATTAAACAAATAATGGATACTGCAGTATTTGACCAACCAATTAGAGATAGGGGTTTAAAGATTGTATCATTTATAGTTGAAAGCTTAACACTTGATGATGAATCAAATGAAAAGATTAATAAATACGAAATCGGTGGAGACGCATATCAACAACAAGGTACACTTGTTGGTTCTTATGCAAATGCTATAGAAGATGCAGCAAACAATCCAAACGGTACAATGAATGGATTTATGGGAGTAGGAATGATGGGCATGGCAAGCGGCGGTGCCTTTGGTAATGCAACAGCAGGAGCATTTGGCGGAGCAGCTCCAATGCAACCAAATCCTCAGGCAGCTGCAGCAGCACAAACTCCAAGTGCACCTGGCCCTGCAAGAATGGGATGGGATACCCCAGTAGCAGCAGCTCCTAACGCACCTGGAGCAGCAAAGATGGCTTGGGATAAACCAGCACAAACAACACCAGCGCCAGAAAATTTAGGCGGAAAGATTTGCCCAAATTGTGGAGCTCAAGTTGCAGGTAATTTCTGTGGTGAATGTGGAACAAAATATGAAGCACCAGTAGTACCACAAAAGAGAGTATGTCCAAAATGTGGAACAGAAGCAATTGGTAAATTCTGCACAAATTGTGGAACACAAATAGACTAATTTTAATAAAAAAAAGATTCGTATTAAGATACGAATCTTTTTTTATTTATTACTTTATAGCTATTAATATTAATTGTTTTAAATAAACAGAAAACTTTATAAAATTCATAGGAAAATTGCCGATAAAAATATTGGAGATTATATTAGTGAGGTGTGATAAATGCCTGATAAAGATGAAAATGGAGCAGCTTTAGCATTAATTTATGTTATGCTTTATTATATTTTACCAATTGTGATGATTTTAGTAATTCCGGTTGTTAATTTAATATGCAAATTAGTTGGTAAAGTTCATAAATTTGATAAAGAATATGAAGAAGTAACAGATGAAAGACAACTATTATTTAGTAATGAAATAGATAATTTAAAAGAATATAGCTTTAGTTTTGAAGAAGCATTTACATTATTTAAAAATTTGGAAATAGCATGGTCAAATTTTGATTATGCTTCGTTACAAAGTTTAACAACTCCTGAGCTTTATAATACACTAAAACTTCAATTAGATGCACTTAATATGAAACAACAACAAAATGTGTTAAGAGATATAATAAGCAATGATTTTGAGATACTACAAGCATCTACGAACAATGGTGTTACTACTATAGAAGTAAATATGTCAATTAATCAAAAAGATTTTGTTATAGATTTGAAAACAGGCGAAGTTTTAAGTGGGAACCAATTTGAAAGTCATAGAGATGTTTATTCGCTTACTTTTATAAAGCAAGATGATAAGTGGTTTATTGCTAAAAAAGAAGAAATAATATAATTAATTGTTGATAGAAGGATTAATTTGGACAAAAGGAGTATACAAATGAAAAAACTATTTATTGTGGTATTTATTTTTATTTTAACATTTTCTCTTACGACTTCACTTGCTGATTCTGGTTGGGATTATAGCTATGATTCTGGAAGTAGTTGGAGTAGTAGCAGCTCACATAGTAGTTCAAGTTCGCATAGTAGTTCAAGTTCGCGTAGCAGTTCAAGTTCACATAGTGGTTCAAGTTCATACACAAATTTTAATCCAAGTGAGATAATTAGTTTTATTATATTTATTGTTGTTTTTTTCTGTGGATCTATTGTTGCATTTATTATTATAGGTTTACTTATTTCGATATCTTATAAAGATTCGGGAAATAAAGCAAATTATCAAGGTAATTCAAAACGAGATATCAAAATTTGTCCAATACCGCAAGAAGAAATATTAAAGTATGGTTTTTCGAATGAACAAGCATTTGATATATATAAACGAGTACAAATTGCATGGTCAAATTTTGATTATAAAACACTTCGTGAATTAACAATCGATGAGTTATATAATACATATAAAATGCAGTTAGAAGCGCTTGAATTAAATAAGCAGCAAAATATAATGCGAGATATAAATTTAGAAGATATAGATGCAATAGGTGTAAATGAAGATAATGATTTAATAACAGTAAGGATAGCATTAATGGTAAGGCAAAAAGACTATGTAGTAGATAGATATACAGGAAATGTACTTCGTGGTGATGCAGGGGCTGATAATTTAGTAGCATATGAATTAACATTTGTAAGTAAGAAGGTAGATGTAACAACTTGTCCAAATTGTGGAGCAAAAATAGAAGATGCATCCTCGCAAACATGTAGTTATTGTGGTTCAACACTAGTAGGAACAGGAACAAAGTGGGCGTTAGCAAAAAAAGAAATAATAAGGCAGTAGGATAAATTATTGTTTGTCACTGAGTTTGAGAGATTTTGCGTTTTGTCTGCGTTAAACTTCGCATCAAAAATACTCAGCGTATAACACATACGCTTCCGTTTTTTTCGCTCGTTTGCCTTGCCAAAACATCAAATCTTTGACAAACATAAATTTTGGTATAAGGGGATTGTATAATACGCATTTTAAGTACTTTTTATTTCCAATATTGTAGGGGCGAGGATTATAGCCCGTTAACAAAAATTAAATTCATTCTCCCCAACAATCATTAATTTATAAAGGAGGCACATATGATAAACATATCTGACTACGATAAATCATTTACAGAAAGCACGTTTAAATCCAAAGTAGATAATATGTTTGTAATGCTCTACACATCAATTATGCTGCAGGATTTAACACGTGTAGATCATTATATTGGTGATGATTTATATAAAAAATATGAAAATAAAATAAAAAAATTAATGGAATCAAATCAGCGTCAAATGTATGACGAATTAAATGTTAAATCTACAGAGATACTAAATGCAGAAGTTGAAGACGATAAAATAATTATAAAAGTTTTAATTGTTTCTAGATACTTAGACTATACAATTGATAAATCAACTGGTAGAATGGTAGCAGGTAATAGAGATAGTCGTGTTCAAAGGAATAACTACTTAACACTTGAGAAAAAAATTAATGCTCATGAGCTTGGAATATCTCGTAAGTGCCCAAGTTGTGGTGCAAACATGGATATAAATTATTCTGGTAAATGTGAATATTGTGGCAGTATTTTTAATACTGAAGAATATGATTATGTAATTACAAAATTAGATGAAGATTATGTAGATGCAATGAGAGGAGTGAGGTAAATGGATGCAGTAGATCATAAATGTCCTGCGTGTTCTGCGTCTTTGCCATTTGACCCTACTACAGGGAAATGGAAATGTACATATTGTGCTTCTGAATATACCTTAGAAGAGCTAAATAAATATGAGGAGGAAGCAGCTAAAAGGAAAGAAGAAGTAAAAGAAACAAAACCTCATAAGCATATGGATGTAGATGAATATTCTTGTCCAAACTGTGGTGCTAAAATTATGACAGATGAAAATACAACTGCAACTTTTTGCGTATATTGTGGCAGTACATCAATTATAAAGAATAGACTTTTAGGTGTGCTTCAGCCAAATTTTGTAATACCATTTTCTAAAACAAAGCAGGATGCAATCCGTGCTTTTGAAAAGTGCAAAAAAGGTAAATTGTTTGCACCAAGTGAATTTACGAAAAAAGAGCAGATTGATAAAATAACAGGAGTATATATTCCTTTCTGGCTTTACGATTGCAACACCAATGCATCTATTGAAGGTGAAGCAACCAAGGTTACAAGTTGGAGTACAGGAGATTATAGATATACAAAAACAGATATTTATAATGTAGCGCGTGCAGGAAATGCTTTATTTGATAAGGTACCTGTTGACGGTTCTAAAAAATTTGATGACGATACAATGGATTCTATAGAGCCATTTAATTATAACGATTTAAAAGAATTTTCACCATCATATTTGTCTGGCTTCTTAGCGGAAAAGTACGATGTGGATGATAAAGAAGCATTTAGTCGTGCAGAACTCAGAATGAAAAATACAATTAGAAATGAATTAAAATCAACCGCATCTACTTATACTACATTTAATATTCGTAATGAGCATATTGATATAGATCAAAATAAAATTAATTATGTTTTGTTTCCTGTCTGGATGTTAAATATAAAATACAATGGTAAGATGCATACGTTTGCTATGAATGGTCAAACAGGTAAAATGGTTGGTAACATTCCTATTTCAGGTATGAAAGCATTTTTGTGGATGGTAGGGATGTTTGGCATAGTATTTTTGATAGCATATTTAATAATGATGATGTTTTAGGAGGCGAAAGTTATGAAAAAAATCTTTATTATGCTTTTTATAATAGTTTTGTCATTTAATACTTTTGCTTTCGCAACTAATTATGCTGGAAATCCATATTATGAAAGTACACCCCATGTCGATGCAAGTATAAAGGTATATGATTTTGCAAAACTATTAACAGATAGTGAGGAAAAAGCGTTATATGATGACATCACTAGATTTATAGATACATATGATATGGATATGGCAGTCGTAACAATAGATAATAACAATAAAGGGACAGCTATGGATTATGCTGATGATTTTTATGACTACAATGATTTTGGTATAGGCGATACATGTGATGGAGTATTATTTTTAATAGATATGGATACTCGTGAGATGTGGATTTCAACTACTGGTAAGGCAATTTTAGTGTATGATGATGCAAGAATAGATAAAATTTTAGATTATTGTTATTCTGCAATTTCTCGCCAAGATTATTATTCTTGTGCAAGTTATTTTGTAAAATACGCAGGTGATTATGCTGCAAAAGGTATACCAGATAGTAATAGAAATGCATATATAGATGAAAATGGAGAGTATATTGTAACACATGAAAGTATACCAATGCCTAATAGCGAAAGAATGGGTATATCTGCAATAATAGCAGGAGTGTTTGCAGGTATTTTTGGCTTAGTATCAGCTTCAAAACATAAGTTAATAAAGAAGGCAACGGAAGCAAAGTATTATTTGAAAAACATGGTTATAACAAATAGAACTGATAAATTTGTTACAACTCATACATCAAGAACATATACTGGTTCAAGCTCATCTAGTGGAGGTAGTTATCATGGTGGTTCATCAACGCATCATAGTAGTAGTGGAAGTAGCCATGGTGGTGGAGGAAGACATTTTTAGTTTGAAAAGTTAACATAAATATGGTATAATAGTAGCATTGGGAGGAATAAAAATGCCTGAAGAAAAAAAGAAGAATAGTATTTTCAAAAGATTTACTAAATGGGTAGCTACGGGGCTTGCAGCTATCACTGTTTTGATGCCTAATAATGGTTGTGCAAAAGAGGGATTACCTGAGCCACAAGAACCAGAAAGACCGGAAGATAATTTAGAAACTGTAGCTAATGTAGATATAGAAACCCAATATGAAGAGGCATTAGAAGGTGTTGGCTTTGAAACAGGTGAACATGATATAGAAGAAACGAAAGTTGAAACTAAAGAAGAAACTAAGGATGATGTAGAAGAAAAAGCAAAACAAGAAGCCGAAGAAAAGGCACAGAAAGAAGCCGAAGAAAAGGCAAAGAAAGAGGCTGAAGAAAAGGCAAAGAAAGAAGCCGAAGAAAAGGCAAGACAAGAGGCCGAGGAAAAGGCAAAGAAAGAAGCTGAAGAAAAAGCAAGACAAGAGAAGGAAAGACAAGAGCAAGAAAGACTAGAAAAAGAAAGGCAAGAGAAGGAAAGACAAGAGCAAGAAAGACTAGAAAAAGAAAGGCAAGAGAAGGAAAGACAAGAGCAAGAAAGACTAGAAAAAGAAAGGCAAGAAAAGGAAAGGCAAGAGCAAGAAAGACTAGAAAAAGAAAGGCAAGAAAAGGAAAGGCAAGAGCAAGAAAGATTAGAAAAAGAACAACAAAAAGGGCTTGAAGAATTAAAAACTATATTGCAAAAGCGTGGCTTTTCCGAAGAAATAAATAATTACATAATAACAGTATATAACAATATTGATAAACATTATGATTCGACCTATGCCAATAATAAAGTGTCGAAAGATGAATATCTATCAAAATTTAGAGATGCAGTTGAAAATAACATAAATGAAATTAATATTTATGATCTTAATTCACCTGAAGCTAAAGAATACGAGATAGATAATTCAACTCCTGCAGTGTATAACACGCAAACACAAAATTTGAATATTGTTAAAAGTAGTGATGAAAATTTAATGGTTAAAATTCTTTCCCATGAAATAAGACATGCTATGGACACCGGCTTTGAATCTATACTTTCTGCATCGCATTCAGCTGCAACCAGTTCTTTAATTGAAGGAAGTGCAGCAAGAGGAGAAGATTTTGCACAAGATAATGTTGAGAGTAGTAAATATATGTTGTTTATGGATAGTGATAGTGTATCTATAAATGAAGAATATAAATTATATGAAAATGGTATGTATGAGTATATGTCATATCAGAGAGACGAGAACATGTATGAGCATTTCGAATGTTTGATAGGTATGGATAGGATGGAAGAAGTAAAATCGATGAAAGGTGACTTTTTCCTTAATTTACGTAAAGAACTTGTTTCACAGTTTGGACAAGAAGCTGGAGAAAATGTGTTAATAGAATATATTAAATTAACTAAATGTATGGATGAAGTAAGGTTATTTTTTGCAAATTCGGAACAGGCACAAATTGAAGTTTTGCAAGGTGATATTACTTTTTGGCAAGCATTTGCTGCTGCAAAAGATGAGAATGAATCTAAGGGTGTAATAAATTCACGTTTAGAAGAATATGCTAATGGCAAAAGCAAGAATGAAGGTTATTTAGAGGTTATTCCTAATATGGATTTAACGCAAGCAGAAAAAGATAATTATTTAGCAAAAGCAAAAGCAAATGTTGAATCATATGATAAATTTTATAGACTTACTAATAATTTGGGAGTTTATTCGTATGAAGAATTAAATGATTTTGCAAATTTTTGTGTAAAATTAGAAGAAAGAGAAATTGAAGCATTAGCAGAAAAAAGAGATGGTAAGGTAAAGGCATCTGATTGGTTTATAGATTTTGAAAACGCTTGTAATGAAGCGTTAAATGTAAAGACGCAAAGCATATCATCTAAAGAAGATGTAGGATTAGCGAAAGCGGTAGCAGCATATTGGTATAACAGTGTAATGGGAAGCGTAACTAAAAGTGGAAATGATGTAACTAAAGAGAATTTTGTAAATGATGTGGTAACTCCTCTTAAAGAGATAGCAAAAGGAATAGATTTAGGAGAGGAAATAGTAGCAGAAACTTCAACAGAAGTAGGCAGATGGCATCAGCAAGTCGATTTGCGTGTGCTTGGTGATGATTTTGGAAGATAAGTTTACATTTTTCTTGTGGGGGCGATTATTAATCGCCCTTTTATAATGCGATTGAAATTATCTTATATTGTTTTAGTGAGTTGACATAACATTAAAATTGTGATATATTAATACTTAGTTTTTCAAAAATACATATCCAATACGGAGGTCGTTATGTCAAAAAAAATCGAAGACTGGATAAGGAAGGTCAAAGAGGCCGTAAAGACACGAGGATTTTTATTAAAGCTCTCTGGTGAGGGCATGAGCAAATCGGAAGTTCCGCCTTTTGATCCTGAGCGAGTTTGGAGTATGGCGCGAGAAATCGCCCATATTTACCGTGTTATGCCGCAAAATGGCATGATCGTTATGCCGGGTGGTGGTAATATCTGGCGCGGAGGTATGAAAGAAGAGTTTAAGCTTCAAAAAACTTCGAATGCTTATTCCGATAAAATCGGAATTAGAGCAACAGAAATCAACGCATTGCTCCTTGGCGCTATGCTTATGGAAGACCTTGGCGAGGAACATGTTGTAATCTTCGTCTCTGCTGACGTCGATAACTCAATCGAGTACTCCTACGAAAAGGTCTCTCGCGCATTAAAACAGGGTAAGTTGGTAGTCCTTGGTGGAGGCCTTGGAAACCCTGGTTTCAGTACGGATTTTGCTGCTGCTAACCGTGCAACTTCGTTTAACCGTGGCTGTATCATGATGGCCAAGAATGGGGTTGACGGGCTTTACAGCAAGGATCCTCGGAAGAATGATGACGCAAAGAAGTACAGAACAGCATCATATACCACCGCATTTACTAAGCGGGCATTCGACAGCGTAGCGGTTGCTCAGGCACGCGACAACGGCAAAGTACCAATCTATGTATACAATGCAGAAGATGGAGCATCCCTCATTCAGTTCCTTGAAGAAGGCCCGCTTAATGGAACGCTTGTCTGGGACTGCCCCACGACGTTTGAATAAGTCAGAATAACCTATACCACTGGTGTAAAAAACCAGTGGTAATTTTTTGTGGTCAACGGGGACAGGCTTGTCAGAAGGGACGGGGGCAACTGACAACCCATTTTAGTGTTGTCAGTTGCCCCCGTCCCTTCTGACAGAAAAAACCGCCATTTTCTTTATTTATCAGCATTTTTTGTAATTTTCCCTAATTAAAAATCTAACATAATTGTCCCAAAATTTTAAGAATATTTTTTAAAATTTTTAATATAAATTAATAAAAAAATATAAAACTTGCAAAAAAAAATCACATGTGATATACTGTCTCTTGCTTGCCGTAAAAAACGGCGAATAATAAAAAAGAAAGGAAGTTTGAAATGAAAAAGGTAGCTTTAGTACTTGTATTATGCTTCTCCATCTTAACCGCCTCTTATGCAAGTACAAAAAAATTTAATGAGTTTTACGATTTAATTGAGTATGAAGGAACAAAGGTAGTAATAAATGTAGAAGATTTTGAATATAAAGACGATGAAGCAGTAAGATTAACAGAAGCAGAAATACTTGAAATGTATAATAAAGGTATGACTGAGATTGATATAAATATGCCTTTACTTACATTAAAGATTAAGACAAAAGAATTGATATATAAAGGCGATATAGCAATTTTTTCGGATTATGTTGATGAGTTTTATGGCATAACAATTTATTCATCAAAAATAGGTAAAATAACAAAGTTTGATAGTAAGGTAGAAGCAATTATTCCTTACGATATTGACCATGATACATACTATGTTACAGCATATTCTGTAGACAACGATGGCAATATAATTAATTTACGTGGTACAATGGATGAAAATAATAGAACAGTATCTGTTTTGTTAGATTCAATTGAACTTCCATTTATACCTGTAATAAATAAAGTTGTATACGAAGATGTACATGAAAATACAGCATGGGCAGAAGAGTTTATAGCAGATACTTCATCAAAAGGGTTAATAGCAGGTAAACGTGAAGGCGTTTATGCTCCTGAAAGTTATGTAACAAGAGCAGAATTTGCAACACTTTTGCTTAAAGCATTAGATTTACCACTAGTAGATGTCAATAATAATTTTAGTGATGTAAAAGCAGATCAATGGTATTATAAATATGTAACAAGTGCTGATTATTATGGTTTAACAGCTGGTGTTTATGAAACTGAATTTATGCCAAACGCGTATATAACACGTGAAGACATGGTAATAATGCTTGCAAAAGCATTAGATAGTTATACAGATTTAAAAATAGTTGATACAGGTGTTGGTTTTACCGATGAATATGAAATAAACGATGAAACAATACCTTATGCAAGAAAATGTTTACATGCTGGATTAATTAATGGTTATCATGATGGAACATTTAGGCCAGAAACTTTTGCAAGTAGAGCAGAAGCAGCAGTTATAATAAGTAAATTATTTGGAATAATAAATGTATTTTAATTAATAAAAAATGGGCCCTGTGCTTTCGCACAAGGGCTCATTTTTTATCTGTGTTGTTTTACGTCTGGTTTAATTACTTAAAGTTTACAATGTCGTTGATGTCGCCGGGACGATAGGTAATTTCTACTGTGTCGCCTTCGGTAAGGAGCAACTGTTTCTCATTGATTGTGATAGCTGCCTTGTAAAGTTCGCCATCAATCAGATAATAGCGATAAGTTGTTCCTTCGATTTCGGCTTGATAGATTTTCTCTATCGTACCAGTGATGCTCAGTACATCAGATGAGTTGTTTACACTTTCGCTACCTTCGCCACTGAGTTTTGCAAGGTATGCTTTAGTTGTGTCGTGGAATTCATTACCAACGACTGCAATGGCATAATTCTTTAAGTTTACCATGGCAGTACGCTGGATAAGGCCAGACTTATCCTTAAGCGACATCAAGTATGTGGGTTCACCACCTACGTTGGTTACGATAGGATAAGTCGCCTCATAGCCCAAGTTTTGGACAAGGCCTTCAGCGACATCCTGTGCGGAACTTTCTTCCGCACCAGCTACGGGATAATATTTAAATTCCCCAGTAGCAGTGTTGACAGTCAAAAATCCCGTGTTCGCTTCGGCACCATTTGCGGGAGTGATTCCAGTAAACACGCAGATGGTACCATCATTGTCAACAAAAGAATTGTATCCGTAGAAGTTGACATCAGGATGCTCGTCTGTTGCTCTGACGCGATATGTGTAAGAAGTCCGGTAAACTCCAGTCTTTGAGGGGTTTACTACGCCATTGGCATATTCGTAATGCCAATAAGCGACTTCCATGAGGTAACTAAGCGAGAACACATGATCAATCCAGTCGGGTTTGTCCTCGATTTTGTACTCGGTAGATTCACCAGTTTCTGCATTGGTCAAGATAAAGCTTTCGACAGTCCTTGCACCGAAGAGACCAGCATTCCTACGTTTCACACCAGTTACCCAGAACGGAGTGCCTTCCTCGTCAATTTCCAGGAACGAGGTGTCGAAGACATACGAAGGATACTGACCTCTCAAATGCCTTTTCAGGTTCATGGAAAAATATCCACTCGGAGAGTAGCGAATAGTATTTTCTACAAAATTTGCTTCACAAGTATGGACATTTACCAAGATATATCCTGGAATTCCTTGGTATTTCGCTTTGTTGAACTTGAAGAGACCACCGTAGTTTAACGGCGAGAGTCGATACAGCTCATCTTGGTATTTGATGAGGTTATACTCGCGGTCAACCTCATACCAAGCTGCATTCTGGATTGAGCCGACGACACGGTTACCAAGTCGAATTGCTGTATCAAGGTCGAGATTATCGAAGAACTGTTCATCTTGAACATCCGAGAAGTCTTCTTCGAAATTTCGCTCTTCAATCTTGATTGCGTTTTTGTAAGTTTCACCGTTGAAAATCGGTGCGCTTACGAGTCCCAAGATTCCGAAAAGAACGAGTATTCCTAAGGTAATAAGTAAACAGACGATAAACATGCCTGATTCATCATTCCTTAAGTAGTCATAAATGCCTAAAAAAAGGGTTGTAACGACTCCGACGAGGAATACAGCGGTCCAAAGCCCAGGAGATGATAAAGTCCAAGCAGGCTGCCCAAGGTAAAAAATTGCAAACGTGAGGAGAGCGATGATGATGATAGGGATGAGGATGCTAATTCCAATACGATCACTCATTTTTTTGTTTTTCCTTTCTTTCTATTGACAGAAATTATGAAGTGACACACTTCTAGGCAATATTATATCATATTTTATAGCAATAGTAAATACATTATGTTAAATAGATAAATTGTTGTTTGTAGGGGTGTTTAGACTTTGTTTTTCCACCTCATCCGTCGCCTTCGGCGCCACCTTCCCCTCGAGGGGAAGGCTTGCGGATAGTGCAAATTTAAAGTCTTCCCCTTGAGGGGAAGATGTCACGAAGTGACAGATGAGGTGTTTT
>JAFSUW010000035.1 GCA_017450465.1 Clostridia bacterium | reverse complement strand
CTCATCCGTCGCCTTCGGCGCCACCTTCCCCTCGAGGGGAAGGCTTGCGGATAGTGCAAATTTAAAGTCTTCCCCTTGAGGGGAAGATGTCACGAAGTGACAGATGAGGTGTTTTAATTCTCCCCTACAAACAATAATTTGCAAAGGAGGGCTACTATTGTTAGTTTTGGTTTTTCGTGCATTCATTTTATATACATTTGCCATTATAATCATGCGTATGATGGGCAAAAGGGAAATTGGGCAAATGCAGCCATTTGAACTTGCAATAACATTAATAATATCTGAAGCGCTTGCAACACCGATGGAAAACACCAATGAACCACTGTTAAATGGAATAATACCAGTATTAACAATAGTATTTAGCCAACTTCTGTTTTCATATTTGACGTTAAAAAGCGAAAAATTGCAAGAAATAATGAGTGGAAAGCCAAGCATAATGCTAAAGGATGGTATTATAAATGAAAAGAATTTGAGGAATCAAAATTATAATATAACAGAACTGCTCGAACAGTTACGATTAAATGGTGTAGATAAAATATCTGATGTAGAATATGCAGTTTTAGAAACAAATGGACAGTTAAGTGTAATATTAAAGCCAGAAAAAAGGGCTGTAACAGTGGAGGATTTAGGAATACAAAAAATAGATGACGGTATTCCACTTAATTTGGTTTTAGATGGTAAATTAGTAGAAAAAAATTTAAGCCACGCAAATATAACCAAAGAGGAGCTTGAAAGTGAATTAAAGAAGAATGGATTAACAATCGAAGAGGCCTTTTTTGTTGTTATGACAAGTTCAAATGAGTATATAATCCAAAGAAAAGGGGGTTAAAAATGAATAAAAGTATAATTGTATCTATTGTAGGGATAGTTTTTATAATAGTATTTTCAATATTTATTCAGAATTATTTAAAAAAATCTTCAGATAAATTGTTGATAGTAGTGGATAGTATAGTAAAGGCAGTATATAATGAAGAAAATGATATATTAATTGTTGAAGAAAAATTTAATAAAAGTTGGAAAAAAACAAAGAGTTATTGGGCGATACTGATAAACCACGAGGAAATAGATAACATAGAGGAGCTTATTAAAAGAATAGAAATATTGGTAAAAAGTGCAAGGGAAAGAGAAGAGGTGCTTGCTGAATTAAATAAATTAAGGTTTTATATAGCGCATATACCCGAAAAAGAGGAGTTCTCGATAAGGAATATATTATGACAAACAACAATTTGTTTACGTAACTAATAAAAAAACACTTGCAATATTTAACGAACTGTTGTATAATAGGAACGTGTTTATGGAACCTCATTTTAGGAAATATGGGTACTCCATCCACATTCCTTGAAATAAGGCGATTTCAAGCACAAAAATGTGCGTATATTAAGGAGGTGTAGAAATGGACAAACAACAAATCATTGCAGAAAACAGACTTCATGAAACAGATACAGGTTCTACAGAAGTTCAAATAGCATTACTTACTGCAAGAATTAATCACTTAACAGAGCATTTAAAAGCTCATCCTAAGGATCACCACTCAAGAAGAGGTCTACTTAAGATGGTTGGTCAAAGAAGAGGATTACTTAACTACTTAACTAAAAAAGATATCAACAAGTATCGTGATATTATCGCTAAACTTGGAATTAGAAAGTAGTATATAAAGGAGATGGAAAAGAGGAAAGTTATTTTCTCTTTCATTTCCTTTTTGTTTTATTTAAGCAAATAAAAAACCGTGGCAGTTGGTAGTTGATAGTTGATATGCAAAACGAGTTTTGCGTATGAACCATAACTATTAGCTAGCTTACGGTGCGAAAGAAAAGGAGATGTAGTATATGTTTAAGACATTTGAAACAGAGTACACTGGAAGAAAACTAGTAGTAGAAACAGGAAAAATGGCGCAACTTGCTAATGGTTCTGCCTTAGTAAGATTTGGCGACACAGTTGTTATTGTTAACGTAACAGCATCAAAAAAACCAAGAGAAGGGGTAGATTTCTTCCCTTTAAGCGTTGATTATGAAGAAAAACTTTATTCAGTAGGTAAAATACCTGGAAGTTTCCAAAAAAGAGAAGGAAAGCCAGCAGATAAGGCAATTTTAACATCACGTGTAATAGATAGACCAATAAGACCTTTATTTCCAAAAGATTTAAGAAATGATGTAGCAGTTGTTGCAACTGTATTATCTGTAGACCAAGATAATTCACCAGAAGTAGCTGCTATGCTTGGTTCATCAATTGCTTTATCAATATCAGATATTCCATTTAACGGGCCTACAGGTTCTGTAATGGTTGGATATGTAGATGGACAAATTGTATTAAACCCAAATGAAGAACAAAGAAATAGAAGTAGATTACAACTTACAGTTTCAGGTACAAAGGAAAAGGTTTGTATGATTGAAGCTGGTGCAGACGAAATACCTGAAGATATTATGCTTGAGGCAATTTGCAAGGCACATGAAGAAATTAAGAAAGTTGTAGCATTTATTGAATCAATTCAAAAAGAAATTGGAAAACCAAAGTTTGAATATGAGAAGTTCGAAATAAATATGGATATGTATCACGATATAGAAGAATATTTAGGTCCAAGACTTCGTGAAACAATTATCACAACAGCAAAGCAAGAAAGAGAATCCGGAATGGATGCAATTAAAGAAGAAATTATTGAACATTTCGCAGAAAAATATCCAGATAGTGCCCTTGCTTTAGGAGAAGCTTTATACTATCTTCAAAAGAAGACAGTAAGAAAAATGATTTTAGAAGAAAATATAAGACCAGACGGAAGAAAGTTAGACCAAATAAGACCACTTAGTGCAGAAATAGATTTACTTCCAAGAGTTCATGGTAGTGCATTGTTCTCAAGAGGACAAACACAAGTATTATCAGTAGTAACTTTAGGACAAGGTAAAGAAGAACAAATATTAGATGGAATTGATACAGAAGAAAGTAAGAGATATATCCATCATTATAACTTCCCACCATACAGTGTTGGTGAAGCAAAGGCCCCAAGAAGCCCTGGAAGACGTGAAATTGGACATGGTGCATTAGCAGAAAGAGCACTTGCTCCAGTAATTCCTTCACAAGATGAATTCCCTTACACAATAAGAGTTGTATCAGAAGTTTTAGCATCAAATGGTTCAACTTCACAAGGTAGTGTTTGTGGTAGTACGCTCGCATTAATGGCAGCAGGTGTTCCAATAAAAGAACCAGTAGCTGGTATTTCATGTGGACTTATCACAGACGAAAAAGACCCAAGTAAATATTTACTTATAACAGATATCCAAGGAATCGAAGATTTCTTTGGTGATATGGACTTTAAGGTTGCTGGTACAAAGAACGGTATCACTGCAATTCAAGTAGATATTAAAGTAACTGGTCTTAGTATGGAAATTATTAGAGAAACTTTTGAAAGGTTAAAACAAGCAAGAACATATATACTTGATGAAGTTATCTTAAAGACAATTGATAAACCAAGAGCAGAAGTATCTAAATATGCTCCAAAGACAATTGTAATGAACATAGACCCTGAAAAGATTCGCGACGTAATTGGACAAGGTGGTAAGGTTATCAACAAGATAATAGAACAAACTGGTGTTCAAATAGACATCGAAGATGACGGAAAAGTATGTATTTATGCAACAGATACAGAAAAAGCAAATGAAGCATTAAAGATAATAAACGGCATTGTAAAAGAACCAGAAGTTGGCGAAGTTTATATGGGCCGTGTTACAAAGATAATGAACTTTGGTGCATTCGTAGAAATACTTCCTGGTAAAGAGGGCTTAGTACATATTTCAAAACTTGCTCATGAAAGAGTAAACAAGGTTGAAGATGTAGTAAAAGAAGGCGACGAGTTCTTAGTAAAAGTTATTGAAATAACGGATCAGGGTAAAATAAACCTATCTAGAAAAGATTTATTACCAAAACCAGGAGCAGAAGAAAACAAATAAAATATGGGCGACCTTTAGGTCGCCCGTAAAAAATACTTGACAATCACGCGGATTAGGTAGTATAATAGACAATGTCGATTTAGAAAGCGGGTGAAATTATGCGCTGTTCTGTAAAAGATATACTAGTGAACGATGGTGACTCTACCGAAATTAGTGGAAGTATAGAATACGATACACTAGAAAATAATGGTGATACAATTACATTTACAACACCAATTGAGTTCTCAGGCGAACTAGTAAACACCAATGGTGATATTAATGTAACAGGTGAAATTGAGTTTGAATATAAAGTAAAATGTCATCGTTGTGGTGAAGAGTTTAATTCAGCATTAAAATGTGATGTAAATGAATTATACACAGTTACAGAAACAGACAACAGTTACTTGTTAAAAGGTGATGAAATAGACCTCGAAGACATGATAATTGATAATATTCATCTTAATTTACCTATAAAATTCTTATGCAAAGATGATTGCAAAGGTGTGTGTACCATTTGTGGAACAAACCTTAATAATAAATCATGTAATTGCAAAAAAACGGAAACTGATCCAAGACTATCAGTACTCACAGAACTATTAAAGTAATATAGGAGGTGTAACAAATGGCTCAACCAAAAAGAAGATGGTCAAAAGAAAGAACACACTTAAGAAGATCAACTTGGAAATTAGAAAATAAGAATTTATCAGAATGTCCACATTGCCATGAAGCAGTAGAACCACATAAAGTTTGCAAAAACTGTGGATACTACAATGGTAAAGAAGTTGTAAAAGTAGAAGAAAAAGCATAAATTAAACAAAACTTCGTTTCAACACGAGGTTTTTGTTTTTGTAAGGAGAAACGTATGGATAAAATATACATAAAAAATGTAATCAAAAATAGCATAGCAGAGGAAGCGGGTATTGTCCCTGGTGACTACTTACTTAGTATAAATGATACTAAGATAGTAGATATTTTAGATTACGATTTTTTATTAAAAGATGAAAACTTACTCGTACTTGTCGAGAAAAAAGATGGTTCGTTAGAAGAAATAGAAGTAGAAAAAGATTTTGACGAAGACTTAGGTTTGGAATTCGAAGAGGAATTAATAGATAAACCACGTCTTTGTAGAAACAAGTGTGTATTCTGTTTTATGGACCAAATACCATATTCCATGCGTTCGACACTTCATTATAAGGATGATGATTATCGTCTTTCCTTTATTACAGGCAACTATGTGACACTTACTAACGTAACAGATGAAGATTTAGACAGAATAATACGCTATAGAATGACACCAATAAATATATCTATCCATACAACCAATGGCAAACTTAGAAAGAAAATGTTAAGCAATAGGTTTGCTGATAAAATACTTGACCAATTAAAAAAACTTGCTGATGGTGGTATTATGATAAATGGACAAATTGTTTTATGTCCCGGCTTAAACGATGGGGAGGAGCTTACTCGTACACTAAACGATTTAAGTAAGTTACATGAAAACATATTAAGTGTATCTATAGTGCCTGTTGGAACAACTAAATTTAGGGATGGCTTATATCCACTTGATACGTTTGATGCTGATGGTTGTAAGAAAACTATAGAAATAGTTGAAAAGTTTCAAAATGAATTCTTAAAAAAGTACGGAACGAGATTGGTATTTTTAGGCGATGAGTTTTATGTACAATCTGGTACGGAAATTCCGCCATATGAAGCTTATGAAGATTTTTCACAACTTGAAAATGGTGTAGGTATGGTTGCATGTTTTTGGCACGATTTTATGGAAGAACTAGAAAATATAGATATTAAGGAGAACAATAAAATAATTACAAGTGTGACCGGTTATTTGATATATCCATACATTGAAAGAGCAGCTAAATTAATGGAAGAAAAGATAAAGGGGCTAAAAATAAATGTTATACCAATAAAGAATAACTTTTTTGGTGAAAAAATAACAGTAACAGGTTTAATTACTGGTGGAGATATATTAGAACAATTAAAGGGGAAAGATTTAGGAGATGAACTTCTTGTTCCAAAGGTAATGTTAAAAAGCGATGAGGATATATTCCTTGATGATATTACTTTAGAGGAATTAGCAAAGAAGTTAAATATAAAAGTAAGAAAAACGGGCTGTGAAGGTAAGGATTTTGTTAGAGATATACTAAAATAGTTGATTTTATTGCGATACTGTGCTAAAATAGCATGGTATTTTGCTTTTTTAGCAATATGCATAACGCGTAGGACGTAGAAAAACATTTTTTTGTTTGGAGGAACACCATGTTTAGTTTTGCAGAAGTCTTTCATCACACGGAGCATCAAGAGGAACCATTACCAACTAAGGAGGAGATGCTTAAGTACCATTTCAAGGAAATGGGTGAGGAGGAAAAGGAACTAGCAAAAAACTGGAGCAAAAGACAAGAACCCAAATCGTCAAATCAGAGTTTTTTCATGTCTGTATTAGCGGATGCTGATGATTCATTCATAAAGCCGTATAAGATTCAGACAATGGAATCTACTCTGCTTAGAGATGGGCTTGCGTTTGTGAAAAATAAAAAAGTGGCGATAGGGTATTCAATCGCAGAGTTCGAAAACTGGGCGGAGAAGTTTTATCCTGACAAGAATTCAAGACTTGCGACGCTTGGCGAACTTTACATCTTTTATGCGTATCGTGGTGCATTAAATTTCTGGACACTCGACGACTTGTGCGACTACAGTTCGGCTTTCGGAAATTATAACGACGCACCGCATTCGGTGTACGGCTTCGAACTCGCGGGAAGAAGAAATGTTGCGGGTTACTGTGATGGCATTGGCAACACGACCAAACTTTGTAAATTCGGCAACTACATTTATGCTATTTGTGGTGGCTATTCGATAAAATCGGGAGCCGATTGGCCGATAGCAGGGCATGTCGACTTTACGCACGACTACACCAAAACGTATAATTATGCAAACCCAGTAATCGCATGTGACTAAACCACAAAAACGACCGAAATAAGACTTCGGCCGTTTTTTATTTTTGATAAAATAAAAATGGTTTACATATTGTCAAAATGACACAATAAAGCCAATTAAAAAAAATAAAAAAATTTATAAAAATTGTAAAGAAAAATAAATTAGTGTCCGATATAACTCTTGAGAGGATGGGGATTAAATTGAAAAAATCAACTTTAAAAACTTTGTTAGCTGCATCAATAGTTTATTTGGCTATTATAGCAGTAATAGTATTGGCTTACACCAAGGTTATTGACACTATGAAGAAGAATACTGCAAAAACAGTAACTAGAATTCAAGCAACTGAAGATATTGTCGCAGGAGATTTGATAACAACTAGAAATGTAACATCAGTTACAACACAAGATGTGTTACGTGTAAAAGGTTTATTATATAAAATGTATGCAAATGAAGCAAAAGATGAAGAAGGAAAAACAATTAAACAACCAGTAAATGATGGCCTATATGCTTTAGGAAAGGTAGCAACGCAAAACATATATGCTGGTGAATGGTTGACATCTGATAAAGTAGTACCAGCTGAAGAAATATATGATATAAATGAACGTTTATATGCAGTTCCATTCGATGCAAACACGACAGGTGGATATAACGTATCAAAAGGCGAATATGTTGATATTGCTGTATTATATAATGCAAGCATCAATTTACAAGATGCAAGACTTAACAATACAATAAGAGAAATCTATGGAAGACTTCAACCAAATCAAATTACAGATATCGTTCTTGCTAAGAGATTAGTAGAAGATATAAGAGATGAAACGGGAACAAGTGTAACAGAAAACAGTGCAACAAAACCTGGATTTATCTGTTTTAGACTTACATATGAAGAAATTAATAAACTTGAATGGGCAAGACAATGCGGAACATTGTTTATAGGTAAAGCAAAAGACTATGTAAATCCTGCTTTAGTAGAAACATTTATGAAAGATATGGCGCAACCTAACATTGCGATGGTTCCACAAGAAGAATTACCAGCTCAACTTGAAGAAGCGCCACAAGAATAATTTATAATACAAAAGAAAGGTCGATAATGTATGGACAGAGATTCAAAGATAATTGCCGTGGGAGGTATAAAACACGGTCAAGGAATGACATCAATTACATATAATCTAGCTTATAAATTATCAACCATATTGTCAAAGAGCATACTAATTATAGATACTAATTTTCTTTTTAAGGAATTAAGCTATATAGCAGAGCAAAATGGAACAACAAATGGTATAGATGATTTAATAGCGATGGTAAAGACGCAAGATATACCTCAAGATGTTTTTATGCTACATACTGGCCAAATTAATAAGAATTTAAGAATTGTTAATTCTACGCAAATAGATGCAATGGATTATATAAAGAAAAATATTGACAACATGGTTAAGATATTAGATGTTGCAAAGAAGTATTTCGATATTATAGTAATCGATGCGTCTGCCGGAATAAATAATTCTTTAATCAAAGCACTATATGACAAGTGTGATGCATTTGTAAATGTTTTATCGCAAACACCTTATATAATAGATTGGTTTATGAACCATGATGAGTATAAAGGCGATAAAGTTATAAATGTTATAAATATGTATGATGAAGAAGTATATCCAAATGAAAGAGATTTGCGTAGAGACTTCGAACTAGAAGATGTGCTAACGCTTAGATATTCGGCAGATTTCAAAAATTATTACAATCAGAAAATATTAGATCCTTTCTATATAACCGGTGATGCTTTTAATACAGATTTTGAGGAACTTATTGTAAGAATCGGAAATAAAATAAAGCTTACTGAATTAGATAATTTGGATATTACGAATACAAATATGTTAGTAAAAGCACAAGAACCAAAGAAAAAAAGTGGCTTTTTATCAGGAGTGTTTGGTAAAAAGTAATTAAAGGAGATGTGGAGCGATGGAGGAAGAAGTACTTCTTTCTGATATTATTAATAAAGTAAAAGACATAATGGAAGAATATAAAGATGACCAAGAATTAAAACTCTTACATCAAAAAAGAATAGACCAAGCAGCAGCAGGAAGTCCTGAAGCAAAAGTATATGTAAAAGAAGAAATAATGAAAATATGCTTAAAGCAATTGGGTTTATATATAACAGCAAATAATATTGATGATATCATAAAACAATATCATGTAAATTATTATGAAAATATTTATGGAGAAGATGATACCGAGGATAAAAAATTTGAGAAACTTTTTGAACATATGGTATTGTCTGAATATGATGATTTCGAAAAGAAAGTTGATCGTCTAGTACAAATTATTTATCAAGAATTATATGGACTAGGCGTTATTGACGAGCTTTGCGAAGGTCATATCGATGAAACGGGTGTAAATGGTAAAGATTATATTTGGATACAGGTTAGCGGTTTAAAAAGGCAAATAAAGAAACTTCATTTCCAATCGCAGCAACAATTACAGAAGAAAGTTTCTACAGCAATAAGCTTTGATAGTAAAAACGATATTACAGCATCTGATCCTATAGTTTATTGCCAGAGAATGAACGGAAGCCGTGTTACAGCAGCTATCCCACCTGTTGCAAAGTATCCAATATTAAACATACGTCACTTCCATTTAGCAAACGTAACAAAGTATGATTTAGTAGATAAACAAACACTTACCAAGGATGCAATGAGATTTGTTGAACTTATATTCCAAGGAAGACCAAATTTCTTGATTATTGGTCAGCAAGGTAGTGGTAAATCAACACTATTAAGGGTACTATTAAACGAAGTATCGGATGCCATTGGTATAGGCACAATAGAGAATATGTTCGAGTTAAACCTCGATGACTATTATCCAAGTAAAAACGTTATAGCACTTCAATCAACAGAAAAATATCCTGCAGACAAGCTATTTGAGTTAATGCTTCGTCAAAACAGAGATATAATTCTACTTGGAGAAATTCGTTCATCAAATGAAGCGGTAGAAACAATTAACGCCATGTTACGTCAGTGCCGTGGATCTGCAGCAACATTCCACAGTTCTTCACCAACTCGTGCAGTTCACGACTTAAGAAACTTATGTATGAGAAGTTCACAGTATAAAGACTTCTTGACGGCACAATTTGACGTTGCAGATGCTATAGACTTAATTATGGAAGGAAGACTTGATTATAAAACAGGTAAACGTTACATAAACAGGATTTCTGTAGTTGAAGCTGATGAAGATACATACAAGTTTGATGTTACCGATGTATTTAGGTATGATCATGAGGCAAAAGAATTAAGACCTCATAAATGTGTTTCAGATAAGTTTTTAACAAAACTTCTTGACTATGGAATGCCTTATGAGAACATAACAATGATAAAAGAAATGTTTGCACGTTTTGAAAAAGAAGGTAAGCTTATAGGTGATGAAGAAGATGAGGCACCAAAGAAAAAACGTTCAAAGAAGGAAGAAGTAGAAGCATAGATATATAACTTGTAGTGGAGTACTATGGTGCTTCACCAAAAAGCAAATTGATAGCATCAGTTTGTGAATAGAAGGGAGTAATACCATGACGGCGTCAATTATTATCGTAGCGTTAATAGGTTGTGTAGTCTTTGGAATGCTTGGTGTCTACTTATTTATGGCATACAACGACCGAAAGAATAAAGCATGGCTAAATAGGCGTGAAAACAACGCTAAAATGTCAGTATCATTAAAAAAATACCCATTACTTTATAAGTTGCAAAGCAAGATTGCTTATAAACTTGCTATAACGAATACTGCAACAAGACAAGAAAATGAACAGTACGCAATATATGTAATAGTGTTTATAACAATGTTTGCACTTGCACTCATGATATTGTGGTCACAAGTAATTCCAAATTTCTGGTTGCCATATTTCTTCATATTGCTACTTTTGATATCAATAACAATTCCTTGGATGTTATTTAGTTTATATTATGATGCACAACTTGCAAAAATGATAAAACAACTTCCAAGAGCTATTGATGAATTTGCAAGTAGTTATAGAAAAAGTAATAAAGTATTTCATGCGTTAAAAGATTCATATGCATATATGCCTAAAGTAATAGGTAAAGAGTTTGAAAGATTATATAAATCTTATAATACGGATTTTGAAGATGCAATTGATTTCTTTAGAGAAAGAGTTAAGAACGACTGGGCAGGAATATTTGCAAGCTTACTTATGATAAACCATGAACAAGGTGGTTCAATAATAACACAGCTTGATGACTTAAATACAGAGATTGAAAACGATATAGTTGCAAAAGATAGAACAAGAAGTAAAATGCTAGGATTTAAACTTATGGGACTTGGAAGTTTACTACTTGTTGTAGCAGCAGTATTTGCAAATATGCTTATGTCTGAAGGCGCAAAAGCATATTACATGAATGTTGCTGGACAAAACGAAATTATTTTGACTTTGGCTGTTGCTTTTGTAACATACCTACTTATGCTTTTAATTGAAAAACTTTAATCTTAAGATAGGGGTGGAAAAATGTCCGGTTTAATAATAGGTATAATTATTGCACTAATAGCGGTTTGCGTCTTTGTGCTTTTGCTACTTTTTATGAAGCAACCACAGGCGGCAAAACTTACAGCAGAAAACGTAACCTTAGATAGCATTACTTATTCGCCAGTAGTAAAGAAAATAATTGATGCAATGGTGCCTAAAGAAACAGAAAGAGAATATAGGACTTGCGAAAGATTAATTGGTGAATCTGGCATCGATATCACAATGAGAGGCATGTATTTCTTAAAACTTATATTGCCATTTGTTGTACTTATAGTTTTGCTTTCGATATATTTTATAAATAAAAATGTAGTAATAGATGAGATTATATCAGATGCTTTGCAAGATGATGTAAGTATGTTTGGTACTACAGAGGCATCTAAGGAAACAAGTAATGCGAAAAAGAAAAGAGAAAAGGCATCAAGAGATACATATCAAGTAATGAGCCATTTAGTAGATGTAAGATTGCTTAAGAATAAAAGTGCTGTAGATGCTAAACTTGAAATTCAGGAAGCAATTATCCAAAATAGAGTTTCAGTAGGTACTTCAGTAGAAGAAGCTGTAAGTGATTTCTATACTAAAATGATTCAAGTAGAAAGAGCACGTGAAGTAAGTCCAATAACAATATTTTTCTTTATAATTCTTGCAATTTTTGGTTTCTTTATACCAAATTTGGTACTTATGACATCCAAGTTTTTAAGGTATCAGTCATTTGATAACGAAGTAATAGCACTTGAAATGTTAACAATTCTAGTTGGTTCAATTGAAAATATTACTGTAAAAGAAATGCTAAAGATACTTGAAAGAAACAGTAAAGTATTTAAGAAAAACTTTGAAAAGGCATTGCTTGAATATCCAACAGATTTTGAACAAGCATTAGTTAACCTAGAAAATAGTAGTAAAAATAAAGATTTCCAATCACTTATTTCTACGCTTCGTCAATGTGCTACATCAGATAAATATGCAGCACTCCAGACACTCCAAAGAAGAAGAATAAGTAGAAAAGAGTATAGAAAAATGCAAGAAGAAAAGAAAATAGAAACCAAAACATACATTGCATTAGCACTTTTAATACCAGTATTGTTCTTCTTAGCAAAATTACTACTTGCACCATGGACACAAATGATAACAGGTAGCGGTTTGATGTAAAGTTTGTTTGTAGAGTTACAAATAATAAAAAACAAATCGCTTCATTCTAACACTTCGTTTGTTGCATTTTATACCAAAACAAATGGCGGTCGTTCGTATTCGGCATCCATGCCTCATACTTACTCAAAAAAACATCTGGTTTTTTTGACCACCATAAGCCGTTTTGGAAAAATGCTAACAAACTACGTGATGAATTCGCTTTATTTGTTTTTTATTATTAAATTGTAACTACGCAAGATTACTAAATGTAGAGTTTGATTATGGCGAACCATAATCAAACTCCACATCCAAGAATAATTTGTAAAAAAGTGTTGAAAATAAAAAAAATATTTTATATTATAATTTTGGTAG
>JAFSUW010000034.1 GCA_017450465.1 Clostridia bacterium | reverse complement strand
AGATAATATATTTAGACACTTTGGTAACAAGTTTTGTTGTTGGAACAATCAATATTGCAATAGTAGCATTATTAACGTTAATAGCATTTAGAAGCGATAAAATCGATAACAAGTATAAATTAAAAGAAGCAATATATGCAGTAGCATCGTTAATAGCATTTACAAATATAATTTCAATGACATATCACTATGAATTGTTATTACTAGGTGTTTTGATATCCGCAATTTTGTTTATAATGCTTTCACTTATTTTCTTTAATAATAGATATTTAGTAGGAACATCATTGATAATGCTTTGCTTTACAACACTAGTTTTATTTTCAGGAGTATTACCACTCGGAAGTAAAGATGTATCAGTTATACTTGGAAGTTTAATATGGTTTGTTATGGTGTTCATATTCGTTCATGCAATACTCGGTGAGGCAGATAAGAAATTTAAGGATATTTTAGAAATAATAGCAATAAGCTTTATATTCTTACTTATCATCTTTGATGCAACATGGGTAGTTGGAACATATATCGGAATACTTTGTATAGCATTCATTTTACGCGGTGTTAACAGCAAATATATTGCATATTTCTACACAGGTATCGTATTTACAATACTAAATATATTAATTCAGTTTAAGACATATTGGGAAAAGATACCTGCATGGGGTTATATATTAGTTGGTGGTTTAATCTTAATTGGCTTTGTAACTTATAGAGAATACAAAAAGGCAATGGGTAAGGATAAAGCAAAAGAAGTTACTGAAGAAGCACCAGAAGAAGTATCAGATACGCCAGTCACAAAAGCAGTATCAGACAATGTAATAATAATATCAATATTAATTATGATTTTTGCATTATTTAACTTCGCAAAACTTCAAAATAATATAAGTAAAGATGTTGAGAAAAATGAGACATCAATAGTTTTAGAAGATTAAAGAAATAGTTTATAGGGGCGATTAATAATCGCCCCATATTTTTTAATTCCAAGTAAAACGTTGAAAATTTTAGAAATAAAGAGTAATTTTGCAATATTTGAATATAAATAAAAATAATCAAAATTGAAAGCATATAATATATGAATATAATAACAATTAGCAGTCGAGTTAAACGAGTGCTAAATTTGAAAAGTTTTGTCGAAAGGAGTAGATATAAATGAAAATAAGACCTTTAGGAGAAATGGTAGTACTAAAAATGATTGAAGCCGAAAAGGTAACAGAAAGCGGAATTGTTCTTCCAGGTTCAGCACAAGAAAAGCCACAAATGGCAGAGGTAATAGCAGTAGGACCAGGTGGAATGGTTGATGGAAAAGAAGTAAAGATGGAATTAAAAGTTGGTGAAAAAGTAATAGCTAGAAAATATGCAGGAACAGAAATAAAATTAGAAGGTGAAGAATATATAGTTTTAAGACAGTCTGATGTTTTAGGTATTGTAGAATAAGAAAGGATTGATAAATTATGGCAAAAGATATTAACTTTGGCAGTGAAGCAAGAAAAGGTTTAGAAGCAGGTATTAATAAACTTGCTGATACAGTAAAAGTAACACTTGGCCCAAAAGGAAGAAACGTAGTTTTAGATAAAAAATTTGGTGCACCACTTATAACAAATGATGGTGTAACAATAGCAAAGGAAATAGAATTAGAAGACCCATTTGAAAACATGGGTGCACAACTTGTAAAAGAAGTTGCTACAAAAACAAATGATGTAGCAGGTGATGGTACAACAACAGCAACATTACTCGCTCAAGCATTAATTCGTGAAGGGCTAAAAAACGTTACATCTGGTGCAAATCCAATGATTGTTAAAAAAGGTATTTCAAAAGCAATTGATACAGCAGTAGAAGGAATTAAAGAAATAAGTACAAATATAAATGGTAAAGCAGATATAGCGCGTGTCGCATCGATTTCAGCAAACGATACTGAAATTGGTAACTTAATTGCAGATGCTATGGAAAAGGTATCAAATGATGGCGTTATAACAATTGAAGAATCAAAGACGATGGGAACAAATCTTTCAGTTGTAGAAGGTATGCAATTTGATAGAGGATATATTTCAGCATACATGGTAACAGATACTGAAAAGATGGAAGCAATTATGGATGACCCATACATATTAATTACTGATAGAAAAATTAGTAATATTCAAGATATTTTGCCATTACTTGAACAAATTGTTCAACAAGGTAAGAAACTTGTTATAATTGCAGATGATGTTGAAGGTGAAGCATTATCAACACTTGTTGTAAATAAACTTCGTGGCACATTCCAATGCGTTGCAGTAAAAGCACCTGGATTTGGTGATAGAAGAAAAGAAATGTTAAAAGATATAGCAATTTTAACTGGTGGTGAAGTAATAAGTGATGAACTTGGTCTTGATATTAAAGAAACCAAGTTAGAACAATTAGGTCATGCACGTCAAGTTAAAGTTCAAAAAGAAAATACAATTATAATTGACGGTCTTGGAAATCAAGAAGAAATTAAGAATAGAGTTCTTCAAATTAGAAAACAACTTGAAAACACAACATCAGATTTTGATAGAGAAAAATTACAAGAACGTCTTGCAAAACTTGCAGGAGGAGTTGCAGTTATTGAAGTTGGTGCTGCAACAGAAATTGAAATGAAGGAAAAGAAACTTAGAATTGAAGATGCATTAGCTGCAACAAAAGCTGCTGTAGAAGAAGGTATTGTAGCAGGTGGAGGAACAGCATATGTAAATGTAATTCCTAAGGTTGAAAAATTGTTAAAAGAGACAACAGGCGATGAAAAGACAGGTGTAAGTATTGTACTTAAAGCACTTGAAGAGCCAATCAGACAAATTGCAACAAATGCTGGTTTAGAAGGTTCTGTAATACTTGATAAAGTAAAATCAAGTAAGCCAGGAATTGGTTTTGATGCATTAAATGAAGAGTATGTAAATATGAAGGAAAGCGGAATTGTGGACCCAACTAAGGTAACACGTTCAGCACTTCAAAATGCAGCTTCCGTTGCAGCAATGGTTCTTACAACTGAAGCAGTAGTAGCAGATAAACCAGAAAAAGATAATGGTGCAGCAGCTGCAGCAGCTGGTATGGGTGCCGGAATGGGAATGTATTAAAAATAAGTTCATATATTGTAAGGGCGGCATATAGTCGCCCTTTTTCTTTGGTTGACATAATTTATACTTTTTGATATAATGTAGATAATCATT
>JAFSUW010000033.1 GCA_017450465.1 Clostridia bacterium | reverse complement strand
TAGAAGGAAGAAAGAAATACTTGAAATAATAGGTGCAAAGGAAGAAGATTTTGGTACTATAGTAAATAAAATACCAAACATATTAACAAACTTAAACTTGGCCAATAGGGTAAAAGCTATAGAAGAAAATTTGCAAATTAGCACAAAAGTATTAAACCCAAATAGAAACAGTGAGATGTATCGTTATTTAGTAAATAAGCCAGATTTAATTTTATCGGGTAAAGTAATGGACATTTTACTTGACTACGCAAAACTTGTAAATGTAGATAAAAGATTGCTTAAAAAGGGTATAGCAATAACAACAATAATAGATAATTTAGAAGTAGGCATAGAAATTTTAAATAATGCTGATTTGAATGTGCCAGATAATGTACGTAAAAGAATAATTGAAAAGTTTATAAATAACTCTAATGGAAAACTCGCAAGAGAAGCATATAAGATGTTAAAAGGTAGGGTAAGGGCACATGAAAAGGGCCTAACTCCAGAAGAAATAGAGCGCGATGCATCAAGATGGCTTATATGTATTTCTGAAAAATATAATTCGTCAGAGTTGTTTAATGAAAGAAGAATAAACAACACACGTTCTCTTTATAAGACAATGTCATTTGATGACGAAGGATATATGAAAGGTGTAAATAGAAACGCATATGTAATTCCAAGAATAATTCGTTATTCAAACCTTTCTATAACTCGTGATGCAGAAACAAATATAATAAATGATTTGTTCGCAATAAAGCGTATAAAACGCGGAGAAAATATTGAAGAAGTATATAATTATTTAATGGATAGAGTAAAGAAAAGTAATCCTACTTGTGATGAAGAACATGTAATGCAAGATGCGGCAAGATGGTTTGTATTTTTGCTTGAAAATTCATATATATCATTAAATGTAATGTTTGGACCGGATCGTGAAAAATATGCCGATATAACTGAAAAGTATTATAAAGAAATGAAATTTGATGAGCATGGTAACTTTATAAATCAAGTAATTCCAGAACTTGAAGAAGATAAAAACATCTTGCATGCAAGACGTGAATACATGGGAATTATAGATTCATTCTTTAATGCACGAGGAGACTTTTATTTAATAGGTGAAAATATGATTCCAAAGCAAGAACTTCAAGAACGACTTTTTAAGGAAATAGCAAAATGTAAAAACAAACGAGATGTAAGAAATGCCTGTATTAGAATAAGAAAAGAATATAACTATAGAAGGAGAAAAAAAGATGGACCAGAAAAGTGATTTAGTAGAGTACTTAAATACTTTTGGTTTAGATAATGAAGATATAGAAAGCATCAAAACTAGAAATAGTTATTTTAAATTAACGTTAAAAGAAGATGCTGAGGAAGTATTTAATTTTCTACTGGGGAGTTGTAAACTTAATAAAAATGAAATTCGCCATATAGTATTAAATAATCCACTAATACTAAATGAATCTACTGAACGCCTAAAATTACTTGATACTATGTATAAGGAGTTAGGGTTAAAGGGTAATGATTATAAAAAATATTTGGTATCTTTTGATAAGGCCTTTTCATTAAACCCAAAAGATGTGTATAGCAAAGTGGCAAATTTAGCAGGCATTGGTAAGAATAGAAAAGAAATTAAAGAAATGATATTAAAAGATGGATATAATATGTTCATTTTTTAGCATTATGGAGGTTAGATATGGGAAAAATCGTAATATTAGATGAATTAACTTCAAACCAAATTGCAGCAGGAGAAGTAGTAGAAAGACCAGCATCAATTGCAAAAGAATTAATTGAAAACTCACTTGATGCAAAAGCAACTTCAATAACAGTCGAAATAAAAAATGGTGGAATAAGTTATTTCAAAATAACAGATAATGGAGTAGGGTTTGCAAAAGATGATATGGTAATTGCGTTTGAACGTCATGCAACAAGT
The DNA here is from genome assembly GCA_017450465.1 of Clostridia bacterium. GTDB lineage: Bacteria > Bacillota > Clostridia > TANB77 > RGIG9151 > RGIG3495. Next base: position 7,845 of record JAFSUW010000033.1, on the reverse strand, counting down.
AAAATAAGAAGTGCAGAAGACTTAAATGCAATAAATTCGTTTGGCTTTCGTGGTGAGGCATTAGCAAGTATTGCGTCGGTTGCAACAGTAGAACTTACAAGTAGAACAAAAGATGATGATACAGGTAAAAAAGTAGTAATAAAAGGTGGACAGCTTATAAGTGAGGAAGAAGTTGGAGTCCAAGCAGGTACTACATTAATAGTAAAGGAACTATTTTATAATACGCCAGCAAGATATAAATTCTTAAAAAAAGATTCGACAGAGGCAGGTTATATAGAAGATATAATTCAAAAACTTGCTCTTACGAACCCACATGTTTCGTTTAAGTATATAAACGAAGGTAAAGTTATATTACAAACATCAGGTGATGGCAATATATTAAATTGCGTGTACAATATTTTTGGTAAGACAATAGCAAAATCTGTAGTAACATTTGATACTACATTTGAGAATATAAGGTTAAATGGTGTGCTAGGTTTAGGAGACGTAGCACGTGGTAATAGAACACACGAAATATTTTTTGTAAATAGCAGGTACATAAAAAACAAGACAATAACAAGCGCTGTAGAAAACGCCTATCAAACAATAGTTCCAATAGGCAAGTTTCCATTTGCAATAGTAAATATCGAATTGACACCAAATTTAGTTGATGTAAATGTGCATCCAACAAAAACAGAAGTAAGGTTTTCTGATGAAAATTTAATATATAGGGCAGTATATCATGTGCTTAGGGAAACGTTACTCAAAAAAGACTTAGTTCCTACTCTTGATCCAGAAGTAACCGATGAGGTAAATGAAGAGATAGAGGAGCTAGAGAAAAAGGTAGAACAACCAAAATCATTTTTAGCAGGTTATGAAAAAAAGTCGTTTGTTGATTTACCAAAAGATTTTAAACCAAGCACCAAGCCATATGGATATAGTGGCACGAAGCAATTTACGCCTTCTTATACTTTTAAGGAAAGAACTGAAACGATTACACCGCAAGCTAGTAGTTTTGTACCTAAGCCAATAACAGTGTCAGAAAACAAAGTAGTAAAAGAGAGAAACGAAACGTTATTTACACCAGAAACACAAACCATGCCAGAGAAAAATTATAAATTTATTGGTATATTATTTTCAACTTATATAATAATTCAGCAAGGAGAAGAGTTTTATATAATAGATCAACACGCTGCTCATGAGAGAGTAATGTATGAAAAGATATTAAAGAAAATAAAATCAGGAGTAAAAAATAAACAAATACTTTTAATACCAGAAATAATAGAGATAAAAAATAATGAGTGGCCATTAATAGAAGCAAATATGGAACTATTTAATAATACTGGTTTTGAATTAGAACAATTTGGCGGGAATTCAGTAAAGATATCTGCAGTTCCAAGTGAAATAACTGGTAGTAGCATAAAAGATGTGTTTATGGAACTATTAGATAGTTTACAAAAAGAAAGTGGAGTACGAGAAGAAGAAAAGATAGAGTATTTCATATTTACAATGGCTTGTAAAGCAGCAGTAAAAGCAAACATGAATTTAGATCCACTTGAAGTAGAAAGCTTACTTGATCAAATGATGAGCTTAGAAAATCCATTTACATGTCCTCATGGAAGACCAACAGCAATAAAGATGACAAAATATGAACTCGAAAAGAAATTCCATAGAATAAAGTAAATTGATAAAATAACCGATAACTTTTATATGATAATTTGTTAGATAAGGAGAGAAAATTAGTATGTATAAGGTTAAAAATTCTAAAAAACCATATAATAATATCACGAATGGGAGTGATAGTTCTATGGTTAAAACCTTTACTATTATAATTCATAAAGCAGAAAAAGATGAAACAGGTTACTGGGCTGAATGTCCAGAGTTACCGGGTTGTTTTACCGAAGGTGAAACAATTGATGAAATAAAAGAAAACATGAAAGAAGCGATATCATTGTATTTAGAAGACACAGATTTACGCCAAATTCAAGAGGTAATAACTGATACTATTAGTTTGGAGGTTAAAGGTGCCTAAGATTCCAATTATAAAACCAAAAGATTTTTTGTTGTACTTAATGAAATTTGGCTGCGATATAGTTAATGTAAAAGGCTCACATCACAAAATAATAAATACTAAAAATAGTAAAATATCTGTTATTCCGTTACATAGCAAAGACTTAAAAAGGAGGTACATTTGTAGGGGTATTAAAGCAACTTTGAATAGATGTACAAGAATTTATAGATTTTATATCTAAAGAAAAATAAAAAAATAACCGATAATCATTAAGTATTCGTTAATTAAAAAAGGAGGTGCCCCAGATGGGATATGAATTAAATAAAATGGCAAATATTTACATCGGGGGGGTAGAAATCCTTTATTAATATTATGTAGAGCATATAAGGCATAGAGTATATCTATGTCTTTTTATGTTTAAATTAAACAATAATTTGTAAAAACAAAGGAGGAGTATGAATGAAAAAAATTTTTATGAAAGGATTTATAGCAGGTGCATTAGTATTTAGTAGTGTAACGGCACTTGCTGCAACAAGCTACACAGCGTTAAAGGCAAGTTTTCCAATACTAATAGATGGGAAAACTTGGACAACAGACAAGCCAGTGGTAGTAATAGATGGTAGTACATACTTACCACTTCGTGCAATAGGCGAAGTACTTGGTGTAAATATCAATTGGAATGAAAGTGCAAGAAGAGTAGAAATAGGTGAAACACCTAAAACGACAGGATTAACAGATGCAGAAGCAAAAAAAGTAATAAATGATTTTATGTCTAAAAACTTAGTTTGGAGTGATTCAGGGCCAACTGGAGTAATGATGAAACTTGGGTTTGAAGATGTAATGGAACATTTTGTCATAAATGATGAAGGAAGTTATGTTTTTTATGATACTTGGGAAAAATGGCCTTCTTTTGTTATGACAGATATTGATTATAAAGAATTTAAGGGACAAATATTAAAATATGTTACATTGAACTTTTTGAATAATAGTAATTATATGAAAAAGAACTTTAAAAATGTAGATGGGAAATTATGTATAGATATAGCTGAGGGTTCAGGCGGAGGACCAGTAGCTGAGTCGATTAATCGTAAGTCAGTTGCTGATGGTACATATACATATATTGCTGAGTGTAGAGATTATGGCCCAGGTGAAGAAGATGGTTCTGAATATACACGTGACATTTGTTTTGTATTAAAGCTTGGAGAATATGGTAGTTATGTTGTGGACAATACATATACTGATGATTTTAATCCGTTTACTTATGATTATTAAAAATACGGTGTGCGAATTGCACACCGTATTTTTTTTGGTGGGAGGGATATTCACCAACTCTATCTATGTAAGGCGGGGGTAACCCCGCCTTTAGTGTTACTCTAAAATTACAACGATTTCGCAGTCTTCAGCGTCGTTATCTGTGTTAATACATAATATTACGCGTCCGGCAAGTTCGTCTATACTACTCATTTGTGGTTCTTTACCGCTTAAGTCGTAAACTACTACGTCGTCTTCATTTAAGCTTACTGGATTAATTGCTTCTCCATCAACTTTCTTGAATACAACTAGGTTCCCAACGACTTCATCAACTGTAAGTTGATCTCTATCGTTTACTTCATCAGGGATAAATCCATCAAAGTCTTCATCATTTGTGAATGCTTCCATATCAATCTTGATATCGCCTGCATCATTTTGTTCAAATATTCCGTCTTTTACGTCATATCTTATAAAGTCGCCTTCCTCTCCGAATAAAACCGTATCTAAATCTGTAGCGATGTCAGCTATTTCATAAGTGTTTAACTCACCGTCTGTGAATACTGTAACCATCCATACTTTGTCGCCGTCTTCATTCTTGCTTGCAAGAATATCAACGATTACACCGTATTTATCTTCTGTAGCTTGATAGTTTTCACCATCATCATTTATTACTAAATATTCAACCATTCTTGTACTTCCATTGTATATTGCAAGTACTTCAGTACCACGTAACATATTAACTTTTTCATTGTTAGAGTTTACTAAAGTTGCCCATTCAGAAATCTTTTCAAGTTTATCTTCGTTCTTGTTTAAGATAACTGTAGAATCTGTTACATAGTAAGTTCTGTCGCCAGATTTGAATGATTTGTTAGAATTTCTAACTGCTGTATCATTATCTGCGATTTCAAGTAGTGATAGAACACTCTTGTTTTCATTCATTTTAGCACCATTTGGAGCCATGTTTTCAGTAGCGTTTTCAAGTTTTGTTAAGTTATTAACCTTAACTGTTTTGCCGTCGCTATCTGTAACGTACTTAATGAATGTGCCTTTTGTGAAGTTCGCTGCCATTAAATCTGTCCAATCTTCACCAGCACCTGGTTCAACTTTATTGATTTCATCATTTGCAACTTGTTTGAACTTTTCAGTTGATTTACCAGTTACTTTAATAGCAGTCTTGTTTCCGTTAGCATCTATTATTTGAAGTCTCATTGAAGGGTTGTCGTTATCTTCATAATTAATGTCAGCATTTTGAGGAGTTCTTGCAACTAATGCATATTGTCCACTTAGTGTAACCTCGCTATCTCCCATAACAAGTATATAGTTGTCGTTACTGTCTAGATATAGGGTAATATTTTCATCAAGAAGTGTTGATACATCAGAAGACATTTCGGCTGTAGTTTCAATATCTTCACTTGTTGATAATCTTGCATTTGGTGCTTGTTTATAAATAGTTCCATCAATTGTGAGGCCATAGTTGTTTGCTATTTTTTCAAGCGTTCCTTCGATAATGTTATTTGTTACAAATATTTTTCTAATGCTTCCATCAGTATTTTTAGCAACCATTATAACATCACCAATTTCAATGTCAGAAGCAGTGGCAGGTGCATTATTTCTTGTTACTAAAATACCGCTATCATCTTCATCAACGTCTTCTGCCTTAAATTGCCTTACACCATTTAAGTCAACAACTGAACTATCTGAACGTATATTCTTAACTACAAACTCTATAAATTCGTGGTCACGGTCTGCATTATCATTTGTTACAATCTTAAATGTTCCAGCAATATTAACATTTAATTGTGATATTTTACTTGATGAATTTGTAAGCATCGTAGTTGTTATTGTAGGTTCACCTAGGTCTTCGTAGATGTTTTCAAGTAGTGTAAGTTTTGTTTTAACGTCCTCGTTATCAACGTCTTTAATGTCCTCGTTTAACTCAACATTATTGATATAGATTTTTGCATCTTTGGCAAGTGTATATTCAGTACCATCAACTTTAATTTTGCTTGTAGCTGGTTTAATCTTTTCGATAATACCACTATTTGCATCACTTGTTACCTTGATGAATTTAGCTTCGTTATCTTCACCAAAGAAAATAGATACATCTTTGCCTAAAAGTTCTGAAGTTTGTGTGCCATCAGGGAGTATAATTACAATTTGGTCACCATTTTCATCAGTTACATAAGCATAATCTTTTGAAGCAGCTTTTCTTGAAATCTTTAAGAGGTTTGCGATATTTTCCATCTTAATTTCAATTTGATTTGCTTCTAAATTATTGTTTGATTCAGGAATGCTAATAACCTCAACATCTTCAAAGTATTTTGGCTCAGCGTTTCCTTTTGCATCGTAGTAAACGAAATCAGGATATTTTGCTTCTAAAAGAGTTTTACCTGTTTTACCATAAGTTATTTCGCCAACATCGTTAAAGCCGATTGCACCCCATTGTTCCTGAAGGAGTGTTTCCCAAGCCATTAAACAAATGTCGCCTCTTATAGCATTATCAGAACCATCAACATTTTTAATGTCTTTAGTAATACCAAGTTGTGCTGCACGTGACATATAGTTGCTTGGCCATGAACCGCCTGATTTATCTACTACTTGCTTTAATCCTAAAGCGTTAACCATCATTGTTGTTGCTTCTGCATAGGATACTTGCTGATTTGGCTTAAATGTTCCGTCAGGATATCCTGCAAAAACATTCTCGTTTGCTGCAATATTTATATAGCCAGTATACCAATCGCCAGCCCTTACATCAGTAAATTGTGAATCAGTATTTTGGGCAAGTTTTGCAGCATCTTGTAAACCGAGAACGAATACAAGGATGGTAGCAAGTTCTGCTCTTGTAATAGAGTTATATGGCTTAAATGTGCCATCTTCATAACCCTTAATTGTATCAAGAGCAACTAGTTTTTCAATGGCTTCTTCGTATTCAGTGCCTTCAATATCTTTCATAGTAGCAGCGAATGAAAGAGAAGGAAGAATTGTAGAAAGAACCATAGTGAAAACTAGTAATAATGAAATAAATCTTTTCTTCTTACTCATATTCTATACCCTCCATAAAATAGATTTCGTAGAACATTTCCTGTCTACGTTTTTAATTCTAACACCGTAGAAATGGCTAGTCTATGCAAAAATAATGGAATTAGAGGAAGGAATTAGCGGCGGGAGGGGTAAGGCATAAAAAATACAGTACCCTTTCGGATACTGTATATGTATTTATTGTAATACTTAAGCGTTTTTCATTTCTTTTAAGCAATGTGAGCAAATATTCTTTCCTTTAAAGTTAATTACATCTTTAGCATTACCACAGAAGATACAATCTGGTTCATATTTTTTAAGTATAACTGAATTACCATCTACGTAAATTTCTAAAGAATCCTTTTCTGAAATATTTAGGTTACGTCTTAATTCTATTGGTAGAACAACACGTCCAAGTTCATCTACTTTTCTAACAATACCTGTAGCTTTCATAATATTACTTCCCCCTTAAATTTTTATATTTACTGCACGAATATAATATCACGTCTGTCAATAATTGTCAACAAACTATAGAAAACAAATAATAATTTAAAAAATGGTATAAATTTCGCTTGACAATGCTAATTTACAAATTTATAATGAAAGCGAAGCTTGATTTTAACTGGAGGGACGAAGATGAATTCCGAAAAACTACATGAATCCCAATTCGAAGCACTAAACGATGAACAGATATTAAGCTATATAAAAGAAGGAAACAATGTTGCACTTGATTATTTAATAAATAAGTACAAAAATTTTGTGTGCGCAAAAGCAAAAACTTATTTCTTAATAGGAGCAGATAAAGAAGATATAATACAAGAGGGAATGATAGGCTTATTTAAAGCAATACGTGATTTTAAAGATGATAAATTAGTTTCATTTAAGTCATTTGCAGAAGTATGCGTAACGCGCCAGATAATAACAGCAATAAAAACAGCAACACGTCAAAAACATATGCCACTTAATTCATATGTATCATTAAATAAACCAATGTTTGAAGATGATGGAGATAGAACATTACTTGATACATTAAATCACGATAATATATCTGATCCAGAACAATTATTTATAGGAAAAGAAGAATTATATAGAATAGAAGGAAAAATAAACGAAGTATTAAGTCCGTTTGAACTTGAAGTACTCTATGCGTATCTACAAGGTATATCGTATCAAGAAATCGGGCGAGTGTTAGATAAAGATGTAAAAGCAGTAGATAATGCACTGCAACGAATAAAGAAAAAGATAGAAAAGTTTTTGGGGGATAAAAAATTTGAATATATGTAGAGGCGATAATTAAGTCGCTTCTATTTTTTTATAATTTATTAAAAAATATGTTGACAAAAGTAACAATCGGTAGTAATATAGGGAAGACTTCGATAGAACATTGCAAAATGCCTTATATAAAGCACTTTGAACGGCACTAAAAAATACTTTAAAAAATAATAAAAAAAAGTTGAAAAAAGTGTTGACAAAGTTCATCGAATGATGTAAGATATAAAACGTCGCAAGTATTGCGACAAAAAAGTTCTTTGATAATTAAACAAGCAAACAGAGTTCAACTAAACGGACTATCGAAAGATAGACGT
>JAFSUW010000032.1 GCA_017450465.1 Clostridia bacterium | reverse complement strand
TCACTTCGTGACATCTTCCCCTCAAGGGGAAGACTTTAAATTTGCACTATCCGCAAGCCTTCCCCTCGAGGGGAAGGTGGCGCCGAAGGCGACGGATGAGGTGGAAAAACAAAGTCTAAACACCCCGATAAACAACAATTTGTCGAAACATCAGAATGCAGGTAAAAGCAAAAAAGAGACCACGCAAACTGGTCTCTTTTTTTGATACACTATGGGAAACACACGCATAGCTTACTTCTAGTTTTATTGTAGCACATTTGTAAATTTTTTCAAGTGATTTTTTGAAATTTATGGCATTTTTAAAGTTCGTAGTAAAAAATGCCGATTACTAGTTTGGTGATATTAATGGATACTGAAAAGCAAAAAAAATTTAACATCTACTTTTTTTCTTTCTTCTTATATTGTTTAATTGGTTGGGTTTATGAAGTTTTACTTGAATATTTTAAATTCCATCATGGCTTTGTAAATAGAGGATTTCTATATGGTCCTTATCTTCCTGTTTATGGTTTTGGGGCTATTTTAATTTTGTTTCTACTAAAAGATTTTGCATACAAAAAAAGATACATTAAAAAGTTTAATGTATCTCCTATTCTTTCTTTTATAATTATATTTTTCGTTTCTACTATTGTTGAATATTTAACAGGATATGTACTTAGACAGTTTGGAATTAAATTATGGGATTATTCTAACTACAAATATAATTTTGATAGTTTAATTTGCCTTAGTGCAAGCATTCGTTTTGCTATTGGCGGTACTTTCTTCTTATACGCCCTTCAACCATTATTTACAAAATTCATTAAAAAAGTACCACTAAAAACTCAAAATATTTTTACAGTAATAATTTTTATTATACTAGTTACTGATTTAATATTAACACTTAAAATGCGAGTTTTTGGTGGAGCACTTTAGTGCTCCGCTACTATTAATTTTATAAAATTTGTTAGAAAGTTTTCGTCATCTTCTTTAGTTCGTTTACTAGGGTTTGCGGTTCTTCCGCCAGCCCTTCTTATTTTTTTGCCTAAAAATCTTTCAAACATTAACCTATCAATATTATCATTTGTATAAATCATCCCATTTTGATTTATTGCTTTTGCCCCTTTACCTAAAACTAAAGTGGCAACGCCAAAATCTTGCGTTACCACTATGTCACCTTTTGTTACTAAATTTGCGATCTTTAAGTCTGCACTATCTGACGATTTATCCACTGTTATAACTGTAGAATAACCATCATTTAGTTCATGCGCTGTATCACATACCATAACAACTTCTATGCTACGCTTTTTTGCTTCGGAAATTATTATGTCTTTCACAGGGCAAGCATCTGCATCTACATAAATTATCATTAGTCTACTAATTGGTTTCCTTTAGCATCTGTTGCAATACTTCCTGTTAATATCATTATTCCTTCAATTAACCCCCAAATATATGAAATAGGACTTAAAATAAAACAACTTAAAAGAGTAATTAATAATTGTGCTATTGCTTTTCCTGTATAACCTAAATAAAAATTATGTGCTCCAAATGCTCCAAGTAATATTCCAAGTAATCCTCCAACCACTTTACTTTTTGCTCCGTTTGGAGTAGCTCCTTGAAAATTATTTGGTTGTGTGTAAGTTTGAGTAGTATAACCTTGATTTTGAGCTGTGTACCCATCATTTTGTACAGTATAACCTTGATTTTCTTGAATAGGGCCTTCGTTTTGATTATTTCCTAGTGGTGCACCACAATTTGGGCAGTTATGAAATGTATCTTCTACTGAGCTTCCGCAATTTGGACAAAACATAAAAATTCCTCCTTAGTTTAATAATATAATTTATCGTAACATAATTATTTCTATATTTCAAATATTTTGGGGAAAAATATCAAAATTTCTTAATATTCCAAAAACTATTACTATAAATAAAGAAAACGTCAAAAAAATCTTTACTTTTTTGGCATCAAATTTTAAATTTAACTCAAGTATTTTTACACAATAAAATTTTATAAAAAAATACATTAAAGCAATTAACAAAAATGGTGCAAGTAAATTATATTTTAATGCCCCTAAAACATTCCCTACTAATAGCATTCTAAAAGCTCTTGTCATTCCACACCCTGGACAATAAAAACCAGTATATTTTAAAACTGGACATTCCCATGACAAATTATCTATTAAGAATTTTATAAAAAAATACGATGGTATAAAAAGTATTATTGATAAAATTATTTTTTTATTCCTAGTCATCTATAATTATCCTTTCGACTTACTATATAAAAATAATACCACAAATATTGTAAATGTGACAAAAAATATGTTATTATTTACTTGTAATTTTTAGGGGGGAATTTTTTATGACCGCTGCTGTCGCTATTTTATGCTTAAAAGTATTTTTGTGTAGAATTATTGACGTTTCCTTATCCACAGTAAAAACTATTATAAATGTTAAAGGTAAACCAAAAATTGCAGCATGTATCGCTTTTACAGAAGCATTTATATGGTTCGTTATTGTTAGAGAGGCTTTAGTATTTGATGGTGAAACTGGTATACTTTATATCGCCGCTGCCTATTCATTAGGTTTTGCTACTGGCACATTTATCGGCGGAAGTATCGCAGCTAGATTCATAGAAAGTGATGTAGATGTTCAAGTTGTAACAAGTAATAAAAATAATGACATGATAGATGAAATAAGAGATGCAGGTTATGCAATTACAGTTTTAGATGTTAATAACTCTAGATTTGGTAAGAAAAAATATATGCTTTTTGCAGAAATCAAATCGAGCCAATTAAAAGACTTCAAAGCTTTAATTTATGCTCTTGATAGAAACGCATTTGTTATGGTAAGAGAAACAAAATTTGTTTATAATGGATTTTTCAAAAAATAAGCACAAAAAATGTGGACCTTTTGGTCCACATTTTTTTATCTTGCCATCTCTAGCTCCATATCTAGTTTTTCACAAAACTCTCTAAGTGCTGGTGGTAAAATTTTATAGTCAGGATTAATTCTATTTAATCTATACCATGATATGATTTCTCTCTTTATCATTTGTTTTTCGTAATAATTAAATTTTTCAAATACTTCTTCAACCTTGCCAGCAGATAATAAGTACATGCCTTCGATCACTCTTTCTTTAATTGACTTAGTTGAACTTGGCATTTGCGTCTTTGTTATTTCTTCTTTCTTCTTCAAATTCTTGAAAAATATCATTTTAATCACTTCCCCTGTAGTTAGTATATCATGGTTTTAGTGATTTGTCACTATATTATGTAAATAAAATGATTAAAATAAGTTTTATATATACTTTTCCACTTCAATAAACGTCCTTCCCCTTTGTGATTTATCCCCTATTTTTACTACTTTTACTTTACCATGCCCACGAAATGATACTATATTTTTTTCGCTTATTTCTTTAGATGGAGTTACGCACTCTAAATAATCTAATGCTACTATACCCTCTTTTATTGCATCTACTGCTGCCTCACGTGACACCTTAAAACTATGTGCAACTATACTATCAAGTCGTACACTACTTACTGTAAACTTTATTTTTTCTGTTTTTACTTCTGGCATTTTTACATCTTTTAAATCAATCTCTTCTATTTTTACCCCTACGCTTCCAACTTTTTGCACATTTTGCTTTATGAAATCTGCCATTTCTTTTACAACATAAACATATGCTTCCTTTTCAAATACATAAATATCTCCTATACATTCGCGTTTTATGTTTAGCCCCATTAACGTTCCTAAAAAATCGCGATGCGTTAATGGTTTATACGAATATGATATTTTTAATGCTACTATATAATCAGCGACATTCACATCTTCAAGATAGCTAGGCAAAAAGAAGGCCCGTTTCCTTTCTGTGAAACTGCCTCCTCCATTTAACACCATGTTTTTATAATTTTTAGTTAAAATCATACTTTGTTCAGCGGGCGTCAAAAAATTTGTATATGTTATTATGTTTTTATTGTCTGAACGCTTCGCCAAATCATCTGTTCTTGTTAATATATCCAATTTTATCCCCTACATTTTTTCATTAATTTATCTAATACTTCTTCTTTTGTTACAAAGAAAGTTGTACGAAGTAATTCACGCTGACCTTTTGTAAAAAATCCTTTAGCAATTACCATGTAATCTAGTTTAAATACAATACCTCTTTTTCTTAAGTACTTACAAGTAAATAACTTACATCCCAAACATTTTACACTACACGAATGACTACGCAAATGCTTGCAAAGAGATATATCGTAAAAAGAAACAGGGCAACCTAATAGTGAATGATACTTAAACGAATAGCAACAACCCATTACATTGTATTCGCTCTTATCATGACGATTATATATACACTTATCATTTTCAAATTGGCAGAAATTATTTTTTTGGAACAATTCATCTAAGTTATCGCAAATATAATCATATATCATTTCATACCTAGAACGTAAATTGTTTGTAGTAAATAGTGCTTTTAGTGTAACTACCATATCACTATCATCTTTTATTATATTACCTAAAACGATATCCATTTTTATTCTAAGGCCTAAAGGAATCGCAAGTTCATCACAAATATCTTTTAATCTTATTAGGTTATTAATTACAAATTCATCGGTATCCACATTTACCATAAAAAATACTTGCTCTGAATCTTTAAGTAACCTTTTTGTTAGTTTATGCGTAAATACTACGTTATTACTATATTGAACTTGTGGCTTACTACCTACCACAATTATTTTAGATACCTTACCTTCCTGAAGCTGTCCATTTATAAAGTTATTAACAGAAAAATTATCATCGAAACAAACTATTGTATGACAGTATATATCCGTATCAAATTTTTTGTTTACTGTCACATATTTACCATTTCCTAAGTTTAGTTTACTCATCATTTGTACTCCTTTAGTATTATTTTTGTAATTCTTTTAAGAACTTCGAAACATCTTCAGTCAGTGCCCATTTTAGGTCGATTTTCCTTATAGAAAAAGACTCTTTAGATAATGGACTATTCACCAAATTAAGCTTTACTTTATTATAAAACTCCATTGGTATAGACATAAACTTTGGCTTTTTGTCTTTTAGCATCATTTGAAAAGCCATTACTTTTTCATCGCATTTTACAAAAAAAGCATTCTCTGGTATTTCGTTATTATTTATTGTATATGTTGAATACGCAAGTGATTTACATATTTCTACCGCTTTATCATTTAATCCCAAACTTAATACCCTTACCTTTTCTAAAAATGATGCATAATCAGTCGCAAGTCGATATATGTTATTGCCAAAAGTAGTTATAACTTTTGCTTCTTCTGCCGAAAATAAGTATTCTTTATTTGGATATTCTGGGAGAAGCTGAACCATAAATTTATTTGCCCTATCGAAATACAAACAATCATATATAATAATTTGTTCTTTTTTACATTTTGGGCAAGTAAACTTAAAAATCTCTCCCGATATTGTCTTCTCACGAAGTTCAGGAAGGTCTTCTACATTTATGCTATTCCACTCGTTTATTTCAAATCCATTCCCGCATTCTGTACATTTTATTTTATGACTTTCGCTGAGCGACATTTTATCCCTCCTGATTTTAAACAGGCAGGATTAAACCTGCCCTTAAAAATTTAATCTTTCTTTATTGTTTTTAATGCAATATGAATTTCATCAAGTTGCTTTTCAGTTACCACATTTGGAGCATTCATAAGTAAATCTTGTGCATTTTTATTCATTGGGAATGCAATGATTTCACGAATATTTGGCTCGTTTTTGAGTAACATTATCATTCTATCAACACCTGGTGCGATACCTGCGTGTGGTGGTGCACCAAACTTAAATGCATTAAATAATGCTGGGAACTTACTTTCAACTACTTCTTCACCATAACCTGCAATCTTAAATGCCTCTATCATAATTTCTGAATCATGATTTCTTACAGCACCTGATGAAAGTTCTATTCCGTTACAAACTATATCATATTGATATGCTAAGATATCTAGTGGGTCTTTGGTTTTTAATGCTTCCATTCCGCCTTGTGGCATTGAAAATGGATTATGTGAAAACTCTAATTCACCAGTATCTTCGTTTACTTCATACATTGGAAAATCTACTATCCAGCAGAAGCGATAAACATCTTTTTCAATTATATCAAGTCCGCGTCCCACTTCGTTTCTAAGAAGTCCTGCAAGTTTTGGTGCCTTGTCCTTTTCATCAGCAACAAATAGTGCAACCGAATTTGGTTTTAAGCCAAGTAGTTCTATTAACTTTGTTTTTTCTTCGTCAGAAATGTACTTAGTAATACCACCTGCTAGTTCCATGTTTTCATTTAACTTAAACCATGATACACCTTTACCACCATTTTCTGTAATAAATGTTGTAAGATTGTCTAAGAAACTTCTTGGCTTATCGAAGTTATTAACTCCTATTGCCTTTATTACTTTATCCTTAAAGAATGATATTTCAGAATTCTTGAAAATTTCTGTTACATCATTTATTATAAGTGGGTTCCTTAAATCTGGCTTGTCTGAGCCATATTTCTCCATTGCTTCTTTATATGTTATGCGTGGAAATTCCTTTTCTACTTCCCAAGTTGAGAATTCCTTAAATGTTTTATAAAGTACATCTTGCATAACAGCAAATACATCTTCTTGCTCTGCAAAAGCCATCTCCATATCAAGTTGATAAAATTCTCCAGGAGATCTATCTGCTCTTGCATCTTCATCTCTAAAGCAAGGCGCTATTTGGAAATATTTATCTATACCAGACACCATAAGTAATTGCTTAAATTGTTGTGGTGCTTGTGGTAATGCATAAAACTTACCTGGATGTATTCTACTTGGCACTAAATAGTCTCTTGCACCTTCTGGTGAAGAACTCGTCAAAATTGGTGTTTGTATTTCTGTAAAACCTTTTTCAGCCATTTGTTTTCTTAAGAAACTAATAACTTTTGAACGAAACTCTATTTTTTCTTTGTTTATTGGGTTTCTTAAATCAAGGAATCTATATTTTAATCTCAAATCCTCTCTTGATTCTAATGAATTACCTATTTCAAAAGGTAATAATTCTGTACATTTACCAAGTACTTTTATTTCTTCAGGTATAATTTCTATTTCACCTGTTGGAATATTTTTATTTGGATCACTTCTTTTTACTACTTTTCCTTTTACAGAAATAGTAGATTCACGAGTAATATCTCTTACCTGTGCTTTTGTAGTTTCGTCAGATACTACTACTTGGGTGATTCCATAAAAATCACGAACTGTAAAAAATATAACAGCTCCTAAATCTCTTACTGTATCTAGCCATCCTGCTATTGTTACAACCTTATTTTCATCAGCTATTCTAAGCTCTCCACAATTATTTGTTCTATACATAAACTTTGCCTCCATATACTAATTTTGCTATTAACATAATAATAAATTTAGCGAATAATGTCAAGGTAGAGGCAAAAAAAATAGCGACTTAAAGTCGCTATTTTATTATTTTTATTTTTCCTATAATCGGCAATGCTTTTGCCTTTTCCATAAGCACATTAAATATTCCCACTATCATAATAATTGCAAAGAATGTATTTACTAGTATATTTAAAATATCAAAAACTCCAACCGGTATCGTGCCACGAAGTGCTCCTGATAAGAAGTTAACTACCACTACGCTTATAATCCAAAGTATGAATAAATTAATTCCTTGCTTTACATGGAACTGAATATACTTTTCCCCTCTTTTTGCAAACCATGGAATTAAAACTAATATTCCTAAATATGAAAGTAATGCCATTCCCTTATTCTTTTGTCTTTCTTCTATATCATACATTGAAGTTGTATCTTCAACTTCGTATTTCTTAAAAATCCAATGTAATTTATCTGATAATTCTTGTGGATTAAACTCTTCTTCTGGTTCATCATCTTGTAATAACTTTCTTTTTGCCTTTTCTTCTTTCTTCTTCGATGCTTCTGTTTGACTTAAATATCCACAATTTTCGCAACGACGTCCATCTACTATTGGTGAACCACAATTACTACAAGTTGGCATATACATCACCCTTCCAAAATTACTATTCTTATTTTTTATCGGCAAAGTGTATATGAAACTTTAATAATAATTTATGCAAACAATGTTCGTATAAATTATTATTAATACTAAAAATAAAAAAACAAATAAAGCGAATTCCTCACGGAGTTTGTTAGTATTTTCCCAAAACGGCTCATGGTGGTCAAAAAAGCCGGATGCTTTTTTGAGCGAGTATGAGGCATGGATGCCGAATAGGAGCGACCACCATTTGTTTTGGCTAAAAATACAACAAACGTAGTGACAGAATGAAGCGTATTTGTTTTTTTATTTTAGTAATTATTTTAAAAAGTTAGTAAAACATTTTGCAATTTTCCTAACCAAACAATGATATTTGATTCGACTTTGGCAACCCCTCTAACACACCATTTGCTTCAAGCAAATCTATGAGTGACTTACTTACTTTGCCACGAGTTTTTAGGTCTTCTACTGTTGAAAATGGTGCTTCATTTCTTGCCTTTACAATGTTCTCAGCAACAACTGTGCCAAGACCTGCTATAGCATTTAATGGTGGTAGTATACCATCTTCTTTTAATAAAAACTTAACCGCATCTGATTCATATAACTTAATTGGCAAAAACTTTAATCCCCTTGCGTACATCTCATTTACTATTTCTAAAATTGATAAAACATTTTTCTCTTTCTGCGTTGCATCGTTTCCCTTAGCATCATATTCTTTTATCGCATTTACAACACGTTCTTTACCATGTGTCATAAGGTCCATATCAAAATCATCAGCACGAACCGTAAAATATGTTGTATAAAATTCACGTGGATAATGAACCTTAAAATATGCTATACGAAAGGCCATCATAACGTATGCAGCAGCATGTGCTTTAGGGAACATATACTTTATTTTTTTACATGAATTTATATACCAATCTGGTACATCATGCTCATGCATTACTTCTTCATATTCCGGTTTTAATCCCTTACCTTTTCTTACATCTTCCATTATCTTAAATGCAGTTTTAGACGGCAAACCCTTTTCAAGTAAATACAGCATTATATCATCTCTTGTACATATTGCCTCTTTTAATGTTGCAGTACCGTTTCGTATCAACTCTTGAGCATTATTAAGCCACACATCAGTGCCATGACTTAAACCACTTATTCGTATAAGTTCCGCAAATGTTTTTGGCTTTGTATCAAGCAACATTTGCCTTACAAAACGCGTTCCAAACTCTGGTATAGCAAATGTACCTACTTCACAGTCAATATCCTTTGGCTCAATACCAAGCGTTTTTGTGCTATTAAAAATCTCCATAGTCTCCTTATCACCTATTGGAATTTTTTTAGCATCAAGGCCTGTCAAATCTTCAAGCATCCTTATTACCGTTGGATCATCATGACCTAATATATCTAATTTAAGTAGCGTGCCATGTATAAAATGATAATCAAAATGTGTTGTTATTATGCTAGAATCAGTATCATCAGCGGGGTGTTGAATTGGACAAAAATCATACACTTCTCTATCTTTTGGCACAATTATTACGCCTCCAGGGTGCTGACCTGTAGTTCTTTTTACACCTGCACAACCTGCAACCAATCTATTAACTTCCGCTGTATTTGCAACTATATTTTTTTGCTCTAAATATTTTTTCACAAAGCCATAAGCTGTCTTATCTGCTATTGTACCAATTGTACCGGCACGGAACACATGTCCCACACCAAAAAGTTCCTCTGTATATTTATGTACCACTGGTTGATATTCACCCGAGAAATTTAAGTCAATATCTGGCTCTTTATCCCCATCAAAACCTAAAAATGTTTCAAAAGGAATATCATAGCCCTCGCCACTCATAATTTCGCCACAATCTGGGCACTTCTTTGGCGGCAAATCACATCCGCATGCGTCTAGCAAACCTAAAAATTCAGAATGCTTACACTTCTTACACAAGTAATGTGCTGGAAGTGGATTTACTTCAGTTATACCAGACATAGTCGCAACAAAAGAAGAACCAACAGAACCCCTAGAACCTACTAAGTATCCATCGCTAAGTGATTTTGCAACTAGTTTTTGTGCAATTATATACATAACTGAAAAGCCATTTTTTATTATCGAATTTAACTCTTTATCAAGACGATCTTTAACTATCTGTGGTAGCGGATCTCCATAAAGTTCCGTTGCTCTAGTTACTGCTAACCGTTCTATTTCTTCCTCTGCACCTTCAATAGATGGTGGGCAAGTCTCTTGTGGTATTGGCACTATATCTTCTATCAAATCTGCTATTTCATTTGGATTTTTTACTACAATCTCATATGCTTTTTCGTCACCTAAATAACTAAACTCATCAAGCATTTCATCCGTCGTTTTTAAGTATAAAGGTGCCTGGTGATCTGCATCGTCATACCCTTGTCCTGCCATTAAAATTCTTCTATATATTTCATCCCATGGGTCTAAAAAGTGAACGTCACCCGTTGCTATTACTTTCTTGCCAAGTTTATCTGCAACTTCAATCACTTTTCTATTAAAATTTCTAATGCCTTCTACATCGTTTACTATGCCTGTATCCACCATATAACTATTATTAGCAACCGGCTGTATTTCTAAATAATCATAAAAACTTGCAATTTCAAGAATTCTCTCTTCACTTTCATTATTTACAATCGCACGATAAAGATCCCCTGCTTCACAGGCAGAACTAAGTAGTAAGCCCTCTCTATGCTCATTAATTATGCTTTTTAATAATCTTGGCTTTTTATAAAAATATTCTAAATGCGATATCGATACTAATTTATATAAATTCTTTAACCCAGTATAATTTTTTACCCATAAAATAATATGCGTCGTTTTATAATCTTTTATGTTGAAGTTTTCCTTATCCACTCCAGTATCATCTAATAAATACCCTTCAACCCCATAGATTATTTTTATATTATTCTTTTTGCCGGCAGCAAACGCTTCAGGATATCCTTGCAAAACACCATGGTCAGTTATTGCTATTGCCTTGTGTCCCCACGATGCCGCTCTTTTTATTAAATCTTCAGGTGCACTTACACCATCCATTGCACTCATCTGCGTATGTAAATGAAGTTCTACACGCTTATTAGGTGCTTTATCCATGCGCTCTTCATGCTCCACTTTATAAATATGTGTTGCAAACACACTTACTTCACTCGTATATTTGTCATACTGTGCAGTACCCAAAACCCTTACCCATATATTATTTACAAGTTTATCTTTTAATAAACTATATCTTTGCTTATCAGTAAAAAATTTAACAGATATCGAAGTATTATTATCTGTAAGTCCAAAATTAACAAGTATCTTCCCAGTTTTAGTTTCCCTGTTATCTAGCGAAAAAATCTTACCTTCTAGCGCTACCTTATCTAAATCAGTTGAAACCTCAGAAATAGATATCGTTTTTTCATTAAACTTTCTATTACCAAGAATTATATTCTCATCATTTACATCTTGATTAACTGCAGGTTGATAAAAATCAGCAGGCGGTATATTAAAAATTGGCTCTTCTTTGATTTCCATAATATTATTACTGTCAACAAAATTAATATTTCTATCTATCCCGTACGAAGTTTTTAGTAAGTTTTTTAAGAAAGTATCAATCTTCCTTATTCTTAAAATATCCGCACCTTTACCAAACAAATTAATATTAATAGTACTACCATTATCTTCATATGTAGCATCTTTGAATAAGCCAACAAAACCAGGGTGGAAATCAGCCACCCTGGTAAGCAAATCTTCTTTATCGATATCATGAAAATCTATAGGAGCACCTAAATAATTTATAAAAATCTTAACATCATTAAGTTTATAACGAGTTAAAATAGAATTTTCACATTGTTTCAAATCTTTAAAACAAATCTTCTTATTAGTAGTCGCAAAAATTTCCGCTTTCTTCTCTTCCTTAAAAGAACGAGCATCTAAAACAGTTACATCATCAAAGCCAAACAAATTAATATCAGTAAAATAATCTTTAAGTAACTTAGTTTCAGACATTTCATTCATCCCTTTCATGGAATTGTTAAATAAACAAGTAAGCGGGCGGGCGAGGACACCCGCCCCTACATTGTGCACTAAATAACCAGTGTTTATGCAAAATCTAATGTAAAAATAAATAAAAAGCGAACATTAAATGAAGTTTGTCTAAATTTCTCCAAAACTGTTTTTAGTGGTCAAAAAAGCTGGATGCTTTTTTGAGCGAAGGTTCGGCATGGATGCCGAACGTGAGCGACCACTAATAGTTTTGGCAAGAAATTTACAAACGCAATGTCAGTTCGCGTTATTTATTTTTACATTAGATTAAGAAAACTTTATTGTACTAACTCAGTCTTTTGTTCCTCAAGTTTATTTAACAGTCTCTCAAGCTCATCCATTTGGTGTCCAAATTCTTCCCACTCACCAGTCTTGGACGCTTCCTTTAATAAACCATATGTACTAATGGTTTGCTCAATCGTTTCAAAAAGATTGGTATCTTCATCTAATTCAATTCGTATTATTCCTGTTTCATTGTTAATTACTTGATCTAGTGCATCTTCAAAACTATCGCCTATTGCTAAACTATTGTTATAAGCAACAATTACTTTCTTAACTTGTGGAACTGCATTCTCATTTACTGCTTCAATATATATTGGTTCAACATAAAGTATTGAATTTTCAATTGGAACTAATTCTAACTTTCTAGTTACTTTGGTACCATTTCCCCATGAATTTAATACTTTTGCAATCTCGCTATCTTGATCAATCTTATTATCTAACTGCATTGTACCAAGTACATTTGCTTCATTCGAGAATTTATAAACTAACATTTTTCCATAATGACTTGCATCATTTCTAACCATAAACCATGATGTTAAGTTAGTTCTTCCTTGTGGCGTATAAGGAACCATTAAAACTAATTCTTCGTTTGAGCCATCTAAAACTTTTATAAAACTATAGTTTGATTCAATATTTTCAGTTCTCCTACCTGTTTGATAATTTGCAATGTTCCATATATCTTCTTCTTTATAAAACTTGTTTACATCCCTTACATGATATTTTTGAAGTTTCTTAGCTTGAATATCAAACAAACCTTTTGAATAAGTTATATGTGCCTTTATATCTTGTGGCATCTGACTATATTCTACAAAAAGACTTGGATATGCCTTTGCATAAGCCATGATTAGCGGATCATTTTTATCTACAATATAGAAAGTAGTTGTACCATTATATGCATCTATAACTACTTTTACGGAATTTCTTATATAATTATATTTTTCAACTAGCCCTTCTATTTCACTATCTATTTCAAAATACTCTGAATAAGGAAAATATGCCGATAGTGTATAAGCATCAACTATCCAATAAAGTTTTCCCGCATTGTCTATTACTAAATATGGATTTTCATCATACTTTAGGAAAGGTACTACTTTTTTTGCTCTTTCAATTACGTTTCTATTTGTAAGTAATACGCTATCAGAATTTATATATGATGAAACCATCATTCTCATATCTGCATTTTTTATAGACATAAGGAATCTATTTAAGAACGTCATCTTAATACCGGCTGTACCTGTGTATCTTGTACTTATACTTTCCTCTTCGTCTGGATAATCAAATTCATCAATACCACTTGCATTTACAATTACGTGATTATTTTTATTCTCGCCAAAATAAATTCTTGGCTCTGTTATTTTTAAATCACCAATAGACATTTCTGGCTTTATATCACTTAATATAAACTCTGGCTCACCATCCTTATCTAGATTATTTACAGAGTTCATTACAACACCGAAACCATGTGTAAATTGGAATGTCCTATTTATATAATTTTTACCCTTTGTATCTACTTCTCTTGCTGAAACATAAGTAAGTGTTGGCACACCATTTATATTGTAAAGTGCCATATCTGCGTCATTAAATTTATAGTAATCTTTTGTTGCTTGATTTTGATTTAACGCTTTTACTGTTGTTTCGCCATCAACTATAGCAATGTTATCTACAGTTTTGAAATTGCTATCTACAATAGTTCCTGTTAAACTTGGCGTAACTTGGAATAAATGTTCATCAACATTGTTTATACCATATGCTCTACGCGTATTTTCCATATTATATTGTATGAAATTAGATTCTTTTCCAAATTCACTAGGATTTACAAAGAATACCTGTACAATAAACATCAATATGTATGTCACAACCCAAAATACTGGTACAGTAAATAAAGCAATTAATGCCCTTTTTAATTTATTCCTTTCGATAAATATGTATGCCAAAACAGATATAACTATTATTAAATACCTCGCTATTTTATACGCAACCAATTTTATATTTATATCCGTAAATCCCGCACCAACTAAACCATCTAAAAATGTACCAAATAACGCGTCTTCCATTGTAAATGTGTAACTAAGTGCCATTACTAAGAAAAACAAAACTACATTTATTAAATTGTGCTTTATAACATGATTCTTTTGAAGTGATGTAAGTACTATTCCATCAAAACATGAACCAAATACTACAACATAATATCCAAGTGTATAAACAATAACTGCTAAAAGTAGACCTTTTGTGAAATTGAACAAATCAATTAAAAATGGTCTTTGCATCATGTAATAGCCAATATCTTTACCAAACACGGCTTCCTTAAATTCAAAACTTGTTGTATTTAAGTAAAGTAAAATATTCGAAGACAAAAAATTCTTTAAGAAAAATGCTGCAAGTAACGCAACAAAAAACGCTATTGACTTGTTTGGTAACTTTGTTGGTTCTCTATCCTCATCCTTAAAAAATTTATTTATATTTTTTATCGTAACTTTGTTTGTTATATACGCTGCAATGTAAACAACAACAAATATAAATAACATAGTAAGTATATTTACTAATTGATTTTTCCAATATACGCTAGTATAGTTTTCTCCTATCTCCCTTATTTCTATTACTTGTGTTACTATATTAAAGGATGTTACTATGAATATTGCCACTAAAAATATTATTCCTGCTGTCAAAAAATAATTTTTAGTTTTCATCTTATCAAGCTTATCTAATAAATCTAAAATCTTCAAAAAAATTACCTCCTAGCGGGCTTTACTTAAGCAAATAATGACTCTACAAATTCTTTTGCATTAAACTTTTCAAAATCATCAATGCCTTCGCCAACACCAATAAATCTGACTGGAATATTAAGCTCCATCTTTACAGAGAATATCATACCACCTTTTGCTGTTCCGTCAAGTTTAGTTATTACAATACCTGTTACACCAGTCGCCTCTGAAAATGCCTTTGCCTGATTTATACCGTTTTGGCCGGTTGTTGCATCTAGTACTAAAAGCACTTCCTTTTTTGCATTTGGCATAGACTTATCAACTATTCTATTTATTTTAGCAAGTTCGTCCATTAAATTTTTCTTATTGTGAAGCCGTCCTGCAGTATCACAAATGAGTAAATCTGATTTCTTTGCCTGTGCCATCTGTATTGCATCATAAACAACAGCAGCAGGGTCTGCTCCTTCTTCTTTTTTTACTAAATCTATCTTACTTCTTTCACACCAAATCTCGAGTTGTTCTACAGCAGCTGCCCTAAATGTATCAGCCGCACATGCAATTACTTTCTTGCCTTTTTTTACATAGTAGTTTGCGATTTTACCTAGCGATGTAGTTTTACCAACACCATTTACCCCTACTACTAATATTATATCTGCGTCTAAATCATTTTCGTCTGTACCTTCTAAAAGAATTTCTTCTAATACCTTCTTTAGCTCCTCTTTAACTAACGCTGCGTCTTCAATTCTACCTTTTTTTATTCTATCACGAAGTCGATTAATTATTTCTTCAGCTGTCACCATGCCAACATCAGACATTATTAAAACTTCTTCAAGTTCCTCTAAAAAATTCTCATCAACTTTAGTAAATACCGAAAATACACTATTTACTCCATCTGAAAATGCTTCTTTTGTCTTTGCTAAACTTTGTTTTAATTTGTCAAAAAACATTACTATAAACCTCCATTATGCTAGTACGATAAGTTTCTGTCCTGCAGCTACTTTATCTGTTTCTTTTACTAATATTTCTTTAATTGTACCGTCCTCTGGTGCAACAATTTCGTTTTCCATTTTCATTACTTCAAGTATAAGTATTGTTTCATGTTTCTTTACTGTGTCACCTGGTCTTTTTAATATCTTCCATATACCACCTGGCATTGGAGCAGTTATTTCTATTTCTGCGCCACTACTTGCTACTTGTACAGGTGCTTTTGGTTCTTCTACCTTTGATGCCTCTACTGGTGCCTGAACTTGCTGTGCCACAGTAGGTTTTGGATTTGCAGTAGCTGCCGCACCTCCAACTTCCTCAACTTTTACATCAAACTCTTTACCATTTACCGTAACTTTAAAAAACTTATCCATAGTATCCTCCATTATATTTTATTTTCAAATCTTTCGTGACGTGCGATACTTGCCCAAGCCGGTACATTTACTTCTGTACGCCTAAACGGCTTTATATTTACCAAACTTGTCGGTATATCAAGCATACTAGATATACTTGCCACTATCGCTACATATTCTTCTTCACTACATTCTTGATTTATAATTATATTGTACATAGTTTTTCCTTTCGTATTACAATGGTATATTTCCATGTTTCTTTACTGGTCTATTTTCACGTTTACCAAGTAATAAGTAAAGTGCACCTATAAGTTTTATTCTTATACTCTCTGGTGTGATTATACCATCGATTAAATTTTCTTTTACAACCTCTTCTAGTGAATTTTCTGCGTTACCTACTATTTTTTCCATCGCTTCATTACTTAAAACCGATATTTTTGCACTATCTAATGCATAAGATATATCAGAATTTAAGCCACCT
Source organism: Clostridia bacterium (assembly GCA_017450465.1). GTDB lineage: Bacteria > Bacillota > Clostridia > TANB77 > RGIG9151 > RGIG3495. Next base: position 7,633 of record JAFSUW010000032.1, on the reverse strand, counting down.
GAAAATATGTACGCACCACCAAAAGCATTTCCTATTACTACACTTATCTTTGGCACGGTCGCTTCAGCATATGCATAAAATAGTTTTGCAGCATGTTTCATTATTTTTGACGTATCTTCCATGCCACTAGTATTTATAAGTGTTACAAGTGGTATATTAAATGCGTCACAAAATCTTACGAACCTTGCAAGTTTATCAAATGATTCACTATCCTGCTTTGTAACATTTGCAACAACGCCAACACTTCTTCCGCCTAATCTTATGAAACCACAGTTCACATCGTTTACGGTTAGGAATTTCATGTCATCCGATATCTCTGATACTACTTTATTTGCATCATATACCTTAGTAGATAAAAATTCAGCAATATTAGTAGTACGATTTAAATCGGCATTATCTACTACATCTGGATCTGTTAAATTATTATCAGGTATAAAACTTATTAATTCTCTTATTTTATTATATATTTCGTTTTCACTTACATTTAACTGGATATCACTATTTTCTGGCTCTAATGTTGTAATTGATGATGACAATGTACCATCTACTAAAAATACAAAATCGTTTAGGTGTGCAAGTGTTGCCATAGTTCCAACGCACTGCCCATAAACTATAGCAATCTCTGGAATAACTCCAGAAAACTCAACATATTTACTTAGTAAACCATTGAGCTTTTTTAATATTCCTGCACCTTCATCTAGCTTTATTTTTGATGTTTCCAAAATTGATATAATTGGTACACCTGTTTTCACTGCTATATCAAAAATTTTTTCTATTTTAGTTAAATTTTCTTTAGTTATTATTCCATTTTCATCATGTGAGTAAATACATACAGGCCTATTCGATATTGTTCCATAGCCACATATAACACCACATTCATTTGTACTATTTATTTCCGCAAAACTTTTGGCGTCAAGTAGCGCTTCTATCCTTTCGCGTGTTATCATTTGTAATCTACTCCCTTCTTGCATATTTTAACATTATATGTAAAGATGGTCAAGTAAAAAAAGAGAAGAGGTTTCCCCCTTCTCTAGTTTCATTCCTTTCTTTTTTCCTTATTTCTTAACTTTCGCCTGCGTATTGATTGCGAAGACAACCAGGCAACCTTCCCTGTAAACCGTTCCGCTTGTGATGTTGCCTTTCTGCTCAATGAAAATTTCTTTCTTGTCGAGGCGAATCGTCTGATCGTCGATCCAGAAAAGTTCATTCTTGTTGAGCCGGTTCAGCATCGAGCTATGGAGCTTGTTCAGGTTGTACGACTTGTCATCGCCATACATTCCTCCGTACAGATGCTGCCACCACTGCTGCTCGAGTTCTGCCAGAGCATAAAGGACAGTGATGTGCCTATCGGCCACAGTCAGGTACTGTTCCTTTTTGGTGGTAAACCTCTTTTTCTCTCCGAAAACCTTGTCGAGAGTTATGATTTTGCTCTCGATATAGTAGCCATCAGGGCACTTGCGAACCTTGGAGAAAAACTCCATCCGCGAGTATCCTTCTGCTACAACGTTATAGTCCTTCCCGGTTTAAGCTACTGCCGTAACGAGAATCGTGTTGCCACCTTTCGGGTCGAAGTTGAGCGAGGGCTTCATGGTTTTTTTAGAGGTATTCATTGTCTCCTCCTTTTCTCGTATGAATTTCTACGTATCTTATGGGACTTGCTTAGTCTATTGTATACCAAAATGGGTATTATGTCAATTAAATTATTTTGCTTCGCAAAATCTGGTCGATGTGGGCATCGACCACTACAATATATTTATACATCAAAAAACATAAAAGGGCGATTTAATAATCGCCCTTTTAATTAATGCTCTATGTTATTTTCTTCAGTAATCGCTACATCCATAAGTTCTCCCATTACTTTAGCAACATCGCCAACATCTTTTGTTACATCTTTAACTTCTTCAATGCTGTGATTTTTCAAATCACTTATAGCTTTCATTATTTCTGTTACTGCTTTAGGACCAATTCCACGGAATTTTAATAAATCTTCCTCTGACATACTCATAAGTTGTTCCTTACTTCTAATTCCTGAACGCATCAATGCATTATATGTAGCACCCGAAAGGCCAATATTCTTTATTTCATCTTCCTTTGGCCTAACTATTTTTTTTGACGTAATTTTTACATTTCTACTTTCAATTTTTTCTATTTCAGATGCCACCAATTTATATCGTTCTTCATTTAGCATTCCTTCTAATGAACCATTTTGATACTCTTCCAAAAGTTTTTTATAACTATATATTCCGTTATAAACTAAAACAACATATGTAGACAAAGGAATATCAAGATTTTCAAGCGATGCAAAACTATCATCAGTACGTATTCCTCGCTCTTTCTCGTCTCCCTCTTTTAACTTTTGTTCAGTGTAGTATTTATCAAAATCTTTGATAAGCGATTCATATTCACGAATTAAGCTATCAAAATCCAAGTCTACTGGCAAGTCTCTATATTCATCATCAGGATAAAAAATATAATTGCTAGAAAATATCATATTTTTTATTTTATCTACTCGCAGTGCCATTTCTTCTGGTATTACAACTCTACCTTTTTGTCCAACTTCAAAAAGCTGCGTACCAAGTTCCTTTCTTATTATGCCATTCATAGCTATCATTAACTGTCTAATACGTTCTGGGCCTATAACACGTGGCTTTGCTATATCTTTATATGTATTAACCTTAAGATTTTTTATATCATATCTTTGCAAATATAAATCTCTATGTCTTGCTGTAAAACTTAAATCTGACTCATTTGGTTTAGACGTTATATGCATCTTATTTAATGTATCCATCAATTCTTTAGAGGAAAATATACCTATACTTTGCGTATTAAATGTTCTATCAGATCTCATCATGTCAAAATAAATTCTAGAATAAACTGGATTAGAATTTTCATATACATCAAATGCTCTTTTTAAGTTATCCTCTAACATTACTTCATCTCTTACTGTTAAATTATTGCTAAAATATGCAGATAAAAACTTATCAAAAGAGCCATAAGTGTCTATTATATAATTAATTTTCTTTTCACTTATTCTATACTTTAGAGCTAATTGTTCAACCGTACTGGTATTTCCAAAAACTCCACGCATATCTGCTTCTTTACATGCGTTTAGTTGGTCATAAGTAAGCATTCCACGCCTTAATCTTAAATAATCATATTTTGACCGTAAAGCTCTATATTCTTCTATTAATTTTCTTGATTCTTTTGCATCATATCCTACATAACTTCTAAGTTCTTCTGCTATGTCTTTTTTATCATTACGGATTCCTATAGGTGCTTTAGGATACTTCTTATTCCAAGCAGTTATGGCTTCTATCATTTCATCTACTTTCATTCTTTTGTTTTCTTCTCTCATAAAAAATACTCTCCTTATGAATTTTGCCAGTACTTTTGTAAAATTATTTTTAATATAATTTTAGTTTCATCTTTCAAATTCAAATCACAAAGCTTTTTGGTATGATCAAATTGTGGCTGATATACATTTGACTTATGCTTTTTCAAAAAATATAAAAAGTTCTTCGGTATTTTTGCTATATGTTCTTTGTCCATGTGATCTAAAATATCCAAAACCTCTGTAATCGCTTCACGAGTATTTGTACTCAAATTTATCATTCCTTTATAATAATTTACCTTTTAAGTACCACTTGCGTTGCTCTTCTATTTTTAATTCTAACATTTTACCAATCAAACTGCAATCCCCTTCAAAATTAACAATTTTTCCGCCATCGGTCCTGCCAGTTAGCATATTTTCATCGGTTTTACTCTTGCCTTCCACCAAAACTTTTTGAATAGTATTAACTAATTTTTCGTTTTGTTCTTCAAGACCTTTGTTTACTACTTCTATTAATCTACCTATCCTATCTGTCTTAATTTCTTCGGGTATTTGGTTATCCATTGTCGCTGCTGGCGTTCCAACACGTGGTGAATAAACATATGTATATGCAGAATCAAATTTTACTTTTTCAACAACATCTATTGTATCTAAAAAATCTTCTTCTGTTTCGCCAGGAAAACCAACTATTATATCAGTTGAAAAAGTTGCTTTTGGTATTTTATTTTTTATTTTTTCTACAAGTGCTAAATAATTTTCTTTTGTGTATTTCCTATTCATTACTTTTAATATCTTACTGCTCCCCGATTGAAGTGGCAAATGAATAACTTTACAAACTTTTTCATTTTCTTTAATCACATTTATAAGCTCATCCGAAAAATCCTTTGGATGTGGGCTTACAAATCTTACACGAAGTATGCCATCTACTTTTGTAACTTCAGTTAAAAGTTCAGCAAATGTCACAGATGGAGTTAAATCTTTACCATAAGAATTAACATTTTGACCACAAAGAGTCACTTCTTTTACTCCATCATCTGCTAACGCTTTAATTTCTTTTATGATTGCCTCTACTGTTCTACTACGTTCACGTCCGCGAACATAAGGAACAATGCAGTAAGAACAAAAATTGTTGCATCCGTTCATAATTGTAACTGATGCTTTTACATCGCTCTCCCTTTTTATAGGTAAGCCCTCTACTATGTTGCCATCTATTTCCCATATATCTGTTATCTTTTTATTTTCCATTACTGCTTTATATAAAAGTTCTGGGAACTTATACATATTGTGCGTTCCAAAAATTATATTTATATGTTGGCCATGATTTTTCTTAAACTTTTCTATCATGTTTGGCTCTTGTGCCATACAACCGCCAAGAGCGATTATCATATCTTTACGATGCTTTTTTATGGATTTTAAAATTCCAAGGTGTCCAAGTATTTTATTTTCTGCATTTTCTCTTACACAACAAGTATTAAACACCACTAAATCTGCGTCTTCGATATTACTAGTTTCTATATAACCCATTTTAGTCATCATACCAGCAAGTTTTTCTGAATCATTCTCATTTAACTGACATCCCATTGTCATTAAATAATACTTTTTACCTGCTACTAAACTAGATAATTTATTTATATATTCATTTTGTTCATCAATTTCTTCTTGTGATACAACCTCTATTGCCAAAATAATCTACCTCCTAAAGCATTTTACTACATTTTGAATTTTTACGCAACAAAAAACGGGTATAAACCCGTTTTTAACAAATTATTCTTCTGCTAATTTTTCTATCTTTTTTAATCTGTGATTCACACCTGATTTCCCAAGTTTGGGTGTCATCATATCGCCAATTTCTTTTAAGCTCATCTCTGGATTTTCTACCCTTATTCTTGCAACTTCTTGAAGATTTTCTGGCAAGTTTTCTATACCTATTTTTTTTATTATCTCTATCTGCCTTAACGCTGTTTCTACAACTTTTTCAATATTTGCCGTTTCACAATTTACCACACGATTTATGTTGTTATTTATTTCATGCATTACCTTTTCATCTTCGTACTTAAATAGTGCATTATGTGCACCTATAACATTTAAAAATAATGCAATTGCTTCTGACGATTTTATATACACAACATATTTATATTTTTTCTCTAAAAATTTTGCTTCAATACCAAATTCTTTTAGTATAGAAATAATATTTTTAGCAAGTTTTTCTGTGTCAGTTAATATTTCTAGATGATATGATTTTTTGGGGTCTGCTATAGAACCACCTGTCAAAAAAGCTTTTTTTAATAACTCTTTTCTTTCATCATCAAAAAATATATCTTCTATCTCTTTTTTTACAATGAGTGAAAATGATTCAGTGTTTTCCATATTATTCGTCCTCAAATATACCAGTAACGAATGGAACATCTAATACAAACGATATACCACGTCCTGGCTTTTCTAAATTCATTCCTTCGGTAATTGCAGTAAGTACACTACTTGCCTTCTCCTTTGGTATTAAAATTAGTACCACTTCTTTTTCTGGCTCAATTAGCATTCCTAAAATTTTTGATGTGTCGTTTGCTCCAAGGCCACGCCCAGGTATTATTGTGCCGCCTTCTGCGCCACCCATTTTAGAATATTCAATTACTTCTTCTGCGTTTCCTTTTTCTACTATTGTTATAACCAAACTGTAATCCTTTTTGATATCACTCATCTTTCTTTGCCTCCTTTTTACTTTGATACATCGCACCAAGCAACATAACCATTATAATTGGCGTCATCGCTACTATTGCAATAAGTCCAAAGCCATCTATTACGGTATTAGTCCAAGGCAACCCTTCAGCAAGTCCTAGAGCTAGTGGCAATAAAAAGGTTGTTGTCATTACACCAGTTGTAACGCCACCCGCATCTAATGCTATTGCCGTAAATTTTTCATCTATAACAAATGATAATAAAATTATCATTATGTATCCTGGCACTACTATATACCATAATGATATATTTAGCAATATCTTAAGCATTGCAAGTCCAAGAGATATTCCCACACCTACTGCCATAGTATTAGCAAGCAAATTCCTTTTTAACGCACCACCAGATGCGTGTTCTATGTTGGTTACTAATACCTTTACCGATGGTTCTACTTTGGTCATAACAAAACCAAGTAAAAAACCAATTGGGACTATAAGGAATCGATACTCGCTTTTAGCAAATTTTATACCCATCTCTTTTGCAACTGGCACATAGCAATAGTTTAAACCAGATATTAAAATTACTAAACCAACATATGAAATTACTACCCCTATTAATACTCTTTTTAAGCTCATCTTTCCCATTTTTATTATTAATAGCTGAAAGACAAAAAATGTAACTATTAATGGGAGAAGTGCTACTGCACATTCTTTAGCATTTTTTAATAATTCAAGTATCATCTAGCAATCACCCCCATAAGGAGTACCGCTAAAATTGGTCCCATTGATGCAATTCCTAATATACCAAAACTGTTTGTCGTACGCTCTTTTTGAGAAATCATAGATGTTACACCCATAGCAAGTGACAAAACAAATGGGGTTGTAAGTACACCTGTTGTAACACCGCCTGCATCAAATGCAACGTTTCTTAAATCTTGTGGACAAAAAATTAATATAATAAAACTAAGTGTATACGAAACAAACACTATATACTTCATAGGAATTTTTACAAACATTCTTAAAAAGGCAATTATCATAAATAACCCTACACCAAGTGCAATAATAGCCATGAAAAGTGGTGCATCTATTTTAGCGATAAAATCCGATGCCTGTTCTGAAAAAACGTGAACATCTGGTTCAAGTAAAGTTGCAGCAAAACCAAGCACAGCTGTAAAGAGTAAAATCATACGAAGATGTCCGGTCTTTACAAGTGCACTACCAATACTTTCACCAATTTTTAAGAAACCTATCTCAACACCTACTAAAAACATAACTAAGCCAATTACTACCATTACTGTTCCTACTAAAAACTTTATATATAAATCCATTTCTACTGGTACTATTGTAAATTGCAATATTGATATAACAATTAAAATTGGAAGTATTCCTATTAATGTTTCACTTAAAATTGTTTTTAATCTCATAGTTTCCTCCTATGTACAAACCTACATTTTAATTATCGTCTTTTTATTTTTTATTGTTTAGCTTTTTTATAAATTGTTGTTTATCGGGGTGTTTAGACTTTGTTTTTCCACCTCATCCGTCGCCTTCGGCGCCACCTTCCCCTCGAGGGGAAGGCTTGCGGATAGTGCAAATTTAAAGTCTTCCCCTTGAGGGGAAGATGTCACGAAGT
>JAFSUW010000031.1 GCA_017450465.1 Clostridia bacterium | reverse complement strand
TACTATTATAAATTAGGATAGTGTTTTTGTGTATAACATGTTTCTCCACCCGCATAGCGGGTGGTTTTTTATTTCGTTGCTATATATATTTCTGAACGAAATATATATAGCAACTCAACAGATTAAAATCCATAATAAAAATGTAAATCAAAAAATATTGATTTACATTTTATCTGATACTTCAATTTTTACATTTTTTCCTTTAATTTGTTCTTTGTTCATAATCTCTAATACTTCTAAAACATAATCTTTTGGCACTTCAATAAATGAATAGCTATCGAGTAAAATTACTTTTCCTATATCCTTACCACTCAAACTTGTATTTGCTGCAATACTTCCTATTATGTCTTTTACTGCAATTTTGTCTTTCTTTCCTACATTTGCAAATAACTTTACCATACCATTTTTATCTGCCGTAAATTCAACTTTGTTCGTATTATTTTTACCACTCATTATTGTGTATAACGCCTTGGCTATTGTCTCATAAGAATATCCTTCATTATGAAGGTTTGTTATAAAATCTGCTTTTGCAAATTCTTTACTATCTACTACTTCATGAATTTTTGTTGTCATTTCATCTGAAATTATTTCATTCATAGCATCTAATGTTGGTGGTGTTCCCTTGGTTATTTTTGTTTTTGCGTAATTTTCTATTTCTTTTAATTTACGCATTTCTTTACCTACAACAAGGGTTATTGCCTTACCACTTTTACCATTACGCCCTGTTCTTCCTATTCTATGTACATAGTACTCGTCTTCTTGTGGTAAATCATAGTTAAACACCATATCTAAATTATCTATATCTATTCCCCTTGCTGCTACATCTGTTGCAACTAATACATTTATCTTTCCCGCCTTAAAATTCTTCATTGTTTTTTCGCGGCTCGATTGCTTTATATCACCATGAAGTGCCTCAGCACTTATTTCTATATCACGAAGTATGTCCATAAGGTCATCTACTTTTTTCTTTGTATTGCAAAATATCACGGCCGATTTTGGCTTATCTACTTTTAATACTCTTTTTAGGATTTCTGGTTTCATTTTTTCTTTTGTATCAAAATAAATTTGTTCAATGCTTTTTACTGTTAATTCATCTTTTGTTACTTTTATCATTTTAGGATTTGTCTGATATTTTTTTGTAATTGCAAGAATCCTTTTTGGCATTGTTGCTGAAAAAAGTAGCGTTTGATGTTCATAATCTATATTGGATAAAATTTTATTTATATCTTCTTCAAAACCCATATTTAGCATTTCATCTGCTTCATCCAAAATAACTACTTTAATATCATTTAACTTCAATGTCTTACGATTTAAGTGGTCCATTATTCTTCCTGGTGTTCCCACTACCAACTGGCAACCCTTTTTTAAGTCCTTAATTTGACGTTCTATAGAATCTCCACCATAAACCGCAGTAATATTAAGTGCTTTTTTGAAACGTCCAAGTTTTTTTGCTACGCTTACATTTTGATTTGCAAGTTCTCTTGTTGGACATAGTATTAATACTTGTGTTTTTCTATTCTCTGTATCTACTTTTTCTATAGCAGGTATCATAAAAGTTGCAGTTTTTCCTGTTCCTGTTTGGGATTGCCCTATTATATCATGACCTTGTAAAATTTCTGGTATAGCTTGCTTTTGAATTTGTGTCATTTCACTAAAACCCAGTTTTTCTATTGCATCAGTTAATTCTTTACATATATTTAATTCGTTAAAACTATTCATTAAAATCTTCCTCTCTAAAACAACGGGAGAACAAAGTTCTCCCCTACATGTAAAAAGACGGCATACACCGTCTTTAATTATATCACAGTTACCATAATTTTTCAATGGTTTACATAAATTATACTGCTGCTTTTTCTATCTTTTTCTTTTCTGTTACTATTAATAAATATCCTACTGCTACTACTGTAAAACCTACAAGATACGCGAGAAGTGCACTACTAAATAATACTGCCATTGAAACACTTATTGTAAAACCGATAGAAAGCCCAATAAATACGCTATATACCGGTGCATTATTTACAGGAGTTAACCTAAATAGTGTTGTAAAAAATCTTATTACCGCGTTTGTTTGACTAAACAAAATGCGTAATGTTGTAATTAAAGCAAGTACTATAACAAATGAATTTTCAAAATTGCCATTTACAGTTAAAAATGCGTATATCAAAAGTGCTAAGCCAATGCCAATTATTCCAAACCCAGCAAGTTTTACACCTTGTCCAAAAACAAGTTTTAATAGTTCTCTATACCTATTTACATCGCCTTTTATGTCTTGTTTTTTTCTTTCTTTATATAGTGGTATTATTATTTGAATTATCATTGTAAGTAATGTTAATTTTGCTATAATGCCACCAATTATTCCTAAAATACCTCCACCTTGCATACCATTTAATGATGCTGTCAAGAAATTTAGCGGATATAAAAATTTACTATCCACTCCTATAAAATGTAGCACGCCTAACACTATCCATGCAACAATCATTATTATTGCTGCAATTGTTGCTTCTATTAATGTTTGGTGAAATTCTTTTATGCCCTTTTTAGCATCATCTATAACGGGTTCTACAGTAATCTTCAACTTTTTTCCTCCTAAGTAACTATTTTTCTATTCCTTTATCATGTGTACTAGCACGTGCAAGTTCATTCATAAGTAATTCACGAGTTCTTTCATTATCTCCAACATGTTCTGCTACAGATTTTTTCATGCTTTCCATGGCTTTTTTCTCATATCTTCCATTTAATCTTTTTAGTTTTTCTTCAGAAAGTGCACCTACACTATAAAGGTAACTTCTTTGGTCAAGTGTAGTTATTATATGCATACCATATATATTATCAATCGCTTTTACTATTTGTTCTGCAGTTACCGTAATTCCTAATCTACTTTTTTCTTCATCTGTTAAGGCACCAATTTTTATAACTTTATTTAGTATTTTATTATCATATAACTTTTTAATTACAGTAAGCCAGAAATTTATATCATGTTTTGGTTCTCGTGCTAATGTACCTTCAATTTTTGCCTCCTGAGTATCAGTAAGCAAACCTATCTTCCTTAATTGTGATTTTTGCGTATCGTCTAATTCCACTTTCCCAGACCACAAATAATTTAAGTAACTACCTACAAGTAAATCTTCTGTTGTTTCAATTTCTAATTCCTTTGCTTCTTCTACACTTATTTTGGTTCTCCTATCTAATTTTATGCCCTTCTTATGCAATACATCAAGTATATCAAACCATTCATCAAACCTTCTTATTGTTTTTCTTTTTATTTCTAAATCCATTAAGTTATGCTTCTCAAACCACTCAACTTGTTCAGTAGTGCTTTTTACCTCTTTTTGCTTTATACTCTTTACTATATCTTTAACAACTAAATCATTTTTTATTTCTACACCTAATTTTTTTGCTTCATCAACTGTTATTACTGTATCTAGTGTTACTGTTTTTTCTGATTTAATGTATTTTTCTAATAAATCAATAGTACGCTCTAACTTAAACTTTTTCCTGTCTTCAATATAAACCCCTATATCTATTAAATGTTGTTTTATTTTTTCATCTTTAATTTTTATAGAGCCACATCTTATATCTCTTATTACACGAAGTATTTTAAAATCTTCTGTGCCACGTTTACTATGCATTATTTCTTCTAATCTACCCTCATTATATACTTTATCTATTATTGGTAGCCAATAATAAATATTATTTTTAGTTTTTCTTGTTTCTTCACCTTTTAATTTTTTTACATGTGTTTCTCCTAAAATACCAAGGTCTACTAATTCTTGTCTTAGGTCATCATCATTAATTTTTACAAAACCCTGCTGTATTGACTTCTTTATCTGACCTATTAAAATTGGTTCTGATGCTTCAATACCCATCTTTTTTGCGTCTTCTATACTTATAACATCTTTTTGTTTAACTTTACTTAAATCTACACCATTTGCATCTAGTTCCCTAAACATTTCTAAATGTTCTAAAATTTTAGGGCCTTTTCTACTTGCTTCTCGTTCTGCATCCAATTCTATAAGTTTATCTACATGTTTTTGTTTTAATACACCAATAGTTAAAAGTCGATTTCTTTGTCCCGAATTAGTAGTCAAAATACCTTGTTTAATACGCCCAACAACTCCACCAGTGATTATTTCTTCTTCTGTTTCTATTCCTATACTATGTGCCTCTTCTGGTGTAAGACGTTCCCCTTGTATCAACTTTTTTTGCATACCATTTTCAACTAATTTTTCTATTATATTAATCCAATATTCTGCATCATGCAATTTGCTTCTTTTGGTCTTTTGTCCCATTTTCTACACCTACTTCTTAAATAATTTCTTTAGTTTTTCAATAAATATCTTAAATATATTTTTCTTCTCATATGGTTGCAAACTCTTTGGTTCTTCTAAAACTGACACATCAAGAGGTTCCATATTATGTGACATTTCTTCCTTAAATTTTATATTATCACTCATGGTAAGTTCGCGTTTTATCATTTCTTCTTTAGCTTTTATTATTTTACGTTCTTCTTCATCTACTATATAATCTGTATAAATAACCGACAAAATTTTACTAGTATCTGGTGACAAATGATTCATATTATCTATACTAAATTCATATTCAGTATCACGATTTTGCTCTATTAAATTCATTAATCTTGTAGGAATTTTATTTCGGTTTTCTTCAGTCAACATATTTATAATATAATAAAGTTCACTATAAACTCTGGTATCAACTCTGGACATTTTATCACACTCCATTTCTATTATCGGTAATTATTCGATTTTATTTAAGTAATACATAAATATTTATTATTTGTAAACACTACTGATTGGAGGTGCTTTTTATGGCTAACGATACATGTCCAAAAAATTGTCCTGAAAAACAGACTAAAACAAATAAACCAAATAAACCAAATAAGAAAAGTAAATAATTTAGGGCGAACTTAGTCGCCCCTACATATTATTCTATATTCACATTATACTTATTAAACCAATAATCAAGTTGCACAAGGTATGCTATCATTTGTGGTGCACGCATTAATTGACCATACCATGGTTTTGTGACTAAATTAGGGTTACCCGCTATTTCCAATACTTTTTCTATATTTATCAATTCGTATAATATTGAATTCTTACTACCTATAGCATTATTAAACATAGTTGTTACTGCCTTTAAGTATTCTGGATTATGTGTTTTTGGATACGGACTTTTCTTCCTATTTACAATTTCATCCGGCAAAATATCTTTTACTGCTTCGCGGAGTAAACCTTTTTCACGCCCATTTAATGCTTTATATTCAAACGGAACATTATATGCATACTCCACTATTCTATAATCGCAAAATGGCATTTTTATATCTAGGCCACTACTACTTGCCATTCTATCGCCTCTATCTACTAGCGTTTGCATAAACCAATAAAAATTTAACCTAAACATTTCACGCATTCTAGCATCTTTTTTACTATCCGTTTCTAATTTACTTGTTTCATTAATTGTTTCAATATATTTTTCATTACTATATTCTTCGAAATCATCAAAAACATTTTCTTTTATTATCTCTTTTCTAAGTTCATTTGTTGGTGCCCATGGAAAACATTCTTTATACAAAATTTCTTCATTGTGATACCACGGATAACCCAAAAATATTTCGTCCGAACATTCACCTGACACTGCGACTTTATAATCTTTTGCTATTTCACGAGCAAACAAAAGTAATGAAGAGTCTATATCTGCCATGCCTGGTAAATCTCTTGCATCTACCGCCTCATATAATGAAAAAGCCAGTTTTTCGTTATCTATTACCACTTTGTTATGAACTGAGTTTATATTTTTTATCATTATATCTATAAATTCATTATCTTGGTTTGGTTGAAAACTCGACTTTTCAAAATACTTTTCATTGTCTACATAGTCTACCGAGTAAGTTACAATTTGCCTTTTCCCTTGCGACTTATAATAGTCTGACATCAATTTGGCCATTATACTTGAATCAAGTCCACCAGAGAGCATCGAACACACACTGGTTTTGCCCTCTAACTGCCTTTCTAGTGCATCCTTTACCAAAAATCTTGTATGTTCTATTGTCTCATTTAAATTATCTTCATGTTCTTTTGCAATTAAATCCCAATATTTATGCTTACTAATTCCAGATTCTTCATAATTTATAAATTCACCAGGTAATACTTCTGCGATTCCTTTTATTACTCCACATCCTTCTGTCCTTCCTGGTCCTAATAACAAAAGTTCGCTAAGCCCTTCTTTGTTTATTACATGTTTTATTCCTGGATGTGCTAAAAGTACTTTTAATTCCGAGCCAAACACTATGCCACCATTATATGGATAATAAAATAATGGCTTTACACCTATTCTATCTCGAATAAAAAATAGTTTCTTGTTTTCTTCTTGCCAAACTGCAAAAGAAAAAACACCATTCAATTTATCCGCACACTCTTCTTGCCATACATGAAAAGCATTTACCGCTATTTCGGCATCATTATCGGTAGTAATGTTTAACTCTTCTTTTAATTCCTTTTTATTAAAAATTTCTCCGTCAAATGCAATAATATATTCCTTATTATTTATTGTGTGTAGCATCTTATTTTGCGTTCTTCCTTGCTCTACAAAAACCACATTAATGCCTATGTATTTTGTGCTTTCTGCTAAACCAGGCTTTTTTAACTGTTCTACCATCTTGCCTATTATTTTTTCTTCTGTGCGTAAATCATAGTTATAGTCTATCCAACCCGCTATTCCCATATTACCCTTCCTTTCTCAAAATAAAAACTCTTAACCATATATAATATGATTAAGAGTCAGTTTTGATTACTTTTTATCAAGAGTAACATATATCGTCTCCGGCTGGATAAAATATGTGACTTTCTTTCTCGATATGTCTTTACTCGTTACCATGAGTCCGTTTTCCTCTAAAACTTCATTTAAAACTTCGTCTTCTGGCACCTTTGCACTTTCCATGATTAACTCTGTTCCGTAAGTCATAAGAATGTAACCTGGTACTTCATCGAGTTCTGGAAAATCCCACATTTCTTTGTCGTTACGATAACGCCTAAGTGCAAACTTTAAGCGAAAATATCCCTTGTTGTTTAATACGCAATCGTTGAAATAACCTTGTGCAATTTGCTTTGATGCTTTTTTATACCTCCAGTCTTTAATGCCTAAACGTTTGTACGTATTTCTTAGTTCAAAACTACACTGAATTCTCCCTATAAAGTCCCGGATATATTTAGTGAGTTTCATAACAACCTCCCACAATAATCATTGTCAAATTTCAGTGGCCTACTTTGGCTTTATTATATAAACATATAATTTTTTTGTCAAACATAAAAAAGGCGAACAAAGTTCGCCTTTTTTATATTTTCCCATCACTTACATACTTTTCTTCAGGATGTTCTTCAAAATATAATAACCAATAATTTATTCCTTCTTTTCCGTCATTTGCTTTTATTCTTGGAATATTATGAACATTTAATTCACTGTCTGTTGGTGACAGAGCAGGTCGCGAATTAAATATTGATACAACTCCTAAATTTTTATATTTAACTCCTTGATACTCCCCTTCATACATATAGTTTTCAAGTGATTTTGCACGACTTCCACCAGGAAGTGATAATGAATTTATTGTGTAATCAGGTAAATACTCACGAACAAATTTTACAAGTCCGCCTACTTCTTCTTGAACCTTGCTAGCAGATTTTGCATTGCCTAGCGCATAGTGCGTTTTAGTTAAGTTACCTATTTCAAAACCCAAATCAGTTATATATTTTAATCTGTCGCCAAATGTACCTTTTCCGCCAAAAAAGTTTGTTGCAGTTATATAAAATGTACCTCTTAACTCAAAATCTGGATGCTCTTTATTAAAATCTTGCATTATCTTTACTGCTGTATTTTCTCTAGCAACAAGTTCTCCATCAACATAATCAAACGCAAGTTGCCCCGCATCGCCATCATCAAACGTAAGTACTACAGGTGTCATTCCATAAGGCACATCAATGTTATTTGTTAAATAATCTGTCATGCTGATTGGACGATAATTGTTTTCATATAATCTCGTTAAATCTTTTTTGAAGTCATCTAAACTTCTTGTCCATTCATCACTTGTGCTGCTTTTGGTTGTAAATTTATGATACATTACTATCATTATTTTACCATCTTCATTTACGATGCTTTCATCAATAACTGGCTCCACAACTTCTTCTACCGGTTCTTCTACTACTGGTGGTGGAGTATACGCATACGTATAATCTACTTCCTCTGGATCTTTTTCCACTATCGATGTTTTTTTAGTTTCCTTTTCATCTTCGGTATCTACGAGTTCATAATATGCAAAAACTGATACAACTGCTATTAATAAAAAACTAAAAATAAGTGCTACTTTTTTCATGCTGATACCGTTCCTTTCTATAATATTTTAAAATGTTTCTTCGAATTCTTTGCTGTCAAATACTTCTTTTGGCTTGCCTACTTTTTTTACTGTTCTATCTAGTAAAACAACTCTATCTGCATATTTTTTTACTGATTCAAAATCGTGTGACACAAGAATTATTGTTAAATGGAATTTCTCACGCAAATTTGAAACTGTTTTATAAAACAAATTCATACCATTCTCATCCATACCCGATACTGGTTCATCAAGTAACAAAATGTCTGGCATAGGAGTAAGTGCAATACTAAGTAATACTCTTTGAAGTTCGCCTCCTGAAAGTTGTCCTAAACGCTTATTTATTAAATTCTCTGCATCAACTTTTTTTAATGCATCTTTAGCAAGCTCCTCTACCTTTTTTTCTTTCTTTAACCAAACTGGGAAATTCGAATAAGTCACTGAGAACAAATCATACACACTCATTGGAGTAGTTCTATCGAAATCTAAATACTGTGGCACATAACCAATAGTCGCATCTCGACTTTTTTTATCTTTTTCATCAATAAATTCAAGTTCTCCAGTGTGAGGTATATCACCTAAAATTGCTTTTAATAGTGTACTTTTACCTGCACCATTTGGACCTATTATTGCTGTAACTTCACCACAGTGTACATGAAGATTAACATCTTCAAGTATTTTGTCATTTCCTCTTGTTACTGAAAAGTGATTTATCTTTGTACAGCATAAATTACATTTCTTTGAAAACATTTTTCCCTCCAACTATCTTGATATTGTCAAAAGCATATCGAAATTATTTTTCATTCTGTCTATATATTCTTCTTTATTTCCTTCACCACTTGTGATTGAATCAAACGTATAGACTTTTACATTTGTTTCTTCTGATAACATATTAGGTAATTTATCTGAGTATTGTTCTTCTGTAAAAATTGCTTTCACATTATTTTTCTTTATATTTTCTATTATTTCTTGTAACCTCTTTGGCGATGGCACATCTTCTTCATCATTTTGCACAATGTCTATTATATTAAGTCCTGTACTATCTGCAAAATACGATAACGAGTCATGCATTGCCACAATATTAAATCCATAAAACTTATTTGTTTCTTCTTTTAAGGAGTTTAATTTATTTATATAGCTTTCATAATTTGATGTATATACTTCTTCGTTTTCTTTATCTACTTCAATCAATGAATATGCAATATTTTGAACTTGTTTTTTTGCATTATCCACACTTAACCATATATGTGGGTTTTCTTCATCAGCAAAAGTGTTATCTAATATATCTACACCTATACTTGTATCAATTATCATTAAATCTGGATATGCTACTCTTATATCATCAATAAATGATTCTTCCATTCCGGCACCATTTATTATAAATATATCTGCATTTTCGATATCTTTCATATTAGCTGTAGTTAAATGATAACCATGTAAACAACCAATATTACTACTTAAAGTTAAATTTTTTAGTGTTACTCCTTCTGCACCATCAACTATATTTTCAGCAAATAAATATACTGGATAAAATGATGTCAATATATTTATGTTACTATTGTTTCCTGGCTCTACTACACTTACTTTTGTGCATCCTATTAAAAATATAGATAATAAAAATATTATTAAAAATTTTTTCATATTAATTTCCTTCCGGGCGGGGATGGAACCCCGCCCCTACATTTTTGTAAATAAATATTCTCAAAACTTTATTTATCTTCGTTTGCAGCGAGTTTTAATGCTCTATCTGCTGTACTTAATGCATCTATCATTTCATCTAAATCACCATCTAAGAAGTTTTGCATTTGGAAAATACTAAAGTTTATTCTATGGTCTGTAATTCTTCCTTGAGGATAGTTATATGTTCTTATCTTTTCACTTCTATCACCAGTACCAACCTGCATTTTTCTGTCACTTGCTAATTTTTTATTACGTTCTTCTTCTTGTTGTTCAAATAACTTTGCACGAAGCATTGTCATAGCACGTTCTCTATTTTGAATTTGCGAACGTTCTTCTTGGCACGCTACTACAATTCCTGTTGGAACGTGTGTTATACGAATCGCAGATTCTGTTTTATTAACGTGCTGTCCACCAGCACCACTTGAACGATAAGTATCTACTTTTAAATCTGCTGGGTTTATTTCTATATCAACTTCTTCAAGTTCAGGTAAAACCGCAACTGTTACTGTTGATGTGTGAATTCTTCCACTTGCTTCAGTTTCTGGAACACGCTGAACTCTATGAACACCACTTTCAAATTTTAATCTACTATATGCACCATTACCATTTATCATAAATACAATTTCTTTATATCCACCAAGTCCTGTCGGATTTTCATTTATTACTTCTACTTTCCATCTTTTTCTTTCTGCATACATCGAGTACATTCTAAAAAGTTCACCTGCAAAAAGCGCTGCTTCTTCACCGCCAGCACCACCACGTATTTCAACAATTACGTTTTTGTCATCGTTTGGATCTTTTGGTAATAATAAAACTTTTAACTCTTCTTCAATTGTAAGTAATTTTTCTTCTCCAGTTACTATCTCCATTTGTGCAAGTTCATGTAAATCTTTATCATTTAGCATTTCTTTTGCACTATCTATATCTGTTTTAACTTGTTTATATTCCTTAAACTTAGTTACAACCTCTTCGATTGAAGCATGTTCTTTCATTAATTTGCGCCATTTATCTTGGTCTGCAATTACTTCTGGCTTACTGATTTCTTCTGTTAGTTCATTGTATCTTGCCTCAACCATTTTTAACTTTTCAAACATTATTTAATCATCCTTTCAAAGATATACATTTTTACTTATCTACTTTACTATATTTTTGACTTTTTTTCAACTGTTTTAGGCAAAAAAAGAGAACCCCCCGTAGGGAGTTCCCTTAAGTTTAATCGCCTTCGTAGTCGCACTCATCGTCGTAGTCACCATAAGATGTGCTTTCGAGGTGTCTGTAATAGGAGTAGTCTGGTGGTGTTACCTGGCTGCTCGTGTTGCACTCGACTTTTTCCGCGACTTCTGGATTGCTTGTATCAACGACCTTAAAGCCAGCATCCTGCAAAGCATTGGTTATATCTTTTACAAGATCTTTGCTGTCGTCAACGAAGATTTCTTTCAACAGCTCCACACTATAGTCTTCCGTCGTGATGCCGTACTGTCTGATTCCCTCCGCTGTTAAGAACCAATCTTTATACTCGCTAAGCTTTTTCTCCACTATCTCGGGAGTAATCTTAGTCATAGCATAAATATTGTTCATTACAACGTCAGTCGCACCAATGGTACGTTCGTACAGAGAACGAAGCTCTTTTACGCCTGCATCCTCATCATCCTTAATACAAATGCGAGCACGGTGGATGAGGAACTCTGCGTTCGGGAAAAGGATGCGCCTATTCCCTGAAACAAAGACGGATGCAGCAGAACTTGCTATCGTGCCAAGCCCTACCGTAGTTACTTCTTTGCCACAGAGATTTGCGAGTTTAAATAATTCCACAATGGGAGAAATCACATTCGTATTGCCCCCAGGGGAATCAATTATCACGTTAATCCCGGTGCAAGTGCTGTCGTTTATTGCTTCCAGAATATTCTTGAGAAAATCTGTAGTTTCTTCAAGATATCCTGAAAGTGATATATTCACGTTCATGTTTACCTCCTGTCTTACTTACGTCTTACGATGAATCCAACGGCGTGTGCTGCTTTTGCAAGGGCAACATTGAAGTTGCTCTCAAAAGTGACATAGTTCATAAGCGGCTCGTTAAGCCCACCGCAGATTGCAAACGTTTCCCCGTATTTTACGAGTTTGCAGGTGTTGTGGAAATCATAGGGCATCGCACCTTTATGTTCCCAATCAACGTACTTCGTAAACTCTTCATATATGGGGAGTGCTTTTCGCGGCATATTGTAAATCTCTCTTGCATAGAAAGGTCTTACATGTTCGTCAGCACAGTACGCTGCATAGAACAGGGCAAGTTCCTGAATAGTTCCAAGCCCAATGTTCCCGTCAGGGTAACGTGCGTCAAACGTCTTCCAATCAGCAAGAGTGTACACGCCGCAAGCAGGTTCTGCCCCCATAATATAGTAGAAGTCACCATCGATGAAAGTCGGGTCAATCACGGGAACTCTATACGAGTAGTTGATGGAATAAAGTGCATCATGAAGAATGTCAAAGTACTCAATTGGATGCCCTTTAATTCTGTCAAGCCACTTTTTTGCCCTCATAACTGCCTGTTCTCCCACGTTATAGTAGTACTTCATTCGAAGAGGCATATCAAAACCTCTACGCGGGATTACTTTTCCCTCTGCGTCCGCAAAAACGATTTTGCCATCTGTAAAGCCAAAGGCCGTTCCAGTGGGGCTTTTTACGATGTCAACTCCGCCTATATTTCCGATTTTGTCCATATTCCCTCCTTGCCAATCGGCATTAAGTAACCACCATCTTTAATAATGAATGGTTGTTGGTTGTTCGGCTATCGTGAGGTAATTATATAACACATTTATGTAAATTGCAATAATTTTTTCGCTCTTGCATTTTATGTAAACTTATTGTATAATTAAATAGTAAGCTCAAAACCATAAGCACGACTATTTTGTCGGCTAGACGTCATCCCAACATCATTGGGAGTCTACCAACTTTAGTCGTCAAAAACAAAGGAGAAAAAAGATGAAAAGAAAGCCTAGCAGCGAGAATGAGATCATCGCCGAGGTGATCCATACACTCGAAAAAAAGTTCCAAGAACAAATAACCCTTCGAAAGGGTTATGAGGAACTGTCTGCCCTCATCGGGAAGGCCATCAGGCATGCACGAAAGGTCGGCGATGACAACTTCGCTGCTTATCTGATTGCGAGACGCGAACAGATAAACCGCGAGGTACCAAAAGAAGGAAGAATCGGGTGCAGCAACGCATTCGGTCCTGAATGCATCAATATCCTTGATGCAAAGGCCGAAGAAAACCAAAGTCTCCGGCTGGCAATCATGGGAATCGATTGTCTCGTCGCGCAGTGCATATTTCACGCCCGCGAGAGACACGACAACTACGCGGATTATCTGAGTGAGCAGCGCGAGAAAACAACCAAAAAAATTCCGAGAAAAATCTTCTAAACAAAAACGCACACAAACCTTACCCCCTTTGTCCACACGACTATACGGACACGGGGGGATTTTTTTGCAAAAAAAAACGACTATCCATAAGAATAGTCGTTTGGTGCTGATGACCGGAATCGAACCGGTACGAAGTCATCCCTCGCAGGATTTTAAGTCCTGTGCGTCTGCCAGTTCCGCCACATCAGCAACGAATTAATACTACCATATCATTTTTTATTTGTCAATTAGTTATTGAAATTTTTTTACAAAACAAATTATTGTTTATCGGGATGATGTAAAGTTAGAAACATTCGCAAACTTGTAGCGGCGAACACTGTTCGCCACTCGCATTATCCGCCGAAGGCGGAAATGCGTTCAATGGGACGGGGGTATTTTACCCTATTCGTGTCAAATACCCCCGTCCCTTCTTTCGCCGAGACAAAGCGACAAACAATAATTTGTCTAACTACTTCATATACTCTTTTATCATTTCATAAAAATTCTTTGTTGCATCTTTAGGCATTAGTTTTTTTATCTCTTCTTCATCTATATTTTTATCTAGCATTTTTTCTATTTCTTCTTTTAATTTATCTCCATTACACTCATGGTCTAAAATTATCTTCGCATAGCCCTTATCTGCCATTACTCTTGCATTAAATTCTTGATGATTTTCTGCTGCTGTAGATAATGGTATTAAAACCGCTGGTTTACCTATAAAGCATAGTTCACTTAAAGTTATTGCGCCCGAACGACTTACTACTAAATTAGCATTTGCCATTACATTTGCCATATCATCTATGTATGGTTCTATCTTTATAGAGCTATCAAGTTTTACTCCATCTATTTGCTCCATAATTGCCTCATAGTTCTTTTTACCTGTCGCATATATCAAATTATACGGCAATTTGCCCTCGGCTTTTTTTATTAACTCTACGACTGCTGCATTTATGTTTTTGGCACCTTGACTACCACCAAAAATTAATACCGATTTCTTGGCACCTTTTTTTAGTGGTTCAACAGTTTCAAACTCTTTCCTTACTGGATTACCTGTTACTACTACGTTTTTGTTTTTAAAATCTTTTTTAGCATTTTCAAATCCTACTGCTACCCCATCTGCGAACTTACCTATTAGCTTGTTGGTTTTTCCGGCTATTGCATTACTTTCGTGTATGTACACCGGAATGCCTAACATTTTTTTTGCAGCATATAATACTGGGCCACAAACATATCCACCCATTCCAATACATACTACTGGCTTTAATTCTTTTAATATCATATATGCTTCATTTACACCAATAGCGTTCGACAATATAGACTTAGTAAATTTGATTATATTTCTAGATAAGCCCTTTGAATGAATTAAACGTATTTCAAAACCTGCCTTTGTAACAAGTTCTTTTTCAAGGCCATAATTAGTTCCTATAAATACTATATTTGCATCTTTATTTCTGCTCTTTATTTCCTGGGCTATTGCAATTCCTGGATTTATATGTCCCGCCGTTCCACCAGCAGCAATTACTATATTCATATGATGCCTCCATATATAAATTTAGGGCGAATAAAATCCGCCCTTTTAATATAATTATAATGCTTTTTCTATCATGCTTTGATATTCTTCCTTTGTCCTTACTCCTACTGCCTTGTCTACTACTTCGCCGTTCTTCATTATAAGAACTGTTGGTATACTCATTATTTTGTACTCTTCTGCAATATTTGGACTATCATCTACATTTAATTTACCAATAGATGCTTTTCCTTCATACTCGTCGCATAATGAATCAATTACTGGCGAAACCATTTTACAAGGTCCGCACCATGTTGCCCAAAAGTCTACCAATACTGGTGTATCGCTTCCTGTTACCGTTTTGAAATTCTCTTCAGTCAATGTTATTGCTTTTTCACTCATTTGTACTCCCCCTTTTATTTTACGCTGTAATCTGCATAAATTCAGTCATGTTTTTCATAAAGTCAAATGCTCCATCTGATTTTGCACGATTTTTATATGCTGGTTCTAAATTAATTGCTGTTGTTAAATACTGCATAACCTTCGCATATTCTTGCCTAAATGCATAAATTCTTGCCAAGTTGTAATAAGGATTTGGATATTCTTTATCAGCTTGGATTGCTTTTAAGTAATTTTCTTCAGCGATTGGATATTCTTCTTTTGATACTGCAATTTGACCTAATCCAAAATATGCTTCTGCTAAATTTGGATTCTTGTAAATTGCCTTTCCAAAATATTTCTTAGCACTATCATAATCTTTTATTTCCATACTTGCTATTGCTGCATTGAAGTATAACTCATAGTTTTCTGTATCATAACGCATTGCAGATTCACAAACTTTTATTGCCTCTTGTTGTTTGCCCATTCCACAAAGTAGTATCGCAAGGTTATTCGATGCTGGTGTGTAATCTGGCTTTAATTGTATTGTCTTTCTAAATTCATCTGCTGCAATATTCTTCTCATCTTCACGTTCTAGTACAAGTGCTAAATTGTAGTGGAATCTGTAATCACTACCATTTATCTCTATTGCATTCCTAAATGCACTTATTGCTTCTGTGTTTTTATTTGTTTCATAAAGGAGTATACCCAAGTTATAGTATAATGATGCATTATCTGGTGTAACTCTTATTGCTTTTTTATAGTTTAATATTGCTTTATCATATTCTTTCTTGAATGCAAATAGTGTACCAATCTTGCCATATCCAGCAAAGTCTTCTGGTTCATATTCTGAAAGCTTTTCATACATATTTGCTGCTTCTTCATATCTTTTTAAGTTTTCCAAAATAATTGCAAGTGGTTTATAAACCAAAATCCAGTTAGATTTACATTCTCCTGCCTTCTTAAATGTATCAACTGCAAGTTCTGGCTTACCCCAACAAGCAAGTGCTAATGCTAAATTATAGTATACATCAAACTTCTCGATGCCCTGAACTATTAGTTTTGTTCTATCAAATGCAACTGATGCACTTGTTTCTTCATCTAATTCTTGTTGTTCAAGAACTTCTTTTGCCCTTGTAAATCTTATTACGGCCTGTTCATAATTTGCATTTTTCATAAATGCAATACCGGAGTTGTACATTATTACAGGATTATCCTTAAACATTGCTTCCGCACCAGTGTATATGTCTAACGCATCTTTTGGATTACCAGACTCTAATGATGCCTCCGCCTTTTTAAATCTTTCTTTTAGTTGAAGGAATATATCGTCTTCATTAATTTTCATCCATTTTATTATGTCATTTGGGTCTTTGGCATCGAACATTGGAATTTTTTCATAATATTCACTAACATTACCTTTTTCAAAAATCGACTGCCCACTTCCAAGCATTTTAGCAATATTGTTATGCATGTAGCCGAAATAATCCCTAAAGAAAACTCCTGCCGGAATTATAACGCCAAACACTGCTGAAACAATTTCAATAAAGTAATTTTTCATGTAAACGCTTTCACGCAAGTTTAGCAAATTAAATATTATTGCTATTGTTTCACCACCTAGAATAAGTAGATACCAGTTGTTGTTTCGGGTTATATACTTCTTAACTACATAAATTGCTAGAATAATTGTTAAAATGTTGTATATTATTCTTTCGATAATCACTACTTGCACCCCCCGATAAAATTTAATCCTCTAATTTCTTTAATTCTTCTATGTCATCATTTGTAGTAGTTTCTTTTGCTTCTTCTATCACGTTAACATCAGAAGCATTATATTCTATTAAGTCTACGTTGTCATCCTGACCACTTAATTTTACCGAAACACGTTCTTTTAATATATTTGATGCTACAACTGTTCCTTCACCATCTGGCGTTGCTACAAATGAACCAACTTTTGGAACACGCTTTAATTTGTCTTCATAACCTGCTTGTTCATATGCAAGGCAACACATAAGCCGTCCACATGCACCAGAAATTTTGCCCGGATTTAATGATAAACATTGGTCCTTCGCCATTTTTATCGAAACAGGTTGAAAATCACATAAGAAACCGTGACAACAAAATTCTCTTCCACAATGTCCAAGACCACCTAATAACTTTGCTTCATCTCTTACACCAATTTGCCTTAGCTCAATTCTTGTTCTAAATACCGATGCTAAATCCTTAACAAGTTCTCTAAAATCAATTCTACCTTCTGCTGAGAAATAAAATATAATCTTGCTATTATCAAATGTATATTCAACATCAATAAGTTTCATATCTAGTTCGTGTTTTGCAATTTTTTCTTCACAAATTTTTAATGCATCTTTTTCTTTTGCTTCATTTTCTTCATTTTTCTTTGCATCTTCTTTTGTTGCAATTCTAATTACATCTTTTAGCGGATTTGCAAACGTCTCTTCGTCCACTTCTTTATCTACTAATGTTACTTCTCCATATTCTAGGCCACGAACTGTTTCTACTATTACATGATCGCCAAGTTTTATATTTAAATTTTTAGGATTAAAATAATAACTTTTTCCGTTTTCCTTAAAACGCACTCCTACAACTTTAACCAACTTTTTCACTCCTTAAAAATGCTAATTTTCTGCAATAGACATTAGCATATTGTCTATAACCATATTGAAATTGCAGTTCCTATTTAAGTCATTTATTGAGTTATCCACAACTTCTATAATTTTTACTAGTCTATCAACAAGTATATTATCATTTTTTTCGCCAACTGACAATACACTTTTATGCAACTTTTTTTCACAATATTTTAGCATATAATTCAAAATATCCATAATATCGTCTTTGTTTTCTGTAAAAAAATCTGCTGTCTTTAATAAATCATAAGTGTCTAATACCTCGATATTGTTTATTATACGCTCTATTTCGGGATATTCTTTTATATTTTCTTGCGAAAAATCTAATTTTATCTTTTTTACTCTCGATAAAATTGTTTCAATAAGTTTATCACTATTGGTAACGTTTAAGATAATAATCGCATATTCTGGTGGTTCTTCAAGTGTTTTTAGTATACAATTTTGTGATTGTTCCGTCATTTTATCTGCATTATGTAAAACAAAAATCTTCTTTTCAAACCTTATTGGTTTTATTACAATATCCTTTTGCATTTGTCTTACTTGCTCAATTTTAAGCGTTTTATCATCCGGTAATATAAGGAAAAAATCCGGATTGTTGTCCAAACCCTCATTACCAAATATTTTGCATACAAACTCTTTTATATCCTCTAGTGCAGTTTCTGTATTAGCACTTTCAAAGAGGTACGCATGACTTATTTTATTCGCGTTAAGTTCTTTTTGCAAGAGGTTATTCATAATTTTCTCCTTTTTTATTAATTACATAGATATATCAAGTAATAAGCCCTTTATTCCTGACATTCTTTCAATTATTTTTAGCTTATCTACGCTATTGTTTAAAAAATCATCCGCTATTTTTTCAAGTTCATCGTCTATCTGCTTTATAATACCAAAAATTCTATAATCTCCATTTTTAGACAATTTACTCTCTTTGGAATATTCATTAGAATTTTTAGTTATATAAGCCAAAAAGTCTTTTACTATGTTTTTATACTCTATAAAGTCAACCATATCCAGTCGCTCAGTAAGAAGATCCGCCTTTTCATCAATATCCTTTAAGCGTTTTTTTACAAACTCATCTTTATTTTCTTTTTTTGCCTGATTAAAGTTTTCCATAAAAGATGATGTGCCCGTTTTCTTTACCTTCCTATCATTTTGTGCAGAACGTTCAACAGAAGATGTCATATTAATACCATTAATCTCCATTTTTTACGCTCCTTTCGGTTTTGGCACGGGTGGGGATGAACCCCCACCCCTACATTAGGTTAGTGCAGTTTGATATTCACAGTTAACTCTAACCACCTAAATTACCTTAACGTTTCCTTTCTATACATTTTTTCAAATATTTACCGGTTTCAGATTCTTTGCACTTCATTACTTTTTCAGGTGTACCAGTTGCTACTAAGTTGCCTCCTCTTACTCCGCCTTCAGGTCCTAGGTCTACTATATAGTCTGCCACTTTTATAACATCTAAATTATGCTCAATTACAACAACTGTTTTGCCTGCCTCGACAAGGCGGTCTAAAATTTTTATGAGCCGATCTACATCTGCCATATGAAGTCCTGTTGTTGGCTCATCCAATATATATATTGTTTTTCCTGTACTCTTTTTACTAAGTTCTGTTGCAAGTTTTACTCTTTGTGCCTCACCACCAGAAAGTGTAGTTGATGCTTGACCTAGTTTTATATAACCAAGTCCTACATCATATAATGTTTGGATTTTATTTACTATTGATGGAATATTCTTAAAATAATCTAATGCTTCTTCAACAGTCATATTTAATACTTCTGAAATATTTTTACCTTTATACCTTACATCTAATGTCTCTCTATTATACCTTTTTCCCTTACAAACCTCGCAAGGCACATAAACATCAGGCAAAAAGTGCATCTCTATTTTTATGATACCGTCACCAGAGCATGCTTCACAACGTCCACCTTTTACGTTAAAACTAAATCTACCCTGTGTATATCCACGCATTTTCGCTTCATTAGTTTCTGCAAACAATTTTCGTATATTATCAAATACACCTGTATATGTTGCAGGAT
This sequence comes from Clostridia bacterium, assembly GCA_017450465.1. Lineage (GTDB taxonomy): Bacteria > Bacillota > Clostridia > TANB77 > RGIG9151 > RGIG3495. The sequence continues at coordinate 2,283 of JAFSUW010000031.1, read as the reverse complement.
TTGATCTTGGAGTACGTCCTATTGGCGATTGATCTATGTTTATTACTTTATCAAGTGCTTCATAACCTATTATTTTATCATGGTCACCTGGCTTTATATTTGCTCTATTTAAGCTATTTGCAAGAGATTTATACAAAATTTCATTTACAAGTGAACTTTTTCCAGAACCAGATACCCCTGTAACACATGTAAATGTTCCAAGTGGTATATCAACATCAATATTTTTTAAGTTATGCTCCCTTGCACCACATATGGTTAAAGTTTTACCGTTACCTTTTCTGCGTGTCTTTGGAACGTCAATTTTCTTTCTTCCGCTTAAATAATCACCTGTAATCGAATTTACATTTTCCTTTATTTCTTCTACTGTACCTTGTGCGACAATATTTCCACCATGCACACCTGCACCTGGCCCTACGTCTATAATCTGGTCTGCTGCATACATAGTGTCTTCATCATGCTCTACTACAAGTAATGTGTTACCCATATCACGAAGACGCTTTAACGTTGCAATTAATTTATCATTATCTTTTTGATGTAGCCCTATACTTGGCTCGTCAAGTATATATAACACACCAGTTAAACCAGAACCAATTTGCGTAGCAAGCCTTATTCTTTGTGCTTCACCACCAGATAGTGTTGCAGATTCTCTTTTTAACGTTAAATAATCAAGTCCTACTTCAATTAAGAAATTAAGTCTTGCTTTTAATTCTTTTAATATTTGATATGCAATTTTTTGCTCTTTTTCAGTAAGTACCAAATGCTCTACAAAATCTTTTGCTTCCACTATAGACATACTACAAAAATCATCAATGTTTTTATCATTAACTGTAATTGCAAGCGCTTCTTTTTTTAGGCGTTTTCCTTCACACATTGGACAGGTTGCATTAGTCATATAACTTTCATAAGTTGCTTTTACCATCTCAGAATCAGATTCTCTATAACGCCTCATCATTGAATTAGCTACACCATCAAAAGATGTTGTAAAACTGCCGCGACCATATTCACGATTGTACTCTACCTTTATTCTCTCGCCTTCAGTTCCATACATAAGAACTTTTTTTGCCCTATCTGGCAAATCTTTATATGGAACATCCATACTAAAGCCATAATGATTTGCAAGTGCCTTTATATACATTGTAGAATAACCATCATCATTTGCTGAATTCCAACCGCTTGCTCTAATTGCTCCTTCAGATAGCGTTAAATTTTGGTCTTTTACAATTAAATCTGGGTCTATTTCAAGTAATGTTCCAAGCCCTGTGCAACGTGGGCACGCACCAAAAGGACTATTGAAAGAAAATAGTCTTGGCTCTACTTCATCTATACTAATATTACAATCTGGGCAAGCATATTTAAGTGAAAAAAGCATTTCCTCACTACTATTTATTTCAACTAAAACTAAATCATTCGCAAGTTTACAAGCGGTTTCAATAGACTCCGCTATTCTTTTTTCTATACCTTCTTTTATAACTATTCTATCAACAACTACTTCAATATTATGTTTCTTTTGCTTATCTAACGTAATTTCGTCTGCTAAATCTAAAACATTTCCATCTACTCTTACCCTTACATATCCATCACGCCTAGCATCTTCAAAAACCTTTACATATTCGCCTTTTTTACCACGTATTACTGGTGCGAGTATTTGGATTTTACTTCCATCACCTATGCTCATTAATTTATCTGTAATTTGGTCTATCGTTTGATGAGAAATAAGCTTACCACAATTTGGGCAATGAATATGTCCTATTCTTGCATACAAAAGTCTTAAGTAATCATATATTTCAGTTACAGTTCCAACCGTCGAACGTGGATTTTTGTTTGTTGTTTTTTGGTCTATCGAGATTGCTGGAGAAAGGCCTTCTATATATTCAACATCTGGTTTTTCCATAAGACCTAAAAACTGCCTTGCATATGAAGATAAAGACTCAACATAACGTCTTTGACCTTCTGCATATATGGTATCAAAAGCTAGAGATGATTTGCCAGAGCCACTAAGCCCTGTAATTACAACTAATTTATCTCTTGGTATTGTCACATCTATATTTTTTAAGTTATTTTCTTTAGCACCTTTTATTTTTATATATTCCACAATTCTTACCTCTTTCCTGATAAGTTATTGTAGCACATTTGGTTTAAAAAGACAAATTATTGTTTGTAGGGGAGAATTAAAACACCTCATCTGTCACTTCGTGACATCTTCCCCTCAAGGGGAAGACTTTAAATTTGCACTATCCGCAAGCCTTCCCCTCGAGGGGAAGGTGGCGCCGAAGGCGACGGATG
>JAFSUW010000030.1 GCA_017450465.1 Clostridia bacterium | reverse complement strand
GTAAAGCAAGACGTTGAGCTTACAGCTGAAGACTTAAAAGAATTAGCTGGTCAGTTCAAAGCTGAATATAAATCAAAGATTGGTAAAGACTTCCCAACAGATCCAATCGAACAATTATGGGGAGCAATCAAAGCCGTATTTAGATCATGGGATAACCCAAGAGCAAACGTTTATAGAAGAGATACTGATATCCCTTATTCATGGGGTACATCAGTAAACGTTCAAAGTATGGCTTTTGGTAACATGGGAGATGACTGTGGTACTGGTGTTGCATTTACACGTGACCCAGCTACAGGTGCTAAAGGTTTATTTGGTGAATTCTTAACAAATGCACAAGGTGAAGACGTTGTTGCTGGTGTTAGAACACCTATGCATATTACCGAAATGGAAGAGAAATTCCCTGAAGCTTTCAAACAATTTGTTGATGTTTGCAAGACTTTAGAGAGCCACTATAGAGATATGCAGGATATGGAATTTACAGTTGAACATGGTAAACTTTACATGCTTCAAACACGTAATGGTAAAAGAACAGCACAAGCATCAATCAAGATTGCTTGTGACTTAGTTGATGAAGGTATGAGAACAGAAAAAGAAGCAGTAGCTATGATTGATCCTCGTAACCTTGATACACTTTTACACCCAACATTCGATCCTAAAGCATTAAAAGAAGCTGCACCTATTGGTAAAGCATTAGGAGCAAGCCCTGGAGCTGCTTGTGGTAAAGTTGTATTTACAGCTGAAGATGCTGAAGCTTGGGCAAATAGAAAAGAAAAAGTTATTCTTGTAAGACTTGAAACATCACCAGAAGATATCGTTGGTATGAAAGCATCACAAGGAATATTAACAGGTCGTGGCGGAAGAACATCACACGCTGCCGTTGTTGCTCGTGGTATGGGTAAATGCTGCGTATCAGGATGCACAGAAATGGTAATGGATGAAGCAAACAAGAAATTCACATTAGGTGGAAAAGAATATCACGAAGGTGACGTTATTTCTATCGATGGAACAACAGGTAACATCTACGATGGAGCAATTCCAACAGTAGAAGCAACAGTTTCAGGTGATTTCGGAAGAATCATGGCTTGGGCTGACAAATATAGAAAATTACAAGTAAGAACAAATGCAGATACACCAACAGATGCTAAGAAAGCTAAAGAACTTGGTGCTGAAGGTATCGGTCTTTGCCGTACAGAGCACATGTTCTTTGATCCAGCTAGAATTGGTGCAATAAGAGAAATGATTTGTTCTGATACAGTAGAACAAAGAGAAAAAGCTCTTGCTAAGTTAGAGCCAATGCAACAAGGAGACTTCGAACAATTATATGAAGCAATGGAAGGATATCCTGTTACAATTCGTTTCTTAGATCCTCCTCTACATGAATTCGTTCCAACAGAGGAAAAAGATATCGAAGCATTAGCTAAGACACAAGGTAAGACAGTAGAACAAATTAAAGCAATCATTTCTTCATTACATGAATTTAACCCAATGATGGGTCACAGAGGTTGCCGTCTTGCTGTTACATATCCTGAAATTGCAGTAATGCAAACAAAGGCAGTTATTAAGGCAGCATTAAATGTAAATAAGAAACATCCAGAATATAAAATAGTTCCAGAAATAATGATCCCACTTGTTGGTGAAGTTAAGGAACTTGCTTATGTTAAAGGTGTAGTTTGCGAAACAGCAGATGCAGTTATTAAAGAAGCTGGAAGCGACATGCACTACAAAGTTGGTACAATGATCGAAATTCCAAGAGCTGCTTTAACAGCTGATGCAATCGCAAAAGAAGCTGAATTCTTCTCATTCGGAACAAATGACTTAACACAAATGACATTTGGTTTCTCAAGAGATGATGCAGGTAAATTCTTAGGTGCTTACTATGATAAGAAGATTTATGAAATAGATCCATTTGCTAAACTTGATCAAACAGGTGTTGGTCAATTAGTAGAAATGGCTGCTACAAAGGGTAGAGCAACAAGACCAGATATTAAGTTAGGTATCTGTGGAGAACACGGTGGAGATCCTTCATCAGTAGAATTCTGTCACAAAGTAGGATTGACTTATGTATCATGCTCACCATACAGAGTGCCAATCGCAAGACTTGCTGCTGCACAGGCTGCAATTAAAGACGAAAAGTAAAAACTATATAAAAAAGAGATCAGTTAGCTGGTCTCTTTTTTTGTTTTAAAATTAGTTAAGTAAATTGTTGTTTATCACTGAGTTTGTCAAATATTTGTGTTTTGTCTGCGTTAAACTTCGCATCAAAAATACTCAGCGTATAACACATACGCTTCCGTTTTTTTGCTCGTTTGCCTTGTCAAAACCCCAAATCTTTGACAAACATAAATTTAGTGTAATTTTTTTGTATAATACGGATATTAAGTGCTTTTTATCTCAATATTGTAGTGGCCGATGCCCACATCGGTCAAATAATCACCATCAGGATTGTGTAAGAATTTGTGTTTTGGCAAGGCAAAATTAAAATAAAAACCGGAGGCGTACGAGTTTGTACGTTGAGGATTTTTATTTTAATTTTAACGCCGTCAAAACAAAATTATTGCACAATCTGTTATATAAGCAACAATTTATCTAATAAAAAATGATAAATATGCCGATTTAAAACCTGTATTGGAATTTGTACAAAAGAAGAGGAGAATTGCCTAATGAAAAGTAAATTTAAAATAATATCATTTATTCTAATTTTAACACTTTCTTTAACCCCAACATTGAATGCGTTTGCGGTAAGTGAGGAACAAGGTAGACTTATAACTGGAACGTATCAGTATTCTGCAGTTGATGATAGTGTTAGACAAAATGAAAATACTTTTTTATATATTGAGGATTGTTTTACTAGATCATCTTTTTTAGGATGTGAACATTTGGAAATGCTTTCGATTCAGGCAGCTACTGCTTCTATAAGTAGATATACTGATTATAATGAAACTGCCTCAAATGGAAATGCAAAAAATATCGTTAATTTATTAAACAAACTAGAGTTTAATAATATAGCTAAAAATACTTATTATAGCAAAGAAAAACGAGAAAACTCTATGGGTGTTGTAGTTGGTAATAAAACAGTTATTCAAGATGAAAAGCTATACACACTTCTTGCAGTTATTCCAAGAAGTGCAGGTTATAAACAAGAATGGGCAGGTAATTTTACTATAGGCGATGGAGATATCCATGAAGGTTTTAAGGCGGCACGAGATGAGATTCTTCGTTTTGTAAAGCAATACATAAATGAATATGATATACATGGCGACTTAAAAGTTTGGATAGCAGGATATAGTAGAGGTGCAGCAGTTGCAGATATGTTAGGTGGATTTTTTGCTGGTGGCGGAATAGAGTATTTTGGTGAAGATGTAAGTATTACACCAGAAGATGTTTATTGTTATACAATTGGAACTCCTAAAACAGTTAAAGACGGACTTAATAAGAATATCGAATTAAGTGTTAGTGGAAATCGTGATGAGGAAGAGTATAGTGACGATACTGTGGGCGAGGCATTTTATTACACACATGGTGGTATTTTAGATGTTGATGATGATATCTATAATGGTCTTAGAAATATAATTTCTCCTTTAGACTCCTTCCCATTAATGCCACCTGAAGAGTATGGTTTTACTTATTATGGCAATGTTATAAATGTAAATGATGGGCTTGGTGCAGAGGAAGATTGGCTTGCTGAACTAGAAAACATAAGTGCTTCTGTATACAATGCTTATACAGAAGATGGTGAAATAAAACCATTTACAATGAAAACTTTTGATTTAAAGTCACTTAGTACTGTAGAGACTGGTGATACAATGCTTTCTTCAGATTTCTTCAAAGGAAGATTAGATGGTTTATTGGAAAAAGTTGAAAGTAATGTAGAGTATAAAGAACATTATGAAGATGCGCTAAGAGCTATTATTGGTACTTATGGAATGTCTGCTACTTTTATTAATAGCGGTCTTCCTACTGAAAATATAGGAACAGGTGATGCAATTTTAACTCTTGTTTTCACGTATCTTGATTATGCTTCAAATTGCTTAATAGAAGAAGGTAGAGCAGATGATGAAAACGAAGCAGTTCAAATGGCATTAAAAGATTTAGTTGAATATTTATTTGATGAAGAAATTGATTTAAGTACATCTACTGTTGATGATTTTTTTGCGATAGTTACTAAATATTTAGCAGAAAATTTAGATGAAGAAATTGGTAAAAAAGCAGTTAACGGTTTGGTAAATGCTATTCCAGAAGATTATGTAGGACTTGCTTCGTCTGTTTTTTGTAGATTTCATAAAGATAATTCTGATGAAAACCCAGTGCCGTTAGAAGATGGTATAAAGGAATTTATTAAAGCATGTTACTATGGGCCTGATCCAGAAAGTGCTGTTGCTGTAGATGTAGCAGGGCCTAGTGAAGTTAGAACTTCTTTATATATGATATTATGTATGACACTTGGCTCAGATTATCCAGAAGTTGCAGAAATATTATATGATGAAGAAAATGGCATGGGTCAAAAATTATTTAAAGATGCTATTGATATGCTTTATCAAAGATTGATGTTAGTAAAAGATGATGAAGGAGAAGTAATAAAAGAATATCAATCTCTTTCAGAAGCTAGTGATGACAAACTTGTTAATTTATTAACTGCTGCGTTAGAAGAACCTATTGAAACTAGTAAAAAATTATTTGGAACAGATTATAAACATGATTTTGAAAATCAATTTAATTCTTTATGTGATAATATTACAAAGGCAAGAGAAATTTTATCAATTTTGTTTTTCTATTCAGAAAGTGGCTTTAATACAGAAGATGCAGTTACAAATGCTACAACACTTATAAGTAATATAACTCAAATTGTTGTCGAGCATTTTGATGAAATATATCTTGCTAAAGCAAGAAATTCTAATCGATATGAAGCACATATTGTGCTGCATAATATAGCATTTGAATTAAACGACGGTAGATTTGATGCGGATTTTGTAAATCCAAGTGTAGTTATTGATAATGATGTTGTAGTTAAACCGGATAATCCAACAAGAAATAGGTATAGATTTGTTTGTTGGTGCACCGATGAAGATTTAACGACTGAATTCGATTTTTCAACGCCAATTACTGAAGATACTATTCTTTATGCAAAATGGAAAAAGAAACCTTCAAGTAGTTCAAGTAGTTCAAGTACTACAAGTACTTCAAATACAGAAAGCAATACGACAGCATCTGTAAAAGAAGATAATAAACAAACTGAGAATAAAGAAGTTGATACCAAAACAACTGAAATTAATGAGAATACGAATGTTTTGGTAAACGATGATTCATTAGTACCTATTGAAAATTCTGTTACAGAGGAAATAGATTCAAATTTAGGTACAGAAGAAAATGTTGTAAATCCTGTCACTGAAGAAACTCAAGATGTACCAGTATTTACAAACGTTTCGGAATGGGCAAAAACAACAGTTATACAAGCAAATTCTAAAAATCTTATTCCAAAAGCTGTTGAAAGTAAAGATTTCACAAAGCCAATTACACGTGCTGAATTTGCAGCATGTACTGTAAAATTATATGAAAAATTAGTTGGTGAAGAAGTGCAAAAAGTGGATATTAATCCATTTACAGATGTTGATGATGAATATGTATTAAAAGCATATTCAATTGGTATAACACAAGGAACTTCTAAAACAACATTTACGCCAAATGCTGAAATTACTAGAGAACAAATGGCTACAATGATAGTAAATGTATTTAAAAAATTAGGAAATGATGTAGATACTGATTTTGAGGATGTTAAGTTTGCAGATGATAATGAAATGCATGAATGGGGTAAACAAGGAATTTACTTTTTAGCAAAACAAGGAATTATTTCAGGTGTGGGCGGAAATAAGTATAATCCATTAGGAAAAGCAAAAGTTGAAGAGGCACTTGCAGTTACTTTAAGATGTACTAATTTATTTAACAAATAAAAAAATATATGATATGATATATTAAAATAGAAACAAAAAGGAGAGAGGACAATGAAAAAATTATTAAAAATTGTATCATTAGTAATGATTGTGTGTATTGCTGTTTGTGCACTATCAGGTTGTGGTAGCAAGACCGAAGATGAAGAAGAAGTTAGTACTCCTGTTGCAGCACCTGAGGCTGCTCCTATATCAGATGAAGAAATAGGAACTGCTGGTAGTAATATTCCATTAAAAGATAATTATTATGAAGCAGAATATCAAATTAAAGTTGCTATGGAAAAATTATTAAGTGAAGTATATGGTAGTCAAATGCTTGCTAACACAGTTAATGTAGATAAAATTTACACTACTGAAGATGAAGAAGAAGTTCCTGCTTTAAAAGAAATGAATCTTGGACCAGATAAAATTGCTTTTGAGGTATCTTATGAAATAAGACCTGCTGCTGATGTTGATCCAATAATATTTACTGTCCCAGATGGCTATTATGATGAAGAGTCTAGTTGGGTAAAAGATTGCCATAGACTTGGCATTTTAGTACCAGATGAAGAAGGAGAAGAAGATTATAAAATTATAAATTATGGAACAGGCTGGTAATAAGGTTTAATATAAATAATGTTAAAAGATCAAAACTATTAAAAGTAGTTTTGATCTTTTTTTTGACAAATAAAAATTTTGTGCTATAATATAATCGAACATGTGTTCTGAAAGGAGGGCAGTAAAGTGGAAAATAAGTATAATCATATATATATTGCAATAGACTTAAAGAGCTTTTATGCTTCTGTTGAGTGCCAAGAAAGAAAATTAAATCCACTTACTACTAATCTTGTAGTTGCTGATGATAGCAGAACAGAAAAGACAATATGTCTTGCGGTTAGCCCTTCTTTAAAACAATATGGCATACCTGGTAGGGCAAGATTATTTGAAGTAATTCAAAAGGTAAAAGAAATAAATGCGTTTAGGCGAAACGAAGCTCCAAATCACAAGTTTACTGGTAGTTCATACGATGATATAGCATTAAAAGCAAATCCTGACCTAGAATTAAGTTATATAATTGCACCTCCACGTATGCAATATTATATGGATTATAGTAATAAAATTTATGAAATATACTTAAAATGGTTTTCTGCAGAAGACATATACGTTTATTCTATTGATGAAGTTTTTATAGAAGTGACTCATTATTTAAACACATATAATTTGTCGCCTAGAGAACTTGCCACAAAAGTAATTCAAAATGTACTAGATGAAACTGGAATAACTGCAACTTGTGGAATTGGTACTAATTTATATTTGTCAAAAATAGCGATGGATATTGTAGCAAAACATATGGAAGCAGATAAAAATGGAGTAAGAATTGCAGGATTAGATGAAATGGCATACAGAAAATGTTTATGGGGGCATAGGCCACTTACAGACTTTTGGAGAGTTGGTCATGGTATTTCTGAAAAGTTAGAAAAACACGGTATGTATACAATGGGCGATGTAGCTAGAATGTCGGTTAATAATGAAGAAATATTGTATAAGTTATTTGGAATAAATGCTGAATTTTTAATAGATCATGCATGGGGATATGAACCAAGTACTATTGATAGTATAAAATCATATAAACCTACTACGAATAGTTTAAGTGAAGGGCAGGTGCTATCAAGACCATATAAGTATGAAGAAGCTAAAATAATCGTTAAGGAAATGGCTGAAAGTCTTTCTCTTAATTTGGTAAAAAAAGAGTTAATCACAAGTAAAATTGTGTTGAATATTATTTATGATGTTAGTAATTTTTATCATACAAGTATAAATACTAAGTATGAAGGCGAATTTTCATTTGATTATTATGGTCGAAAAGTACCAAAACATGCACATGGAACGATAAATATCGACCATAAAACTTCTTCCACAAAACTAATTATTGAAAATGCAGTTTTACTATTTGATAAGATAATAAATAAAGAATTATTTATTAGGAAGATTTACATTGTCGCAGAAGATGTAGTAAATGAAGACGATTATAAAAATATATTATCTTTTGAACAAATGAATATGTTTATAGATTATAAAGAATTAGAAAAAAAGAGAAAAAAAGAGCAGCTTGAAAAATCTTTGCAAAAAACAGTTATTAATATTAAATCTAAATATGGGAAGAATTCGATTTTAAAGGGTATTAATTTTCTTGAAGGTTCAACAGCTATTGAAAGAAATGGACAGATTGGCGGACATAGAAGTTAGGAGGAAAAATATGAAGCTAAAAGTTACGCATAATTATGATGATATTATCAACTTAGAACATCATGTATCAAAAGTCCATCCGCCAATGTCATTATATGCACATTCTGCTCAATTTGCTCCATTTGCAGCATTAACAGGTTATGAAGAAGCATTAAAAGAAACATCAAGGCGGACAAATAATAGGTTGGAGTTAAGTGAAGATTTAATAGAAATGATAGATATGAAATTACAGTTTTTAAGAGAAAATATTGATAAAAAAGAAGAAATTACATTTACATATTTTGAACCTGACGAGCTAAAAGAAGGTGGAACATATCTTACGGTAATTGGTATTATAGAGGCATTTGATGATGTTAATCAGAAGGTAATACTTAAAGATAAGAAAGAAATACCAATGTTTGAAATTATTGATATTCAAGGAAATATATTTAAAAATATGAATAAAGTTTGTGTTGACATAATGTGACTGTACTGTTATAATCTAAAACAGTGTTTATTACACTTTTACCCAACTGTTTTATGAAAGGGGGATAATTTTTTCGCATATCGGATTTTTAGCAAGAAAGGACGTAAAAAATGGAGACCGCACAAATTCCGAGAGTTAAAGTCTACGACGCGTATCCACCGAACGAGTTCTTAAAACAAGTAAAAATTAAAGACGAAGTGTTACTTGAAAAGTATGCTAAAAAGCAACAAGAAGTGGATAAAAAAGATCTTTTTTCTAGGCATTCTGCACGCATTGAGTATGCTTTAGAGAACAAAGATAATATGCCAGTTGCTGATTTTGAATTGTATGAAAGATTTATTAGTACAATGTATGAGTGGAATAGGACTAAGGTTGCATATAACTATTCAGAAGAAATAATGCGTGAAGTGGTTGGCAATATTGATGATTTACCTTTAGAAGCAAAGCATTTTACAGAACTTCCGTTTTTGACATTTTATTTTCAAAGAGATAACGAATGGGATATTCATGGTATTTTTGTCAACATTAGAGAAATGTATGTTCTGGATACTCCTAAAAGACTTTTTGAAATTTGCGCATTTGCGTTGAAACCGGAAGATACTATAGATACTATAGACTTAGATGAAGCAGATATAAGCTTTAAAGTGTATGAAGGTGATACCCCTGGTAGTTTTTATCCTGGTGGTGATGACTGGTATCCTGTAGATTATTTTGAAGGTAGAGATGGAGAACTTAGGTATCATATTTTGTATATGTGCTATTTGCTTTACAAGGTAAGCCATTCACAAGTTCATGAAAAAAAGCATAGTGATAAGCGTCATGTTAATATTTTTTCTGAAGACTTTGTGGATGATTGGGATGTTGAGCATCGTATCGTGTATGATGATCTTGATATCGCAAAAGAAGTGAATGTTACTAAAGAGGTTGTTGAAGACAAGACCGAGGAGGAACAAGCTGCTAAGCAAACGACTAAAAAAAGGAAAAGCCCAAGAGCACATACAAGGCGTGGAACTAAAGGTCATAGATGGTGTGGAAAAGGAGATAATAAGTATTTAAAGGAAGTGTGGGTTAGAGGATCTTTCCCTAATGCTAAAAAGAATAAATCAGATATTCCAGTTGTTGAACATAGAGAGAAATAAACAAAGATAAAAAAGTAACCCTTAACGTTAGAGTTAAGGGTTACTTTTTTAGTTAATCTTTTAATTTCCAGAATGTATGAACAAATTGACCATCTTCAGTTACTGGTGTTAAATTCTTATAGAAGAAAGTAGTACTATCAGAAGTAGAAACATTACAGTAATAAGTTACATCTTCATTATTAAAAATACGTTCACCTTCTAGAACACGAGTAACTGCGTTAATTGTTTCTTCGGTTGGCTCAGCTGTATCAATAGTTCCGTTAAAAACAGGTGTAAATTGCCATCCACCATTATATTCATATATAACTTCGCGTATAGTATTAGGGAATTGATCACTATTAACTCTATTTAATACAACTTCAATAACTGCCATACGTTCTTCAACACTTTGACCTTTTGCTTCTGCATCAGCAAGACGGCATAAAAGGTTGAAATCAGACTCGCTTATACCAGTATTAGGTGCAGTTTGTTGAGGAATATTTTGTGGTAAACGTCCAATTCCTTCACAAGGTGTATCTGGTTGTAAGCGGCCACATACACATATTCTTTTATTATATGTATGTTTTTCTTTTATTAATAATCCACAGTTACATGCTTTAATGTGATAATCAGATGTAGATGATAATTGCCTATATGTAAATTTATGAGTATGTTTAGTAGAAGAGGTGTTTGATACAGTAATAATTTTCTGTGTATTAGGTCCTGCTAGATACCTAGGGGCAGTATATGTAACGGTAGTGATAGTTGTTCTAGCAGAAGGTGTAGTTTGAACTTTTTTAGTAGTATATCCATATGTTGTTGATATAAAAAAGTTTTCACCCATATTATTTTCAGTTAGCATATTTGCAATAAAAACAAATAAAAATAGCGAAATAGTTAATAAAAATTTTTTCATAATATATCCCTCCAGAGTCCAAAAGAGAAAGGTTTAACCAATAACTAAATGGCTAAATAAAATAAGTAATTTCCGTGCTATATCGCAAGACACAAATATATTATACCACATTCGGTTTACATAATCAAGAAAATGTAAAAAAATGTAGAAATTTTAGTAAAGTTGTGATAAAATATATCAGTAAAATATTGAAAATATGGGGGTGAGATTATGGAACAGACTGATAATAACAGTACGAAACCTGTGCCGAAGCGCATGGTGGGTATGTGTTTCATATCTCACCTTTTTGTTGTGTAAATATTAAGGCATGGGTTTCTTTAAGATATTTTAATCATAAAGATTATTTTTACATATTTTAAAAATGGTAAGAATAATAGTGGAGGGGAAAATATGCACGAAGAAGCTCAAGAACTATTAAAAAATAAAAAATTTTCTGCACTTAGAAGACTATTAAGCGACTTAAGCCCAATTGATGTAGCGAAGCTAATTGAGGAATTTGAAGTCGAAGATTTAATAGTCTTATTTAGGTTGTTGCCAAAAGATTTAGCGGCAGAAACATTTGTAGAAATGGATACAGATAGTCAAGAGCAGCTTATTAATGCATTTAACGATAAAGAATTAGAAAACGTTGTAAGTGAGTTATATGTTGATGATGCCGTAGATATCATAGAAGAAATGCCTGCAAATGTTGTAAAACGTATATTAAAACATACAGATTCTGAAACGAGAAAAAATATAAATGAATTACTTAAATATCCTAAAGATAGTGCTGGAAGCATAATGAACGTTGAATATGTAGATTTAAGAAAGGATATGACAGTAGGTGAAGCGTTTAGTAGGATACGAAAAGTAGGCGTAGATAAAGAGACAATTTATACTTGTTATGTTGTGGATAAAAATAGATTCTTAGAGGGAATAGTTACAGCAAAAGATTTAATGATTTCTGATCGCAATAAAAAGCTTGAAGATATCATGGAAACTAACGTAATAAGTGTAAACACGTTAGATGATGAAGAAACTGTTGCAGAAAAAATTAGTAAATACGACTTTATAGCTATGCCAGTTGTGGATAAAGAAAATAGATTAGTTGGAATAATAACAGTTGATGACGTAATCGATGTCATCGAACAAGAAACAACAGAAGACTTTACCAAAATGGCTGCTATAACGCCAAGTGAAGAAACATATTTTAAAACTCCAATATGGGTTCATGCCAAAAATAGAATTTTGTGGCTTTTGTTTTTGATGCTTTCTGCAACAATAACGGGTCTTATTATAGAACGTTATGAAGAAGCACTAAAAACAGTAACACTTTTAGCGGCGTTTTTACCAATGCTTATGGGTACTGGTGGTAACTGCGGTGCGCAAAGTTCAACAATGATTATTCGTGGACTTACACTAAACGAAATAAATCCAAAAGATTTCTTGAAAGTAATTTTTAAAGAATTTAAGATAGCTTTTATAATAGGAATAATACTTGCGGTAGTAAATGGTATTCGTGCTATTATTATGAATCATGATGCAGAAAATCTTCCTAAAATAATTATAGCTGAGGGCTTAACACTAATATTAACTGTTATGCTGTCAAAGATTTTGGGTGCGGTGCTTCCAATAATTGCGAAGGGCTGTAAGCTAGACCCTGCATTAATGGCGTCGCCTCTTATAACAACAATAGTAGATGCTTGTTCAGTATTAATTTTCTTTAGTATTGCGACTAGTATTTTAGGTGTTTTATAGGGGGTGCAAAATGGAAGAGAAGATAATTGAATTATTAAAAAGTAGAAAAATAATGGAATTAAAATTAATATTAAACAGTTTTACAGCACAAGACGCAGCAACATTAATTGAAAAACTTCCTTCTGAGTACTTGCTATTAGTGTTTAGGTTGCTTCCAAAAGATTTGGCTGCAGATACATTTGTAGAAATGACTACAGAAAACCAAGAGCTGTTAATTAATTCGTTTAATGATAAAGAATTAGAATTTGTTATGGACGAGTTATATGTCGATGATGCCGTAGATATCATAGAAGAAATGCCAGCCAACGTTATAACGCGTATATTAGGCCATACAAACATTGAAACTCGTAAAACGATAAATCAGTTACTTAAGTATCCAAAAGACAGCGCAGGAAGCATTATGACTGTTGAGTATGCTTACTTAAAAAAAGATAAAACAGTAAGTGAAGCATTTGAAAGAATTCGTGAAATAGGTGTAGATAAGGAAACAATCTATACTTGCTATGTAATAAATAATAATAGGAAATTAATAGGTATGGTAAGCGCTAAGGATTTAATGCTTGCGGAAGAAGACACATTAATAAAAGACATAATGGAAACAAATTTAATATATGTAAATACACTTGAAGATAAAGAAGTTGTTGCGCATAAATTCCAAAAGTATGATTTAATCGCTATGCCTGTTGTAGATAATGAAAATAGATTAGTTGGAATTATAACTGTCGATGACGTAATCGATGTCATCCAAGAAGAAGATACAGAAGACTTCAACAAAATGGCTGCTATGAAAACAAGTGAAGAAACATATTTTGAAACACCAGTACTTGAACATGTAAAAAATAGAATAGTATGGTTGCTTTTACTTATGTTATCTGCGACAATAGCAGGAGCCATAATCGAAAAGTATGAAACAGCATTTATAGCGGTACCACTGCTTATAGCTTTCGTACCAATGCTAATGGATACAGGTGGTAATTGTGGTTCACAAAGTTCAACGATGGTAATCCGTGGCCTTGCTATTGGGGAAATAGAGTTAAAAGATTTTATAAAAGTATTTTTAAAGGAATTTGGAATAGCAATGCTAGTAGGTATTGTTTTGGTTGGTGTAAATGCTCTTCGTATGGAGTTAATGTATCAAAAAGTGCCAAACGTAGGACCTATTACACTTACTGTTTGTTTAACATTATTTTTAGTAATTTTAATATCAAAACTACTTGGTGGTGTATTACCAATACTTGCAAAACTTTGTAAAATAGACCCTGCTATAATGGCATCACCACTTATTACAACCATAATCGATACTTGTTCAGTATTAATTTATTTTAATATAGCACTAAAAATATTGCCAATTAATTAGGAGGGGAAAATGGTATATCCAGAATTTTTAAAACCAAACGATACTATTGGTGTTACGGCTACTTCAACAGGAGTTACAGAAATAGAAGATATTGAACGTTTAGAAGATGCATATAAGAATCTAGAACACTTAGATTACAAAGTAAAAGAAACTGATAATGTAAGAAAAAATAAGCATTTTGTAAGTTCTGATGCGGTAACTCGTGCTAAAGAGTTTATGGATTTATGGGAAGATACGGATGTAAAAGCTATAATAACTGCTACAGGTGGCGAATTTTTGATGGAAATTTTGCCATATTTAAGTGCAGAAAAAATAAAAAATTCTTCACCTAAATGGGTAGAGGGTTATTCAGATACGAGTTTGCTTTTATACTATTTAACAACAAATTTTGATATTGCAACACTTCATAGTGTGAATGTAAAAAGTTATAGCATGGATCCTGCTCCAAAGTGTATTGAGAATACTTTAAATATATTAAAAGGAAATATTGTGGCACAAGAGAGTTTCCCACTTTATGAAAAAGAAAAAATAAATTCTCGTGAATATAATTTAACAGAAAAAGTTGTTTATAAACATTTATATAATAAAAATGAAGATGTTATAAAAGGTAGAATTATAGGCGGCTGCATAGATGCGTTAAGCACACTTTTTGGTACACCACTAGATAATACTAAAAATTTTGTAAATAAATTTCCGGAAGGTGTTATCTGGTATATAGATAATTATGAATTATCTATAATGGCACTTTATCGAGTGTTTTGGCAAATGAAACAAGCAGGTTGGTTTGATAATATAAATGGTATATTAATTGGTAGAACAGGTATCAGTAAAGAAGTATGGGATTTAGATTATGAAACAATGCTTCACAATGCACTTGATGATTTACATGTTCCAGTTATTTACGATGTAGATATAGGACACTTACCACAACAATTTGCTATTATTAATGGTAGTCTTGCTACATTTACTTATAGTAATGGTAAAGGTAAACTTACGCAACAATTATTGTAGGAGAAAAAATATGATAATAAATGATATATCAAGTTTTGATGAAAAATCAGTAGAAGAGGCAGTAAAAAATAATGAAGAAATAGCATTTGATAAGAAAGTAGTAGTTCTTGCATCGGCCTCAAAATCGCGTAGAGAAATAATGGAAGACGCAAAAATTCCATTTGTAGTTATAAAAAACACATTAGATGAAAGTAGAATTAAATGTGATATTAAATCGCTAGAAGATGCAAAAGATTATGTGAAAAAATTAGCATATGAAAAAGCAATGACAGTAGTACCATTAGTAAAAAATGCAGTTATAATCTCGGCTGATACAATAGCATATTGTGAAGGCGAAAAATTGGGAAAACCAAAAGATAGATTAGATGCGTATAGAATATTAAATAAATTATCTAATACAACACACGATGTAATTACAGGTGTTTGTATTGCAGATGGAGAAAATATAGATAATTTTACAGTAACATCTAAAATAACAATAAAAGAAATAAGTAAAGAAAAAATAGAAGAAATGGTGAATGATAAAAACACATATTTATATGCTGGTGGATACAATATAGATGACAATTTAGAGGGCTTAGCTTCATTTGACGATAAAGATTTTAATAATATAAAAGGGTTACCAATAGAAGAAATAATGCCGAAAATAAATTTGTAAATATCTTTATGAGAGGATGATTTTAATGAAAAAAATTCTAGGATTTTTGCTAACAAATCCAATAACCTATTCCATAGGTGCAATAATAAACTATGTGTTTTATGGAGTGGTGTTTGGAGTATCAATGGTGCCATCGGCTTATTTGGTTTACTTTGTGTCACAAAAAATAGACTTAAATAATATACTAGGTATATTGTTACTATGTTTAACAATAGGTGTATCGATATATTTATTCTTTATAGTAGCACTATTTGTTTTTGGAATAGTAGAAAGGATACTTGTAATAGGTTTTAAGCCAGGTAGATATAAGACTTCATCGTTTACATTTATTCGTTGGTTAACTTATTCCGGCCTACATATATTGTTACTTAATACAGTACTTCCATTTATGGCTGGTTCGGTATTTTCTAGAATTTTTTATAGAATATTAGGTGCAAAGATTGGTAAAAATGTGTTTATTAATACAAAAGGTTTACATGATGCATATTTACTTGAAATTGGAGATAACGTAGTAATTGGTGGGGAAACCAATATATCTTGCCATATATTTGAAGGTAATGAACTTATTTTAGGAAAAATAAAAATTGGTAACAATACATTAATAGGAACAGATTGCTATATAATGCCAGACGTAACAATAGGTAGCAATTGTAGTATAGGTTTATATTCTTATGTAAGAAAGAAGAGAGTAATTGAAGATAAGAGTATGATAATGGCAATTCCAGGCATCCCTGCTAAAAAGGTTGCTGAATTAATTCGTGATTAATGTAGCGGCGAACAGTGTTCGCCATAAAGGAGATAGAAAAATGATAAAAATATATCCTTCGTTACTTGCTGCAGATTTTTATGACTTAAAAAAAGAAATAAAAGATATAGAAGCGGCAGATGGTATGCACATAGATGTAATGGATGGGCACTTTGTGAATAACATTACAATTGGTGTCCCAGTTATAAAATCTATAAGAAAACATACGACAAAATTTTTAGATGTACACTTGATGATTGAAAATCCGCTTGAATATATAAAAGTTTTTTCGTTTGCTGGAGCAGATTCTATAACATTCCATCTTGAGGTAGCCGATGACCCGTTATTTGTTATAGAAGCGATAAAATGTATGAGAAATAAAGTTGGTGTATCAATAAAACCAGAAACTGATGTGCCAGATTTAAGTGTATTAAAGGCGGTTGATAGTGTGCTTGTAATGTCGGTTGAACCAGGTTTTGGTGGCCAAGAATATATTGAAACAACTGATGAAAAGATAAAGAAACTTGCTATGATAAAAAAAGAGAATAACTTAAATTTTGAAATAGCAGTAGATGGTGGAATAAATTTGACTAATGCAAAGCGTGTTATAGAATGTGGTGCAGATGTTTTAATTGCAGGTAGTGCGATATTTAATGAGAAAAATAGAAAGAAAGCAATAAATAAAATGCGAGGTTAGGAGATTGTTGCTATGCAATGTGGCCGATGTGGGCATCGGCCACTACAAATTGTGTATAGATAACGACATATCAATTTACTGTAGGGGCCTATGCCCACATCGGCCCAATTAGTTTATATATTAAATCTACTTTCCCCTCTTGCATAAAATACTAAAATGTGGTAATAATTAATAACAACATAAAATTAGGGAGTGAATAAATGTATAAGTTTACTGAAAAAGCAGAAAAAGTTATAAAAATATCTGAAGATGTAGCAAAGGAATTTGGACATAATTATATAGGCACAGAACATTTATTAGTAGCATTACTCCGTGAAGGAACAGGAGTAGCATATAAAATATTAGACTCTTTTGGCGTTACAGAAGATTTATTACTTGAAAAAATTGAAGAATTAATCGGCTTTGGAATAGTAGAAAATAACCAAATGTTAGGGCTTACTCCACGAGCTAAAAGAGTACTAGAAACTGCATTTAATGAATCAAAAAATGCATCTTATGATTTTATTGGAACGGAACATATATTACTTGCTATATTAAAAGAAAATGATAGTATTGCTGTAAGACTTCTAGTAGAGTTAAACTTTGATTTACAAAGATTATATATGGATTTAACAAAACGTATAGGTGAAGCATCTGGAAGAGTAAAAAATGAAAGCTTTGTAAGAAAAAATAAAAGTTCTAGCACACCAGTGTTAAATCAATTTGGACGTGATTTAACAGACCTCGCAGTAGAAGGGAAAATAGACCCTGTAATAGGAAGAAATGATGAAATAGAAAGAGTAATTCAAATATTAAGTCGCAGGACCAAAAATAATCCGTGCTTAATTGGTGAGCCGGGTGTTGGAAAAACTGCTATAGTAGAGGGATTAGCGCACAGAATAATAGAAGCAGATGTACCTGAAATGCTACTCGAGAAAAGAGTAGTCGTGCTTGATTTATCATCTATGGTTGCTGGTGCTAAATATCGTGGCGAATTTGAAGAGAGAATAAAAAAAGCATTGGAAGAAGTACGAAAAGTTGGCAATGTAATTTTATTTATAGACGAACTTCATACAATAGTTGGAGCAGGTGCCGCAGAAGGAGCAATAGATGCTGCAAGCATATTAAAGCCATTACTCGCTAGAGGTGAGATACAGTTAATAGGTGCCACAACAGTTGATGAATATAAAAAACATATAGAAAAAGATACAGCACTCGAAAGACGTTTTCAGTCAATATATATAAAAGAACCAACAGTTGATGAGGCGATAAATATTTTAAAAGGTGTAAGAGATAAATATGAAGCACATCATAAAGTAAAGATAACTGATGAGGCAATAGTGGCTGCTGTAAAATTATCAGATAGATATATTTCAGATAGATTTTTGCCAGATAAGGCAATAGACTTAGTTGATGAAGCAGCTTCCAAAATACGTCTTAAGAGTTTTACAGTCCCTAAAAGTGTAAAAGAATTAGAAGAAAAAATAAAGAAATTGAATGAAGAAAAATCAATTGCAGTAAAAACGCAGGAATTTGAAAAAGCTGCAAGCTTACGCGATGAAATAGCAAAATATGAAGGTCAACTTGAAAAGCATAAAAAAGATTGGCATAAAAAGACTGAAACTAATGAAATAGTAGTAGGCGAAGATGAAATTGCAGAAATAGTATCAAAATGGAGTGGTATTCCTGTTACAAAGCTTGCTCGTGTTGAAACAGATAAATTAAAACATTTAGAAGAAGAGTTGCATAAACGTGTGGTTGGGCAAGATGAAGCAGTAGAAGCAGTTTCTCGTGCAATTAGAAGAAGCAGGGTAGGAATAAAAGATCCAAAGCGTCCTATTGGTTCATTCTTATTCTTAGGGCCTACTGGTGTTGGTAAAACCGAACTTTGTAAGGCGCTTGCTGAAGTTTTGTTTGACGATGAAAAAGCCATGATTAGAATAGATATGTCAGAATATATGGAAAAACACACTGTATCAAAGTTAGTTGGTTCACCTCCAGGATATGTCGGCTATGAAGAGGGTGGGCAACTTACAGATAAAGTGCGTAGAAAACCATATTCTGTAGTACTATTTGATGAAATAGAAAAGGCACATCCAGATGTATTTAATATACTACTTCAAATAATGGAAGATGGCCGTTTAACAGATTCGCAAGGTAGAGTTGTAAACTTTAACAATGCAGTTATTATAATGACTTCAAATGTTGGTGCACGACTTATATCAGAAAATAAAAAGTTAGGTTTTGTTCAAAATGATACAAAACAAGATTATAAAGACATAAAGGCAAACGTAATGGATGAAGTAAAGAAAACCTTTAGACCAGAATTTTTGAACAGAATTGATGAAATTATAGTTTTCCATCAATTAACAGAAGAAAACGTAAAAGAAATTGCTGAAATAATGATATCTAACTTGACTAATAGATTGAAAGAAAATGGTATAAAGATAAAAGTAGATGAAGGTGCAAAAGCGTTGGTTGCTAAAAAGGGCTTTGATGTAACTTATGGCGCAAGACCATTAAGACGTGCAATTCAGACCATGATAGAAGATAAAATCGCAGAATCGATGTTAGACAGTGAAGAAAAGAAATCGAAAACGCTAAAAATAACGACAAATGAAGATGAAATAGTAGTAAAAAAATGATGTGCTTAAGCACATCATTTTCTTATCTATATAATTCATTAAAATCTAAATCCATTAGTTCATAATCTTTTGCATCCACATCATCGAAGTGCCACCATTCACTTGCAATACGCCTAAATCCATGTTTCTCCATGGTTTTACCAAGAAGTTCACGATTACTTATTTGTTCTAAAGTACATTTAGTATAGTGGATAGATGATTCCGAACCAAAATGATCAAAATCGGTTGGCATAGTAACTTCGTGACCTTCTAGGTCGGTTAATGTGATATCAACTGCAGTTCCACGGTTGTGATTAGAACCAGAGATAGGACTTGCGATATATGATGCAGTTCTTGGATTTTGCTTTTCTGCAGCATCTCTTAAAGTATATTGATATCTGCGTGGTCTATAAGCATCCCAAACTTTAATTCGAAATCCAAGTTTATAAAGTTCTTCGTTTGCAGCAGCAAGTTTTTCCGCAGTACCAACTCTAAGTGCGGCAAATGCAATAGAAGGATAAACTTGACTACCTGTAAAATTGTTATCAGATGCGTAGCGAAGTTCAATACCAATATTGCTTTCTATATCTTTTAGGTTAATGAAGCCATTCTTCTCAAGATTAGTTTCTTGCTTAAAAGCAATAGTAGTAACTTTAGGAAAATAGTTATATGTAGGAGTAACTTCTTCTACTACGATTTCTTGGGGCTCTTTAGCAATTTTATGTGTGTTATATGTATATATACCGAATGCAAAAACCATTATAAAAACAAAACCTTTTAATTTATTCATAATACCTCCAACATTGACGAACATAATTAATTAATCTATAATTAATATCGGCAGTGGAAAATAAAACTTAACGATTATATAAGAGGAGGATTTCATATGCATGATATATACGAAACACCGTTTAATAAGCGATATGCAAGCCGTGAGATGAGTTACATATTTTCAGAAGATAACAAATTTAAGACTTGGAGAAAACTTTGGATAGCTCTTGCTAAAGGTGAAAAGGAATTTGGCCTTCCAATTACTGATGAACAAATTAGCGAAATGGAAGCAAATAAAGATAATATAAATTATGAAGATGCGGAAGAATTTGAAAAGAAATTTAAGCATGATGTAATGGCACATATACATGCATATGGTAAACAGTGCCCAAATGCGATGCCAATAATTCATTTAGGCGCGACATCGTGTTATGTTGGTGACAACACAGATATACTTATAATGGTAGAGGGCTTAAAGCTCATAAAGACTAAATTAGTTGCAGTAATGGAGAAACTATCAGATTTTGCAATGAATTATAAAGATATGCCAACTCTTGGTTTTACACATTTTCAACCAGCGCAACTTACAACGGTAGGGAAACGTGCAACACTTTGGCTTCATGAACTATATTTAGATTATGAGGAGCTTAATTTTGTTTTAAGTAGTATAAAACTCCGTGGATTAAAAGGAACAACGGGAACACAAGCAAGTTTTATGGATTTACTAGATAATGATGCAAATAAGGTAAAAGAGTTAGAGAAGAAAGTAGTAAGCTTTATTGGAGATTATGATGTATATCCAGTAACAGGCCAGACATATTCAAGAAAAGTTGATAGTAGGGTGCTTAATGTGCTTTCCGGTATTGCTCAAAGTGCATATAAATTTGCGAATGATTTAAGAATGTTACAAAGTTTAAAAGAAATAGAAGAACCATTTGAAAAATCACAAGTAGGTTCATCTGCAATGCCATATAAACGTAATCCAATGCGAAGTGAGAGAATGTGTGCACTATCAAGATTTGTAATGACTGATGCATTAAATCCTGCCTTAACTTCTAGTACACAATGGTTTGAAAGAACATTAGATGATTCGGCTAACAGACGTTTATCAATATCAGAGGGATTTTTAGCAGTTGATGCAATACTTATGATATACTTAAACGTAATATCTGGCTTAGTTGTTTATCCAAAAGTAATTGAGAAGCATGTAAAAGACGAACTACCATTTATGGCTACAGAAAATATAATGATGGAAGCCGTAAAAAAAGGTGGGGATAGACAAAAACTTCATGAAAAAATAAGACAATATTCGATGGAAGCAGGACGTAAAGTAAAAGAAGAAGGGCTCCCTAATGATTTGCTGTCAAGAATAGAAAGTGATAACGAATTTAATATAGATAAAAACGAATTAGATAGTATTTTAGATGCAAAAAAATATATAGGTAGAGCAGCAGTTCAAGTAGAAGAATTTGTAGAAAATTATATTAAACCAGTAACGACAAAAGAAGAAAAGTATAATGGAAATATTGAAATGAAAATATAAGTATTTAAAATAAAAATAATGACGGGTTTAACCGTCATTATTTTAATAGTTCCATTAAAGCTTTAAGTACTCTAAATGGGAAAAGCAAAATATCTAATACTGTTAAACCGTGATCGTTATCAGTAACTCTAATTTCGCCACTATCATTACTTCCAACATCAAATGGGTTTGATGCTGTGCTACCAGCATTAAAACTATTAATGCTATTGTCAGATTTATTTTCCGAAGTAGCTTGAGGAACACTAAAACTGTCAGTATAAAAATCTGCTTGTGCATTATTTTCATATAAGCTTTCATTACTTTTTACTGCGGTATCAAATGTGGTTTGAGTACGGAGTAAAAGCGTAGTAGAAACAATAATTATAAGACACGCAGCTACAAGTCCACCATATTTATAAAAAGAGAAATGCTTTTTTGTTTGTTCTTGCCACATTTTTTCTTTTGTAAGTCTAATAAGTTCATCTGTAGGTCCAATTTTATCAAAATAAGATTTATATGTCTTTTCAAGCATCCGTCTCATCTCCTTCCATAAATTCTTTAAGCAGTCTCCTAGCACGAGTAAGTGCCATTCTAACAGTGGACTCTTTTTTATACGTTGCTTTTGCAATGTCTTTTGTAGACATATCTTCATAGTAGAATAGATGAACAATTACTCTGTAGTCTTCAGGAAGTTTATCAAGGTATTCAGAAAGTATTTCTTCTTCGGGTGTTGCACCTTCAATATTTTCATCGAGTTCATCATGATTTCTACGACTTTGAGATTTCCAAAAATCTTTAGAACAATTTATAGTTACACGTATAAACCACGCCTTTTCATGTTCTTCATTTTCAAATTTTGGTTTTCGTCTTACAAAGGTTAAGAATACTTCTTGAAAAATATCATCAGCATCATTCTTGTTCTTTACGCGTGCAAAAGCAAGTTTGTAGACCATATTAGCATATTTTTCTACGACATCTGTCACACAATCGTTTCCGGAATACGATTGTAGCATTGTAATTCCTCCTTTACTATTAATACTTTTTATATATCCAAAATGCCACATAAATTCAAAAAAATAATCGGTAAATATTTAAAAAAATTAATATATCGATTTGATAAATTATTGTTTGTAGGGGAGAATTAAAACACCTCATCTGTCACTTCGTGACATCTTCCCCTCAAGGGGAAGACTTTAAATTTGCACTATCCGCAAGCCTTCCCCTCGAGGGGAAGGTGGCGCCGAAGGCGACGGATGAGG
>JAFSUW010000005.1 GCA_017450465.1 Clostridia bacterium | reverse complement strand
TCATCGAGGCCGAAACAGGGAGCGTAGTGAACGGGAGTGAAACTACGCGACCATGTTTCAACTGGTTGTTGTCGTTGGTTCAAGTCCAACACGAGGAGCCATAAAAAGGTATATATGCCAACGGCATATATACCTTTTTATATT
Source organism: Clostridia bacterium (assembly GCA_017450465.1). Classification (GTDB taxonomy): domain Bacteria; phylum Bacillota; class Clostridia; order TANB77; family RGIG9151; genus RGIG3495. The sequence goes on along the minus strand of JAFSUW010000005.1, from coordinate 58,202 downwards.
TCTAGTATTAAACTTAAACCAAGATAGTTTGTTAAAAGACATAAGTCCTCGGTTGTTAACTGCGATGACGCCGACTGCCGACGATAGGAGGAAAAAGAAGGATGCGTCATCGAGGCAGGAACAGGGAGTGTAGCAAACGGAAGTGCAGCTACACGACCATGTTCCAACTGGTTGTTGGATGGTTTTCTTCTATTAAACGCCGTTGGCGCAAGGAAGAAAACCATGAAATAAATGCTATTGCATTTATTTTCTGTTGGTTCAAGTCCACGGGCGAATACAGTTCGCCCTTATGCGATCCGGTTTTCCCTCTCATCAACTTGCAAAATTACGCGACCATGTCCAATAGAATATTTCATTTTTCTCTTGCATTTTATGTAAATACGTGATACAATTCGGACTAGTATAATATTGAAGGGCGGTGGAAATGTGACAAACGAAGAAAAGTTAAAAGTAGAAAAAGTAGTAAGAAATTTAGCTTCAAACACACCAAACTTATCTGAAGAAAAAATACAAAAAGTTATTGAAAGTCTAACTTCCCTTAAACGTTCTAAAGATGCTATTGAAAAATTAGCAATAAGCTTAGAAGCAGTTTTTTCTGAGGTAGATGAACTTAAAGAAGCTTACGCTAAGTCGTTAGAGCAAATACTCACCATAGATGAAACTGCATTCAAAGATACTGACGAGTTACTAGAGAAGATAAAGTTCAACAAAGGTCATAATGTATCGCCGGGTAATATGTCGATTGAAGAAAATCACGCATTACTAAATAGTACATTACACAGTTTTTGCACTAAGTTAAATGAGCTTGGTGTTGATTATTATCTTGTTGGAGCAGTGTCAGCTTTTTTAGGTAGCGGAGTGCCTCTATTTAGGTACCACGGAGATTTAGACTTTATGATAGCTGAAAAAGATATTAATAAAATAAAAGAATTATTAAAAGATTCGGATTATGTGTTTGAAGATAACAGGTTAACTGTCTCTAGAACATATGATCCGAATCTTGCTATACAGGGAGATCATGAGGTTTTAGCAAATCACAAAGAAAATGAATTTCATTTAGGATTTTTCTTGTTTGATAGACTAAGTGATGGAAGCATTAATAGCAAAGAATATTATAGAGGTAGAAAAGATGGCAAAGATGTACCAATGGTAGTAATAAAGCATTTGCCTAAAGAATTGGTTGATTTAGAATTTACAACTAACGGTATTGAATATGCAGGGACTAGATTTAGAATAAGGACACCAGAAAGTTTATATGCTATGAAAGTACATTCTACAAGACCAAAAGATATAATTGATGTAAAAGCATTAGAAGATAGAATTGATTTTGAAAAAGTAAAAAGATTGGAAAGTATGAGACAGACTATTAGAATAATGTATTTGGATGGTAAAGATTTTACACACTAAGTATGACAATTTAATAAAAAAGTAGACCTAGTGTCTACTTTTTTGTATATTTAATACTTCATTATAAAACTCATTCATACTATAAATATTAATAATATTATCATCCTTAAACTCTAAATTGTATGGATTCATTGCTATAAAAGTTTTAATACCAAGCTCACTTACGGCTTTGCAAGTTTTTTCTGAATCATCCATAAATATGTCGATATTGTTTTTACTGCAAAAATCTTTTTTATTAGAAATGGCAACATTTAATTCATCATAAGGTATTTCATATTTCTTTAGCCATTCATATGTTAATCTATATGCTTCGCCTTCGCCACCACATTCATTGTCATCACGTATGGTGATAAAAATGATTTCGTGTCCATCTTTTTTTAATTTAGTGAGTGTTTCTTTAACACCGAATTTTGGTTCAATTTCTTTTAAGGCATCTAGGTAATATGTCCTAAAAAAGTTGTATACTTTTTCATCATCCCAGCCAAAAATTTTCGTAAAGTCATTAGTATTATATTTTAATAATTCGTCGTTTCCATTTTCAGCATTATATTTATATGCATATTTCATTAGTATAAAGTGTGTATTAGAAATAGTGTCGTCAATATCTAAACCTATTCTCATTTTTATCCTCCTTTATATTTGATACAAATATTTTATCATAAGATAGCGTATTTTAGCAAGGTGCTTTGTTGACATAAAATTGAAACAAGTGGTATAATAATTATATAAAAACGAGTTTTATAGTTTTACTATGTATATATTAGTTAATAGTTTTAACTAAACATTTATCTTTCATTATGGAGGGGTAGTATGAAAATTAACGAGATGAAGATTAAACTAATGAAAAATGGTATTGAAACCGCCAAAGAAGCAGATGAAATAATAACATATCATTTTGGTTTAAGTCTTACTCTAGTACTACTTTTGATGATGGTTATAAATGTTGTCCCAGAAAATTTATTTATGATTATAGCTTTACTAGATATATTTTTAATAATAGTACTACCTATTTTGACGGAAAATTATATTGTTAATAATACGGTAAAAGCAAAAGAAAGTAAAAGTTTTGCAAAACATATAACAATAACAATGTTTTTCGGGGTAGTTATTTTTGGAATAGGGGCATTAATTATTAATTTGATAAATTATTTTGGTTTATAAAAAAGGAAATCTTTCGGATTTCTTTTTTTTATGGTATAATATTTACGAGGTGATTATTGTGGAAAAAATAGAAAGCTTTAAAGTAAATCATGAATTACTCAAAAGAGGAATCTATGTATCGAGAAAAGACTATGATAACAAAACGGGTGAATGCATTGCTACAACATTTGATATACGTATGAAGGAGCCAAATCGTGAGCCAGTTATAAATATAGCAGAACTGCATACGATAGAACATTTAGGTGCAACATTTTTAAGAAATCACGAGGTTTATAAAAATGAAACAGTTTATTTTGGCCCAATGGGATGTAGAACAGGTTTCTATGTAATATTTAAGGGAGACTTAAAATCTACTGATGTAGTAGATATAATTAAAGAAATGTTTGTATTTATGAAGGATTATGAAGGTGAAATTCCTGGGGCGGATCCAAAATCTTGTGGTAATTATTTAGATCAAAACTTAACAATGGCTAAATATGAATCAAAGAAATTCTATGAAGAGGTACTTTGTAATTTGAAAGAAGAAAATTTAGTATACCCAAATTAGTGTAATAGCAATCAATAAATTTTGAAAGAGATGATAAAATGAACTATATGAATAGGCCACAAGGTTTTCCACCACGTAGAATTAGGCGTGGCAATAGCTTAATAAATAGTTTGATAGGTTCTACACTTACAGGCGTTGGTGTATCATTAGGTAGTAAAATAGGTAGCGTTATAAGTGAGTCTGTAGATAAGTTAGCAGATCAAACTGTTGATAATTTAACTCAGGAAATGCGTTTAAAAAATGCACAGAAAGAAATGGAACTATCTGAGGCGAGAAAATTAAACAATATTCCATTAAAATGTCCACATTGTGGAGCACCAACAGTAAAAAAATTAGTATGTGAATATTGCAACTGTAATGTGATATAGTTTTTATATTGTCGGGGTTAAGCTTTAATCAAAAAATTGCAATATTTAACTTAAAAACTATTGAAAAAGTAATCAAAATATGTTAATATAATTAAGCATAAGAACTGGCGTAAAGAGTGGGGAAATCCCACTCTTTAGTTTTAGATAGGAGTTAGAAATGAAGATAGAAGAAAAAGTTTTAAGTTTGATTGAATCTACCATAAATAACTTAAAAATTGATGTTTATGATGTAGAGTATGTAAAAGAAGGTAGCAGTTGGTTTTTACGAATATACATTGATAAAGATGGTGGCGTAGATATTAATGACTGTGAAAATGTGAGTAGAACTATTGAGCCAATACTCGATGATGCCGATATAATTAAAGGCCAGTATTGTTTAGAAGTTTCATCACCAGGTATTGAAAGAATTTTAAGATTACCTAAACATTTTGAACAAAATATTGGTAGTAAAGTTGAAGCAAGTTTTTATAAACCAATTGATGGTGAAAAGAGTTTTGTTGGCATACTAAAGAGTGCTGATGATAACAATATAATAATAGATGATAAAAAATTTGAACGAAAAGATATATCAAAAGTAAAAACGGTGTACGAATTTTAAGGGGGAGGTACAAAAATGAATAATGAATTTATTGGTGCAATCATGGATCTTGAAAAGGAAAAAGGAATTAGTTCCGACATTTTATTTGAAGCCATAGAAACAGCACTTATAACAGCATTTAAAAGAAATTTTGATTCAAATGAAAATGTTAGAGTATCAATGGATAAGGAAACCGGCGACATTCATGTTTATGCGCAAAGGACAGTTGTAAAGGAGGTTACCAATCCAGCTCTTGAAATATCTAAGGAAGAGGCAAAAGAAATAAGTGCTAAATATAAACTTGGAGATATTGTAGAACATGAAGTAACACCAAGAAATTTTGGAAGAATAGCAGCACAAACAGCAAAGCAAGTTGTTATTCAAAGAATTCGTGAAGCAGAACGTGAAGTTACTTTTAATTCGTACCTTGGTAAAGAGGGAGATATCGTAACTGGTGTTGTATCTACATCAGATAAACGTGGTACTATTATCGACCTTGGTAAGACAGAAGCATTGATGCTTACTTCAGATCAAATACCAAACGAAACATTTCACATTGGCGAAAGAATTAAAGCATATATAACAAAAGTTGAAAAGAACGCAAAAGGTCCACAAGTTTTTGTTTCAAGAACTCATCCAGGTTTAGTTAGAAGATTATTCGAACTTGAAGTTCCTGAAATATATGAAGGAATTATTGAAATTGTTTCTGTTGCAAGAGAAGCAGGTTCAAGAAGTAAGATTGCAGTTATGGCAAAAATGGAAAGTATCGACCCAGTTGGTTCATGTGTTGGACAAAAAGGTACTCGTGTTCAAAATATAATCAATGAATTAAATGGTGAAAAAATAGATATAATTGAGTGGAGCAGTGATATAGCACAGTTTATCGCAAGTGCATTAAATCCTGCTGAAGTTTTGGCGGTAGATATATCAGAAGATGAAAAGAGCGCAAAAATAGTTGTACCAGATAATCAACTTTCACTTGCAATTGGTAAGGAAGGTCAAAACGTACGTCTTGCTGCTAAACTTACTGGTTACAAGATTGATATAAAGAGCGAAACTCAAATTAAGAATGAAATATTAGAAATCTAGTGCTTTGAAAGGGTGTTTTAGGTGAAAAAAATTCCACAAAGGACTTGCATAGGTTGTAAAGAGGTTAAGCCAAAAAAGGAACTTATTCGTATTGTAAAAAGTGCCGATAATGATATAAGTATAGATGTTACAGGTAAGAAAAATGGTAGAGGCGCATATATTTGTAAAGATATAAAGTGCCTTGATATGGCGATTAAGAATAAACGACTTTCAAGAGAATTTGAAATGGCTATACCTAATGAAATTTATGATAAACTTCGTGAAGAACTTGTAAACGAAAGTGAGTGAAATAAAAATGGATAAAGTTTTATCACTACTTGGGTTTGCAAAAAAAGCAAGGAAAGTAATTTCTGGAGCGAATGCAGTTATTAGAAGCATACTATATGGGAAAAGCTATTTAGTTATAATTACAGAAGATGCAGGGCTTAGCATAAAAAATAAAATAACACGGCTTTGCGATGAAAATTCAGTACCATATATAATTTACGGTAGTAGCGAGTTGCTAAGTAAAGCAACTGGTGAAATAAATAAAGTTATATTTTCTGTCGAAGATGAAAATTTTGCAAAAAGTATAATGGGTAAAAATTAAGTAAGGTAATTTTGGGGGTGCATTAATTGGGTAAAATGAAAGTTTATGAAGTTGCAAAAGAACTTGAAATGAATAACAAAGAATTCATAGCAAAATTAAAAGAAATGGGCATAGAAGTAAAGAGCCACTTAAATGTTTTAGACGAGGCAGATATTAAGAAAATCTATGAGCGCTTAAAACCAAGTTCTGACTTAACAAAGAATGGAGAAGAGAAAGTGCAAAAAAAGACAGCAGATGCAAAAGCAGCAAAGAAAGATGTAAAGAAGGATCAACCTAGAATTATTAGAAGAGAAATTGTTCAAGTTAGAGATGAAGAAAATAAAGTTGAGGAGAAGAAGGAAAATTCATATAACGATTATGAATTGAAACCAAAACATGCTGCAAATCCTGAACAATTTAGAAGAAGCGATGCCCAAATCGTTAAGAAAAAAGCACCAATACCAAGTATAAATGATTTATTTAGGCCAAAGAAAGAAGTGCCTCCTGAACCACCAAAGGCACCTGAAAAGGAAAAACCAGTTGAACCCCAACCGGTTATTGCGCCTAAAACAGAACCTGCAAAAGAACAAAAACCTTTTGACAGAAAAGAAAACCCAAATAACAATAAAGTTAATCCTAATGTAAATAATAAATTTAATAATAGAGATAATAGAGATAATAGAAATAATAATAATCCTAATAACAATAAACCACGTTTTAACAATGATAAAGGTCAGTGGCAACAAAGAGATAATAATTCTCGTCCAAATGGCGAAAAGAAGGAATGGAAAAAAGACTTTAAGCCAAGAAATCCAGAAGCTAATATGGATAAAAAGTTAAAGGATGCATTTAAGGAATCACCTGTTGTAACACCAGTAACAAAGGAAAACACACGTGAGAACTTTAAGCCAAGAAATAATACAAATATGGATAATTCGGGTGAAAGAAGACCTTCTAAGTTTTCAAAAGGTCAAGGTTCATCACAACACTTTAATAAAGAACACTTAAAAGAACTTCGCGCAGGCCATAAAGTTTCAGATTTATTAAATGATGATGATTCTGTTTTAATGAATTTTTATGATTTAGAGCGTGGAGCAAAGAGAAACAAGAAGAAGAAAGAAGAAACACGTACTTTTGAACAACCAAAACAATTACCATTTAGCATAACAGTTGGAGATTATATAACAGTTAAAGATTTAGCAGAAAAATTAAAGAAGACTTCTGCTGATGTAATAAAGAAATTACTTTCTTATGGAATAATGGCAACATTAAACCATGAAGTAGATTTTGATACTGCATCTGTTATGGCTGAAGAGTATGGAATAAAGATTGAAAGAGAAGTCGTTGTTAAAGAAGAAGACATATTATTTGATGATACAGAGGATAAAGAAGAAAACTTACAACCACGTCCACCAATCGTTGTTGTTATGGGACACGTTGACCATGGTAAAACATCACTTCTAGATGCTATTCGTGAAACAAACGTAATAGATACAGAAGCTGGTGGAATAACACAACATATTGGTGCATCGACAGTTGTTATAAATGGTCGTGAGATTACATTCTTAGATACACCTGGTCACGAAGCATTTACTGCTATGAGAGCAAGAGGAGCTCAAGTTACAGATATTGCAATTTTGGTTGTTGCTGCAGATGATGGTATCATGCCACAAACAATAGAAGCAATAAATCACGCAAAAGCTGCTGGAGTATCTATAATTGTTGCTATCAACAAGATAGATAAAGAAGGGGCAGATGTAGAAAGAATTAAACAAGAATTAATGAATTATGATGTTGTCCCTGAAGAATGGGGCGGTGACGCAATTTGTGTTCCTGTTTCTGCTAAGAAGAGAATTGGTATAGATAATCTTTTAGAAACTGTATTATTAGTTGCAGATGTATTAGATTTGAAAGCTGATCCAAATAAACAAGCAAAAGGAACAATCATTGAAGCAAAACTTGATAAGGGTCGTGGACCTGTTGCAACGCTTCTTGTTCAAAGAGGTACTATAAATGTTGGCGATACAATTATTGCTGGTAACGTTGTAGGACATATAAGAGCAATGAACGATTCAAGAGGAAAGAAAATAAAGAAGGCAGGGCCTTCAACACCGGTAGAGATTATTGGACTTCAAGAAGTACCTGAATCTGGTGAAATATTCTATGTTGTAACTGATGAAAGAGTTGCAAAACAACTTGTTGAAAAACGTAAGATTAAGAAAAGAGAAGATGCACTAAAATCTACTTCAAGAGTAACATTGGATGATTTATTCGATAGAATTTCTACAGGTGAAATGAAGGAACTAAATATTATAGTAAAGGCCGATGTTCAAGGATCTGTTGAAGCCGTAAAACAAAGTATCGAAAAAATATCTAATGAAGAAGTTAGAGTAAAAGTTATTCATGGTGCTGTTGGTGCTGTAAATGAATCTGATGTAATGCTTGCGCAAGTTGCAAATGCAATTATAATTGGATTTAATGTTGTTACAGATTCACTTGCTAAAGCTACTGCAGAACGTGAAGGCGTAGATATAAGATTATATAGAATTATCTATGATGCAATAGAAGATATAACAGCTGCTATGAAAGGAATGCTTGCACCAAAATATAAAGAAGTTGTTACAGGTCATGCAGAAATTAGGCAAGTATTTAGGATTTCTAGTGTTGGTAATATTGCTGGATGCTATGTAACAGATGGAAAGATTGAAAGGAACTCTGATGTAAGATTAATTAGAGAAGGCATTGTAGTATTTGAAGGTAAACTTGCGTCACTCAAAAGAGAAAAGGATGATGCAAAGGAAGTTGCTGAAGGATATGAATGTGGTATTGGTATAGACAAATTTAATGATATCAAAGAGGGCGATGTCATTGAAGGATTTGTTATGGAAGAAATAAAGGAGAAGTAAAATGGATAGAACTGATAGAATTGCCGAGGAGATAAAAAAAGAACTAAGTTCAATGCTCCAAAATGGTATAAAAGATCCAAGAGTAACAGGACTCATTAGTATCACTAAAGTAACGGTTACAAAAGACTTAAAGTATTGTAAAGTTTTTGTGAGTATATTTAGTGAGGATAAGGCGTCTGTTCTTTCGGGAATCAAAAGTGGTGCGGGCTTTATGAGAAAAGAATTATCTACAAGAATAAAAATTCGTACAATTCCAGAATTGCAATTTGTTTTAGATGATTCAATGGAGTATGGTGCACACATAGATGAAGTTTTAAGAAAATTGTAGAAAAAGGTGTGCTTTTGCACACCTTTTTTCACATAATTTTCATATTTAGTTAAAATGTTTATCACAATAATGTATTATATTATTATATGTGAATACGATAAATAGTAGGGAGATGTTTAACTATGGAAGATAATTTTAATAATATGGACGAACAAAATTTTTATCAAGAAAGCGTTGAGAAAAGAGTAGATACTGTAGAGGAGAAAAAGACGACTAATTCAAATTTGGGCTATAAAGTACTTTCTGGAACACTTGCAGTACTACTTGTAGCATCAATTGGTTTTACAAGTGGTGTAGTATTTGAAAGGAATAAGGATACGCTAAAAACACAAAGTGGTGGTGGCGGATTATCGACAATATCATCTACGTCAACTGCAAATTATGCAAGTGCTATAACAATGCCGGATAAATCAACACTTACTATCCCTGAAATAGTAAACTTAACAACTAATTCGGTTGTAGAGATTGCTACAGAAACAGTAGTACGTGGCAGTTTTATAAGGAACTATGTAGCAGAAGGTGCAGGAAGTGGCGTAATTATAAGCGAAGATGGTTATATAGTTACAAATAATCACGTAATAGATGATGCAAATAAAATAATGGTTAAGTTGAAAAATGGTGAGTCTTACGAGGCAAAGTTAATTGGTAAAGATGCAGACACAGATATTGCTGTATTAAAAATCGATGCTAAGGGGTTAAAAGCTGCTGTATTGGGTGACTCCGATAAACTTGTAGTAGGTGAATTTGCTCTTGCAATAGGTAATCCTTTAGGTGAACTTGGTGGAACTGTTACAGACGGTATAATAAGTGCTCTTGATAGAGAAATTGAATTAGAAGATACTGTTATGAATTTATTACAGACTAATGCAGCAATAAATCCTGGTAACTCTGGTGGAGGATTATTTAATGGTGCAGGTGAACTTATTGGTATAACGGTTGCAAAATCTGCCGGAAATTCTGTTGAAGGCCTTGGATTTGCAATACCTATAAATGATGTAAAAAAATGTATAGACGATATCAAAACATATGGATATGTAAAAGGTAAAGTACAAATGGGGGTAAACTTAATTGATATAAGTGATGTATATACTGCTATGATGTATAGAGTAAATAGCACAGGTGTATATATCCAAAGCGTTACAGATGGCTCTAGTGCGGATAAAGCTGGATTAAAAACAGGTGATAAAATAGTAGAATTTAATGGAGTTGAAATAGATAGTTATTCAAAATTAAAGAAGGCAATGAGTAAATGTGAAGTAGGTCAAACGGTTGATATAGTTGTAATAAGAGACGGTAGAGAAAGAACGTTTAAGATTTATTTAACCGAGGCAAATGGCTAATATGTTGAAAAAGCAAGGTTTTATCCTTGCTTTTTCTTTAAAAAATTTTTTATATGCCGATATAAATTTTGGAGGTTATGGTATGAAAAAGAAAAATGTTTTTATAGCCATTATAGTTTTAATAGTAGTGGTACTTTTAGCATATTTTAGTAATTTTATAATTAATAATAGTAACGATAATAAATTAAAGTTTACTGATGTTGGTGGCCTAGAAATTGAGTATAAAATACTTGCATTAGATGTTACAGAAGACACAATAGATAGACTAGAAAGCATTTTAAGGAATCGACTTAATGTAAAAAATATCTGGGACATAGGTTTTGAAACTGTAGAAGAAGAGGGTAACCAGAATATTATTGTTAGGCTACCACGTATAGAAGAAGATACAGTTACAGAATTTTTGGGTAAAACTGCAGAGTTAAAATTTACAGATGTAACTGGTGATGCGTTTTTGACTGGTAATGATGTACTGGGTGCTCAAGTAATTTATGATAAAATAAATGAAGAACTTGGCTTTAAGTATATGGTGCAAATACAATTAAGTGATGATGCAGCAAATACATTTGCGAATGTAACAGAAGAACTTGCTACAAAACCAGATGGGCAAAATATGATGTATATGTTTTTAGATAATACTTTGCTTAGTAGCCCTATTGTGTTAGAAAGAGTAGAAACTGCTGCCCCTGTAATAGTAGGCGATTTTACTAAAGAATATGCAGATGAGCTTACAGATTTAATTTGCTCTGGTGCACTTCCTTGTGAAATTGAGTTAGTACGTAGTGAATATATTGCACCAGTTAAGTAGATACTATAATTGACAGATGTGTTATTCTGTTGTATACTATTAATAGAACCATATCACTGACCGTTTAGGACGTTTGTTGCGGAGGTTGTATATCAACATCTTGCACAGTGACAGGCTCTATTTTTTTATGCTTATACATAGTTTGTACTTCTAAGTTTTTATGTTTGTCAGATATATATGTAACTACGTATGTCATTCCATCTATATCTTTAGAGAAAGTAATGGCGGGTTTACCTTGTGCACTTGTTCCGTTTTTGCTTACTATGTCTGGTTTTGCCACAACTTGTGGTATATTCTTTATTTCTTCATAAGTTATAGGTATTTGACCACGTAAAAATTCTTTTTCTGTACCATGTGAATTTATAATTTTCTTTACAGTATCACTACGCAACGATAAATTATAGTTATTTACATCTACGCCTGTTTTGCTTTTTATAAATGTAGCAAGTTTTTCGCCTATTTTACCAAAATAAAATTTTTGGAAGCTAGTGTTGTTGAACGAATTTTTAAGAAATTCTTCAAAATTTTCTTGATTATTTAAGATTATTTTCCCTTTTATACTTTTTTGTTCAACAAGTGTGTATTTTTTTAATAAATTATCTTCTGTATTATCTATATTAGTCATTTGTTTTAATCCTTTTATCCGCCAAAATATTTTCTGTCTAAATTCCTATACTGAATTGCTTCGGCAACATGGTTTGTTTTTATATCATCCTCTCCTGCAAGGTCTGCTATAGTTCTTGCTACTTTTAATATCCTTGAATATGCTCGTGCGGATAAGTTTAGTTTTTCAAAGGCATTTTTTAATAAGTTATTGGATTTTTCATCGAGTTTGCAATATTTGTTTATCATGCTAGAAGTAAGTTCCGAATTCGAAAAAATATTTTTTCCTTTATATCTATCAAGTTGTACAGCTCGTGCTAGATTTACACGTTCACGAATTGTTTTTGAATTTTCAGCAGGAGTGGTATTTTCAAAATCAGTAAATTTGACACTTGAAACTTCAACATGAATATCGATTCTATCTAGTAATGGCCCAGATATTTTGTTTAAGTAGTTTTGTATTTTTAGTGGAGTACAATTGCATCTATTATCGGTACTTCCATAGTAACCGCATGGACAAGGATTCATTGACGCGACGAGCATTACTTTAGACGGATATGTATTTTTTACATTTGCACGATTGATAGTTACGAATTTATCTTCTAATGGCTGGCGCAGTACTTCTAATGTGTTTTTATGGAATTCTGGTAACTCGTCTAAAAATAAAACACCATTGTGTGCAAGACTTATTTCTCCAGGAAGTGCAGCTTTTCCACCACCAATTAAAGCAACTGAAGAGATAGTATGATGAGGGCTCCTAAATGGTCGTTTGTTTATAAGCGATACATCTTTTGGTAGCATACCAGCCACGCTATATATTTTTGTTACCTCTAATGCTTCTTCAAAAGTTATGTCCGGAAGTATAGAAGGAAGACTTCTCGAGAGCATAGTTTTGCCAGAACCAGGTGCACCGATAAGTAAAATGTTGTGACCACCTGCTGCAGCGATTTCAAATGCACGTTTTACATTTTCTTGTCCCTTTACATCGCAAAAATCGACGTCGTATGTTTCAGTAGTATTAAATAATGTGCTTACATCTATTTTGGTTTGAGGCAGTATTTTTTTATTGCAAATGTGTTCAAGAACTTCGGTCAAATTTTTAGCACCATATACGTTTATATTTTGTGGGATACTTGCTTCTGCTGCATTAATGGTAGGTAAAATGATGTTTTTTATGTTAAAATTATGGGCAGCTGAAACAGATGGTAAAACACCCGCAATATGTTTTAAGTCACCATTTAATGATAATTCTCCAAGAAAAGCATATTCTTTTAAGTCGATAGGTTTTATTACTTCCATGACCATAAGTAATGCAATTGCGATAGGTAAATCAAAGACGGCACCTTCTTTTTTGGTATCTGCAGGTGATAAATTTATAGTTATTTTGCCATATGGTAATTCAAATCCAATGTTTTTGATGGCGGAAAAAACTCTTTCGCGTGATTCACGTACTGCAGTATCAGGAAGCCCAACTATATCACAGCCAGTAAGACCAGGTAAGATACTTGCTTCAACATTGATTTTATACGCATTAAGGCCGGTAAGGCCGATAGTATTTACAGATGAAAACATAAAAATCCCCCTTTTCTTTTCCAATATATTACATTTTACAATTAATTACAATAGGCAAAATTTCCTATTTTTAAAATATTTTGTAAACAGGAGAATAAAAAATAAACCAGAAGATTTTTATCTTCTGGTTTATCTAATATATATTAAAGACCAATTTTTTCTTGCAAAAGTTCGCTTGAAGTAGGGAAAAGTTCGTTGAATATATTAGTGATTTTTTGGAGTATTTCTTCACGCTTTGGATCAAATTCAGCTATTAATTCATCAATTGATAAATTGTTAATCTTTAATTCGCTAGCAAATATTCTTGGTGTGATTTTTAAGCCACGTTCAGTTGTTGAATTTACGTATAATTTATATTCATTGTAGTTATAAGTTACGGCTAGTTTTAAGTTATAAATAAGTTTATTTTTATTTGCTTGGTTCTTATAAATATCTAGTTTAACTGAATTTGGGTTATCCTTTACGGTAAATGTATAAGAAGTAGTATATTTATCAAGTGTTTCAATTAGTAAATTAGCGTTGTAAGTTGTTGTTTCTTTAATTTGATAGTCTGAATAATTAGGATATACAATATTGTATCTTTTTTCTACAAAATCGCTATATGAATCATAAGCATCATAATAACTATCATAATATTCATCCATGTAATCATAATACATGTCACTAACTTCACCGTAAGCTTCCCAGTCGACTTTTTCGGTAATTAAGTTAAATTCTATACTGTGATTTTCTTTTTTGCTATTTATAGTTACATAATCTTTTATTAAAAGATTATCTGTTTCTAGTTCATAATAAGCGTCTTTTTTATTTTTTATTGCTACAAAACCTAATTTAGCAGTATCATAATCAGTTATTACAGATATTTCTCTTTTTAATACTTCATTTTTGTTATTGTAATAATATGTAGAAACAATTTTTTCGTCAGTCATATATGCTAGTGAGTATTCTAAATCTTCTAAATACTCATCGATTCCGTCTATGATTTCTTCTTTGGTAACTGGTCTACCGCTACTTGCCATAGAAGTAGCAAATATAGTTAATAGTTTTTCATCGCTTCTTACATCTTTTAAAATTTCGTTTAATATACCATAAACATCTAACATAGGTAGTTCAAGAGTTACAGATTTACATTTTACTGTTTTCCCATTATAAATTATAGAATCAGATGTTTTTGAAGAAAAATATTTATCATTTAATAAATTAGTGATTTTCTTTGCGTATTCTTTAGAAACTTTTTTTAAGTATGCTTCATCATCTTTTGTGAGTACTGAACCCTTATTTACATTTGAAAGCATAGCTATAATAGAATTGATTTCTTCTTCTGAAAGATCTATTTCAAACTTCTCACAAAGATTTTTTAAGTCGTTAAAATCAATTACAATTGTTTTATCGTAAATTTCTGGAATTTGCATTCTTAAAACGTTGTTTTGAAAAGAAACATGAACGTTTAATTTTTCAGTTTCTCTTGTCCCTAAGGTTACTTTCGCGTAATCATAATTCTTTGTTTTGTCCTCTTCTTCAAGGGTGGTTAGTTTTAAGTTTGAAAATTCAAGCGGTAAATTTTCTCCATAAATTTCTACAGTTTGTCTTTGAGTTTTGTAATTTGTGTCAGCTAAGAAATTGTAGCTATTTGAAACTTTGTTAAGTGCCTTTATGTCACTCTGAATTAGTTTTAAGTAAGTTGTTTTACCACTATTTGCTGCCATTGAGAAAGAAGAACAACTTAAAATTAAAACCATTACCATGATTAATGAAATAATTTTTTTCATTTGTTTTACCTCCTATTGATATTAATCAACTTATTATAACATTATATATAGAATTGTACAAATATTGTATAAAAAATTTTTAAATCACTTGACATACTTTTTTCTAAAATGTTACAATAGTAGCGAGATAAGTTTAAAGGTCAGCATTTAAATTTATCTTTGGTTTACAAAATGCATTAAAATTATGTTTTCGGGGAAATAAATCCACTACGGCTGGTGGAATCGAACTTTGAAAATTGAAAATTGGAGGTGGAAAGATAGTGGAACCTACTATCGTTATTGCTATCTGCCTTATTGTTTTTGTTGTCGGTATAGCCATTGGCTTTATTATAAGGAAAATGGTTGCCGAAGCTAAAATAGGTTCAGCCAAGAAAGAAGCAGAATCTATAATTGAAGATGCAAGAAAAACTATTGAAAATGAAAAAAGAGAAATGTTACTTCAAGCTAAAGAAGAAATTCACAAAAACAGGGTAGAATTAGACAAAGAAATGAAAGAACGCAGAAATGAAATGCAAAGGTTAGAAAGAAGAGTTCTACAAAAAGAAGAAGGACTCGATAAGAAAACTGAGAGTTTAGAAGAAAAGGAAGAAGCTCTTAGCAAGAAAAGTAAAGAAGTAGATATCTTAAAAGAAGAACTAAAAGTTAAGCTTGATAAACAACTTTTAGAACTTGAAAGAATTGCAGGAATGACTGCGGAAGAAGCAAAACAAACTTTAGTTCAAAATATTGAACATGAAGTAAAACTTGAAACAGCACTAATGATAAAGAACATGGAGCAAAGCGCTAAAGAAGAAGCAAATAAAAAGGCACAATCTATTATCGCTACAGCAATCCAAAAATGTGCAGCAGAGCAAGTCGCAGAACATACGGTATCTGTTGTGGCTCTACCTAACGACGAAATGAAGGGTAGAATAATAGGACGTGAAGGTAGAAACATTAAAACTCTTGAAACCCTTACAGGTATAGATTTAATTATTGATGATACTCCTGAGGCAGTAATTTTATCTGGATTTGATCCTGTAAGACGTGAAATTGCAAAAATTGCTTTAGAGAAATTGGTTTTAGATGGTAGAATACATCCTACACGAATTGAGGAAATGGTAGAAAAGGCAAAAGCCGAAGTTGAAGAATCAATGAGAGAAGCTGGCGAAAGTGCAAGCTTTGAAGTTGGTGTTCATGGACTTCATCCTGATATCATTAGATTACTTGGTAAATTAAAGTACAGAACAAGTTATGGTCAAAATGTCTTAATTCACTCCATTGAGGTTGCTCATCTTGCCGGAATGATGGCATCAGAACTTGGTGTCGACCCAGATATGGCAAAAAGAGCAGGTCTTTTACATGATATTGGTAAGGCCGTTGACCAAGAGATGGAAGGTTCACACGTACAAATTGGTGTGGATATCTTAAAGAAATACAAAGAATGCGATGAAATCTTAAATGCGGTTGAAGCTCACCACGAAGATGTTGAGCCAAAAACGATTACAGCAGTATTGATTCAGGCGGCTGATTCAATTTCTGCAGCAAGACCAGGCGCAAGAAAAGAAACTTTGGAAGCTTATATAAAGAGAATTGAGAAAATTGAAGAGATAACTACTTCCTTCAAGGGAGTTGATAGATCTTTTGCAATACAAGCCGGAAGAGAAGTTAGAATCATTGTAAATCCTGAAGATATTTCAGATGCAGAGATGACACTTCTTGCAAGAGATATAGCTAAGAAAATTGAAAGCGATGTAAATTATCCGGGTCAAATCAAAGTAAATATTGTGCGTGAAACACGTGCAGTTGATTATGCAAAATAACCTTAAAAGAGAGTATGAAAAATACTCTCTTTTTTGTTGCAAAAACTGTAATTACATTATAAAATTAATTTGTTGATGCCCCGATGGCCTAATGGATAAGGCAACGGATTCCGGTTCCGTTAATGCAGGTTCGATTCCTGTTCGGGGTGCCAAAATATATGGAGGAACTATGGAAAAAGCAATTTTAGTAGGTGTAAAACTTATAGAAGATGAAAATTTTGAATATTCGATGGAAGAGTTAAAGAACTTAGCCGAAGCATGTAATATAGAGGTAGTAGATGTTGTAGTACAAAATTTAGAAAGTATAAATAAGGCAACCTATATAGGTGAAGGTAAGGCACATGAAATAAAAAACATTGTAAATCGTGAAAGTATAGATGCAGTAATATTTAACGATGAACTTACACATTCGAATATTAGAAATCTTGAAGAGATAATACCATGTAAAGTTATTGATAGAACAATTTTGATACTTGATATATTTGCAAGACGAGCCAAAACAAAAGAGGCAAAGTTACAAGTTGAAATCGCAGAATTAAATTACATGTTACCAAGGTTAATAGGACTTCGTGAATCGCTTGGAAGACAGTATGGTGGCGGTAGTGGAGGCGCTAGTAACAAAGGTCTTGGTGAGAAGAAGTTAGAATTAGATAGACGTGCGATTGAGAAAAAAATTACATTTTTGAATAAAGAGTTGCAAGAGTTAGTATCAGTTAGAAAAACGCAAAGACGTAGAAGAAAGAAAAATATGATACCTACTGTTGCGATAGTTGGATATACAAATGCGGGCAAATCTACATTATTAAATTCAATTGTCGATAAATATAAAGAAGACGATGAGAAAAAAGTTTTGGAAAAGGATATGTTATTTGCAACGCTTGAAACGTCGGCAAGAGGAATTAAGTTTCCTGGTAACAAGGAAGTTATATTTGTTGATACTGTTGGCTTTGTAAGTAAGTTACCAACATTTTTGGTAAAAGCGTTTCGTTCAACTCTTGAAGAAGTGTGTGAAGCTGATTTATTACTTCATGTTGTTGATTATTCAAACCCAAATTATAGAGACCAAATTGAAATTACGAGAAATGTATTAATGGATATCGGAGTAAAAGGTATTCCTGAAATATTAGTATATAATAAATGTGACAAAGTAAATATAAAAAGGCGAATAAAAGAGCCAGGCATACTTTATATTTCCGCTAATAATACAAAATGCATTGATGAAGTTGTAAATAAAGTTTGTAGTGAGATTTTTAAAAGTTATAGGAAATATACTTTAGCACTTCCTTACGATATGACAAAGGTCGAAGCATTTTTAAGAGAGCATGGTAATGTCATAAAAGTAGACTATGATGAAAATATAAATATAGTTGTTGAATGTGACAGGCAATATATTCTACCATATGAGAACTATATAGTAAGGGAGGAAAAAATTTATAATTAACTTATATTAAAAGTCAAAAATGGAAGGAACAAAGATTCAATGTCTTTTATAGTGGCTTTTAATATAAAGTAAAAAAAAGGAGTGTTTTTATGAAAATTTTAAGAAACGAATTAAAAAGTGAATTAAATTTACGAACAGAGAAAGATTATCCAATAAAGGGGATTGAGTTTATTGATATTAACCCACTTATACTTCAAAAAGATGTATTTAATGAAATAATGGATAAATTTGTGGAGGAATTAAAAAATAGAAATATTGATTATATTGTAGCACCAGAAGCACGTGGATTTTTGTTCGGCTCTGCAATTGCTGAGAAATTAAGTGTTGGACTAGTTCCAGTAAGAAAAAAAGGAAAGCTTCCTCCAACTACTGTGGCAAGTCAATTTGATTACGAAAAAGAATATGGAAAAGATACTCTTGAACTTCCTAAGTTAGTAAATACCGAGTATACCGGTAAAAATTTCTACATAATTGATGATATTTATGCAACAGGGAATACATTAGATTCTATAAAAGAAGCAATTAAAAAATTAGGTGGCAATGTATTAGGTGAAGGTGTTGTAATGAATATTGTTGAGTTAAACAATAATAAAGACTTATTTTCCTTGATTGATATAAATGAAGAATAAAGACTTAATATAATAAATTTTAACCTTAAGGGAGCAGTTTATGGTGAAATAGTTGTTAATCTTTTTATGGGGATAGCAAGTTTTTAGTCGTGTATATTTATTGAATTAAAGGAAAGTGAAAAAGGTGCGTACTGAGGAAGCAGTAAAGTTTTTTGGACAAGATATAATAAATTCAAATGGTATGGAGTTAGAGAAAAGATATATGCAACATGGAAACACGAGTGCTTTTTTGCATTCGCTTAAAGTTGCCTGTGTAAGCTATTCGATAGCTAAGAAATTAAAGTTAAAAGTAGATGAGAAATCGTTAATAAGAGGATCGCTTTTACATGACTATTTTCTTTATGATTGGCATGACAAAAATTCGTGTCATGGGTTACATGGTTTTACACATGCAAAAACTGCACTAGAGAATGCAGAAAAAGAGTTTGAATTAAATGATGTAGAAAAAGATATGATACTAAAGCATATGTTTCCATTAAACTTAAAACCGCCAAAGCATAAAGAAAGTGTAATACTTTGCATAGCAGATAAAATAGTTGCGACTTGTGAAACACTAAAAATAAATATTTTCAAATATGATTTAGCTATAATTTACATGTGATAAGGAGAATTATAATGAATTTATATGTAATAAGGCATGGCCAGACAGATGAAAACGTTAATGGTTTAATTAATGCATGGAACGAACATAAATTAAATGAAGTAGGTATAGAGCAAGCAAATGCTATGAAAGAAGAAATAGCAAAAATAAATTTAGATGTTATTATTTGTTCGCCATTAAAAAGGACTAAACAGACTTGTGAAATAATAAATAAAAATAATGTAAAAGTAATTTATGATGAAAGACTAATAGAACGAAACGCTGGTAAAATGCAGTTTGAACCAGTAACAAAACTAGATAGAAACTTGTGGCATGATATAACAAAAGAAGTAGTATACGAAGATTCTGAAGGTATGAAAAGTATTTTAAGAAGAGTAGGAAGTTTAATTGAAGATGTGAAAAAAGAATATAAAGATAAAAATGTGTTATTTGTAACTCATGGAGACATAGCAAGAGCAATTTATGTTTATTTAAATAATATAACAGATATAGGAGAAATAACTGATTTTTATCAGGTAAATTGTGAAATAAGATGTTACAAAATTTGATGAAAAATGTAATAAATTTGTAATGGAAAAATGGTTTCAATATGATATAATAAACGTAGGGTGATTTTTTATGAAGAGAGGATTATTACTTATTTGTTGCCTTTTTTTGATTTTAAATATAAGTTATGCAGCTGATGAGGTAAATGTTAAAATACCATCATTTAAAACCACGATAAATGAATTTGTTTTTGATAATGAAAAGGAATTATATCCATTAGTAGTATATAAAGATATTACATATTTCCCAATGACATATTCTTTATGTCAAAATGTTGGACTTGTTATTTCGTGGGACAGAATTGATGGGTTATATATAGCAAATTATGCAGGAAATAACGAAGAATATAAGAGTTATGCGGGCTCTAACAAAAAAGATACAATTTATAAAGCGACTATCGCAAGATATCCAATTATAATTAATGGTTTACAGATAGACAATGATGAAGAAGAATTCCCTGTTTTGAATTTTAGGGATATAACATATTTCCCACTAACATGGAGATTTGCAAACGATGAGTACGGTTGGCAAATTTCATATAGTAAGGAAAAAGGTCTTGTAGTAGATACAAGGGATAGAACTTCACCAATGTATTTAACTAAAATAAATAAAAATAATGCAGAATTACAAGTATGTAAGGATATTTATGACAAAACAGTAAATGAAGATGGTGATATCGAATCCACACTAACTGGTAGAAAGTATTATAACTACAGTTTAGATTATAGTTCTAATAGTTTAATATTGGTTGATGAATCTGAAACATCAGATTATAAGGGAGAAGAAAAAATTGCCGAAGATGTTACAGATAATTTTGAATTAGAAGATGGCTATGTTTATTACAATGATAAAAAAGTAGAGAATCTTGGACAATTTGAAGGAGAAAATGTACGTCTTTCCGGTGAGATTTGGGAATTTGATGATAAAAATATTATTAGTTTAACGGTTTATTTAGATGATCATATTCCAGCACCTTATACACCATATGAAAATTATGTTTTGGTAGAAACTAAAGATATTGTGAAAAATGTAGTAGATTGGGATAAAGCACAAATGTTAACGAATGTATATAAATCAAGTGTTGGATACTATCTATGCTCAAATCATAGGAACTTAGGAGGTAAGTTTAGCAACAGTGCTGGAATGATAGCTATTCTCGACAAAGAAGGAAATTTAGAAATAATTAATAAAAGGTATAATGATTATAATAGTTTAAGAGTAGTTGGTTATTTTGATGATGGTTTATATGTTTTAGCGACATATTTCCCTGATAAAGACAAAATAATGGCTGTTGGTAAAGTAAGTGCAATAAATGATGGCTATTTTTATATGAGTAGTAATGGCGAAATGACAAAAATCTATGATTTTATAGATGGTGACGCTTTTGTTACTAAAGAAGGAAGTCTTTATTGTATTAGAAATGGTGTATATGAAGTTGTTAATTTGACTACTGGTAAAAGAGCAAGATTATAGACTATACTTGACATAAAACATAATATGAATTATTATAAATATGGAGTGATTATTATGTTAAAATTTTTAATTAATACAAATTGGCATCATCGTAGGAGTGCTTAAACTTACGAAAATTTCGTAGGTATAAGCACTATTTGTGTTATACCTACGATGGGTAAAAGCTATCTAGGTATAACTAGATAGCTTTTTTGTATGCAAAAAAGGAGGAATTTTTATGGAAAAAGTAAAGTACAAATTGTATGTCCCTAGTGGTAATAAGACTGCATTAGTAATTGGTGACTGGTACACAAAGGCGCAGAAAAAGCATATAAATGATTTTATTTTATATAAGCATAAAAGTGTTGAACAAGTGGGCTTTGTAAGTGAAAAAGAATATAAACTTACTATGGCTGGAGGAGAGTTTTGTGGCAACGCTACAAGATGTGCAGCATTGTATTATCTAGGAGAAAATAAAAATAGAAATATTAGTATTAAAGTTTCTGGTATGACGGATAAAGTAAAAGCGGGTATAGATAAAAACAGTAATGTATACGCAGATATAAAAGTAAATAGCGTTAAAAAGTATAAAGGTTATAAAATTATTGAAATAGAAGGTATTACGCACATTGTATTAAACGAAAATGAAAGTGAAAAATATTTATGTGATTTAACTAACATTAAAGAAAAAGCAAGAGAGATTATAGATAATTTAAAAGTGGATGATAAGGCAGTTGGCGTGATTTTTACAGAGGAAACAGATAAGGCATTAAAAATTTTCCCAATTGTACTTGTAAAAAGTATAGATACACTATTTTTTGAAACTGCTTGTGGAAGTGGTACAGTAGCCACTCTTATGGCTTTTGACGAAGAAAAATTAGATATATTACAGCCATCAGGTTTTATCATAAATGCCCAAAAAGTTGAGAAAAACAGTGCAAGAATTTTGGGAATTGTGCAGTATGAAGCTGAATATGAGGAGGAGATTTTATGAAAACATATTTAAATTATTTTTATGAAATAAGTAATGTGCCAAGAAAACCAAGTAATGAAGAAAAAATTGCAGATTATTTAGTAAATTTTGCAAAAGAAAGAAACTTAAAATACTTTCGTGATGCTATAAATAACGTGATAATTTTTAAGGAAGCGTCAATTGGTAATGAAGATAAAGAACTTATAATACTCCAAAGCCACATGGATATGATATGTGAAAAGGAGTTAGGTGTTGCACACGACTTTTTAACGCAGGGTCTTGATTTATATGTAGATGGAGATTTCTTAAAAGCACGTGGTACAACTCTGGGTGCGGATGATGGCATTGGAGTTGCTTATATGCTTGCCATTTTAGATTCTGACATTGAAACTCCACCACTTGAATGTTTATTTACTGTGCAAGAAGAAACTACAATGAATGGTGCAAGAATGATAGATAGTAGTAAACTTATGAGTAATAAAATAATTTCATTTGATTGCTTTTCAGAAGATTTTATGTGGGTATCATCCTCAAATAGCAAAGAATGGATATCAAAGACAAAAAAAGAGTATGAGAATACTCCAAAAGATTATGTTACATACAAATTAGAATTAAAAAATTTTAAGGGCGGACACTCAGGACTAGATATAGGCGACGAAACTAGAGTTAATCCTATTAAGTTAGCAGCAGAACTTCTTAAGGGGTATGATGTTTGCATTAATGAAGTAAAGGGTGGTAGCAGAGTAAATATAATACCAAGGGAGTTTGCTATAACTTTTTCTACTAAAGAAAAATTAGATACTCTTATTTCAAAAATAGAAGGGTATAAGATTTATGGGGATATAACTTTAAGTGAAATTCAGTTTTGTGAAAAATGTTTTAGCCAAAGTTTAACTAAAAGATTATTAGATTTTGTTTTTTACTTCAAAAATGGTGTGTGTGCATACGATGATGAGAATAATATAATTTTATCTGCTAATATGGGTGCTATTGAAGAAGATGAGTGCGAGATTTTATTTAAGTATTCTCTTCGTGCAAATGATAAAAATTTAGGCGAAAAGTTAAAAACGGAAATAGATACATTAATGAGTAAAAATGGTATTGAAATAAAAGAATATGATGAAATGGCGGGTTATTTTCCTGATATGAATAATTCTTTAATTAGTAAATGTTCTAGTGTTTATAAGGAGTGCTTTGGTAAGGATATAAAGAAGATAAAGACTCAGGCCTGTCTTGAATGTGGCTTTTTCGCCGAAAAGATAAAAAATCTCGAGTATGTTGCGATTGCTCCAAATATTTATGATGCGCACAGCCCAAATGAAAAGTTGTCGATTAGTTCCGCTGATAGAATGTGGGGGTATGTTGTTAAATTACTTTCTAGCATATAAATATTTTTAAAATACAAATAATAAAAAACAAATACGCTTCATTCTTTCACTTCGTTTGTTGCATTCCTAACCAAAATAAATGGTGGTCGCTCACAAACGACGTCCATGTCGTATCCTCGCTCAAAAAAGCGTCCAGCTTTTTTGACCACCATAAGCCATTTTGGAGGAATGCTAACAAACTCTCGTGATGAATTTGCTTTATTTGTTTTTTATTTTTAATATTTATACAAAAAATTACAATTTGTTCCTTTGACATCTCAATTTTATTTTAATAAAATACAAAATGTTAGGAGATGCAAAATGGGAAAACTTGTTAAAGATACATTTAATGATTATATAGAGAATAATAATTTAATAAATGCCGAGATTAAAAATCTTAATTTGCATAAGGATAAAAACATACTTGAAATAAGTATTGTTTCTAATGCTCAAATTACGCTTAAAGATATGATTTCTTTTGAAGAGTATGCGATTAAGAAGTTTAACTTAAGTTCGACTTTGTTTAATATTGAGTATAAAGATGTCGAAATTGCTGAAGATTTAAGTTCTGTTTGGAAGGATTTATTAAAGTATATTGGCAGAAAAGAGCCATTTGTTTCTACTGTTTTGCAAAACAGTAAACTAAATATTGATAAAAATGTGGTAACTGTGTGTGTTGTTAATAAACTAGATTACATGCTTGAGGCCAAGAAGATGAATTTAGTTTTTGCACGTATTTTTAAGAATTTGTTTAATAAAAATTATATTGTTAAGTTTGAATGTGCTACTGATGAAGATTTGGAAGAAAAGTATAACAATATGCATAAACTTCAAGAAAAAGTGGTTTTAGAGGAGCTTAATAAAGAGCAGCAGGAAAGGCAACAAGATCAACCACAAGATGTACCAGCTAAAAAGACTATAACTACTAAAGATGGTAAAACAATTGTAGCACGCACTAAACTTACTGAGATAACTACAGAAAAACATGAAGAGAATACACTTTCTACCATAAAAAAAGTTAAAGGAGAGGAGTCGCCTTTAATTTATGGTGCAAATTTAAGGACAAAATCTGATTATTATAAAATTATAAATATTCCTGAAATAAAAATGGGCGAAGAGCTAAAACTTGTTTTAGAAGGCGATTTGTTAAATCCAGAATTAGTTTCAGGTAAGAAACAAAACGATATAATATCATTTAATATTTTTGATAGAACTAGTACAATAACATGTAAATTTTTTCCTAAGAAAGAGGATTCTGAAGAAGTTTTTAGCAAGTTAAATAAAGCAAAAGCAGTAAGAGTAGAGGGTTCAGCAAGATACGATGAATTTGCGAAAGAGGTTACTGTAATTGCTAAAACTGTAATTGATGTGCCACCAATTCCTGAAGAAAAAAGAATGGATGATGCTGAAAATAAACGTGTTGAGCTTCATATGCACACTAAAATGAGCCAGATGGATGCAATTACTTCATGCGAAGATTTGCTAAAAAGGGCTATTGATTGGGGCTGGAATGCTATTGCAATTACTGACCATGGTGTTGTACAAAGTTTCCCTGAAGCACATAAGTATTTAGAGAAAACAGGGGCGGATATAAAAGTTTTGTATGGTGTAGAAGGGTATTTTTTGCCTGAGAAAGACCCATCAGTGTTTGATTCAAAGCATCAAACACTTGATGCAGAGTTTTGTATTCTTGACTTAGAAACAACTGGTATATCGCACTTTACTGAAAAGATTACTGAAGTTGGTATTATAAAAATAAAAAATGGTGAAATAGTAGATACTTTTGAAACATTTGTTAATCCAGAAAAACCAATACCTGAAGAGGTTAAGGATCTTACACATATAACTGATGATATGGTAAAGAATGCAGAAACTATAGATAAAATAATTCCTAAAATTATAGATTTTTTGGGTGATTCTATTATAGTTGCGCATAATGCAGATTTTGATGTAGGGTACTTAAAATATAATTTTAAGAAATATGGATATGAGTTAAAAAATACATATATAGACACATTACGGCTTTCAAAAGCGGTTTTCCCAGAGTTTAAGAAATATAAATTGGGCTTTATAGCAAGTTCATTAGAAATAAAAGTGGATGTTGCACACCGTGCCTTAGACGATGTAAAAACGCTTGTTTCAGTGTTTAATAAGATAGTAGAGATAGCAAAAAGTAAGGGTGCAAAGACAATTGATGACTTCGATGAACTTTTTACTATGGATTATACAAAGCTTCCTTCGTATCACATAATAATAATCGCGAAAAATTATGTTGGACTAAAAAACTTATATAAATTAATCTCTTTTTCGCACTTAAACTATTTTTATAAGCGTCCAAGGATACCTAAAAAGATGCTTGATGAACTCCGCGAAGGTCTCATAATTGGTAGCGCTTGTAGTGAAGGTGAATTATATCATGCGATTATGGAAGGAAAATCTGATGAGGAGATAGAAAGAATTGCATCATATTACGACTATTTAGAAATACAGCCACTTGGCAATAACAATTACTTAATTCGTGATGGTAATGTAGAAGATAAAGAAACGTTAATAGATATAAATAAAAAGATTTTGGCGATTGCGGATAAACAAAATAAACTCACAGTCGCAACTTGTGATGTGCATTTTATGGACCCACAAGATGAAGTATATAGGCGAATTTTAGAGGCAGGGCAGGGCTATAAAGATGCGGATAATCAAGCGCCACTATATCTTCGTACAACTGATGAAATGTTAAAAGAATTCGATTACTTAGGTGATAGAGCGTATGAAGTGGTAGTAACAAATACTAATAAGATAGCGGAGATGTGTGAAAAGATAAAACCGATATCTCCTGAAAAATGTCCACCTCATATAGATGGTTGTGAGGAAACAATAAAAAATATTGCCTACGATAAGGCACATGAATTATATGGGGATCCATTGCCCGAAATAGTGCAAAAACGGCTAGATAAAGAGCTTGATTCAATTATAAAAAATGGATTTTCAGTTATGTACATTATTGCCCAAAAACTTGTGTGGAAATCAAATGAAGATGGCTACTTGGTAGGATCTAGGGGATCTGTAGGTTCGTCTTTAGTTGCATATATGACTGGAATTACAGAAGTAAATTCTCTACAACCACATTATAGGTGCCCAAAGTGCAAATATTCTGATTTTACTGATTACGGAGTAAAAAATGGTTTTGACTTGCCAGATAAAGTTTGCCCAAATTGTGGAGAAAAACTTGCTAAAGATGGTATGGATATACCTTTTGAAACATTTTTAGGGTTTAATGGAGATAAAGAACCAGATATAGACTTAAATTTCTCGGGTGAATATCAAGCTATAGCACATAGATATACAGAAGTAATTTTTGGTAAAGGTACAACGTTTAAAGCGGGTACGATTGGCACAATAGCGGATAAAACGGCATTTGGGTATGTAAAAAATTATTTTGAAGAACGCGGGAAGCAAGTATCGACGGCAGAAATAGAAAGGTTATCGGTAGGGTGTACAGGAATAAAGCGTACAACCGGTCAGCATCCAGGCGGAATAATAGTTGTGCCAAAAGGACGTGAAATTTATGAATTTTGTCCAGTGCAGCATCCGGCAGATGACCCTGATTCTGACATTATTACAACGCATTTCGATTATCACTCAATAGATCAAAACTTACTTAAACTAGATATACTAGGGCACGATGATCCAACAATTATAAGAATGCTACAGGATTTAACAGGCGTGGACCCTAAAACTATTCCGCTTGATGATAAAGAAACAATGAGTATTTTTAGTTCAACTACGGCGCTTGGTGTTACACCGGAACAGATTGGTTCAGAGGTTGGGACTTATGGTGTGCCAGAGTTTGGAACCAAGTTTAGTAGAGGAATGTTACTTGATACAAAGCCGACTACATTTGAAGAATTAATAAGATTATCAGGGCTTTCTCATGGTACAGATGTATGGCTTGGGAATGCACAAGATTTAATAAACAAAGGAATTGCAACATTAAGTGAAGCGGTATGCACAAGAGATGACATTATGGTATATCTAATGAAATGTGGCCTAGAGCCAAATGCTGCATTCAAAATTATGGAAGTTGTGCGTAAAGGAAAGGCAACAAAAGACCCT
This sequence comes from Clostridia bacterium, assembly GCA_017450465.1. Classification (GTDB taxonomy): domain Bacteria; phylum Bacillota; class Clostridia; order TANB77; family RGIG9151; genus RGIG3495. The sequence goes on along the minus strand of JAFSUW010000005.1, from coordinate 30,238 downwards.
GAAAAGTGGAAGGAATATGAGGCATTAATGCGTGAGCATAATGTGCCAGAGTGGTATATGGAATCTTGTAAAAAGATAAAGTATATGTTCCCAAAGGCACACGCCGCAGCATATGTAATGATGGCTTTCCGTATTGCATGGTTTAAGGTACATATTCCAAAAGCATATTATTCAGCATATTATTCAATAAGGGCAAAACAATTCGATTACGATATAATGTGTTTTGGTGAGCAAAAAGTAAAGCAAAAGATGAAAGAAATAGAAGAGGCAGGAAACTATGCACAAAATAAGGATAAAGAAATGTATCCAGTACTTGAATTAGTACTAGAGATGTATGAAAGAGGTATAAAATTTTTAGATGTAGATTTATATAAATCGCATAGTACAAAATTTTTGGTAGAAGATGAAGGAATAAGGCCACCATTAAATAGTATTCCAGGACTTGGAGAAGTAGCAGCTGAAGGAATTTATAAGACAGTTAAAGAAGACACCTTTGACTCTATAGATGAACTTCAAGAAAAATCACATGCAGGTAAAGTTGTAATGGATTTACTAAAATCATTTGGGTGCTTAAATGGACTTCCACAAAGTAATCAAGTATCGTTATTTGATATGTGAGGAGGTAAGTTATGCAAGGAAAGAAGATAGTACGTATTATAATTATTATTTTACTACTCTTAATACTTTTACTAATTGGTTGGAGTAAGCTTCAAGACTACATATTTTTTCATCCATGGAATGATTTAACCGCATATAAAAAGTTACAAAATATTGATGAATTTAAGGAAATTGAAATAAAGAATGATAAAGTAAATTTATCAGGTTGGTTTTGGAATATTCAAAATAAAGAAGATAAGGCACCACTTGTAATTTTCTTTACTGGTAATGCACAAAATTCTTCTAATACGCTTTATAATTATTATTTGTCAGGAACTATGAAAAATGTTTTTGAAAATTATAACTTAATGATTATCGATTATCCAGGGTATGGAAGAAGTAAAGGAAAGCCATCAGATGATAGTATGTTTATAGCATCAGATTATGTTTTTGAATATGCAACAAAAATGGATGAAGTTGATAAAGATAATATCGCTATTATGGGATATAGTATTGGAACAGGTGTTGCAAGCTATGCTGCAAGTGTAAATAATGCAAATGCGTTAATATTAGTTGCGCCATATGATAAGGCACTTAGCTTATATAATGATACGATAGATAGTTTTCATGGCTCTGTAGAGAGCTTGGCTAAATATAGTTTTGATTCAGCAACCTATGCAGAAAGTGTAGATGAACCAACTTTAATTTTTACGTCTAAAGATGATGAAGTAATAAATTATAGGCATTCATTAGACTTAGCAGGGCATTTTGCTGAACTTGATGATGTTGTCATATTAGATGGAGTAAATCACAATAGTTATTTTTTACAGAGTGAGGTTTTAGAAGGTATTAAAGAATTTTTGAATAAAAATTTAAAAGGTGGATTATAATCCACCTTTTTTTACATTACATATAATAAAATACACAAGAATTGTAATAAACTTGCTATTAATATACATATATGAAACATTGAATGCATATATTTATGCTTTTTGCCAACACCATATAGTACTGCACCAAATGTGTAAACAATGCCACCTAAAGCTAGTAGCACAAAACCTATTCGTGGCAGAAGTTTATATATTAAATCTATTCTTACAACAATGCACCAACCCATTACTAGATATGCAATCATTGAAAAAACTTTGAAGTTTTTTAAGTCAATTGCATTTAATGTGATACCTAAAATTGCGATGCCCCATATAACTCCCAAAATTGTCCACCCAAGAGCAGGACTATAGTTTCTTAGTGTGCAAAGTGCAAATGGTGTGTAAGAGCCAGCAATTAAAACAAAAATTGCGCAGTGGTCTAATATTTGAAAAACTTTTTTGGCTTTTAGTTTTGGACTAAGCCCGTGATAAATACTAGACATCGTATATAAAATAATAAGTGAAACTCCAAATAAGGCACCACCGACTACACCAGCAGGATTATGATGAAGTGCCGCGAAAATAGGACATAGCGTGGTTGCAACAATACCAAGAGCAACACCAACAATATGTGTTACCATATTAAAAATTTCTTCACCTTTTGTATAAGTAGGGAGAACTCTATCGCAAAGTTTTGTTCGTTTCATATTATGCCTCCTTAAAATCACTAATAAATGTTATCATATTATATGGATGTTTGCAAATTGTTGTTTGTAAGGATGATTATTAACGGTTATTGCAAACTTGTAGCGGAGCACATTGTGCTCCATAAAACCTAAACAAAATGTTAAATGTAATCAAACCTGTAGTGGCCAATGCCTACATCGGTCAAATTGCGAAACAATTATTTGCAATTGAAAAAGTAAAATGATATTATTACAAAAAAGGAGAAGCTATGGAATACGAAATAATAAAAAGCAAGCGAAAAACACTTTCTATTTGTATCAAAAAAGATGGAAGTGTAGTTGTGAAATCGCCTAGATTTGTAACTAAAAAATATATAGACAATTTTGTTAAAGAACATACTGACTGGATAGAAAAAACGAGGAAAAAAGTACTTACGGTAAAGCAAAATAAACTAGAATTATCTGCTACGCAAATCAGTAAGTTAAAAGAAAAAGCTTTGCTAGTTCTACCAGAAAGAATAAAGTTTTATGCCCAAAAACTAAATGTTAAGCCACAAAAAGTAGTAATTGGCAATGCAAAAAGTTATTGGGGGTACTGCGATAGGCAAAACAACCTAAACTTTTCATGTCGTCTTATGCTTGCAAGTGATTCTACTATAGATTATGTTGTTGTTCATGAATTATCGCACATAATTCATCATAATCACAGTAAGGCATTTTGGAATGAAGTTTCAAAAATAATACCAGACTATAAGGAAAACAAAAAGGAGCTTAAGTGTTTAGAAAAGAAATATAATTAAAGGGGTATTTTGTATGAAAAAGATATTTTTAGTAGTTTGTATTTGTGTATTATTTGTAGCTTGTGGTAAGAAAGAATTAAAACAGATAGAGGAAAACAAGACTAAAGTAGATGAGATTGTTTCTGAAATTGCAAGTTCACCGCTTACTGCTTCTAATCCAGGAGCATATATAGATGAACACAAAGAAAAATATGATGAACTTGTTGATATGGGTATAGATGCATTAAAAGTTATTTTTTATGATTTTGGTAAAAAAGCTGAAGATGCAGGAGCAACACTTGAAGATCATATAAAAATATTGGCGGCACAAGAAATTTTGGGGGACGAAAATGTTATTGAAGAATCATCTAGCCCTTATGCATGGTATAAAGAATTTAAGAGGTTTGTTATAAGTGCTTCGGAACAAAATGACAAGGAAACTATGAAGGTTAATTTGCCAAAATCTTATGCATTATTAGATATATTAAAAAAATAATTAATTATTTATAAATTTTGCCGATAAATAAACCGAGGTGATATAAGTTGAAAAAAATCGTAGGAAAAGATAATCCAAATGAAATACTAACAATACGGCTTGAAGAACTTGAAGATTTATATCAAACATTAGAGAAAGATTTATCAATGGAGAAGCAGATAGATGTACGAAAATTTATGTCTGAGATGCAAGAAATTTCAATAAAAGGTAATTTTGATACTTATTCTACTGCAAAAAGAAATGAATATATAGAGAGGTTACGTCAATACATTTTATTATTGGAAGGTTCAATGAAATTGTAAAGTGTTTTTGGCCGACATTCTGTCGGCTAATTTTTTATGTAAAAATATTGACATTTAAAAATTAATTGTATAATATAGACTAATCACGGCAAATACGTTGGGGGGAATTAAAAATGCCAGAAAAGGAATATATATTAACATATGAGGGTCTTACAAAGTTAGAAGAAGAACTTGAGTATTTAAAAACAACTAAGAAAAAAGAAGTTGCTGAAAGAATAAAAGAAGCTCGTGGTTTTGGAGATCTTTCAGAAAATTCTGAATATGATGACGCAAAAAATGAACAAGCTGAAGTTGAAGCAAGAATAGTTGAGATAGAGGCAATGTTAAGGGGCGCTAAAGTTGTTGCTGACGAAGATGTTGACTTAAAAACTGTTGGTGTAGGAAATAAAGTAAAAGTTTTAGATGTGGCTGAAAACGAAGAAATCGAATACACAATAGTTGGTTCAACAGAAGTAGATGTAATGAACAACAAAATTTCAAACGAATCACCAATGGGAATGGCTTTAATGGGTAAGAAGAAAGGCCAAGTTGTAAAAGTAGAAGCACCAATGGGAGAAATTGAGTTTAAAATTTTGAAAATTGAAAAGTAATAACAAAAAAATATATTTGGCATAGTATATAAGGAGAGTAGAAATACTCTTCTTATTTTTGTGCTGGGGGAATAGTATGCCAAATTTTTATGGTGTTTTTAAGGATAATGATTTAATAGGCGGTACGCTTTATACATATTATACGAAGATATACAAGATTATATATGATGGCGAAATATATAATTCGGTTGAAATAAAGATGGAATTAATTGAGCTTGGGCATACTTTTTCTACTTTTTTAGAAGAGGAAATAGTATTAAAAGCGTATATAGAATGGGGTAGTAATACACTTTCAAAATTTGATGGAGTTTTTTCAATTGCAATTTTTGATGTAGAAAATAATAGATTGTTTATGGCAGTAGATTTTTTGGGTATAAAACCGATTTATTACAGAGTGAATGAAGGTGAATTAGTATTTGCAAATAGGATAGAAAAATTAAATTTAACAAAATATACTACAACTTATGATAAAATGGCGAATTTATTTTTGTTTAATAAAGATCATATAAATGGGAAGAGTATTGTAAATTCTGTTAACATATTGTTACCATCAAGTTTTTTAGTCTTTGATGGGGAAATAGAGTTACACACTTATGAAAGAGTAAATAAATATGATGATTATATAGAGAAAATTTATAGACGAATTATACCAGAAACAAATATATCTACAATATTGATTGAGAGTGATTTTAATATAGTGGCGGCAGTATTTACAGCGGATATGTTAAATAGGATAAATAAAAAGCCAAATGTTTTTTCATATGATGCTATAGATAAAATAAAAAATAATTACGAGGTAGAAGAAAAAAGAATTTTAAATGATTTTTCAATAAATAATTTTTATAAGTTAGTAAGGATAAAAGAAATACCAAGTGAAAACGATTTTAGTAAGTTTTATTTGGCATTAAAAAGCGTAAAAGACAAATTAAGTGTTATAGTAAGCTGTGTTGACTATGGCTTTTATAAATATAACTATGATTTAATTAATATGAAAAAAGATTTATTCAGTAAAGAATTTGAAGAAAATGTTCACAAAGAAAAGATTATAAATAAGTTTGACCAAAAGACAGAAAGTATATTAAAAAATAGAGAAAAGATAGCGAAATATTTTGGGCTTACTTTAAGAGATGCTGTAATTGAAAATAAAAGGGAGTTTTTTAAAAACTTTTATGAACTAATAAAATTAAATAGTGTAAAAATTCCAAGAAGTTATGACAAAGTTTATGTGAAGACACTATTTGATGAGTATGAACACATATTAAATGTACCTACTGCAAGGATATTTGAGGTGCTCGATAGAGAAAAAATGAAGGACGTAAAAGATATACGTATTGTAACTATGGTACTTGAATTAAATTATTGGCTTAAGGAGTATAATGTGGAGATTAGATAAATAGTTGTTTATCTGATTAAATTAATATATAACTGCAAGACAATAAATACCGCAAACGGCCATTCCATTTGTACATTTGCGCCAAAACGATTGCCGGTCGTTCGTATGCGGCATCCTTGCCTTATACTCACTCAAAAAAGCATCCGGCTTTTTTGACCGACAAAAACTGTTTTGGGCAAATGTAGACAAATTTCATTCAATGTTTGCTTGTATTTATTGCTTTGCAATTATATTAATTTATTTCAATATCAAACAAAAATACTCATATAAACAACAATTTATCTGAGTATTTTATCTACTTGCTAAATTAAAATTCAAATGTTAGAATATTTTTTGGAGGATATATCGAAATATGGAGGGAAAACAAATTGAAAAAATTTATAAAAATAATTACTTTGGCTGTTGTAGTATTAAGTATTTTGACTACATGTGTTTGGGCATTAGTACCACGAGAATGGGATGATATAGAGCTTAATGAATCAGCTACTGAATCGGGTGAGACAGTGAATCCATTTCAAGTTGCTGCAGTACCAATTGAAATTGGATTTGTGAGTAAGGGGATAGCGATGTTACTACTTGTTTTACAGGTATTACAGTATGTTGTTCCAATAATATTTTTTATAACCATGCTTATATTAAATAAAGGTAAAAATACAGTAAAAAAAGTAATTATCAATTCACTAATGTCAATAGTAATTGGTTTTGCAATAGTAGGCACAGGCTTTATTATTGCAGGTAAAAGCTCAAATTATGGTTATTCAAGCATGAGTGCTGGATATATAAATTATAATGGTAAAATTATTTATTATCATAAGTAAGAGGAGATGATTTTATTGAAAAAACTTAATAAATTTTTAATTGCGCTGATTTGTAATATGCAGTTATTTTTATTGACTTTTTCTAATGCGGTAGTCCCTCGAAGAGAGGGAACACTTTTATTTTGGCTGCCTAATATTTTGGTAGCATGTATTTTTATATTGAGAACCATTATTGAAATAACAAATAAATCTAATATAAAAATTATATTTTTACTCTTTGTAGAGTTCGTTATAGTTTCTTTGGCTATTATTGGTGTAGTTAATTTATTTTTTTTATAGAATGAGTATAAACTATGCAAAGAAAATAATTATCATTTTATCAAGTTTGTTATGTATTTGCATCTTTGTTAAATTAAATTTCGATTGTTAGAATATTTTTTGAAAAATATGTCGAAATATGGGGGGAGAACAAATTGAAAAAATTTATAAAAATAATTGCTATGCTTGCTATAGTATTAAGTACTTTGACCACATGTGTTTTAGCAGAGGTGGCAGTTGGCTATATAGAACCTTTTCTTGGACCGCTTGATGTTAATATGGCTCCAACGGTTAAATTTGTGAGTAAGGGGATAGCGATGTTACTACTTGTTTTACAGGTATTACAGTATGTTGTTCCAATAATATTATTTATAACAATGCTTATATTAAATAAGGGAAAAAATAATGTAAAAATGGTATTAATATATTTAATAATGTCAATAGTATTTGGTTTTGCAATAGTAGGCACGGGATTTATTCTTGAAGGTACAAGTTCAAGCTATGGTTATTCAAGCATGAGTGCTGGATACATAAATTATAATGGTAAAATTATTTATTATCATAAGTAAGAGGAGATGATTTTATTGAAAAAACTTAATAAATTTTTAATTGCACTGATTTGTAATATGAAGTTATTTTTATTGACTTTTTCTAATGCGGTAGTCCCTCATGAGTATTATCATAGTCCATCATATAATATTTTATTATTGTTTCTTACTCTGATGTTCCTAATTGCGATTTGTATTTTTATTATCAAAAGTATCATTGAAATTAAAAATAAAAAAGGTGGAATAAGAGTATTACTATTTAATTTCTTAGAATTTTTTATAGTTTATTTAGCAATTTCGGGTATGATTTATATATTATGTAGTTTAATTCAGTAGGCAAAAGGAGTATAGAAAATGCAAAAGAAAATAATTACAATTTTATCAAGTTTGTTATGTATTTGTATCGTAGTTATTGCATATTTACTTATAATAAATATGCCAATGATGGAAGATACAGGGGCAGAAATAGAAAGAAAATGGCTTATAAATATAGATGATGTGCCATATGATTTAAGTAAAGCTGCAAGTTTAAAAATAGTACAAACATATTTAAACTTCTCACCAGAAATTAGGGTTCGAAATATAAATGATGGTGAAAGATATATTTTGACAGTAAAATCAGATATGTCGGTAGATGGACTTACAAGAGATGAAAAAGAATATTACATAAATGAAGAAGAGTATAATCATCTGCTAACCAAGCAAGAAGGAAATGCTATTATTAAGACAAGATATCAGATTTTTGAAAAAGGAATTATTATAGAAATTGATAAATTTGAAAATGAATTAGAAGGACTTGCTTATATGGAAATAGAGTTTGATGATGAAGAAAAAGCAAGGGCATTTGAAACACCAGACTGGGTAATAAAAGATGTTACAAGTGATATAAGATATAAAAATGGTCATTTAGCTAGGTTTGGAATACCAGAATAATGTAAGGGCGATTATTAAATCGCCCTTTTTATATACTTGCTAAATTAAAATTCAAATGATAAAATTAAACCAAATTAAAAGATGGGGTGATAATATGGAAATAAAAGTAATTGCATCAACTAAACCAGGAAACATTACAAGTAAAGAAGAGTTTAACGAATTTAGTGGCCATTGTGCTGGTGTTTGCTATATGGCAGATAATTTTGAAACGCTTATGAATGAGGATAAGGAAAAAACAAATAGACGTATTATTATGACAAAGTCTGGAGGACATCATAGCGTTTTTGACCACAATTACATAACACTAGAATTAGAGGACATTCCAAAACTTCTTGCTATGTTAATTAATAACGAAAAAATGTATACAACCTCCGAAAAATCGGCAAGATATACAAGAATGAAGCCAACTGAAAAAGAAGAGGCACTTTACAACAAATGGCAAGCCATTTTTGAAGAGAAGATTTTAGCAAAATATCCAGAGATGAACCCTAAAAAAGTTACCAAACTTGCCCAAGAAAATAGTAGATACCTAATTTCTGTTTTGACTAAAACAACTATGATTTATACAGTATCATATCGTCAACTTAATTATATATATGGTTGGGTTACAAAGCTTATGAATAGTACAAGTGAGAACAGAATAGTAAAGGCTTTAATTCCTTCACTTAAAGAGTTTAAAGAAAAATTAGAAACTACAGGTTACATTGAAGAGGGCTTATATGAAGATAATAAGAGCCGTGGTTTTTCACTTATATATGATTCATTAAATAAACAAGAATATTTTGGAGATGTGTATTGTACAACATATAAGGGATCTTTTGCTGAATTTGCACAAGCGCAAAGACATAGAACAATTTCTTATGAGATAGCACCACTTAAAGATGACGAGTTCTTTGTTCCACCAATTATCGAAGAAGATGAGAAGTTAAAAGCCGATTGGATTTGCGATATAAAATCTGTTGCAGATTTACTTCCACAAGGTATGATGGTTTTAATAAATGAACGTGGTACTTATGAAAACTTTATATTAAAACTAAAAGAAAGAATTTGCACAAATGCACAACTTGAAATATGCAATCAAAGTAGGGCAACATTACTTAAATATCAAGCTGCACTCGAAAAAGAAAATCATCCACTAAAAATGGATATAGCGCGTTATACAAAGGGCGCAAGATGCACATTTGGTGATTTTAAATGCACAAGTGATTGTGGATTTAATGAAGGTAAAACATTAAAAAGACTTATATAATTTGAAAGGACAATAATATGACACAAAGTTTCAAATCGGGTTTTGTTGCGATAATAGGAAGCCCAAGTGTAGGGAAATCTACACTGTTAAATAGTTTAATTGGCGAAAAAGTGGCAATAACATCAATAAAGCCACAAACAACGCGTAATGCGATAAATGGGATAATAACAACAGACGAGTATCAAATAATTTTTGTTGATACTCCTGGTGTTAATAAAACTAAAAATAAACTCGGCAAAATTATGGACAAGAGTATAAATGATTCTATCAGCGGAACTGATGTGGTTTTGGCGGTAATAGATGTACTTCGTGATGAGCCAAACGACCTCTTTTTGGGCAAACTAAATAAAGTTGAGGCACCAGTAATTTTGCTACTTAACAAAATAGATAGAATTAAAGATAAAAGTAAAATTTTAAAAATAATTGAAGAATATAAAAAATTGTATAATTTTAATGAAATAATTCCTGTATCAGCAAGGACTGGTGAGGGAATAGACTTAGTGAAAGAAACTGTTGTAAAGATGCTTCCTTATGGGCCAAAATATTATCCTGAAGATATAATAACAGATAGTCCAGAACGTTCGATTGTGGCTGAAATTATACGTGAAAAAGCATTAGAATTACTTGATGATGAAATACCGCATGGTATTGCTATCGAAGTAGAAAAAATGAAAAAGCGTGTAGGACGTGAGATAACAGATATCGGAGCGACTATTTACTGTGAAAAAGATTCGCATAAGGCAATAATTATCGGTAAAGGTGGAAGCATGCTTAAAAATATTGGTAGCAGGGCAAGAGGTAGCATAGAGGAATTTTTAGGTATGAAAGTTTTCCTAGAACTTTGGGTAAAAGTGCGCCCTGGTTGGCGTGATGACGAAGCAGAACTTCGTAAATTAAAATTTATGGAATGATGTATAAAAATAAAAAGAAAAGTAATCCTATTTACAGGGGGTTACTTTTTATGAAGGAAGATAAATATTGGAAAAAGTTTTTGCTTACAGGGGCTGTTGAAGATTATTTAAGATATAAAAAGAATGAAAAACTAATAAATGAAATGGCAGAAGAATTAACAAATGCAGAAGATGAGGTAGAGGTGAAAGAGTGAATACCAAACTTATAAAAACAAAGGGAGTAGTTTTAGCAGAGACAAATTATTCAGAAACAGATAAAATACTTACAATTCTTACTTATAATCTTGGTAAAATAAGTTGTATAGCAAAAGGCGCAAGAAGAATACAGAGTAGATTTCTTGCGTCTTCTCAAATTTTTGCATTTAGCGATTTTTTGCTTTTTAAGGGTAGTGGCGACATATATTACATAAATTCGGCGGAACTTATTGAATCATTTTATCCTCTTAGAAATGATTTCGATAAAATCGAATGTGCGATGGAATGTGTAAGATTCACAAAAGAATATGTTTTGGAAAACGAAGATGTTTCCATTAATATAATAAAACTTTTGCTAAATACACTATATATATTGACATTAGATGGTAAGAATATAAATCTTATTAAAGACGTATTTATGATAAAGATGTTTTGCTATCTTGGTTATGTGCCGAATTTTAGTCAGTGCACAGAGTGTGGTAAGAGAGAAAACTTGGTAGCATTTTCGTTAAAAACGCATGGATTAAAGTGTAGAGAGTGTAGTAATAAAAAAGATCTGAGCTTGCAAGAGGGAACGATAGCGGCAATAAGGTATATTATAGGCAGTAACTTAAAAAATGTATTTTCATTTAATGTGATAGAGGATATTTCAAAAGAAATAGACATTTTTACAAAACTTTATACAGAAATATTAAAAACAGACTAAAAAACTAGTCTGTTTTTAAAACAAAATCTATGCCCCATAAAAATGAGGCTATGAAATGAGTTGTAATACAAAAAACAAAGCAGAATTTATAAAAAGTAGTATTACTAACTCAATAATAATATTATATGCAAGTAATGAATTTTTATGCATGTACAAATTATTTTATTTGCAATAAAAATAAAAAAATGCTATCATAAAAATACATAAAAACTTATAAAAAAAGGAATGATATAAATGTCAGATAAAAGAAAATTAATAGTTAGGATAATAGCAATCATAATAGTTTTATCATTTTTAGCGACTTCAGTAATGTATTTGAGGTGGTTTTAAGTAAGGAGTAAAATGATGCTACTAAGTTTTGTAGGAATAGTTGCTGGGTTCGTAAATGGCCTATTTGGTTCGGGAGCCGGCATGATTATTTTGCCTACACTTATTTCTGTTTTCAATATGGATGATGTAAAATCACGAGGAACTACAATTATGAGCGTATTATTTTTATCGATAATAAGCTCTATTTTTTATTTTAAAAGTGTAGGTAGTTTGCAAATTATGTGGTATGTAAGTGTAGGTGGAATAGTAGGTGGAATAATAGGCGCTAAATTAGTAAAGTATATACCAAGAGGGATACTAAAAATATCGCTTTCGTTATTTTTAATTTTTTCAGGAATAAGAATATTATTTTATTGAGAGGGATAAATGGTAATATTTTTAACAGGCATACTTGCGGGTATTGTAAGTGGCATTGCGATGGGTGGAGGAATAGTTTTAGTTACTATATTAAGCCACTTAACAAAAATTCCACAAGTAGGACTTCAAGGGATAAATTTAATATATTATGTGTTAACAGCAACATTTTCACTGTATGTTTATAGAAAAGATAAAAATATAGATTACAAGATATCAAGACAAATAATATTTTGGGGATTGCTACCCACAGTAATCGGAGCGGTAGTTGCGAATAACATAACAACAGAAATATTAAAAAAATTATTTGGATTTTATGTAATAGTAGTTGGAATAATTATGCTAAAGAAAAAATAGGTGAACTGCAAATAAAAACAGCCAAAAACGGGAATGCGTGGTCAGAAGGGACGGGGGCAATTGACAACTTTTATGGTAAACAACGACAATTGACATAAATGTGGTCAGTTGCCCCCGTCCCTTCTGACAAACCTGTTCCTCGTGACCACATATTTTTTTAAAATTTATTAAAAATTATTAACTTTTTTACTAGTTTTTGCCGATATCTTAATTGCAGTATAATAAGGGGGGAGTAAAATGCGTAGAGGTAAGGCCTTGGGCGAAACATACAAAGTTATGGTCGTTGACGATGATTTGGGCATTATTGATTCAATCTCTATATTACTTCAAAGAAAAGGTTACGAATATGTGGGCGTTACAAATCCAGTTGATGCGATAGAAAAACTTCGAAACGAGAAATATGATTTAATGATATTAGACTATATTATGGAACCATTAAACGGTGATGAAGTTGTTGAAGAAGTAAGAAAGTTTGATCCGGATATATACATATTATTCTTAACAGGTCATAAAGATCTTGCACCACCACTTGAAACATTAGAAAATTTTGATATTCAAGGGTATTGCGAGAAAAGTGATAAATTTGACCAACTTACATTATTTATTGAATCCGCAATAAAAACTATTGCTCAAAAAAGAACAATTGCAAAGTTCAAAGATGGACTTAATAAAATAATTGAGGCAATTCCAAAAATTTATCAATTGCAGCCAATAGATGACATATTAAAAGAAATTCTTACACAACTTATGCCTTTAGTTTATAGCTCAAATGCATTTATTTTAGCAGATGATATAAACTTAGATAAAGATAAGGATAAAAAGAGTATCTTTAGTGGTATAGGCAATTATAACACAGACATTAATACTTTTATGGGTAATCTTTCTATTGATTTTATGGACAACATAGGTAAAGCAAGAAGTGACAATAAAATTATGGAATTAGAGTCCGGTGTTATAATACCGCTTACAATAGAAAATGGCTTAAATCTTGGAGTAATTTATATCGAAAGTACAGAATATCAAGATGGCTTAAAACTCTTAAACATCTATGCAAATCAAGCAGCAGCGGCTATAAATAATGCGTATATGCATTCGATAGTTAATATAAAGAATGATGAGTTAAATGCAACATATGCAGAACTCAAAAAACGTTATATGGATGCAATCGAAACACTTCGTTTGACGGTTGATGCAAAAGACTATTACACAAGAGGCCACTCAGATAGAGTTGCATATTATGCAGAAAAAATCGGCCGTGCTATGGAACTTTCTGATGAGGAGATAGAAACGTTAAAAATTGGTGGTATATTCCATGATATAGGTAAGATAGGTACAAACGATGATATATTACTTAAAAATGCAAAATTAGATGATGCAGAATATGCAGAAATAAAGAAACACCCAGTAAAAGGTGCAAATATTTTATCTGCAATGTCAATGTTTAAGGATGTTGTACCACTTGTAAAATATCATCATGAAAGATATGATGGACGTGGATATCCAGAGGGCTTAAAAGGTGACGAAATACCTTTCTTAGCAAGAATAATATCTGTAGCCGATGCATTTGATGCAATGACATCAGATAGAGTATATAGAACAAAACTTGAGTTATCTACGGCAATTGAGCAATTAGTAAATGGCCGAGGAACACAGTTTGACCCAGAAATAGTAAATGTTTTCGTTAAACTTCTTGATAACTACGATGAAATGAGAAAAGATTTGAGTAATACATATGCAAAAGTAGTAGAAGGAGACGTAGTAAATGCGTAAAAAATAGGCGGGCAATATGCCCGCTTTTATTTTTTTAAAATATGTGATAGAATATGTGTGTCAAATAATTTATTAGTTGGTGGTAAAATGTTTATAAAAAATGATGAGGGCTTTATTTGTGAGCATTGTGGCTACAAAGTAGAACCGCTTCACTACACGTCACGAGATCATTGTCCAAAGTGTATTTACTCTAAACATGTTGACAAAGACCCTGGTGACAGGTTAGAATCTTGTTGTGGGCTACTAAAGCCGACAGGGCTTGAAAAAAATGCAAAAAAAGGTTATACTATTATATTCCAATGTGAAAAGTGCGGTGCTATACGCAAAAATAAAATGGCAGATGATGACGATTTTGACTACTTAATGGAGATAGTAAAGAAAAACTCATTGACTTTGTAAGGAGGAAAGAATATGGGCGATAAGAAAAAAGTTGCTGTAAAAATTCGTGGCAAAGAATATGTTATTGCGTGTACAGAAGATGAGGAATATATACAAAAGCTAGCTTACTATGTAGATAGAAAGCTTAACCAAATTACTAATGCAAATCCACTTTTAAGTAGTGATATGGCTGCAATTTTGACTTCGGTAAATGTTGCAGACGAGTTATTAAAGGCAATAGAGGTAATTGACAAGTTGAAGCAGAAAATACCTTCAAGTGATTTAGAGTTGAAACAATATGTAGATAATTTCTGCAAAGTACAATCTGAAGAATTCTTGAAAAAAGAAGAACCTGTTATGGAAACCGCAAGCCCTGAAGAATAGCTATACATAAAATAATCACAAACATTCGTTCATGAAAAAATTATCCACAGTGATATGTCTTAAAATTAGGTTGTTAACAGAGTTATCCACATTATCCACATACGTTATTTTGAGTGTTATATGTTTTACAAGGCAAATTTTGTAAAATGTAACAAAAATAAATTATACTTTGAAAGGAGAAATTTATATGAAGTACATTATGACAGGAAGAAATGTAGAAGTAACACAAGGAATGAGGGAATATGCAGAAAAAAGATTATCAAGAATTGAAAAATTCTTTAACGAAGACACTGAAGCAAATGTAACATTTAGTGTTCAGAAAAAAAGACACATAATGGGCGTTACAATTTTCTTTGAGGGCAACATATATAGAGCAGAAGCAACAAACGATGATTTGTATGTTTCAATAGATAAGAGTATAGACTTACTTGAGGGACAAATTAGAAAGACAAAAACTAAAAAAGAAAAAATGATGAAGGGCACAGAAGTAAAAGATTACGGAATTCGTCCTGAGGATTTAGCTCCACAAGGCGAAGTAACAAAAGTAAAAACTTTTAACACAAAGCCAATGGCTATTGAAGATGTAATTTTAGAATTAAAAGATAGCGATAAAACATTCTATGTATTTAATAATTCTGAAACAAACGAAACAAATGTATTGTTCAAATTAAAAGATGGTAATTACGGAATATTAGAGCCAGAAAAATAACTTTTATGGGCGGGGTTTAACCCGCCTGTATATTTTAAAATTGGAGTGTATGAATTGATAGTAGCGAATAATTGGAAAGATTATAGAATAATAGATTCATCTAGTGGTGAGAAACTAGAAATATGGGGTGATATAATTTTAAGACGTCCGGATCCACAAATAGTATGGGATACGCCTAAAGATAAAGCGTGGAAAAACATTCATGCTTGGTATCACAGAAGTGACAAAGGCGGAGGGCAGTGGGAGTACATAAAGAAAATACCTGAAAGTTGGACAATAAATTATAAAGACCTAACATTTCTTGTAAAGCCAATGAATTTTAAGCACACGGGTTTGTTCCCAGAACAAGCAGTAAATTGGGAATGGATGATAGATAAAATAAAAAATGCAGGTCGTCCTATAAAAGTATTAAACCTATTTGCATATACGGGCGGTGCATCAGTTGCATGTAGTTATGCTGGAGCTACTGTTTGTCATGTTGATGCGGCAAAAGGCATGGTAAATCAGGCAAAGGAAAACTTAAAATTGTCTGGTTTAGAAAATAACGTTGTAAGATTTATTACAGATGATGTTAATAAATTCGTAGAACGTGAGATAAGACGTGGCAATAAGTATGATGCAATAATTATGGACCCTCCATCATATGGCAGAGGCCCTACAGGCGAAATATGGAACATAGAAACAAGTTTATATCCATTAGTTGAAAAAACTATGCAAGTGTTATCGGATGAGCCGTTATTTTATCTTATAAATTCATATACGGCAGGGCTTGCCCCAACAGTTTTAGCTAATATATTAAAATTAACTGTAGAAAAGAAATATGGAGGTAAATCTTATGCAGATGAAATCGGCCTGCCAGTAGAAAAGAATAATTTAATACTTCCATGCGGTATATCAGGTAGATGGGAAAATAAATAAATGGAGAATTTACTTAAGTAAATTCTCCATTTTCTTATTTATTTCATCTTTTCTTTTTTTAGTTTCTACTTCATCAAGTGTAATTAAATTACCATCGTAGTCGACAACATCGCCTTCTTTGATGTTTTCAGGGAAATGCAATCTATCAATTTCTATGAAATCTGTGCTGCCAAAAATTTCGCATATGGCAAAATGCTCTTCAAATCTGTCAATTATTAGTTTCATATTATTCCCCCTTTGATAAATAAATAGTGTTATTTGTACCATCTGATGTAACTACTATACTACCATTTATATCGGTTCTAAAGTAAGGAATCTTTAAGTCATTTAAGGTTTTTATTGTTTCTCTATGTGGATATCCATAATCATTATCAGCACCTAGAGTTATTATTGCGGCTTTTGGATTTACTGCTTCAATAAATTTTTTCGAAGAGGACGAATATGAGCCGTGGTGGCCGATTTTTATAATATCTGATTTTAAGTCAAGACCGCTTTTTAACATTTTGGCTTCGTTTTCAGTTTCAGCATCAGCACAGAAAATGTATGAATTATTTTTATAATTAACTTTAACTACGATAGATGCAAGGTTATATTCTTCCACATCGTTTTCAATGGAAAGTACCGTAAAACTAGCATCGCCGAAATAAAATGTATCGCCTACTTTTGGAATGGTAAGTGGTACACCTTTATCTTGCATAGCATCCAATATTTCGGTAAAAGTCATGGTTGATGTTTGAATATTTGGCATTAAAACATCTTTTACAGTTAGTTTTTTTATTACTGTATCAAGGCCACCAATGTGGTCTGAATGCGGATGAGTGCCGATTGCGTAGTCTAATGTTTTTATTCCTAAGTTTTTTATATAATTTACAACTGTTTTACCATCTTTGTTATTTCCAGCATCAATTAAAAGTGCATGACCATTTGAAACAACAAGGAATGAATCTGCCTGCCCAACATCAATATAGTGAATAGAAAAATCAGAATCTTCAAGTTCACTAATGTTTTTTACTTGAATATCGTTAGTTAAAACTTGTGTATTATCTTCTTCTTCATAATAAATATCGGTATTATAAAAACTTCCAATAACAGCAACAAGCAAAATAAGTGCCATTATTCCTATAAAAATATAAAGCTCTTTTTTCTTTAGTTTATTTTCCAAAATCATCACTCCTATGCCTATTATATAACAAAAAGTTTATAATTACAAATTTCTGTTTGTCAAAGATTTGATGTTTTGGCAAGGCAAACAAGCAAGAAAACCGGAGACGTACTAAAGTGTACGTTGAGGATTTTCGATGCGCAGTTTAACGTAGCCAAAACGCAAATATTTGACAAACTTAACTTGATTTTTATCGTTCAAAATTGTATAGTAATATAGGATAGATATTATGCTGAAAGGAAAAATTTTATGAATAAGAAACTAAGGATAAGCTTAATTGCAATTTTAGGTTGTACGTTAATTGGATTAGTCACATTATTAGTAATAAAAATCCCTAAAGGGGTAGAAGCAAAAGAGGTAGTAGCAGAAGTTGTTGAGCCAGAAAAAGATGAACTTATTATAACAATGGTAGGAGATAATTTAATTCATAGCCCAATATATCAGGCGGCGAAAACACCAAATGGTTATAATTTTGACATGATTTTTGAAAATATGAAAGATGAAATAGAATCTAGTGATCTTGCAATTATTAATCAAGAAACAATTTTTATAGCAGATGAATCAAAATATAGTTCGTATCCACGATTTGGTACACCAACAGATATGGGGCATTCGCTAGTTAATGCCGGTTTTGACATAATAGCATGTGCAACAAATCATACAAACGATAAGGGAACTGAAGGAATTACAGATACACTAAATTTTTGGAAAGAAAATTATCCAGACATAAAAATACTTGGAATTCACGAAAATGAGGATGATAGCAAAATTGTTTATGTCGAAAAAAATAATATAAAAATTGCCTTTGTAAATTATACATTTAGCTTAAATGGCTTAAATTTACCATCAAATAAAAGTTATATGGTTGATATGCTTGGCAACAAGGAAAAGATTGCTGAAGTGTTAAAAGAAGCAAAAGAAAATAGCGATATTTTAATTCCAATACTTCATTTGGGTACAGAGTATGTTTATAAGCCAAGTAACTATCATAAAAATTATGTAGATTTCTTTATAGACAATGGTGCTGACATAGTTTTGTGTGCACATCCTCATGTTTTGGAACCATATGGTATGGTAACTACTGAAGATGGTAATACAGCACTTGTATATTATTCACTTGGCAACTTCGTATCACATCAAAACGAACTTCCACGTATGCTTGGTGGGATGGCGAAATTTAAGTTAGTAAAAGAAGATGGCGAAGTAAAAATAGATTATTATGAGCTTATTCCAACGGTAACACATTATGATGGAAAGTATTATACAGTTTATAAACTAGAAGATTATACTAATGAATTAGCAAAAAAACATGATTTACCTAATGTTACAGTAGAAAAATTGAAAGAATTATATAATAGAATAATGAGTGAATAATTTGAACAATTTGACAATATAGTGTTTGCGTTATAAAATAACCTAAATAGGAGAGATGATACTATATGGAAAAAGAGAAGAATAATATTGCTAAAATATTAGCCCCTAAAGATTATATGTATTTGGGTGTATTTTTCTTAATGATAGTAATATGTGGCTTAGATGATATAAAAATAATTATTCCTGGCATATTTTTATGGTTATGTATGTTGTTTCTTTCAGTATTTATGAATAAAATGCGAAAAGAGAAAATCGAAAAACACATAGAACATTCAAATTTCAATGTAAAAAATATAGAAAATAGTAGTTTATCTAGTTTCCCATTACCAATGGCGACTATAGAAATGAATGGTGTAATAATCTGGTACAATAATTTGTTCCAAGACATAATTGGTGATGAGGGCTTGATAGAACGTCATATTTTTGAATTTATACCAGATATAAAACCAGATGAGTTAATAAATGATAATAAATTTATTCCAACAACAGTAAATTTGAACAATAAAACTTATCAAGTAGTAGGAAATATAACAAAATTAGATACTAAAAGTAAAAAAGATCACTTTGTATTAACATTATACTTTATCGATAATACAGATTATACAATGCTTCAAAAGATTTATACTGACGAAAAAGCATGTATTGGTGTTGCGGTAATAGATAACTACGACGAATTAATGCAAAGTATACAAGATGAAGGCCGTCCACAGTTGCTTGCTGAAATAGATAGAAAATTAAATGCTTGGTATGGATTTACTTCAGGTGTTGCCAAAAAATACGAGCGTGATAAATATATAATGCTTTTCGAATCTAAGTTTTTGGCTGAAATGGAAGAAGGCAAATTCGAAGTACTCGATTTAGTAAAAGAAATAGATATAGGGAACAAACTCCCTGTTACATTAAGTATTGGTATAGCAAGTGAATATGATAACTTTGCAGAGGGGTTAAAAGATGCACTTGCTGCAATCGAACTTGCTCTTGGTCGTGGCGGTGATCAAGTAGTAATAAATCGTCATAACGAGTATAGTTTCTTTGGTGGAAAGAGTAAAGAAGTTGAAAAACGTACAAGAGTAAAAGCAAGAGTTATGGCTAATGCTCTTGAAAAATTGATAGAACAAAGTGGTAACGTAATAATAATGGGCCACGCAAATCCAGATGCCGATGCAATAGGTTCAGCAGTTGGTTTGTTCCGTGTTGCACAATGCTTAAATCGTGATGCGTATATTGTTATAGACAATTTAAATAATATAACAATAAAAGAAATGATGAACAGACTAGAAACATCTGGCCAATACGAAGGTGTATTTTTAAGACACAACGAAGCACTTGCAAAAATAAATAATGATACACTTTTAATTGTAGTTGATACACATAGAGCATCATTTACAGAACTTCCTGAACTATTACAGTTCACAAAGAAAGTGGTTGTAATTGACCACCATAGAAAAGTAGCAGATTTTATAGGTGAAGCAATTTTAACATATCATGAAATTTATGCATCGTCTGCTTGTGAACTTGTAACAGAGCTTTTACAGTACATGGACAAAAAAGTTACAATAAGACAAATAGAAGAAGAAGCATTATATGCAGGAATAATAGTAGATACAAAGAACTTTACGTTCAAAACAGGTATAAGAACATTTGAAGCCGCTGCTTTCTTAAAGAAATATGGCGTTGATACGATTTCTGTAAAGCAAATGTTCCAAAATGATTTTGACATTTATATGGCAAAAGCAGATGTAATTAGAGGAGCTGAAATCATAGATAATGAAATTGCAATATCTATGTGTGATAGTGAGAAAGATGGAGCATTAATTGCTGCACAATCGGCAGATGATTTATTAAATATTACTGGAATAAAAGCATCATTTGTATTATCTAAAGCAGATGGCAAGATAGCTATAAGTGGTAGGTCTTTAGGTGATATAAATGTTCAAGTTGTTTTAGAAAAACTAGGTGGTGGCGGAAGTATAACAATAGCAGGTGCACAGCTTAGTGATGTAACAGAAGAAGAAGCCCTAGAAAAATTAAAGGGAGCAATAGCAGAATATAAAGCAGAAAATTAGCATGCTGTAGTGGTGAAAATACACTAGCGAACATGTATTGACGAACATGTAGCGGCGAACTAGAGTTCGCCACATAAAATTCGCTATGTTTGTTCGCCGAAAAAGAAAGGGTGAAGCACATGAAAGTAATATTACAAAAAGACATCAAAACACTCGGAAGAAAAGGAGCCGTAGTTGAAGTAAGCGAGGGCTATGCAAGAAACTACTTAATAAAAAACAAATTAGTAGTAGAAGCGACAGCAGAAAACATGAATGTACTAAAATCCCAACAAGGCGCGTTAATGAAACGTAAGGAAAGAGATTTTGAAGAAGCAAAAAAACTTGCTGAGGTTATGAAAAAAATAACACTTAAATTTACTGTAAAAGCAGGTGAAGGTGGAAGATTATTTGGATCTGTAACAGCGAAAGATATTGCAGAAAAGTTAAATGATGAGCACAAAATAGAAGTTGATAAGAAAAAAGTAATGTTAGAAGATGCGATAAAAACAGCAGGTGTAACTGAAGTAGAAGTAAAACTTTATGAAGGTGTAAATACAAAAATCAAGGTACAAATTGTAACGGAATAAATTTTGCTTACCAGGAAGGATTTATTATGAACGAAGAAAATGCGATAAGAGTGCTTCCAAATGATATTGAAGCAGAACAAGCAGTATTAGGTTCAATGATAATAGATAAAGATGCTATAGCAAGTGTGCTTGAGAAAATAACTCCTGACGATTTTTATCGTGAAGACAATAAGGAGATTTTTTCTGCTATCTGTGATTTGTTTGAGGCATCAAAACCAGTAGACCTTTTAACATTAAAGGAACAACTACGTCTTCGTGGTACATTAGATGCAGTAGGTGGCATCGCATACATAGCAGAATTATCTGGTAAAGTGCCTACATCAGCCAACATTGAGCATTATGCCAAAATTGTGGAAGAAAAATCTTTGCTTAGAAAATTAATTCGTGCATCAACAGATATAGTAAATATGGGATATTCTGCAAACGAAGAAGTGCAGACAATAGTAGATAGTGCAGAGAAAAAGATATTTGATGTAATCCAGAAAAGAAACGTAAAAGGTTTTACACCAGTAAAAAGTATTTTGGTAGATAATTTTGAAAAGTTAGAAGAATTATATAATCAAAAAAGTTTCTTAACAGGTGCATCATATGGATTTCCTGATCTTGATATGAAAACAGCAGGACTTCATAATTCCGATTTAATATTAATTGCAGCACGTCCTTCACTTGGTAAAACTGCATTTGCACTTAATATAGCACAAAACGTTGCAATACGTTCAAAAATTCCAGTTGCTATCTTTAGTTTGGAAATGTCAAAAGAGCAATTAGTATATAGAATGCTTGCCTCAGAAGGCATGATAGATAGCAACAAACTAAGAACTGGTAAACTCGAAGAAGACGATTGGAGCAAACTTGCAACAGCATCTAGTTTGCTTACAGATGCTCCAATATATATAGATGATACACCAGGACAAACTGTAATGGAGATACGTGCAAAATGTAGACGTCTTAAACTCGAAAAGGGTTTAGGTTTAGTAGTAGTAGACTATTTACAGTTAATGCAAGGTAGTAGACGTAGTGGTGACAATAGGCAACAAGAAGTATCAGAAATGAGCCGTGCGTTAAAAATAATGGCAAAAGAATTAGATGTGCCAGTTATAACACTTTCGCAGTTAAGCCGTGCTCCTGATTCAAGACCAGACCATCACCCAGTGTTAAGTGACCTTCGTGAATCTGGTGCCATAGAGCAGGATGCGGATATAGTAATGTTTTTATATAGAGATGATTATTATAATCCAGAAACAGAAAAGAAAAATATAGCAGAAATCATGATTGCAAAACATAGAGCAGGTTCGACAGGTACTGTAGAACTTGTATGGCTTGGCCAATATACGAAGTTCGTAAACAAATTTAATGGTGGTGAATAAAACATAGAGCGGGTTTTAATTATCCGTTTCTTGTAAAAATGATTGAAAAAGTAGAAGAGTATATTTTAAAAAATAGATTGCTAGATAAAAATGACAAAATAGTTGTTGGTGTATCGGGTGGCCCTGATTCACTTTGTTTGTTGTACATTTTATATGAATTAAAAGAGAAGTATAATTTGACTTTATTTGTAGCACATGTAAATCATATGATAAGGAAAGAAGCTGATTTTGAAGAAAACTTTGTAAAGAACACCGCAGAAAAATTAGGGCTTAAATTTTATTCGAAAAAAGTAGATGTGGTAAAAGAATCAGGTGAAGCGAAAAAGTCGACTGAGGAATATGCTAGAAAGATTAGATATGATTTTTTTGAAGAAATATTAAATAAAGAAAATGCAAATAAAATTGCAGTTGCGCATAATCAAAATGACAATGTAGAAACGATTTTAATGAATTTAATAAGAGGAACTGGTTTAGAAGGCCTTATTGGGATTGAAGCCAAAACAAAGAATATAGTAAGACCACTTTTGTGTGTGCCACGTGATGAAATTGAAGCGTATTGTAAAGAAAATAATTTAACTCCTATGATTGATAAAACAAATTTTGAAACTATATATACAAGAAATAAGATAAGGAACGTCATAATTCCTAATTTGAAGGAAATAAATCCAAATATTTTTAATGTAGTAACAAGGATGAGCACGATACTAAAAGATGAAGAAGATGTAATTGAGGTGGTTACTGCTGAAAAATATAAGGAAGTTGTAAGAGAAGGTTTTATCATTGATAAAGATAAGTTTAATAAATTAGATAATGCTATAAAGCGTAGAGTTCTTAGAAACTTTATTTTAAGTTACAGAAATAGCTTAAAAGATATCAGTTTTGTATCGCTAAAAAATGCAATTGATATCATTGAAGATGCACAAAATGGTGACATTATAAAAATTGCAGATGATGTGAAACTTATTGTTAATTATAATGAGATTACTATTAAATCTAGTAAAGATGCGTGTGATTTTTGTTATGAAATAAGTGCTCCAGGGAAGACTTTTATAGAGGAGCTAGGAACATATATAGAATGTGAAATTAAGGAAGCATCGGATGTATCAGACGTTATAAAAGATAAAAATATTAAAGCGTTTGATGTTGAAAAAACTGGTAAAAAATTATATATTAGAAATAGGCAAGTTGGAGATTATTTTTTGCCAACGGGTATGACAGGCAAGAAAAAGATTAAAGATTTTTTTAGTGATAATAAAATCCTTTTAGAAGACCGCGATAAAATCCCGCTTGTTACTTGTGATAAAGGAATAGTTTGGGTAGTAGGTATGAGGTCTTCAAGAGAGTTTTTAAAAGATAATAAGACAAAGGAGGTTATTATTTTAAAATATGGAAAAAATATATAAGGATATTGAAAGAGTACTTATTTCAAAAGAAGAGATAGCAAAGCGAGTAAAAGAAATTGGAGCCGCAATTACTAAAGACTTTGTAGGAGAAGAAATAGTTGTAGTTAGTGTATTAAAAGGTTCGTCAGTGTTTATGTCCGATTTGATTCGTGAAATAGATTTACCAATGGATATAGATTTTTTAGTAGCTTCAAGTTATGAAAATACTACTTCATCCGGCAATGTACAAATTATAAAAGACATAAATATTGATGTTGAGAATAGAGTGGTAATAATTGTAGAAGATATAATAGATTCCGGCCTTACAATGTATAACTTAACGCAGTTATTTAACGTAAGAAAATGTAAAGAGTTTAAAATTTGCACATTACTTGATAAACAGGAGCGTAGACGTGCACCGGTTAAGGCAGATTATATAGGATTTGACGTTCCGAATGAATTTGTAGTAGGATATGGTCTAGATTATAATGGTAAGTATAGAAACTTGCCAGAAATTTGTGTATTAAAACCAGAAATATATGAATAATGGGGGTATAGATTTGAAAAACAAAAGATTTGATGGATGGACATTGATAATAGCATTAGTGCTATGTATGGCATTTATATCATATTTTACAGGAGATTTTACAACAACTAAAACAAAAGAATTAACATATTCAGAACTTTTAATGGATATGGATAGCGGAAAGGTAAAGTCTGTTACAACATATGAAAATGGGCAAGCACATGTAGAGCTTGTTGATGATAACACTGAATATATTGTTGCATTACCTTCTAAAGAGGCATTTATTGAAAAATATGATGCATTATATGAAGAAGGAAAGGGTTTTGTATATAAAGATGTACTACCAATGGAAACACCATGGTGGATTAGTTTAATGCCAACAATTGCGATAGTAGTAATATTTATACTATTCTGGGTATTTTTCTTAAACCAAGCAGGTGGTGGCGGCGGCAAAGTAATGTCGTTTGGCAAAAGTAGAGCAAAATTAAATGATGGTAAAGGGAAAATAACGTTTAATGATGTTGCTGGTGTTGATGAAGAAAAAGAAGAATTACAAGAAATAGTAGAGTTTTTGAAATTTCCTAAAAAGTTTATTGATATGGGTGCAAGAATTCCAAAAGGAGTACTACTTGTAGGACCTCCAGGAACAGGTAAAACTTTACTTGCTAAAGCGGTAGCAGGTGAAGCTGGTGTGCCATTTTTCAGCATAAGTGGTTCAGACTTCGTTGAAATGTTTGTTGGTGTTGGTGCATCCCGTGTAAGAGATTTATTTACAGAAGCCAAAAAGAATTCACCATGTATAATATTTATTGATGAAATAGATGCTGTAGGACGTCAAAGAGGAACAGGTGTTGGTGGTGGACATGACGAAAGAGAGCAAACATTAAACCAACTCCTTGTTGAAATGGATGGCTTTGGTGCAAATGAAGGCGTAATAATACTTGCTGCAACAAATAGACCAGACGTATTAGATCCAGCACTTCTTCGCCCAGGTAGATTTGACCGTACAGTAGTTGTTGGTTCACCAGATATATTGGGGCGTGAAGCAATATTAAAAGTTCATGCAAGGAAAAAACCACTTGCTGAAGATGTGGATTTATCAGTACTTGCTAAAAACACATCTGGCTTTAGTGGTGCAGATTTAGAGAATATGTTAAACGAAGCAGCACTTCTTGCCGCAAGACGTGATAAAGATTTAATCGGTATGCAAGAAGTTGAAGATGCAATAGTAAAAGTTGTAGTTGGTACGGAGAAAAAGAGCCGTGTAATAACCGAAAAAGAAAAGAAACTTACAGCATATCATGAAGCAGGGCATGCTGTAGTAAGTAAATACCTTCCAACACAAGATCCTGTACATCAAGTATCAATTGTGCCTCGTGGTAGAGCAGGTGGTTACACAATGTATAGACCAAACGAAGATAAGACATATCGTTCAAAGATAGAGATGGAAGAAAATATTGTATCAATGTTAGGTGGAAGAGTTGCTGAAAAGCTTATATTAAATGATATAAGTACAGGTGCATCAAATGATATTCAGCGTGCAACTGAAACAGCACGTGCTATGGTTACTAAGTATGGTATGAGCGATGTTTTAGGTCCTATAACTTATGGTGATGATAACGATGAGGTATTCTTAGGTCGTAGTTTTGCCCATACTAAAACTTATAGTGAGGAAGTTGCAAGACAAATAGATATTGAGATAAAGAAAATAGTACAAGACGCGTATAACAAAGCAGAATCAATATTAAAAGAACATATTGAAAAGCTTCATGCAGTAGCTGGTGCATTACTTGAAAAAGAAAAAATAGATGGCGAAGAGTTTAATGCAATATTTGAAGAAGCTAATGGAGAAACTATGTAAAAATGTAGGGGCGGGTGTCCTCGCCCGCCCGAAGAAGGTTGATTAATTTGGAATGTGGAACAGATATAATTGAAATAAGTAGAATAGAAGAGTCAATAAAAAAATTTGGCGATAATTTTACAAAAAAAATGTTCACTAAAACTGAGATAGAGTACTGTGAAAAGTACAAAAGAGCAAAATATGAACATTATGCGGCTCGTTTTGCTGCAAAAGAAGCAGCAGCAAAAATGCTTGGAACTGGCTTTAATGGCGAATTTGACTTCAAAGATATAGAAGTTACAAATGACGAACTTGGAAAACCTAGCGTAAAACTTTATAATGGAGCATTATCACTTTTTAATGAAAAAAAATTAAAAGATATAAAAATCAGTATATCACATTCAAAAGAATATGCAGTTTGTATGATAATTGGTTATTGACAATTAGTAAATAAGTGGTATAATCATTGTATAAACTAAGTGTACAGGCAATTAGCTTCATATAGATGTTTAGTATTGTGGGGGGAGGGTAGAACAATGTCCGAAATTAAATTAAAAGATAATGAATCTTTAGATAATGCACTAAAAAGATTTAAAAGACAGTGCGCAAAAAGTGGGGTAATGACCGAACTTAGAAAAAGAGAACACTATGATAAACCTAGTGTAAGAAGAAAGAAAAAATCTGAAGCAGCAAGAAAAAGAAAATACAGATAATAAAAAGCACTCCTAGGAGTGCTTTTTTCATAAGCATGTAGAAAAAAGGAGGAATAAAAATGACATTAAAAGAAACCTTAATGGACGAAATGAAAAATGCGATGAAAGAAAAAGATGAAATGAAGAAAAACACTGTAACAATGGTTCGCGCAGCAATAAAACAATATGAGGTAGATAATAGAGTAGAACTTGATGATAATGGTGTAATAGACATAATCGCTAAGGAAGTAAAAAAGAGAAAAGATGCACTTCCTGAGTATGAAAAAAGTGGCAGAACAGATTTAATTGATGGATTAAATCTTGAGATAAATTACTTAATGAAGTATTTACCAGAACAATTAAGCGCTGATGAATTAAAGAAAATAGTTACTGATACAATTGCTGAGACCGGTGCTACAAGTATGAAAGACATGGGTAAAGTAATGGCAGCAGTAACTGCTAAGACCAAAGGAAGAGCAGATGGTAAAACAATAAGCAGTTTAGTAAAAGAAATGTTGGGTTAAAAATAGGGCGATAAATCGCCTTATTTTTTTATTAAATTTTAACATAAAAAGCCGATAGTTAATTTGAGAAAAAGTCGGAGGTAAAAATATGTTAAAAGATTTTAATCCACAAGAAGTAATAGATGAACAAGTAGATAAACAAAGTAGATACGAAGCAGTAGCAAGTGCTTTTGAACAAATAAAGAGTGAGAGCATATCTATAGATATAAAAATTAGTTCTTTAACTTACCAAATAGGCGAATTGAAACAAAAGATGGAAACTTCGCTAATATCAAGTGGTAAAGTAAATATAATTGATAGAGTGTTGAATATTTTTCATAGAGGAAAACTATATGAGCAAAATATGACTAAAAAAGAATTGGAAACAGAGATTGAAAAGCTAGAAGAACAACTTGCTATAGCAAAACAAGAACAGGAAGAAATAACCCCAAAATATGAAAAAGCACTAGCAGAATATGAAAATGAAGAAGCAAGAATAGAAGAAAATCCATTAATACCATATGTTGCACAAGATGGTGAAGATTTTATTATAACAGATAAGGGCGAAAATATTAAAGTATTAGGAGATTTTGAACAACAAACTGCTGATAAAAAATTCTAGTTCATTGTACAAATTATTTTCCACATGGTGGAGAACATGGAAGAATTTTGTCAAACTATGATGGAAAGAAAATGTTGGTTGGTGATATGAGTGTTAATGGTGTAATCAAAGAAATTACAGCTCCTAGCCATAGACACGAGGTACATTTTACAATAAATAACAGGGTTGAATCAACTAGTGATGGAAGAGGAAATTGGGATGATGTAGACTACATGATTGTTGATGATTTTGGCGTGCATGAAAATGAAATGGATAATGATAATATGGGAACTGCTATAGCAGGTCTTTCTCCTTCAGATTCGTGGACACGTGGTACTAGTATAGAGCTTTCAAAAGATGCGGTTATCATGGTAAAAAAAGGTGTAGAAATTCCACTTTCTGATGACGAACTAAAAAAATATAAAATAGTATATTTTGAAGGCGACCCTACAAAATGTTTAAGAAATTTTTTGAATCTGAATGGTTATAAAGTTTTTCATACTGACAAAAATGCTGCAGGGCATGCACATTCAATACTGATGCAACAAGAAAACATATGTGATCAAAGAGACCAAATAATTAGTTATGTTACAGATAATCAAAATGGAGCGAATGAAAGTTTTAATTTACAGAATATATTAAATATTATAGATTGCGGTATAGACTTTGCTGCAGATTATTCTGACATTTCAAGATCTTATGAACATGATTTTATGTATAAAGGAATTGTAAATGAAAGATTTGGTAGTTTTTCTGAAAGTTTTAATTACTATATTAGTGATTCAGCTAACGATAGATCAAAAATTCTTGTAAAACATCTAATGGAAAAAGGATTGATAGATAAAGAACAAATATCTGCTCAAAGTGTATTAGAATACTTAAAAGTTGCAGGAATAGTGACTACATTTGGTATAAAAAAAGAAGGAAACGAGTATTCACTAAAAAGTGATGAAGAAATACTAGGAATGATGGTAAAAAAAATAAAAGAAGGATTTCGAATTGACTCAGATGAAAAAAGGGAAGCATTTTTAGAAGATGTTAATTTTAACTTAATAGATGACTTGTTTTTGAAAGTTAGAGATTTACGAAGGCAACATGAGACAGAAAGAGCAGAACCAATTTTAGAAGGTACTTTAAGTATGCCATTTAGTGAACTATATAGATATGAAAATCACATAGAATGTGAAAAAATAGTTAAAATACTTCCTAGTGGTTATTACTTAAGTTATAGTGAGGAAGGTGTAAATGTATCTAAGCATATAGATGGAAATAGAGTGTTTAATAAAAAAATTAGCAAGAATGCTTGTATGGCGGATTTGCTAGAAATTTGTAGAGCGTTTGATGAACAATCTAAGGAGATAGAAACCAAAGGAGAAAAAGCACCACCAAGAAATGTTGGAATGGAACATTAAAATAGAAGCTAGTAGCTTCTATTTTTTTATAAATTGTTGTTTATCTGAGAAAAATTTTTATATCAAATTATTTGTTACTACAAAATATAAAAAATAACGCTCACAAGCGCTACGTTTTTTCATTTCTAGCCAAAACGATTGCCGGTCGTTCCGATGCGGCATCCATGCCTTAATCGTCACTCAAAAAAACATCCAGTTTTTTTGACCGGCAAAAACT